>CAYWPG010000001.1:0-136677 GCA_964460035.1 uncultured Alkalilimnicola sp.
CACGTCGCCCGACTCGATCGACCTGGCCGAGGACCGCGAGCGCTTCCAGAAGCTGATTCAGCAGCTTGGCCTGCAGCAGCCGCCTAACCGTACCGCGCGCAGCGAGGAGGAGGCGCTGCACCTGGCGCGCGAGATCGGCTACCCGTTGGTGGTGCGCCCTTCCTATGTGCTTGGCGGACGCGCGATGGAGATCGTGCACGAGGAGGCCGATTTGGCGCGCTACATGCGCGAGGCGGTGAAGGTTTCCAATGAATCGCCGGTGCTGCTGGACCGCTTCCTGGACGATGCGGTCGAGGTAGACGTTGATGCGGTCAGCGACGGCAAGGACGTGTTGATCGGCGGAATCATGGAGCACATCGAGCAGGCGGGGGTGCACTCGGGGGACTCCGCCTGTTCGCTGCCGCCCTATACCCTGACGCAGGAGATTCAGGATCGCATGCGCGAGCAGACCCGCCAGCTCGCCAAAGCGCTGGGTGTGATAGGTCTGATGAATATCCAGTTCGCCATCAAGGACGATCAGATCTATCTGTTGGAGGTGAACCCGCGCGCATCGCGTACCGTGCCCTATGTCTCCAAGGCGACCGGCTTGCCGCTTGCGAAGATCGCCGCACGCTGTATGGTGGGGCAGAGCTTGGCAGATCAGGGCGCGACCACCGAGGTGATTCCCAAGTATTACTCGGTGAAGGAAGCGGTGTTCCCCTTTATCAAGTTCCCCGGCGTGGACCCCATCCTGGGACCCGAGATGAAATCCACGGGCGAGGTGATGGGCATAGGGCGCAGTTTCGGGGAGGCGTACGCCAAGGCCCAGCTTGGGGCCGGCGTCGCGCTGCCTCGCTCGGGCAAGGCGTTTATCAGTGTGCGCGATGCCGACAAGGATGCCGTGGGCGACATAGGCCGGGCGTTGGCCGCGCGTGGATTTACCATCGTCGCCACTCGTGGCACTGCCGCGGTGCTGCAGGCAGCGGGAGTGGAGTGCGAGGTGGTGAACAAGGTTACCGAGGGTCGCCCGCACATCGTCGACGCCATCAAGAACGACGAGATCGACCTGATCGTCAACACGACCGAAGGCAAGCAGGCGATTTCCGACTCGTTCTCCATAAGACGCGAAGCCTTGCATCACAAGGTGAGCTATACCACCACCATTGCCGCCGCCAGGGCAACCTGCATGGCTTTGGAGTATCTCGATGCCAATGGCGTCAATCGATTGCACGATCTGCATAAGGAGGTCATCGCATGAAGGTGCCGCTGACGGTGAGAGGAGCCGAGCTCCTTAAAGAGGAGCTTAATCGGCTCAAAACTGTCGAGCGCCCGCGCATCATCCAGGCGATTGCCGAAGCGCGTGCTCACGGTGATTTGAAGGAGAATGCCGAGTATCACGCAGCGCGCGAGCAGCAGAGCTTCATCGAAGGGCGCATAGCCGAGATCGAAGGCAAGCTCTCCAATGCTCAAATTATCGATCCGGCCACTTTGGAAACCGAAGGCCGTATCGTCTTCGGTGCTACGGTCGATCTGGTAGACGAGGAAACCGGCAAGGAGGTGACGTACCAGATCGTCGGCGAGGACGAGGCCGATATCAAGCAAGGGCTCATTTCGGTGAGCTCGCCGATCGCCCGCGCGCTGATCGGCAAGCAAGAGGGCGATATCGCGCAGGTGCAGGCACCGGGCGGCGTGCGCGAGTACGAAATCGTCGGAGTACGGTATATCTAAACCATGCGCTGGATGGCTGCGGGCGAACGGGTGCTGCTGACGCTATGGGTCGGTTCGTTGTGGACAGCCGGTTACGTAGTGGCGCCGTTACTGTTCGCGCAGCTTGGCGAGCCCCGGCTGGCCGGTGCCCTGGCCGGGGCGATGTTCACTGTCGTGGCGCACATCGGCTTGGCGTGCGGTAGCGTGCTCACGCTTGTCCAGTGGCTGCAGCGGCCAAGTCTGCGGAACTGGCGTGCGTGGGTCATGCTCATCATGGTAGTGCTGATTGGCGCAGGGGAGTTTGGCATTCGTCGGTACATGGTGCCCGGCGCGCCTGACTTCGGCCGTCTGCACGGCATCGCGCAGAGCATCTTCCTGGTGGTCAGCCTGCTAGGCTTGGTGCTCGTGGCGGCCGGTCTTCGCGCCCGGCGCGAGTAATACGTCGCGCCCGGGCGTAACCAGGCGCCGCTTCCGCTGCCTTGCATGCCCGCCGCTGGCGCGTTTGACAGGCAGCGGCATGGAACGGAGGCGAAAGGCGGTGGTCAGTAGCCGCGCCTTCGGGTGTCAGGGCAGGGCGATACGATTCTTTTTCTTGTCCGGATTCGGACGATAGAGTAGGACAATCTGGCCGATCGACTGTACTAGCGCCGCACCGGTGCGCGCGCAAATCTCCTCTGCGAAGCCCTGGCGTTGCTGCCGATCTTCCGCAACCAATTTGACCTTGATCAGTTCGTGGTGCCCCAGAGCGCCTTCGATCTCGAGCAGTACCGCCTCGGTCAAACCTGCGTTGCCGGTGCGCACCACCGGGTTAAGTTCGTGCCCCAGGCGGCGCAAATGGCGCTTTTGTTCCTCGGTCAGTCGCAACATCGTACTCTTTACTATGGGTGGATTGAGTTAGGCGGCGGAGTGTAGCACGCGCCGCGCGCCCTACACAGCGTCGTGACGCTCGGCAGCCGCGCAGCCGGAAGCACTGATGACTGGCGCGGCAGATATAGGGTGAAAAGGGCGGCTTATTACGCTACATATCTTGGCTATGGGTCCGTGTGGCCGGGTAAGGCGATGTTGCTCGCCGGCCTCGTCCAGGCGTTGCGCTACAGAAGCTCAATGGGTCGCGGGCAGGGCTATAAGTCGATGTTGTGCTCCCTCAGAGGGTGCCCAATATCAGTGCCGAAGCGGCGGCGGGTAGGCCGCGTAGCGAGCTGTCTTGCGGAACTTGCGCAGGGGTTTGCATGTCATGTTCTTAGGCCGGGCGGCGATTGCCTGGATTTAAGGTGTTTCAGGGTGAAGGTTTCGATAAGTGCCCGCGGATGTTCAGAGGCGAGTTGCGCCAAGTTCTGTCCCTTAAGCCCAAAGCGCCTCCTGCACGCAGCCAAGAGATGTATCTGTTGGCCCGAAACCGGCAGCTGTAGTAGTGTTTCCCTATAGCGTTCATCTTCGGCCGCCCGCCGTGCGGGTGCGAAGTCAACCGATCGAGGTGCCTTTCTTTGAACGACATGGCTAAGAATCTGATCCTCTGGGTCATCATCGCCATCGTCCTGATGTCCGTGTTCAGCAACTTTCAGGACAGGACCGTGGCGACGGGCGATGTGGCCTACTCCGAGTTCCTGCAAGAAGTGCAGCGGGGTCAGGTGCGCGACGTTATCATGCAGGGGCAGATAATCTCCGGGACCCGCACTAACGGCGAGCGTTTCCGCACCTTTAGCCCCGAGACGGACAACCAGGCCCTGATCGGCACGCTGCTGGAGAATAACGTCCGCATCGAAGCCGAGGAGCCGCCAGGGCGCAGCCTGTTCCTGCATGTGCTGATCTCCTGGTTCCCGTTCCTGCTGCTAATCGCCGTGTGGATATTCTTCATGCGGCAGATGCAGGGCGGTGGTGGCCGCGGCGCCATGTCCTTTGGCAAGAGTCGCGCCCGCATGATGTCGGAAGATCAGATTCGCGTGACTTTTGCTGACGTCGCCGGCGTCGAGGAGGCGAAGGAAGACGTGGTCGAGCTGGTGGAGTTCTTGCGCGACCCGTCCAAATTCCAGCGCCTGGGCGGCAAGATCCCGCGCGGCGTGCTGATGGTCGGCTCACCGGGTACCGGTAAGACCTTGCTTGCCAAGGCTATCGCGGGCGAGGCGAAGGTGCCGTTCTTCAGCATCTCCGGCTCCGATTTCGTGGAAATGTTCGTCGGCGTGGGTGCGTCGCGTGTCCGCGACATGTTCCAGCAGGCCAAGAAGCACGCGCCCTGTATCATCTTCATAGACGAGATCGACGCGGTGGGCCGCCAGCGCGGCGCCGGTCTGGGTGGTGGGCACGACGAGCGCGAGCAGACGCTTAACCAGTTGCTGGTCGAGATGGACGGCTTCGAGGGTAGCGAAGGGGTGATCGTGATCGCCGCCACCAACCGTCCGGACGTGCTCGACCCGGCACTGCTGCGCCCTGGCCGCTTCGACCGCCAGGTCGTGGTGCCGTTGCCCGACGTGCGCGGCCGCGAGCAGATCCTCAAGGTGCATATGCGCAAGGTGCCGCTGGCCGATGACGTCAATCCCAGCGTGATTGCGCGCGGCACCCCGGGCTTCTCCGGAGCGGATCTGGCCAACCTCGTCAACGAAGCCGCCCTGTTCGCTGCCCGCAGCAACAAGCGTCTGGTCGATCAGGACGACTTCGAGCGCGCCAAGGACAAGATCATGATGGGCGCCGAGCGCCGTTCCATGGTCATGAGCGAGGAGGAGAAGCGGCTCACTGCCTACCACGAGGCAGGGCACGCCATAGTCGGCTTGCACTCCCCGGAGCACGACCCGGTGCACAAGGTCACCATCATCCCGCGCGGCCGCGCGCTGGGCGTGACCATGTTCTTGCCGGAGGAAGACCGCTACAGCTATACCAAGCAGCGTCTCAATAGCCAGATTGCCAGCCTGTTCGGAGGTCGTGTGGCCGAGGAGATGATCTTTGGTAAGGACCGCGTCACTACCGGCGCCTCCAACGACATCCAGCGCGCCACCGAAATTGCGCGCAACATGGCCACCAAGTGGGGGCTGTCGGAGCGGCTGGGACCGCTGGCTTATGGGGAAGACCAGGGCGAGGTGTTCCTCGGGCACTCGGTCACTCAGCACAAGCAGGTCTCGGACGAGACGGCGCACCTGATCGACGAGGAGGTGCGCGCGATCATCGACGCCAACTACAACCGTGCCAAGCAGATCTTGAGCGAGAACATCGACAAGCTGCACGCCATGGCCGAAGCGTTGATGAAGTACGAGACCATCGATAGCGAGCAGATCGCCGATATCATGGCGGGCAAGCCGCCGCGCCCACCGCGCGACTGGACCGATCCGTCCCGTCCTGCGGGCAAGGCCGATGCCAAGGCCGGCGGGGTGGAACAGCCCGGAGGGCAGATCGGCGATCCGGCCAGCGACCACTAGCCATGACTCAGCCACGCGGCACTGGGCCGCAGCGCACCCTGCGCTGTGGCGACAAGGTCCTCGATCTGTCCAAGCCGCGGGTGATGGGCATTCTGAACGTCACCCCCGACTCCTTTTCGGACGGGGGTGACTTTTTTTCGCCCGCGGCCGCGCTCGCGCAAGCACGACGGATGGTTGAGGAGGGGGCCGCCATTATCGATATAGGCGGCGAATCCACTCGCCCCGGGGCCGCGGAAGTGCCGCTGGAGGAAGAGCTTCGACGCGTGATTCCCATTGTCGAGGCCCTGGCCGCCGAGCTCCCCGTTCCCATCTCGGTAGACACCAACAAGCCCGAGGTCATGCGCGCCGCCGTCCGTGCGGGGGCTACTTTTGTCAATGACATCATGGCCTTGCAGGCGCCGGGCGCGCTTGAGGTTGCCGCCGAGGCCCAGGTGCCGGTTTGTCTGATGCATATGCAAGGTACGCCCCGCACCATGCAGATCGAGCCGCGCTACGACGATGTGGTCGTAGAAGTCATGGACTTCCTGCGTGAGCGCATCGATGCCTGTCTTGCCGCCGGTATCGCCCGCGAGAATCTGCTCATCGACCCCGGCTTCGGCTTCGGCAAAACGCTGGAGCATAATTGCCGCCTGCTGCGCGAACTCGATCGGTTCCAGGAGCTCGATCTGCCTGTGCTGGTGGGCTTGTCGCGTAAGTCCATGTTCGGCCAGCTGTTGGGTCAGCCGGTTGATAAGAGGCTGTACGGGAGTCTTGCCGGGGCCGTGCTATCGGCTTGGAAGGGGGCGAGTATCGTGCGCGTACACGATGTGCGCGCCACTTTCGAGGCGCTCACGGTCACAGATGCATTTGCCCGTCTTGGCTAGTATCGGGGCGGCCACGGCTGTCCGCCGCGGGGGGTGGGGTTCAACAAGATCCGGGGGTCGAAGAGATTGAAGCTTTGCTGCACCGCCACAACGGAGGGGGATGCCGGTCCTGCGTCCACGCGCACCGGTGTGGGCGGTCGAATTGGTCACGGATGACCACTTTTCGGCCATAACAGAGGGGCCGCGGGCGGTCCCGACGAAGCAAGAAACCGGGAAGGAACTATGAACAAACACTTATTCGGAACCGACGGTATTCGGGGCAGAGTAGGAGAGCATCCGATAACCGCCGAAAGCGTGCTCAAGCTTGGCTGGGCCGCTGGCCGCGTATTCGCCGGGCAAGGTGGCCAAAAAGTTCTGATCGGTAAAGATACCCGGCTCTCAGGCTATATGTTTGAATCGGCTTTAGAGGCAGGCCTGTCGGCAGCGGGGGTCGATATCGTGCTGCTCGGGCCCATGCCCACGCCCGCCATTGCCTACCTGACGCGCACCTTGCATGCTTGCGCCGGTATTGTCATCAGCGCCTCGCACAATCCGCATTTCGACAACGGCATTAAGTTCTTTTCTGCGCAGGGCGAGAAACTGAGCGATGCCACCGAGCTGGCCATAGAAGCGGAGTACGAGCGACCGCTGCAGACCGTGGACTGCAGCCGCCTGGGGCGGGTTTCCCGTTTAAGCGATGCGCCCGGCCGCTACATTGAGTTTTGCAAGCGCTCCATCGATCTTAGTGTGGAGCTCAAGGGCCTGAAGATTGTCGTCGATTGCGCCAATGGCGCAACCTATCAAGTCGCCCCGGCAGTGTTCGACGAGCTGGGGGCCGACGTCACCGGGCTGGCGGTCACGCCCGATGGAGTGAATATCAACGTAGACTGCGGTTCCATGCATCCGGAGAATCTGCAGCGGCACGTGCGCATGCATGGCGCCGATGTGGGCATCGCCCTGGATGGCGATGGCGACCGGGTGCTGATGGTCGACGAAAAAGGCGAGATTCTCGATGGCGACGAGATCCTCTATATCATCGCCTGCGCGCGCCAGGAGCGGGATTTGTTGCGGGGCCCGGTCGTCGGTACGGTGATGAGCAATTTCGGCCTGGAGCAAGCGCTGGCAAGCCGCAAGATCTCCTTCGAGCGCGCCAAGGTCGGGGACCGCTATGTCTTGGAGATGCTGCGCGCTGCCGGCGGCGTGGTTGGCGGAGAATCGTCCGGCCATATCATCTGCCTGGATCGCACCACTACCGGCGATGGCATCATCTCGGCGCTGCAGGTGTTGGAGGTGATGGTGCAGACCGGGCGCACCTTGCATGAGCTCAAGCAGGGCATGACCAAGCTGCCGCAGCACATGATCAACGTTCCCATTACGCGCGGCAGCGACGTGCACGCCTCGCCGATCGTGCGTCAGGCCGTCGCCAGTGTGGAGGCTGAGCTGACCGGGAAGGGGCGCGTGTTGCTGCGGCCATCGGGAACCGAGCCGGTCGTGCGTGTCATGGTCGAGGGCGCCGATGCGGCCCAAGTGGCTACGCTTGCACAGCAATTAGCCGACGTGGTGGCCAGCGCGGTAGCGGTTGACACGGCTGCCACGAATTGATTTATCGGGCGGTGAACGTTAAGCTTCCCGCCGTTTTTTCGAGTCCTGAGTAGTAGTTATGCGACGTCCTCTGGTTGCGGGAAACTGGAAAATGAATGGCTCGCGGAGCTCCGCGCGAGAGCTGGTGAGCGGTATTCAGGCAGGTCTGGGAGGCCTCGATAAGATTGAGGTCGTGGTCTGTCCCAGCTTCGTACTGCTGCCAGAGGTCGCCGCGATGGCCGGCGGCAGCGCGCTCATCGTGGGCGCGCAAAACGTGAGCGAGCATGATGCGGGAGCCTATACGGGCGAGGTAGCGCCCGCTATGCTGGCCGAATTCGGATGCGCTTACGTCATCGTGGGGCACTCCGAGCGCCGTCAGTACTATGGGGAAGACGATGCCCGCGTCGCCGCCAAGTTCGTGGCAGCGCAGCGCCACGGGCTGCGGCCTATTCTGTGCGTAGGTGAGACGCTGGATGAGCGCGAGCAGGGGCGTACGGAGGCGGTGGTGGGCCGTCAGCTCGACGCCGTGCTCGAAGCGGCCGGTGCGGCCGCGCTGGCGAACAGCGTGATCGCCTACGAGCCGGTGTGGGCCATAGGCACCGGGCGTACCGCCAGTCCCGAGCAGGCGCAGGCGGTTCATGCATTCATTCGCGCCCGCGTGGCGGCGGCGGACGCTGCGGTGGCGGCGGGGCTGCGGATTCTATACGGTGGCAGTATGAAACCGGATAACGCTGCCGGTTTGCTGCAGCAGCCCGATATCGACGGGGGGCTGATCGGCGGAGCTTCGCTCAACGCCGGTGATTTCCTCGGCATTTGCGAGCATGCCGCCGCCAGAGCGGCTGGCTGATCGCGTTAGGCTCCGGTGTAGAGAGGAATAAATGTTTCAGGCCATCCTGGTTGTACATGTCGTTATAGCAGCGGTACTGATCGTTCTGGTGCTGCTCCAGCATGGAAAGGGCGCGGACATGGGGGCGGCTTTCGGTAGCGGCGCTTCCGGCACCGTGTTCGGCTCTGCGGGGGCTGGCTCGTTTCTTAGCCGTACAACCGGATGGTTGGGAGCGGGCTTCTTCGTCACCAGCATCGCGCTGGCCATCCTTGCGGGCGGCCAGGCCACGGGTCCGCGCAGTGTAGCGATCGAAGCCGAGGACGCGCGACCGCAGGCGCCGGTGGACGCGCCCGCAGCCCCGGCTCAGCGCTCTACGGATGCTCCTGCGCCACCTCCGGCGCAGGAAAACTGATCCCGCTCGCTGCCGCTGCACCCACGGGCGCTGATTCGCATGGCGCCCGTGGCGAGTTGCTGCCCTTCTCTCCCGCGCGTTAGTTAGCCTGCATCTCGGAAAGGCCGCGCTATCGCGCCTCTCTCGGTCGTTGCAAGGGGCTTCATCGTTTCGCCTTGCCCTGTCCCTACGCGCCGGTCCTTGAGTCCGCCGTGCGCTCGCCGATTGCCGCGATTGTTTCGGCTGCTGGCCCCGGCATGTTTTCCCATGACGAACGAGAGCTTCAAGGGGTGCCGGTATAGGCGCCGGGCGACTGCATTGCTATTGGCGCTGTTGAGTTGCCTGCCTTGCCCGGATTGTCCGGCGGCCAGGTGGCTGCGGTGATCGCCCTGATAGCGAACATACAAAGGCTCTTAGGCGCCGGCGCCAGGCGTAGGCGGTGCTTCGCGCGGGCCCTAGTAGCGCGGTGAAGCCCCCACGATGCGACCGCGGGGGAACTGCCGGCACCGCTACGCTGTCTCTTGTTAACAGGTAGCGGCAACGGCAATGCAGTTCATGTGCTAAGAGATCCGTAAGCGGCGCTAGGTGCCCTGCCGGCGCGCCCCTGTCGTGAATCAGCGACAGGGGCTGCGAAGCCGGCGCTGAGCCTCGGTTATGCGCCTGACACAGCAGAGGATAAGTTTTCGTTTGCTGCCCAGCCGCGAGGCTGCTAGAATGCCGCGCGTCAACACTTGTTGGCTTAGCAACACTGCGGATGTGGTGGAACTGGTAGACACGCCGTCTTGAGGGGGCGGTGGCGCAAGCCGTGAGAGTTCGAGTCTCTCCATCCGCACCATTCCAGAGCCCTTCCCATGCTCTGTCCTGCTGTTGTTCCTTTGTTTAAGTCATTGTTTTTGTTGGGTAAATTGGGGGAGTTGGGTTGACATAATGTCGCCCTTTGCCTACACTGGCGCCCGGCTGTCGCCAAGCGGCCACATCACCAGTCCACAGGGCTGACTCCAGCTACGAGGGTAGCGCCTGATGCTCGAAAATTATCTGCCGATTCTCGTCTTCATTGTGTTCGGTCTTGGTGTCGGCGTGGCGCTACTCGCTGCCGGCTTCGTGCTCGGCCCGCGCAAGCCGACCGATGACAAGCTCGCCGCCTACGAGTGCGGTTTCGAGGCTTTCGAGGACGCACGTATGAAATTTGACGTGCGTTACTACCTCGTCGCCATCCTCTTCATCATCTTCGACCTGGAAATCGCGTTCCTGTTCCCATGGGCCGTCGTGCTCGAGCAGGTTGGCGGGTTCGGGTTCGTCGCCATGGGCGTGTTCCTGGCGATCCTGTTGATTGGTTTTCTCTATGAGTGGAAGAAGGGGGCGCTGGAATGGGAATAGAAGGCGTTCTTGAGAAAGGGTTCGTAACCACTAGCGCCGACAAGCTCATCAACTGGGCACGCACCGGTTCGTTGTGGCCGGTGACCTTCGGGCTCGCCTGCTGTGCAGTCGAAATGATGCACGTGGGAGCCTCCCGCTACGACCAGGACCGCTTTGGCATTATCTTCCGGCCCAGTCCCCGCCAGTCGGACGTGATGATCGTGGCTGGCACCTTGGTCAACAAGATGGCGCCGGCCTTGCGTCGCGTGTACGACCAGATGACCGAGCCGAAGTGGGTGATCTCGATGGGGTCTTGCGCCAACGGCGGCGGTTACTATCACTATTCCTATTCGGTTGTGCGCGGTTGCGATCGAATCGTTCCTGTGGACATTTATGTGCCGGGCTGTCCGCCTTCCGCGGAAGCGCTGCTCTACGGCATCGTCCAGCTGCAGAACAAGATCCGACGCACCAACACGATCGCTCGCTGAGGTAAGCCGAATGTCCGAGAGCAAGAGCACCCTGGTCGAGCGCCTTGCGGCGGTGCTGGGCGAGCGGGTGGTTGCGACCAAAGAAGGGCCGCGCGACGAGGTCACTATCGAAGTGCGTCCGGCGGATCTGCGCGCTGTGATGCTGGAGCTGCGCGATCATCCGGATCTGAAGTTCGAGCAATTGATAGATGTGTGCGGCGTGGACTACGCCGCCTATGGGCAGGACGAGTGGATCACGGAGCAGGCTACGGCCAGCGGTTTCAGTCGCGGCGTAGAGGGCTTCACCACGGGGCGTCTGGGCATTACCGGCGTGTACGGCCTGCATGAGATCAAGACCAACACGGGGCGTCGCTTCGCTTCTGTGTATCACCTGCTGTCGTTGACGCACAACCATCGGCTGCGGGTCCGCACCTTCGCTACCGACGATAATTTCCCGGTAATCGATTCGGTGGTCGATATCTGGAATAACGCCAACTGGTTCGAGCGCGAAGCGTTCGACCTGTTCGGTATCGTTTACGAGGGTCACCCGGACCTCCGTCGCCTGCTGACCGACTATGGCTTCGTCGGCCATCCGTTCCGCAAGGATTTTCCGCTCATCGGCAATGTCGAAGTGCGCTACGACGAGGAGAAGGGGCGCGTTGTGTACCAGCCGGTCAGCATCGAGCCGCGGGTACTGGTGCCTCGAGTGATACGTCGCGACGCGCGCTACGATGGGCGGGTTGAAGAGGGTCAAGCCGATGGCTGAGTATCAGAGCTATACCATTAACTTCGGGCCTCAGCATCCGGCGGCGCACGGTGTGTTGCGCCTGGTTCTCGAAATGGAAGGCGAGACGGTGGTGCGCGCGGACCCGCACGTCGGGCTTTTGCATCGCGCGACGGAGAAGCTGGCCGAGACCAAGCCCTACAACCAGAGCATCGGTTACATGGACCGGCTCGATTACATGTCGATGATGTGTAACGAGCACGCCTATGTGAACGTGATCGAGAAGCTGCTGGGCATAGAGGTGCCGATCCGCGCCCAGTACATTCGCGTGATGTTCGACGAGATCACGCGCATCCTGAACCACTTGCTGTGGCTGGGCGCGCATGGGCTGGACGTCGGCGCGATGACCATCTTCCTTTACTGCTTCCGCGAGCGCGAGGATCTCATCGACTGCTATGAGGCGGTGTCGGGGGCGCGCATGCACGCCACCTACTATCGCCCTGGCGGGGTCTATCGCGATCTGCCGGATCGCATGCCGCAGTTTCAGCCTTCGCCCTTCCGCACGGAGAAGGACTTGAAGCGTCTGAACGCTGCGCGCGACGGCAGCTTGCTGGATTTCATCGAAGACTTCGTGGACCGCTTCCCCAAGCTGGTCGACGAGTACGAGACACTGCTCACCGACAACCGTATCTGGAAGCAGCGCCTGGTGGATGTCGGTATCGTCAGTCCCGAGCGCGCCATCGAGCTTGGTTTCACGGGGCCGATGCTGCGCGGTTCGGGGGTCGCGTGGGATCTGCGCAAGAAGCAGCCCTACGAGGTCTATGACCGGCTCGAGTTCGACATTCCGGTCGGTCGCAACGGCGACTGCTACGACCGCTATCTGGTGCGTGTCGAGGAGATGCGTCAGTCGGCGCGCATTATCAAACAGTGCGTGCAGTGGCTGCGCGAGAACCCGGGCCCGGTGATGGTCGACGATCCGAAGATCGCACCACCGCCCCGGGAAGCAATGAAGGACGATATGGAGTCCTTGATCCACCACTTTAAGCTGTTCACCGAGGGCTACTGCATCCCCGAAGGCGAGGCATATGCGGCCGTCGAGGCGCCTAAGGGCGAGTTCGGGGCGTACCTGATCTCGGATGGCGCGAACAAGCCGTATCGTCTCAAGCTGCGTGCGCCAGGCTACGTGCACCTGTCGGCGCTGGACGAGATGTCGCGCGGGCATATGCTGGCCGACGTGGTTACTATCATCGGTACTCAGGACATCGTTTTCGGGGAGATCGACCGTTGAACCCGGAGAGCCTGTCGGAAAAATACCTCACGCCCGCCGTGCGGGCGGAGATCGATCACTGGATCGCCAAGTACCCGCCGGACCGTAAGCAGTCGGCGGTGATTCCCGCTCTGCACATCGTTCAGCAGCACAACGGCGGCTACCTCACCGAGGAGCTCATGAACGCCGTCGCCGAGTATCTGGAGATGCCGCAGGTGGCGGTATACGAAGTGGCGAACTTCTACACGATGTTCGATCTCAAGCCGGTCGGTCGGCACAAGGTGAACATCTGCACCAATATCTCCTGCATGCTGCGCGGCGCCGAAGAGATCGTGGCGCACGTGGAGAAGAAGCTGGGGATAAAACTCGGCGAGACCACGGCCGATAACCGCATTACTCTCAAAATCGAAGAGGAATGTCTGGCCGCTTGCACCGGCGCGCCGATGATGGTGGTCGACGGGCAATACTACACCGATCTCACACCGGAGAAGGTGGACGAGATCCTGGATAAGCTGGAGTAAGCCATGGCGAACGAGGTCTGCTTCCAGACCCTGCAATTCGATGAGCCCTGGACGCTTGAGAATTACCTCAAGGTCGGCGGCTATCAGGCCTGGCGCAAGGTGCTTACCGAGAAGACGCCGCAGGACGAAATCATCGCTGCCCTGAAGAAGGCTGCGCTGCGCGGCCGCGGCGGCGCGGGCTTCTCCACGGGAATGAAGTGGAGCTTCATGCCGCGCACGGCGCCGGGGCAGAAGTACATCGTATGCAACTCGGACGAGTCGGAGCCCGGCACCTGTAAGGATCGGGATATCCTGCGCTTCAACCCGCATGCGCTGGTCGAAGGCATGGCGATCGCCGGTTACACCATCGGTGCGACCGTCGGGTACAACTACATGCGCGGCGAATTCCTCCACGAGCCGTTCGTGCGCTTCGAGCAAGCGTTGAAGGAGGCGTACGAAGCCGGCTTGCTGGGCAAGAACATCCTCGGCTCGGGTATCGATATGGATATCTACAGCCATATCGGCGCCGGCGCGTACATCTGCGGCGAGGAGAGCGCGCTGCTCGAATCGCTGGAGGGCAAGAAAGGGCAGCCGCGTTACAAGCCGCCGTTTCCGGCCCAGTTCGGTCTCTATGGCCGCCCCACCACTATCAACAACACCGAGTCGCTGGCTTCCGTGCCGTCGATTCTGCGCAACGGCCCCGACTGGTTCCTGGAGCTGGGCAAGCCGAACAATGGCGGCGTGAAGGTGTTCAGCGTCTCCGGTCATGTGGAGAAGCCGGGCAACTACGAGATTCCGCTGGGTACTCCATTCAAGGACTTGCTCGCCTTGGCCGGCGGGGTGCTGGGCGGGCGCAAGCTCAAGGCGGTGATTCCGGGCGGGTCGTCCATGCCGGTGCTGCCGGGCGATGTGATGATGGAACTGACCATGGATTACGACAGCATCGCCAAGGCCGGATCCGGTCTCGGCTCGGGTGCGGTGATCGTCATGGACGAGACCACGGACATGGTCAAGGCGCTGACGCGTATCGCTCGCTTCTACTACTCGGAGTCGTGCGGGCAGTGCACGCCGTGCCGGGAAGGCACCGGCTGGATGTACCGCGTGCTGCGCCGGATCCTGGAAGGCCAGGGCCGTCCGGAAGATATCGAGCTGCTTGAGTCGGCGGCCGGACAGATCGCCGGTCATACCATCTGTGCGTTCGGCGAGGCTGCGGCCTGGCCGGTGCAGAGTTTTATCAAACACTTCCGCCATGAGTTCGAGTACTACATCGAGCACAAGCGCTCCATGGTGGAAGGCGCCCAGGGGGCAGCGGCATGAATGCTAAGGTAGATCAAGAGCAGAAGAACCCGGACTTGGTCACCATCGAGGTCGATGGTGTCACCATGCAGGTGCCGAAGGGCTCGATGCTGATCGAGGCCACCGACGCCGCGCGCATAAACGTGCCCCGCTTCTGCTACCACAAGAAACTTTCCATCGCGGCTAACTGCCGCATGTGCCTGGTCGAGGTGGAGCGCGCCCCCAAGCCGCTACCCGCTTGTGCGACCCCCGTGACCGACGGCATGCGCGTGTTTACCCGCAGCGAAAAGGCGCGGGCGGCGCAGAAGGGCGTCATGGAGTTCCTGCTGATCAACCATCCGCTGGACTGCCCGATCTGCGATCAGGGCGGCGAGTGCGAGTTGCAGGACCTGGCACTGGGTTACGGGCGGGGCGTCTCCCGTTTCACGGAGCGTAAGCGGGTGGTCGAGGACGAGGACCTCGGCCCGCTGATCGCCACCGAGATGACCCGCTGCATCCACTGCACGCGCTGCGTGCGCTTCCTGGACGAAGTGGCGGGCCAGCGCGAGCTGGGCGGCATCGGCCGGGGCGAGCACACGATGATCTCCACTTACGTGGGGGCGGGTGTTCGCTCGGAGCTGTCCGGTAACGTGATCGATCTGTGCCCGGTGGGAGCGCTTACCTCCAAGCCGTATCGCTTCACGGCGCGGCCCTGGGAGCTTCTCAGCCATCCAGCGGTGGCGCCTCACGATGCGGTGGGCAGCAACATTTACCTGCATCACGTGCGCGGTCAGGTCAAGCGCGTCGTGCCGCGGGAGAACGAGCAGATCAACGAGACCTGGATCGCTGACCGCGATCGTTTCAGCTATCAGGGCATTTACAGCGAGGATCGTCTGCCGCGGCCGTTGCTCAAGCGCGACGGCGAGTGGCAGGAAGTCGACTGGGAAACTGCCCTGGAGGCCGCCGCCAAGGGCTTACGGCGCGTGGTTGAGCAACACGGTGGCGACCAGCTCGGCGCGCTGATCAGTCCGACCGCTACCGTAGAGGAGATGTACCTGCTCGGACGGGTGATGCGGGGGCTGAACAGCCGCAACATCGATCATCGCCTGCGCCAGGCGGACTTCGCCGATGACGCGCGCGCGCCGGTGGCGCCACAGCTGGGAATGGCGATCGAGGAGCTGGAAGGACTCAAGACGGTTCTGGTAGTGGGCAGTAACGTCCGCTCCGAGGCGCCGCTGATCAATCTGCGCCTGCGCAAGCTCAGCCTCAGTGGCGGCGCGGTGATGATGTTCAATCCGCGTCGGATCAAATACAACTATCGCTTGGCCGCCGAGCACGTGGTGGCGCCGCAGGAGATGGTCGCGCAACTCGCCGCGGTCGCCAAGCTGCTGCTCGACGCCAAGGGCGAAACGGCGCCCGCCGGTTTCAGCGAGCTGCTGGGCGACACGCAACCCGATGCGGCTGCGCACCGGATCGCCGAGCAGCTGCAGCAGGGGCCTGCCGCGGTGCTGGTCGGCGCTATGGTGGAAAGCCATCCCGACGGCAGCGCGCTGCGGGCGCTGGGCGCCTTGATCGCGCGGCTGGCGGGCGGGCGCTTCGGTTACCTGCCCAGTGCTGCCAACAGCGTGGGCGGCTGGCTGGCCGGCGCGGTGCCCCATCGCGAGACCGGGGGCAAGGCCGAGAGCGCACCTGGCTTGAATGCCCGCGCCATGTTCGAGCAGCCTCGCAAGGGCTACGTGCTCTTCAATGTCGAGCCCGAGCTGGACTGCTTCGATCCGGCCACGGCTGGCAACGCGCTCGCACAGGCGGAGTTCGTGCTGGTGTTCAGCCCGTATGCCACGCCGGAGATGGCCGAGTATGCGGACCTCATCCTGCCGATCGCGGCGTTCAGCGAAACCGCGGGCAGCTACGTCAACCTGGAAGGCCGTTGGCAGACGTCCTCCGGCATCGCCAGGCCGGTCGGTGAGGCTCGTCCCGCATGGCGGGTGCTGCGGGTGCTTGGCAACGTGCTGGATCTGGAAGGCTTCGAATACCAGAGCGTGGAGGACGTATTCCTGGAGCTGCGCGAGCGGGTAGGCGAGGCCAAACCCGGCACTCTGGGCTGGGCAGCGCCCCAGGTCGGTTTCCGTCCGCAGGGGCTGGTGCGCCTGGGGGATGTCCCCATTTACCGCACGGATTCCCTGGTGCGCCGTTCGCCGTCGCTGCAGGCCACCGTTTTGAATCCGGCCGCCGCGGCTTATGTCGCAGCGGTTACTGCGGCGCAACTAGGACTGGCCGAGGGCGAGCGGGTACGGGTGCGTCAAGGCAGCGGCAGCGCCGAACTGCCGTTGGTGATCGACGACTCGGTGGCGGCTGGCTGCGTTTGGGTGCCGGCCGCACTGGCGGAGACCTCGGCGTTGGGGCCCATGCAGGGCGAAGTCACACTCGAGCGGGCCTGAACGGCGGCGTTCATCCCACCGGGAAGCGAAATTAGATGAACGAACTGACTGAACTTGCGTGGATCGTGGCGAAGATCGCGGCCATCGTGGTGCCGCTGATCCTCGCCGTGGCCTATATGACCTACGCCGAGCGCAAAGTGATCGGCTGGATTCAGGCACGCCGCGGGCCCAACCGAGTGGGCCCGCTCGGCTTGCTGCAGCCGTTCGCGGACGTGCTGAAGCTGCTGCTCAAGGAGGTCACGGTACCCTCGGCGTCCAACAAGGTGTTGTTCGCGCTCGCGCCGCTGATGGCGCTGATGCCGGCGCTGGCAGCCTGGGCCGTGATTCCGTTTTCCGACGGTCTGGTGCTTGCCAACATCAACGTCGGGCTGCTCTATGTGCTGGCCATGACGTCCATGGGCGTCTACGGCTTCATCCTGGCCGGCTGGTCGTCGAACTCGAAGTACTCGATGCTCAGCGCGATGCGCATCGGCGCTCAGCTCGTCTCCTATGAGATCGCTCTGGGCTTTGCGCTGGTGGGCGTGGTCATGGCAGCGGGCACGCTGAACCTGTCGGGGATCGTGAACGCCCAGGCCGGGCCCTTCTGGAACTGGTACTGGCTGCCGTTGTTCCCGCTGTTCATGGTCTACTGGATCTCGGGCGTCGCGGAAACCAACCGTGCGCCGTTCGACGTAGCCGAAGGCGAGTCGGAAATCGTCGCCGGGTATCAGGTTGAGTACTCCGGCGCGTCCTTCGCGCTGTTCTTCCTGGCCGAGTACATGAACATGATCCTGGTCTCCGCTCTTGCGACCGTCATGTTCCTGGGCGGGTGGTACTCGCCTTTCCACGGGATCCCGGTGCTCGGCGCGGCATTCGAATGGGTGCCCGGCATCGTCTGGGTCTTCCTGAAGATGAGCTTCTTCCTGTTCGTGTACCTGTGGATACGCGCGACTTTCCCGCGTTACCGGTACGACCAGATTATGAGGCTGGGCTGGAAGGTGCTCATCCCGGTCACCGTGGTGTGGCTGGTGGTGGTCGCGATTTTCATTCTGACCGGGTTCGGGCCCTGGTTCTAAGCCGAGGTGAGGCCATGAACGCACTACGCCATTACTTCAACAGCTTCTTGCTGGTAGAGCTGCTGCGCGGCTTGATGCTCACCGGCCGGTACCTGTTTCAGCGTAAGGTAACGATTAACTATCCTGAGGAGAAAGCGCCGCAGTCGCATCGCTTCCGCGGACTGCACGCGCTGCGCCGGTATCCCAACGGCGAGGAGCGCTGCATTGCGTGCAAACTGTGCGAGGCGGTCTGTCCGGCGCTCGCCATTACGATCGAATCCGCGGAACGCGAGGACGGTACCCGCCGCACCACGCGCTACGACATCGATTTGTTCAAGTGCATTTTCTGCGGCTTCTGCGAAGAGTCTTGTCCGGTGGACTCCATCGTGGAGACGCGGGTGTACGAGTATCACATGGAGCGCCGCGGTGAGCACGTGATCCACAAGGATCAACTGCTGGCGATGGGGGAGAAGTACGAACAGCAGATTGCCGCCGACCGTGCGGCGGATGCGCCGTACCGCTAAGTCAGGCAATGCGCACGCCGGCTGGGGCGAGCGAAAGGGGCATACCGAAGCCATGCAACTGATCATCTTTTACGTTTTCGCGGCGATTCTGCTGTTTGCTGCGGTCATGGTCATCAGTGCACGCAACCCGGTGCACTCGGCGCTGTTTCTGGTACTGGCGTTCTTCAACGGCGCAGCCGTTTGGTTGCTGGCCGGCGCGGAGTTCCTCGGGGTCGCACTGGTGCTGGTTTACGTCGGCGCCGTGATGGTGCTGTTCCTGTTCGTGGTAATGATGCTGGACATCAACGCGGCGCAGCTGCGCTCAGGCTTTACCCGTTACCTGCCGCTGGGTATCGCGGTGGCCGCGGTGATGGTGCTGGAGCTGATCCTGATCATCCTCGCGGGCCAGGTAACGCCTGCGGAGGGGGCGGGTGGCCTGGAAGGCAATAACATCGAGTTGATCGGCCAGGTGCTGTACACGGTTTACGTTTATCCGTTCGAGATCGCTGCGATCATCCTGCTGGTCGCTATGATCGCGGCGGTGACGCTCACGCTGCAGCGTAGGCCGGGAACCAAGCGTCAGGATCCGAGCAAGCAGGTGCGGGTACGCAAGGAGGACCGCCTGCGGGTGGTATCCATGCCGGCGGAAAAGCGCACACGCTAGCGCAAGCACGAACATCAGAGCGGGATTAAGCAATGATAGAACTATCCGACTATCTGATTCTGGCAGCGCTGCTGTTCAGCCTAGGCGTCGCCGGCATCTTCCTGAACCGGAAGAACCTCATTGTGTTGCTGATGTCGTTGGAGCTGATTTTGCTCGCGGTCAACATCAACTTCATCGGCTTCTCGACGTTCCTCGGCGACATAGCCGGCCAGGTATTCGTTTTCTTCATCCTTACCGTGGCGGCCGCCGAGGCCGCTATCGGCCTGGCGATCCTGGTGGTGCTGTTCCGCAACCGCGACAGCATTAACGTGACCGATATCGACACGATGAGGGGATGAGTCGATGAATATGTACTTGGCCATCGTTCTCGCCCCCTTGGCGGGCGCCGTCCTGGCGGGCTTGTTCGGTCGTCAGCTCGGCCGTGCGGGTTCGCACTGGGCGACGATCATTGGCGTGGGTATTTCGTTCGTGCTGTCCGTAATGGTGGCGTGGCAGCAGTTTTTCCAGGGCGCCGAGGTCTACAACGAGACCGTCTATACCTGGATGATGGCGGACGGCATCCGGTTCGAGGTCGGCTTCCTGATCGATCCGTTGACCGCGTTGATGATGGTGGTGGTGACCTCCGTCAGCCTCATGGTGCATATCTACACCATCGGCTACATGGCGCACGACGAAGAGAACTGGCCTGCTGACAGCAAGGCCGGCACCAACAGCTATCAGCGCTTTTTCAGCTACATCTCGCTGTTCACCTTCTCGATGCTGATGCTGGTGATGGCGAATAACTTTATGCAGCTGTTCTTCGGCTGGGAAGCGGTGGGCCTGGTGTCGTACCTGCTGATCGGGTTCTGGTCCACCCGCCCGACCGCGGTGTTCGCCAACCTCAAAGCCTTCCTGGTCAACCGCGTCGGCGACTTCGGCTTCCTGCTCGGTATTGGCGCGGTGCTGCTCTATTTCGGCAGCCTGAACTACTCTGAAGTGTTCGCCGCGGCGCACGCCAACCCTGACCAGACCATGGAGCTCGTGCCTGGCTGGACCTGGTCGGTGATGACGGTGACCTGCGTACTGCTGTTCATCGGCGCGATGGGCAAGTCGGCGCAGGTTCCGCTGCATGTGTGGCTGCCCGACTCGATGGAAGGCCCGACGCCGATCTCGGCGCTGATCCACGCGGCAACCATGGTTACCGCAGGAATTTTCATGGTTGCGCGCATGTCGCCGCTGTACGAGCTCTCGCCCACTGCGTTGTCGGTGGTGCTGGTGGTCGGGGCTACCACGGCCTTCTTCCTGGGGCTGGTCGGGCTGGTGCAGAACGACATCAAGCGCGTGGTCGCCTATTCGACGCTTTCGCAGCTTGGCTATATGTTCGTGGCCTTGGGTGTGTCGGCGTATGCGGCGGGTATTTTCCACCTGATGACGCATGCGTTCTTCAAGGCGCTGCTGTTCCTGGGCGCGGGCTCGGTGATCATCGCGATGCACCACGAGCAGGATATGCGCAAGATGGGCGGCCTGAAGAAGTACATGCCGGTGACCTACTGGACGATGCTGCTGGCCACCCTGGCGCTGATCGGCACGCCGTTCTTCTCCGGCTTCTTCTCGAAGGACGCCATAATCGAAGCGGTGGCCGCGTCCAACCGCGCCGGGGCTACCTATGCCTACTGGGCTGTGCTGCTGGGCGTGTTCGTAACGGCGCTGTACAGCTTCCGCTTGTTCTTCCTGGTGTTCCATGGCGAGGAGCGTATGGATGCGCGCACGCGCGAGCATGTACGGGAAAGCCCCGCCGTGGTCACCGTACCGCTGGTGCTGCTCGCGATACCGTCCGTCATCATCGGGTACCTGACCATTGGCCCGCTGTTGTTCGGCGATGCTTTCGGGGGTTCGATCTATGTCGCGCCCGAGCACGATGTGCTTGCGCACCTGGGCGAAGGCTATACCGGGGCGCTGGGCTTCGTGCTTCACGGGCTGTTCACGCCGACGCTGTACCTGTCGGCCCTAGGAGTGCTGACGGCGTGGTTCCTTTACATGAAGCGCCCGGATCTGCCGGGATTGATTCAGGAGCGCTTAAGCCTCGCGTATCGAGTGCTGGTGCGCAAGTATGGTTTCGACGAGCTTTATCTGAACGGATTCGCTGCCGGCGGCCGCGCACTCGGGCGTGTGCTGTGGCAGGTTGGGGACGTCAGGGTGATCGACGGGACCGCGGTCAACGGGACCGCTCGCACCATTGGCCGCGTGGCCGCAGTGCTGCGGCACGGGCAGACCGGGTATCTCTATCACTATGCGTTCGTGATGATCATCGGTCTGCTCGGTCTGGTGACCTGGATCTTCTTGGGGGGGCGCTAGTAGGCGTCTCTGGTTGGCCTGCTGGTCGCCTGTGCGGCCAGGCTGAACTTGTTTCGCTGGTAAGGAATTGACGGATGTTTGATGCCTGGCCCTTATTGAGCCTGCTGGTGTGGCTGCCTATCGTGGGCGGCGTGCTGGTCCTTGCCGTTGGGGACAAGCAGCCGCAGAACGCACGCTGGCTTGCACTCCTGGTCTCTATCGGTGTGTTCCTGCTTAGCCTGCCGCTATGGTCCGGCTTCGAGCGGGGCACTGCCGATATGCAGTTCGTGGAGCGCATGAGCTGGGTTGCACCGCTCGGCGTGGAATACTTCCTGGGCGTGGACGGGATCAGCATGCCGCTGATCATCCTCACGACCTTCAGCACCATTCTTGTGGTGCTGGCGGGATGGCGCGTCATCGAGTACCGCCCGTCCATGTACTTCGCTGCCTTCCTGATCATGGAGGGCATCATGATCGGCGTGTTCTGCGCCCTGGACGCGATCCTGTTCTACGTGTTCTGGGAAGCCATGCTGGTGCCGATGTTCCTGATCATCGGTATCTGGGGTGGCCCGAACCGCATTTATGCAACGATCAAGTTTTTCCTGTACACCTTCCTCGGCTCGGTGCTGATGCTGGTCGCGCTGATCTACCTGCGCTTCCAGGCGGATAGCTTCAGCATCTTGGATATGCACGGCCTGCCGCTGTCGCTGACCGCGCAGACCTGGGTGTTCCTGGCCTTCCTGCTTGCCTTCGCGGTGAAAGTGCCCATGTGGCCGGTGCACACCTGGTTGCCGGACGCGCACGTGGAAGCCCCCACCGGCGGCTCCGTGATCCTGGCCGCCATCATGCTCAAGATCGGCGGCTACGGTTTCTTGCGCTTCAGCCTGCCGATCGCGCCGGAGGCGAGCGGCGACTTGGCCTGGCTGGTGGTTCTGCTGTCGCTGATCGCGGTGGTGTACATCGGCTTCGTTGCGCTGGTGCAGGACGACATGAAGAAGCTGATCGCGTACTCGTCCATCGCGCATATGGGTTTCGTCACCCTCGGTTTCTTCCTGATTTTCGACATTGTCGCCCGCACCGACGGCAACACCCACTCGGCACTGCTCGCGCTGGAGGGGGGCATGGTGCAGATGATCTCGCACGGCTTCGTCTCGGCCGCCATGTTCCTGTGCGTGGGCGTGCTTTATGACCGGATGCACTCGCGGCGCATTGCCGATTACGGCGGTGTCGTGAACACCATGCCGGTGTTCGGCGCGTTCTTCGTGCTCTTCGCCATGGCTAACGCCGGTTTGCCGGGGACCTCCGGCTTCGTAGGGGAGTTCATGGTGGTGCTGGCGGCGTTCCAGGCCAACTTCTGGTACGCCCTGTTGGCGGCAACGACGTTGATCTTCGCTGCGGCCTACAGCTTGTGGCTGGTCAAGCGCGTGGTTTACGGCGAGGTCGCCAACGATCAGGTTGCCAAGCTCACGGATGTATGCGGGCGCGAGAAGCTGATCCTCGGCATTCTGGCGGTGGCGGTGCTCGGGCTGGGCGTGTATCCCGCACCGCTGATCGAGGTGATGGAGCCGACGCTGGCTCACCTGCTCGAGCAGGTAGTCGCACGCTGACGGACTCGCGAGGACGGGGTAACGGCCGTCCTCGCCAACGAGATTGCAGGTTGAGGAATGTCTATGACCTTTGAGATGCCGGATCTGAGCGTAGCGCTGCCCGAGATCTGGGTGCTGAGCGTGGCGTGCGTGGTGCTGGTGGTCGATTTGTTCGCGAAGGACCCGCAGCGCCGGCCTACCTTCTACCTCAGTCAGTTGGCCCTGCTAGGCGCCATCGTACTGGCCGTTACCACGCAATGGGGGCCGAAGGTAACGACCTTCAACAGCATGTACGTCGCCGACCAAATCGGTGTGGTGCTCAAGGTCGCGGCGTTGGGCTTGGTGATGCTCGCCTTTGCGTACTCGCGCGACTATCTGGCGCGGCGTAACCTGCTCATAGGCGAGTTCTACCTGCTTTCGCTGCTCGGCGCATTGGGCATGATGGTGATGATCTCCGCCCACAGCCTGGTTACGCTCTACGTTGGGCTAGAGCTGATGTCGCTGAGCCTGTACGCGCTGGTCGCCATGAACCGCACGTCGTCCACGGCGGCGGAGGCGGCCGTCAAGTATTTCGTGCTCGGCGCGCTCTCTTCGGGCATCTTGCTGTACGGTCTGTCGCTGATCTACGGCGGCACCACCACCTTGGACATCGCGCAGATCGCCGCCGCCGTCGCGGCCGATAGCGATAACACGCTGGTGTTGCTGGGCATGACCTTCGCGCTGGTTGGCGTTGCCTTCAAGTTCGGCGCAGTTCCGTTCCACATGTGGGTGCCGGACGTGTATCAGGGGGCACCGACTGTTGTCACTCAGTACATTGCAACGGCCTCTAAAGTGGCCGCCGTTGGACTGTTCCTGCGGCTGCTCGGTGAGGCGCTGGGCGCGCTGGGCGAGCACTGGCAGACCATGCTCATGGTGATCTCGCTGCTGTCGCTGGCGGCGGGTAACGTGCTCGCGCTGGTGCAAACCAACACCAAGCGGCTGTTCGGTTATTCGGCCTTCAACCACGTCGGTTTCATTTTGCTGGGCTTCGCTGCCGGCAGCGCGGAAGGCAGCGCGGCGGCCACGTTCTACGTAGTGTCCTACGCGCTGACCTCGGCGGCAGCGTTCGGTGTGGTTATGCTGCTCTCCCGTGCGGGCTTCGAGGCCGACAAGCTCGAAGATCTGAAGGGGCTTAACGAACGCAGCCCGCTGTACGCATTCGTACTGCTTATCCTGATGATCTCGCTGGCTGGCATCCCCGGGACGGTGGGCTTCTACGCGAAGTGGATGGTCGTGCAGTCCCTGGTCAACGCTGGCATGGTATGGCTGGCTGTGGCCGCCGTGCTGGCCGCCGTGGTCGGGGCGTTCTACTACCTGCGTATCGTCAAGCTCGCCTATTTCGACAAGCCGGAGGCCGATACGCCTGCTATCGAAGCTAGCGGCGGGTTCCGTACCGTACTGGCGTTGAACGGTCTGGCGGTGCTCGGCCTTGGTATCGTGCCGGGCTTCTTGGTCGCCGTGTCGCGCGCAGCGTTTGGCTTGTGACGCTTACGGCCGCGATTTGGTTGCTGCTGTTGGCCGCGTTGGTCGCGGCCAACCTGCCATGGCTGACCGAACGCGTCTTGCTCGTGCTGGCGCCCCCGGCGCATGGCAAGCGCGAGTGGATCCGCCTGCTGGAGTGGTTTCTGCTCTATCTGGCGGTCGGCGCATTCGGCCACGGCCTGGAGTACCGGCAGACAGGTCAGCTGCACGCCCAGGACTGGGAATTTTATGTCGCGACGCTATGCTTGTTTCTGGTGTTCGCTCTGCCGGGATTCATATACCGGCATGACCTGAGTCGTCACCTGAAGCGGCGGCGCCCGAGGCGCTCCCGCGCTGCCAAGAAATAGTTAAAAGGGAGACAGGAACTAACTAAGGGGTCCCTCTCCAGCCGTCTTGAACAGTGGCTTGAGCTTCGCTGACAGTAGCCGAGCGCAGGGCTGTCGGGGGCGAGGCCGCTGTATACTGTTGGCATCGTGGACCGCCCGGGCCCGCGGTGTCCAGCGCCTTTCCATGGCCGCGCGGGCTAGCGATCACCGGTACGCCCTTGCAAGCCGCGGCCATAAGCCGTACAATGCGCAGCATCAGTTGCGGGGTGGAGCAGTCTGGCAGCTCGTCGGGCTCATAACCCGAAGGTCGCAGGTTCAAATCCTGCCCCCGCTACCACCTACTAGAAAGGGCCGCTAGCGGCCCTTTTTTGTCGGTGCGGTGCAACTTTTGCGCCAGTCGACTGTCTTTATGCATGTGGATGGGCCTTGGGCCCATTTTTTGTTTGTGTGGATTAGATGGCGCGAACGGCAGACGTCCTAAAGGAACTATTGGAACCGGTGATCACCGGCATGGGCTACGAACTGGTGGGGATCGAGTACCGCGCGAACCCCAGGAACGCCCTCGTACGGATATACCTCGACAGCGCAACCGGCATTACCTTGGCCGACTGCGAGAAAGTCAGCCGTCAAGTCAGCGGCGTGCTCGACGTAGAGGACCCGATCGCCACCCAGTACAACTTGGAAGTCTCCTCGCCCGGTCTGGATCGGCCTATCTTCAAAGTAGCCGACTATGACCGTTTTGCCGGTGAAAAGGTGCGCTTGCGTCTCAAGAGCCCACTCGATGGCCGGCGTCGGTTTGCGGGAATCTTGCGCGGCCTCCGCAACGAGTGCGTGGTGGTTGAGGAGAACGGGGTAGAGGTGAGCGTGCCCCTGAGCCAGATCGACAAAGCGAATCTCGAGCTCGAGGCCTAGCGTTCGCTTTTGGGAGCCTTAAACAGATGAGTAAAGAAATCCTGCTGGTTGTTGAAGCCATCTCCAACGAAAAAGGCGTCGACAAGGCGGTCATCTTCGAAGCAATAGAGGCCGCGCTGGCGTCTGCGACCAAGAAGCGACACGAGGGCGAGATCGATGTTCGGGTCTCTGTCGATCGGAAGACCGGGGAGTCGTCGACGTTTCGGCGCTGGCATGTGGTAGCGGACGATCAGGAAATCGAGCTCCCCGAGCAGCAGCTCACCCTGTCCCAGGCGCGGGAGCGCGACCCGAATGTGGAGGTGGGCGGCGTTATCGAAGAGCCGATGGAGTCGGTGGAGTTCGGGCGCATCGCCGCACAGACCGCCAAGCAGGTGATTGTACAGAAGGTACGTGAGGCCGAGCGGCGCAAGGTCGTGGATGCCTATGCGGATCGCAAGGGCGAGTTGGTGACCGGTGTGGTCAAGCGGGTAGAGCGCGGCAACGTCTACCTGGATCTTGGCAACAACGTCGAGGCGTTCATCGCGCGCGAAGACATGATCCCGCGCGAGGCGGTACGTCCGGGGGATCGCTTGCGCGGCTATCTCAAGGACGTACGCTCCGAGCCCAGAGGCCCGCAGCTGTTCGTGAGCCGGACGGCGCCGGAGTTTCTGATCGAGCTGTTCAAGCTGGAAGTGCCCGAGGTGGGGCAGGAGCTTATCGAGATCCTCGGCAGCGCCCGCGATCCCGGCGTGCGCGCCAAGGTGTCCGTGAAGTCGAACGATCCGCGCATCGACCCTGTAGGTGCGTGCGTCGGCATGCGGGGCTCGCGTGTGCAGGCGGTGTCGAACGAGCTTGCGGGCGAGCGTATCGACATCATCCTGTGGGATGAGAACCCGGCGCAGTTCGTGATCAATGCCATGGCCCCGGCTGAGGTCGAGTCCATCGTGGTCGATGAGGACAAGGGCAGCATGGATATCGCTGTCGCCGAGGAGCAGCTCTCGCAGGCGATCGGCCGCGGTGGACAAAACGTGCGCTTGGCCAGCGAGCTCACCGGCTGGGAGCTGAACGTGATGACCGCTGCCGAGGCCGAGGCGAAGAGCGAGGCCGAAGCGGGCGAGCTGCAGCGGATGTTCATCCGCGAGCTGGACGTGGACGAGGAGGTCGCGGCCATTCTCGTGCAGGAAGGCTTCTCCAGCTTGGAAGAGATTGCCTACGTGCCCGCTGCGGAGCTGCTGGAAGTAGAAGAGTTCGACGAGGAAATGGTGGAGGAGCTGCGCGCGCGCGCGCGCGATGTGCTGCTCACCCAGGCGATCGCTCGCGAGCAGGGGCAGGGCGGAAGCCCTTCTCTGCGCGAGATGGAAGGTATGGACGATGCGCTCGCAGACGAGCTTGCCAAGCGCGGGATCCATACCATGGAAGATCTTGCCGAGCAGTCCACGGATGAATTGTTGGACATCGAAGGAATGGATGAGGCACGTGCCGCCGCTTTGATCATGAAAGCGCGCGAGCCCTGGTTCGCAGATCAGGCGGAGTCGGGGACATGAGCCGCAAAGCGGCGGGGCGGGCGGCAACGAAAGACGGAGCCGGCCGATGAAGGTTTAGACATACAACCGGAAGGTACGGGGTCCGGGGAGAGACGACATGGCTGATACGACAGTAAGAGAACTTGCAAACGCGGTTGGAATCCCGGTAGATCGTCTGCTGCACCAGTTAGATGAGGCGGGCCTTGCGCCGCGGGAAGCCGATGCCGTGCTCTCGGACGAGGACAAGGCGGCTTTGCTTGCGCATTTGCGCAAGGAACACAGCAAATCCGCGCGCGAAGAGGTGCCCGGCCCCAAGAAGATCACCCTCAAGCGCAAGGAAGTCAGTCAGATCAAGCTGCCGGCCGGTAGCGCCGGTTCGCGTGGTCCGCGCCCGACGCGCACGGTTAACGTCGAGGTGCGCAAGCGGCGTACCTACGTCAAGCGCAGTGTAGTGGAAGCCGAAGAATCTCGCCGTGAGGCCGAGTTGCTGGCCCAGCGCTTGGCCGAAGAGGCCGAGCGCGCTGCGGCCGAGGCGGCGGCGCGCGCGCGCGAGGAAGAGGAAGCCCGCCGACGCGCCGAGGAAGAAGCCCGTAAGCGCGCCGAAGAGGAGGAGGCTGCACGCAAGACGGCTCAGCGCGAGCTGGCCGAAGTGGGTGCCGATGCCGCCGAAGATGTTGCGCAAGACCAGGGCAGGCCTGAGGCCGAGCGCGCGCCGGAGGTGGAAGCGGAAGCGGCCGCTGAGACCGATAGCGACAGCGACGTGGAAGAGAGCCCCGAGGAAGAGGCGGCCGAGGCCGAGCTCGCTGCCGAGCGTCGTCGCGAGGCGGAGCGGGAGCGCCAGCGTGCCGAGCAGGAAGCGCGTCGCGAGCGCGAAGCCGAGGCTCGAGTCGCTCGCAAGAGCGGCAAGGGCAAGAAGGGGCGCGCCGAGCTCAGTGTGTCGGGCAACGCCAAGGGTGGTCGCCGCGGCAAGCAGCGTGTCGCGGCCGGCGGTGATGCCGGGCGCCAGATTCAGCACGGATTCGAGCGGCCCACCGCGCCCGTGGTGCGGGAGGTGACCATTCCCGAGAGCATCACGGTGGGCGATCTGGCCGCCAAGATGAGCTTGAAGGCGGCCGTGCTCATCAAGGAAATGATGAAGCAGGGCATTATGGCCACCATCAACCAACGGCTCGATCAGGAAACCGCCGCTCTGTTGGTGGAGGAGCTGGGTCATAAGGCCAAGCTGATCAGTGAGAGCGCCGTGGAGGAGGAAATCCTCAGCGAACTCGAGGCGCCGCAGGGCGAGCGCAAGCCGCGTGCGCCGGTGGTGACCATCATGGGTCACGTCGACCACGGCAAGACCTCGCTGCTCGACTACATTCGCCGCACCAAGGTGGCGTCCGGCGAGGCCGGCGGCATCACGCAGCACATCGGCGCCTACCACGTGGAAACCAAGCGCGGCGTGATCACGTTTCTCGATACGCCGGGTCACCAGGCGTTCACCGCCATGCGTGCCCGCGGCGCGAAGCTGACGGACATCGTGGTGCTGGTGGTCAGTGCAGACGACGGAGTGATGCCGCAGACCGAGGAGGCCATTCAGCACGCCAAGGCGGCTGGAGTGCCGATCGTCGTGGCCATGAACAAGATGGACAAGCCGGAGGCAGACCCCGATCGCGTCAAGCAAGGGCTGGCCCAGCACGAGGTCATTCCCGAGGACTGGGGTGGCGACACGCAGTTCGTGCCCGTGTCCGCCAAGACCGGCATGGGTATTGACGATCTGCTGGAGGCCATTCTGCTGCAGGCCGAACTGATGGAGCTCACGGCGGTTTACGATTGCCCGGCTACCGGCGTGGTGCTCGAGTCCAGCCTGGACAAGGGGCGCGGACCGGTGGCGACGGTGCTGGTGCAGAACGGCGTGCTCAAGCGGGGCGATGTGTTGCTCTCGGGCAAGGAATACGGCCGCGTGCGGGCCATGTTCGATGAGAACGGCAAGCGCGTGGAAAAGGCCGGCCCGTCGATTCCGGTGGTGGTGCTGGGGCTGTCGGGCCTGCCCAACGCCGGCGACGATGTGATGGTCGTCAAGGACGAGCGTAAGGCCCGCGAGGTGGCGCAGTACCGTTCCAGCAAGCACCGCGATACGCGCTTGGCGGCGCAGAAGGCGGCCAAGATGGAAGATCTGTTCTCGCAGATGCAGGAGAACCAGGTCAACACGGTCAATCTGGTCATCAAGGCGGACGTGCAGGGCAGCGCCGAGGCGCTGGCCCAGTCGCTGACGGAGCTGTCCAACGACCAGATCCGTGTGAGCGTGATTGCCAGCGGCGTGGGCGCGATCAATGAGTCCGATGTCAACCTGGCGCTGGCGTCGAACGCGCTGCTGATCGGCTTCAACGTTCGCGCGGACAGCGCGGCGCGCAAGCTCGTTCAGGAGTCCGGCGTCGATCTGCACTACTACAGCGTGATCTACGACGCGATCGAGCAGCTCAAGAGCGCCATCAGCGGCATGCTTGAGCCGGAGGTACGGGAGCAGATCCTGGGCCTGGCCGAGGTGCGCGAAGTCTTCAAGTCCTCCAAGCTCGGCGCCATTGCCGGTTGCCTGGTGGTCGAGGGCGTGGTGCGCCGGCGCAACCCGATCCGCGTGCTGCGCGACAACGTGGTGATCTTCGAAGGCGAGCTAGAGTCGCTGCGTCGCTTCAAGGACGACGTGAACGAAGTGCAGTCGGGTACCGAGTGCGGTATTGGCGTCAGGAACTACAACGACGTCCGCATCGGCGATCAGATCGAGTGCTACGAGCGGGTTGAAATCGCCCGCGAGCTGTAACCACTCTGCTATAAGGCGGCCGGCTTCTTCGGCCGCCTTATGCGCTCAAGGCAGGACACACCGATGCCGAAGGATTACCCCCGGACACGCCGTGTCGGCGACCAGATCCAGCGCGAGCTGGCAGAACTGATCCGCGACGAGGTCCGCGATCCGCGCGTCGATATGGTTACCGTATCGGGCGTGGAGGTTACGCGCGATCTTGCCCATGCCAAGGTATTCGTCACCCGGCTGGGGGGCGGCGCTGCGGAGGGCAGCGAGCTGGCCGATGCGCTGAATCATGCCGCCAGCTATCTGCGCAAGCTGCTGGGGCAACGGCTGCGACTGCGCACTGTGCCGGCCCTGAAGTTCATTTACGATGAGTCGTTCGAGCGCGGGGCGCGCTTGTCGGCGCTGATCGATCAAGCTGTGGAAGGGTTGCCGTCGCGTGAGGACGAGGGAGGCGACGACAGTCGCTAGCCGCAACACGCGCCGGGACGGGGCAACCGCGTTCTCCGCCCGGCCGCCCTGGCCACCGCATGCAAGCCGGATTCGATCTCTCAACACATCAGGTTTTCTTCATCAAGCATGACAGCATCAGCCAAACGTCGGGTGGACGGGATTCTTTTGCTCGACAAGCCCGAAGGCATGACATCGAACCGAGCGCTGCAGCGGGTCAAGCACTTGTTCGCCGCGCGCAAGGCGGGACATACCGGCAGTTTGGACCCGCTCGCGACGGGGCTGTTACCGCTGTGCTTCGGCGAAGCGACTAAGGTCTCGGGATTCTTGCTCGAGGCCGACAAACGTTATCGCGTGACTTGCCGCCTCGGTATCACCACGACCACGGGCGATCGCGAAGGCGAACCCCTGCAGCGACGGCCGGTGCCGGTGCTGGACGATGCCGCGATAACCGCCGTGCTCCAGCGCTTCATCGGGCGTATCGAGCAAGTGCCGCCCATGTACTCCGCGCTCAAGCATAAAGGCGAGCGCTTGTACCACTTGGCCAGGCAGGGTATAGAGGTCGAGCGCGCGCCGCGCGCGGTTACCATCCACGACCTGGTGCTGTTGGCCAGAGGCGAGGAAGAGCTGGAGCTCGAAGTGCACTGCTCCAAGGGTACTTACGTGCGTACGCTGTGCGAGGATATCGGCGAAGCGCTGGGTTGCGGCGCTCATGTCACCGCGCTGCGGCGTACCGCGCTGGGGCCCTTCGTCGATGTATCCATGGTTACGCTGGAGCAGGTGCTGGAAGTCAGCGACCAGGGCTATGCCGCGCTGGATGCGTTGTTGCTGCCGGTGGACTCGGCACTTGCGCACTGGCCCGCTTTGCAGCTCACGGCCGATACTGCATTCTACGTGCGTCAGGGCCAGGCGGTGTTCGTGCCGCAGGCGCCAACCGCGGGCTGGGTCAGGCTGTACGGACCCGACCGAAGCTTCATCGGCATGGGCAACGTACTGGACGATGGACGAGTCGCGCCTAAGCGCTTGCTTGCACAGGCGTGAGCACGCACATACTCTACGTGAACGGTGGCAAGAAACTGTCGATGGCATCGTCAGTTAGCTTGTTTGGCCCAAAAGCCGGAGCTACAATAGCGGTCTTTTCGCGGGGAGCCTGTTGGACTTGCCATCAGAGCAAATCCAACAGGCTTCTAACTTATTGAGTTTGCTAGGAGTTTTAGATGTCTCTGTCGGCCGAACAGAAGGGCGAGATCGTTAAGGGGTTCCAGCGCAGCGAGGGCGATACCGGTTCGCCGGAAGTTCAGGTGGCGCTGCTGTCGGCGCGCATTGACCACCTGACCGAGCACTTCGCTCAGCACAAGCAGGACCATCACTCACGGCAGGGGCTGCTGCGCTTGGTCGGCCAGCGCCGTAAGCTGCTGGATTATCTCAAGCGGAAGGACCGCGAGCGTTATCAGTCCCTGATTGAGCGCCTCGGTCTCCGTAAATAAGCGAGGTATGGCGCCCTTACGGGCGCCGCTTCGTTCTGTCCGCTCTCAGTAGGTTGAATGCTTGTGAAGCCAGTTAGCAAGAAGACGTTTCAGTACGGGAACCACACCGTAACGCTGGAGACGGGGGCCATTGCCCGTCAGGCGACAGCCGCCGTTCTCGTCAACATGTCCGAGACGGTGGTGCTGGTAACGGTGGTGGGGAAGAAATCCGCCGAACCCAAGGATTTTCTCCCGCTCACCGTCAATTATCAGGAGCGCACGTACGCCGCCGGAAAGATTCCAGGCGGCTTTTTTAAACGTGAAGGCCGCCCCACCGAGAAGGAAACCCTTACCTCCCGTCTTATCGATCGCCCGATCCGCCCGCTGTTCGCCGAGGGCTTTAGCGACGAAGTACAAATCATCGCCACCGTAGTTTCCATGAACACCGAGGTGGACCCGGATATCCCGGCCATGCTCGGTGCCTCGGCCGCGCTGGCGATCTCCGGCCTGCCGGTCGAAGGCGTGCTGGGTGCTGCCCGGGTCGGTTATAAGGACGGTAAGTACCTGCTCAATCCCAGCTTCTCGGAGCTGGTCGAGTCCGACCTGGACCTGGTGGTCGCCGGCACCGAGGATGCGGTGCTGATGGTGGAGTCCGAGGCCAAGCTGCTCTCCGAAGAGGTGATGCTGGGCGCGGTGCTGTTCGGCCACGAGCAGATGCAAACCGCGATCAAGGTCATCAAGGAGATGGCGGCCGAGTGCCGCAAGCCCGATTGGGAGTGGACGCCGCCGGAGAAGAACGAGGCGCTGGAACAGGCGGTGCGGGCCGAAGTCGAAGCGGCCCTGAACGAAGCCTACTCCATCCCCAACAAGGTCGAGCGTCAGGAACGCATCGCCGAGCTGCGCGACGCGCTGATCGAGAAGCTGGTTACCGAGGAGGAAGGCGCTCCCAGCCTGAAGGACGTAACCGCTGCGTTCAAGGATTTGGAGAAGGCCATCGTCCGTGGCCGTATTCTCCGCGGCGAGCCGCGGATCGACGGTCGCGACACGCGCACGGTGCGCCCGATCGACATCGAGGTCGGCGTGCTGCCGCGTACCCACGGTTCGGCGATCTTCACGCGCGGCGAGACCCAGGCGCTGGTGGTGGCCACGCTGGGCACCGGGCGCGATGCGCAGATCATCGACGCGATCGAGGGCGAGCGCAAAGAGCAGTTCATGCTGCACTACAATTTCCCGCCGTATTGCGTGGGTGAGATCAGCTTCATGCTGGCCCCGAAGCGGCGCGAGATCGGCCACGGCCGCCTTGCCAAGCGCGGCGTGCAGGCCGTTATGCCGACCCCGGAGGAGTGCCCGTACGTCATCCGCGTGGTGTCCGAGATCACCGAGTCCAACGGCTCCAGCTCCATGGCCTCGGTGTGCGGCACCAGCCTTGCGCTGATGGATGCCGGTGTGCCGATCAAGGCGCCGGTGGCCGGTATCGCCATGGGTCTGATCAAGGAAGGGGATCAGTACGCGGTGCTGTCCGACATCCTGGGCGATGAGGACCACCTCGGCGATATGGACTTCAAGGTCGCGGGTACCGCCGATGGCGTGACCGCGCTGCAGATGGACATCAAGATCAAGGGCATCACGCGCGAGATCATGGAGAAGGCGCTGGAGCAGGCTCGCGAGGGCCGGCTGCACATTCTCGGCGAGATGAACAAGGCCATCCAGGCGCCGCGCGCGGAGATGAGCGAGTACGCACCGCGCTTGATCACCATCCGCATCGATCCGGAGAAGATTCGCGACGTGATCGGCAAGGGCGGCGCCACCATCCGTGCGCTGACCGAGGAGACCGGCACCAGCATCGACATCAACGACGACGGCGTCGTGACCATCGCCTCGGTCGACAAGGCCGCGGGCGAAGAGGCCAAGCGCCGCATCGAGCTGTTGACCGCCGATGTGGAGGTGGGCCGCGTCTACGAGGGCCGTGTGGCCAAGCTGATGGACTTCGGCGCGTTCGTGAACATCCTGCCGGGCCGGGACGGTCTTGTGCATATTTCGCAGATCTCCGATCAGCGTGTTGAGAACGTCAGCGACGCGCTGAGCGAGGGCGAAATCGTCAAGGTCAAGGTGCTGGAAGTGGACCGCCAGGGCCGCATCCGCCTGAGCATGAAGGCCGTAGCCGAAGGCGAGTAATCGCAACCGGCTTACCGTCAAGGAAAGGGCCTGCGGGCCCTTTCTTTTTGTCTGCGCGCCGTCCCGGCCGCCGCTGCGAAATCTGCGGCTTTGAATCCTCCCGCTGTGCTCCCAGCTAATTAAAAAGCAGAGATGTACTGCTTTGTGCCGCAGCGCAACGCGATCCGGAGGCTCGATGCGATACCGCAACCGGACAGAGGCAGGCCGCGAACTGGGGCAGGCATTGGAGGCCTACCGCGGGCGTGACGACGTACTGGTGCTAGGGCTGCCGCGTGGGGGCGTGCCGGTGGCCCATGAGGTAGCGCGCGCTCTGAACGCGCCTTTGGACATCGTGTTGGTGCGCAAGCTGGGAGTGCCTGGGCAGCCAGAGCTGGCCATGGGGGCGATCGCCAGCGGCGGCGCGCTGGCGCTCAATCAAGAGCTGATCGAGGCGCTGGGAATATCCCAGCGTGCGCTCGACAAGGCTATCGCGACCGAAGAGCAGGAGTTGCTGCGCCGCGAACTTGCCTATAGAGGCAATCGCCCTTTCCCGGATCTCACCGAGCGTCAAGTCATCGTCGTGGATGATGGCATTGCCACCGGAGCGACCGTGCGCGCGGCTATCGCAGCGCTACGGCATTTCTCACCGAGCAGGATCATCGTTGCCACCCCCGTAGCGCCGCCCGATACGGTGGCTGTGCTGGAAAAGGAGGCGGACGAGGTCATCACCCTGGCGCAGCCCAGCCCCTTCTTCGGTGTCGGGTATTGGTACCAGCGCTTTAACCAAACCAGCGATGAGGAGGTTAAACAGTTGCTTCAGCAACACTGGCACGCTTCGGTGCGGGACCGCGCCCAGTGAGGTTGCGGATGAGCGAGCGCCGCGACAGTGGATCGCCGGTATCCGGGTTGGCCACGGCGGCAACGCCGCTGACGGGGCGCGCGGACGATTACGATGCGTTGCTGGACCTGATAGGCGATGCATCGTTCGTGCTGCTGGGCGAAGCGACGCACGGTACCCAGGAGTTCTACCGCGCACGGGCGGAAATCAGCCGCCGGCTGATCGCTGAGAAAGGCTTCGGAGCGGTTGCCGTGGAAGGTGACTGGCCCCCGGCTTACCGCGTGAACCGCTTTGTGCGCGGTTGGGGAGAGGATGGCGATGCGGAGGCTGCGTTAGATGGCTTCGGGCGTTTTCCGCTGTGGATGTGGCGTAACACCGAGATGGTCGAGTTCATCGGCTGGCTGCGTGCCTACAATCGCGATCTGCCGCCGCGGCGGCGAGCCGGCTTCTACGGGCTGGATCTGTACAGTCTGTACGACTCGGTCGCCGAGGTGATCGCCTATCTGGAGCGGGTGGACCCTGCTGCCGCCCAGCGCGCGCGGCGTTACTACGCGTGTCTGGAACATGCCGATGGCGCGTCCGCCGAGCAGGATTACGGCTATGGCGTGCGCTTGGGCATGCGCCCTTCCTGTGAGGATGCAGTGGTCGCGCAGTTGGTGGAGTTGCGGCGGTGGGCCGCGGAGTATACGCCGCGCGATGGGCTGGAGGCCGAGGAAGCACGGTTCGCCGCCGAGCACAACGCCTTGGTGGTGGCCAACGCGGAGGAGTATTACCGCATCATGTTCGCCGGTCGGGCAAGCGGCTGGAATGTGCGCGACAGGCACATGATTGAGACCTTGCATGCCTTGCATGAGCACCTCTCGCGCCATGGCAGCGCCGCGCGTATTGTGGTGTGGGCGCATAACTCCCATGTGGGCGATGCCCGCGCCACCGCCATGAGCGCCTGCGGCGAGCACAACATCGGCCAGCTTGCGCGCCAGCGCTATGGCAACGATACGGTATTGGTAGGGTTCACTACCTACGCGGGCACTGTCACCGCCGCGAATGACTGGGACGAACCCGCCCAACGCAAACGCGTACGTCCCGCCTTGGCGGGCAGCTACGAGCGGCTTTTCCATGAGGTACCGCACGAGCGCTTTTTCCTGCCGCTGCGCAATGCCGCGGCGACTCAAGCGTTGGGTACCACGCAGCGATTGCAGCGAGCAATAGGGGTGATCTATCGCCCCGAGAGCGAGCTTGCCAGCCACTACTTTCACTGCCGGTTGAGCCGGCAGTTCGATGCGGTCTTTCACTTCGATCATACGCGTGCACTAGAGCCGTTGGAGCGGACGGCCGAGTGGGAACGAGGAGAGGCGCCGGACACGTATCCGTTCGGCGTGTAGTGTGGCAAGGCTGTGCCGCCTTGCCTCCCTGGGAATAACGACGACTGCCGGCGCCGGCGCGCGCCAGGGCAGTGTGGAGCTTCGATGATGCACGAAGCACGCCCGTGGCCCAAGACCATGCTCCAGCCGGAGCCCGATGTGCAGTGCCTGCCTATAGGCAAGCGCGTTCGTGGCCTGTGCGCGGGAGAAGTGGTCGTGGACAGTCGTCGAGTGGTGCTGCTGCGCGAGGCGGGCAAGATACCGGTTTACCATTTTCCCGAGGAAGACGTACGTGCCGATCTGCTGCGACGCAGCCGGGAAATCGTGCGTATGCCCGGCACGGGCGATATCCAACGCTGGCACTTGAAGATCAACGATCGCTTGATAGAGCGGGCCGCATGGACCTATGTGCGTCTCGAGCGCTGGACACAGTCGCTGGCGGGCTTGATCGCGTTCGAGTGGAACGCGCTGGATGCCTGGTTCGAGGAAGACGAGCAGGTGCACGTCCATCCGCGCGATCCGTTCACCCGCATCGATGTCTTGCCCAGTTCCCGCAAGATCGAGGTCGTGATCGACGGCGAACCGGTGGCCGAGAGTTCGCGGCCGACGCTGCTGTTCGAAACGGGCCTGCCAACGCGCTACTACCTGCCCATGCTCGATGTTTGGACCGACCGCTTGCTGCCCAGCGAGCGGATCACGCGCTGTCCGTACAAGGGCGAAGCGCATTACTACCACGTGCAGGGGCGGTATCGGGTGTATGAGGATCTGGTCTGGTATTACCCCTATCCTGCACCGGAAGTCGCGCGCATAGCCAACCTGCTGTGCTTCTACGACGAGCGGGTGGATGTCTTCAAGGTGGATGGCGTGGTGCTGCGCCGGCGTCCGGGCGGATGAGCCTTGCCTGCATATAGCATCCCGCGGTCCGCTGCCGGTGGAAATTCCCTGTAGGAGTAGTATCTGGCCACCGGTCTCCGTTCTCCCTTTTGCAGCTGAAAAGTCCTTCGCGCCCAGGGAGCGGTCCCGCAACGCCTGGTCCCTCGGCCTGTGGGAAGAACCCCCGTTGGGGGGCGGCTCCCTGGCGGTGAAGGGTTTTTTCCAAGTGCAGTAGCAATGTGGAGATTCACGGCGACCGTCCCCTTTCACAGCGGCTTGCTCGCTGATCTGTAGCAGCCACCGCTGGACGCTGCCGCCCGCCCTTGGCCATGATGTGTACTGACTTGTGTGGCAGAGGGTTCGTCAATGAGTATGCCGTTTCGCTACTATCTGCGCGTCCGCTATAACGAGTGCGACGCACAGAAAGTGGTCTTCAACGCCCGCTATGGCGATTACGTAGACCTAGCCACCACCGAGCTGTTTCGGGCGCTGGGCCTGCGCGAGCAGCTGAGCGGTGGCGAGTTCGATTATCAGGTGGTCAAGCAGACCGTAGAGTGGAAAGCGCCGGCGCGATTCGACGATGTGCTGGAGCTGCGGGTGTATCCGAAGCACCTGGGGAACACCTCCTTCACGCTGGCTACCGAGTTCCGCATCGCGGGCGATGAGGCGGTCACTGCGCGGGCGGAAACGGTATACGTCAACGTCGATCCGCAGACGCTGACCAAGCGGCCGCTGTCGCCGCTGATCCGTTCGGCTTTGGAGGGAGGAGCGGCCGGTAAGGCGATAGACCACGCCGGTTACCTGTAAAGGCGATCGACCGCAGCGGCCACTTGCCCACAGGGGGGGAGTCATGGTGCGACAGAATATTGTAATCACCGGTGCCAGCTCGGGTCTGGGGGCGGGTATGGCACGAGCATTCGCTGCCCGCGGGCGCAACCTGGCGCTATGCGCGCGACGCGTGGAGCGGCTGGAAGAGCTCAAAGCGGAGCTGGCGGCGAAACACCCTGACATCCGCGTGGTCACGCGCGCATTGGACGTCTGCGATCACGACCAGGTATTCGAAGTGTTCCGCGCCTTCCGAAACGACCTGGGCCGCCTGGACCGCATCATCGTCAACGCCGGAGTGGGCAAGGGGAAGTCGGTAGGCACCGGGTACTTTCACGCCAACCGCGAGACCCTGGAAACCAACCTGGTCGCGGCGCTGGCGCAATGCGAGGCCGCGGTGGAGATCTTTCGCGAGCAAAGCGCCGGCCATCTGGTCGTTATCTCCTCCATGAGCGCGCTGCGCGGTATGCCGCGCAGCCTTACCGCGTATGCGGCGAGCAAGGCCGGGGTGGCGGCGCTGGCCGAAGGTATCCGCGCCGATCTGCTGTCCACGCCCATTAAGGTCACCACGGTGTTCCCGGGTTACATCCGCACCGAGATCAACGAGAAGATCAAGCGCACGCCATTTATGGTCGATACGGACAAAGGCGTGCAGGCGCTGGTGCGTGCTATCGAGAAAGAACCCGCCGAGGCGAAAGTACCGGCCTGGCCTTGGGTGCCCATAGGCTGGCTGATGCGCGTAGCGCCCCTGAAGTGGATAGCCGGCATGAGCTAGTGCGCGGGCTGCGCGGCGGCGTATCCTGCAGGTTCGGGCGCAAGGTCCGGGGCGAGCTGCCTTTCTCTTTGGCACCGTCTCGGAGAGTCGCCAATACTGTCAATCATGCCCACCTATCGCCGCAATCGAATGGACGGCGGTATCTTTTTCTTTACCGTCGTCGCGCGCCATCGCCAGCCCGTGTTCACGCAGCCGCGGGTGCGTGCCGGATTACGCGATGCGGTGCGTCACGTGCGCGCGCTGATGCCGTTCGAGATCGAAGCCTGGGTGCTGCTCCCCGATCGCATGCACTCGATCTGGAGGTTGCCGGACGATGACGCGAGCTACGCATTCCGCTGGGCCCTGATCAAGCGCACCACCAGCAAGCGTTGCGGCCGCAGGCTGTGGGAGCCGCGCTTTCGGGAGCATGCCGTACAGGATGACGACGAACTGCGGCTTTACCGCGACTACTGCTACTGGACGCCGGTCAAGCACGGGCTGGTGCAGGCGGTGGCCGACTGGCCGTACTCCACCTTCCATCGGGATATGAAACGGGGCTTGTATGCGCGCGATTGGTACGCGCCGGAAGCGCTGGAGTCGCTGGCCGCGGAGTTGGGCGAGTGAGCGCGCGGGATGGAGGCGGCGGACAGTGTCCGCCGCCGTCACGGTCTTACTTCATCAGCGGCGAGGACCAGAGATTGCCTGCCATGCGCTTGCAGGCGGCCTCGTACTCGCGGCGCAGCTGATCGACCAGCTCCGCGGTGGGGAGGATGGAGTCGATGTTGCCCACGCCCTGGCCGGCGCCCCAAATGTCGCGCCAGACCTTGGACTTGCTGCTGCCGCCCGAGCCGAAGCTCATCTGGCTTTTATCGGCGGTGGGCAGGTTGTCGGGATCCAGTCCGGCGGCCTCTATGCTGCCGCGCAGATAGTTGCCGTGCACCCCGGTGAACAGGTTGGTGTACACCACATCGCTGGCGCCGGACTCTACGATCATCTGTTTGTAGCCGTCGGCCGCATTGGCTTCGTGAGTGGCGATGAAGCGCGTGCCCATGTACGCCAGATCCGCCCCCATGGCCTGGGCGCTCAGGATGTGCTGGCCGCGGGTGATGGCGCCGGAGAGGATGATGGGCCCATCGTAGAAGCTGCGCACTTCGGAGACCAGCGCGAACGGGCTCAGGGTGCCGGCATGGCCGCCGGCGCCGGCACAGACCAGGATCAGGCCGTCCACGCCCGCCTCCAGCGCCCGCTTGGCGTGGCGCACGTTGATCACGTCGTGGAATACCAGCCCGCCATACGAATGCGCCGCATCCACCACCGCATCGGGGGCGCGCAGGCTGGTGATGATGATCGGCACCTTGTACTTCACGCACAGCTCCATGTCGTGCTGCAGGCGGTCGTTGGTGTGGTGCACGATCTGGTTGACGGCGAAGGGCGCGACCTTGGCGTCGGGGTTGGCAGCCTTGTACTCGGCCAACTCGCGAGTGATGCGCTCCAGCCACACTTCTAGCTGATCCGCTGGGCGCGCGTTCAGCGCCGGGAACGAGCCGACGATGCCGGCCTTGCACTGGGCGATTACCAGATCGGGGTTGGAGATGATGAACAGCGGCGAGGCGATCACCGGCAGGCTCAGATTGGCGGTCAGAAGTGGCGGCAGGCTCATCAATAAGTTCTCCTCGAATTCCAGCCGGAACAGATGTCGTTCATGCTGTTGAGCATAGTGTTCGACTATATGACGTAATCAGAGCGTCGACAATGCGCAAAATCAGGCTCAAACTGTTGCCAGTTTGGCAACAATGGCAGGCGTGAAGCGCATGGATATCAAAGCGCTGCAGTTCTTGGTGAGCGTGGTGGATGCGGGCAGCATGAGCGGCGCGGCGCGCCGGCTGGGTACCACCCGCTCCAACGTTAGCCGGCGGCTCAAGGCGCTGGAGCACAGTGTGCAGGCGCAGTTGCTGCGGCGTACGACGCGCCGCCTGGAGCCCACGCAGGTGGGGTGGGTGCTGTACCAGCACGCGGCCAAGATCGTGCGAGAGCTGGCCGCGCTGCAGGCTACGGTGGAGGATGTGGGCCGCACGCTGCGCGGCCATGTGCGCGTGAGTATGCCTACCGGGCTGGGGCAGCTGGTGCTCGGCCCGTTGCTGCTGGACTTTGCCGAGCAGTACCCGCAAGTCAGCCTGCAGCTGACCTTCAGCAACTACGTGTTCGACTTGCTTTCCGACGAGATCGATGTGGCAGTGCGCTTGGGTGCCGAGCCGCCCAGCGGCTACGTTGCCCAGGAGCTGGCCAGCATCGACTGGGTGCTGTGCGTGGCCGCGGACTACCAGCGCACGCGCGGCCTTATCGCCCAGCCGGCGGATCTGGCTCATATGCCGGCTCTTACCCCGCAGCTTCGCGATACTCGCCTGGTGCTGCGCTTATTGGGGGAGGGCGGTTCGCAGTATGTGGAGCTCAAACCGCGGCTGCAGTCGGCCGACCTGCAACTGGTCAAACAGGCTATCCTGCGCGGCGCGGGGTTGGGTGTGTTGCCGCGCTACGCCGTGAACGAGGAGTTGCACAGCGGGGCGCTGGTGGAGGTGCTGCCGAGTTTCCGCCTGGATGCCTCGCGCTGGGCCAGCCGGTTGTTTCTGGTGACCATGCCCAGCCCCTACCCCTCGGTGGCGGCACGTGCCCTGGTGGATTTCCTCAGTGCTCAGTTCGCTCCGGGGAGCGCGGCTCGGCGGCTGCTGACGCGAGCAGACTAGCGCGGCGAGCGCCGCTTGCCCGCGCTGCTCCGTATCCTGCCGACCGGCGCAAAGGCGGTTCGCCGCGGTCGCGTGCAGCGCGAACGCAGGCGCCAAAGCAGCCGCGAATAACTTCAAGATGAACTTGTAACTTCATCTTCTATTAAGAGGAAAACAAGAAAATGATTAAGCATATCGTCATGTGGCGGCTGCACGAGCATGCCGAAGGAAATGACAAAATGAACAATGCCAAATTGGTAAAAGAAAAACTGGAAGCTTTGCGCGGCCGAATCCCCGGAATGCTCAAGCTCGAAGTGGGGATCGATTTCAGCGGCACCGATACTTCGGCGGACGTGGTGCTGTACAGCGAATTCGAAAGTCGAGAAGCGCTCGATAGCTATCAGACGCACCCGGAGCACGAGGCCGTGAAACCGTTCATGGCCGCGGTGCGGTCCGAACGGCGGGTGGTCGACTACGAAGTTTGAGGGTGGGCCCTGCTGGGGTTGCGGGCAACCCAGCCTTGTCCCCTGCCGGGCGGCCGTAGCGGCGCGCTTGGCCAGCCGGACAGGGGAGAAGGACGGGGGCGGATTACCGTTTGGCCGTCTGTTCCGTCTGTTTGGCCTTGGCCAGCGCCTCCTCATTTGCATGCGCTGCCGCCGTTTCCACCGCTTTGCGCTTCGAACGCGGCGTTGCTGAGGGCTCGCTGTTCATGCGCCGGGTATATTCCTGCGGCGCGAACTCATCGACTGCTAACGCTGCCAGCCGCGCCGCCTCGGCCCGGCGGATCTGCTCGGCTTCCTCTGCAGTAATCGTGTTGGCCGCCAAGGCCTGCTCCAGTAGCTCCTGCGGCCTGCCCCGCGGCAGCAGCTTGGCTTTCTGTGCGCGGCGAATCTTGGCCACTGCCGTTTCACTGGCCGCTATCAGGCGCCAGGCGTGCAGCAGACGGCCCAGCCCGGGCGCATCGTCGGCGGGCAGGTAAACATGTTCCATCAGCCGGTCGTATTGCTCGCCCGGGCGCTGGATGGTGCGAGCCGCCTTGGCGTGCAGCCAGTCCGGCACACCGCTGCCCAGCGGATTGACGCGCAGCCAGAAGCGGCCGGGGATGCTCAGCAGCTGGCCCAGTACCGGCACCGGGAAGTTGGCGTATATGCCTTCGAACTGCCGTTGGATCTCGCCCAGCATGTACTCCATGGACCAGCGTACCAGCACCAGGTCCTCCGGCCGGCGGCCTTCGGCTTCCCAGCGGCGCAGGGTCGCTATGCCCATGAAAAGCCAGGACAGAATATCGGCGTAGCGGCCGGTGAGATTGCCGGCTGCTTTGAGCCGTCCGCCCAGGCCGAACATGGCCGCGTCGGTGAGCAGCGCGAAGCGGCTGGAGGCCCACGCCAGACGTCGATAGTAGGTCGCGGTAGGACCACTGACCGGCGGTCGCGCGGCCCAGCCGCGGGTCAGATTGTTCAGGGTATTGCGACCGACGGTGGTGACTATATGCGTCAGCCACCCCAGCAGCGATTCCCGAAAGGCGTCGACGTCGTCGCGCTCGATTGCCTCCAGCACTTTGTAGGCATACGGGTGGCAGCGCACCGCGCCTTGGCCGAAGATGATCAGCGTGCGGGTGAGTATGTTGGCGCCTTCCACCGTGATCGCCACGGGCACGTTCTGGTAGCTCTCGCCCAGGAAGTTGTTAGGGCCTTGCATCACGCCGGCGCCGGCGAGCACGTCCATGCCGTCGTTGACCAGCTCCCGCCCCAGCTCGGTGAAGCGGTACTTCAGGATCGCCGAAATCACCGGCGGGCTCTCGCCCCTATCTATGGCCCCGCAGGCATAGGTGCGGGCCGCTTCCATGGCATAGGTCAGCGCGGCCAGCTTGGCGACCTTGGCTTGCACGCCCTCCATCATGCCGATGGGAATTCCGAATTGCTCGCGCACCATGCTGTACGGCCCGACGCCGGCCGCCGTGTGCTTGGCCGCGCCTATAGCGCCCGCAGGCAACGAGATTGCGCGGCCGGCCGCCAGCGTCTCCATCAGCATGCGCCAGCCTCTGCCGGCATACTCCGGGCCGCCGATGATGCTCTCCACCGGCACTACCACGTCTTTCCCCACCAGCGGGCCGTTGGGGAATGGCGAGATCGGTTCGTGGTGCTTGCCGATCTCGAAGCCCTTGGTGCCTCTCTCGACTAGCACCACCGTGATCCCCGGCCGGGTGCCCTTGCCGAGCAGGTTATCCGGGTCGTGGAGCTGCAGCGCGATGCTGGCGATATCGGCGATGGGCGCCAGCGTGATGTAGCGCTTGCGAAAGTTGAGCTTGAGTTTCAGGCGGCCGTCCTCGTCCTCGAAGACCAGCGCCTCGGCTTTGATCGAGGCGGCATCGGAGCCGGCCGTCAGCTCGGTGAGCCCGAAGCAGGGCGTGAGCTCGCCGCTGGCCAGCCGGGGCAGGTACTTGTCTTTCTGCGCCTGGGTGCCATAGTGTGTAAGCAGTTCCGCTGGTCCGAGCGAGTTGGGAATAACGACCAAGGTAGAGACCGCGCCGGTCGCCGGCGCCAGTTTGCCCATGATTACGCTCTTGGCCAGCGCACCCAGCGGCTTGCCCCCGTACTCCTTGGGTACGTTGAAGCCGTAGAACCCTTGTTCCTTGAGGTACTTAATGACATCATCCGGTAGCTCACGGGTAACGTTGAGCCGCCAAGCGTCTACGCGCCGACACACCTCATCCGTGGGGCCGTCGGCGATGGAACGCTCATAAGAACTTAGCTGCGGATAGGGCTCGGCGAGCATGCGCTGAAAGTCGGGCTTGCCGGAGAAGAATTCGCCATCCACCCAGATTGTGCCTGCCTCCAGTGCGGCGCGCTCGGTGTCGGACACTTTCGGCAGGATGCCCTTGGCCTTGATGCTGTTCATTAGCGCGTTGAACATGAATGTTCCTCCCGGGCGTAATGTCGCCGGCATGTCGATGACAGCGAGAGTGAAAATCGCATGCCGCGTTACCTGTTAAGGCGGGCGCGAGCTTCAAATTTGCGTCCTAAGTAACCATATGGGGATAAGTAGCGCCGATAGGCCCCCTGGAAGCTTGGTCTTGGCTTCCTGCTCATATCAGGCAAAATAGACCCTTTAACCCGGCGCGCTAAGCGCTGTTAGGCAGTGTGCCGGCGCGGTGGTGAGCTGAGTTAAGCCGGGGTGGATTTTGCGGCGATTAGTTTGGAAACATAGACTGTTCAATCGAGTTTAGCGACCTGGAGCACCATAGTGGCCGAGCTTCCGAACATTACGGTTTCGTCATTGGATCTGGATCGAATCGAGGCATTGATTGACCGGATGCCGGGCGATCTACGGCCTGAGATCGAACGGTTGCAGACGGAGCTCCGCCGGGCAAACGTGGTCGAACCGCAGGACGTGCCGCCGAACTTGGTGACCATGAACTCGACGGTTCGCTTCGTTGAGGAGGAGAGCGGCAAGGAGTTCGAGCTCACGCTCTGCTACCCGCACGCTATCGACGGTCAGCCCGGCAAAGTCTCCATTTTTGCGCCGGTGGGGGCTGCCTTGCTGGGCCTCTCGGTCGGGCAGCAGATCGACTGGCCGCTGCCGGGTGGCCGGCAGATGCGCGTGCGCATCGTCGACGTTACGTTCCAGCCCGAGCGCGCTGGCGAGTTCAATCGCTAGCGGCTCCGCCTTCTGCCGAGCGTTGTACCGCTCGTCGTCCTCTAACGCCGTTCGTACCACCTAAACGGCGTTTCATCGCATAACGCGCGCCTGCAAGCCGCACCTCCCCTAAGGTGATTCCTGACCTTACCCGACTACAGGAGTCACCTTATGACCACCACGCGAAAGCTATCCGCTTTGGCTGTCCTGCTCTGGCTGGGGGCGGGGCAGGCCGTCGCCGAGCTGCGGCTGAACATCGAAGGGCTGGTCGCGGACACCGGCCATGTGTTGCTGGTCCTGCACGACGATCCGGCGGCATACGCCGAGCGCACGGCGGGTGTGCTCAATGTCCGCGCAGCCGTGCGCGGCGACACGGCCGCCTTCGTCTTCCCCGGTCTGGCGCCCGGCCGTTACGCCGTATCCGTGTTTCAAGACCTGAACGGCAACGACAGCCTGGACACCAACCTCATCGGCCGCCCCACCGAGCCCTATGGCTTCAGCCGTAATGCGCGGGGCGGAATGGGTGCGCCCAGCTTCGAGCAGAGCGCGCTGGATTACCGCGGCGAACCGCTGGCTGCATCCATCACGCTGCACCGTCCCGGCAGGAACTGAGGAGGAAGATCATGCAACGTCGAGATTTTCTGCGTCTTGCCGGCATGGCCGGTGTGGCTGCCTTCGCTCCGGTGCGGTTATCGACGGCCGCGCCTGATGGGGCGCGCTGGCGCCTAGGGTTCGTCAACCCTCCAGTCGCCGAGCTCGATAGCGGCGCTCTGCCGCTGCGCGGCGAACTCCCGGCCGGGCTTGCCGGTACTTTCTACCGCAACGGCCCGGCGCGCCACGAGCTGGGTGGGCGTCGCTATACGCACTGGTTCGATGGCGACGGAATGGTCCAGGCGTTCCGTTTTGCCGCTGGCAAGGTGACGCACAGGGGGCGTTTCGTGCTGACCCCGAAGTACCGGGCCGAGACTCAGGCAGGCATCCTGCAGCGTGCCGCCTACGGCACCGTGTTCCCCGACTCGCCGCCGGTGGCGGAGCCGGATGCCATCAACCCGGCCAACATCAACGTGCTGCCCTTCGCCGACCGCCTGTTGGCGCTGTGGGAGGCGGGCTCCGCCTGGGAGCTGGATCCGGCCACGCTGGATACCCTGGGGCCGGTGACATGGCGCGAGGACCTGCAGGGCGTGGCGTTCTCCGCGCACCCTAGGGTAGATAGGGACGGCACGCTGTGGAACTTCGGCCTGGAGACGATGCAAGGGGCCCTGGTGCTGTACCGGATCTCGCCGCAAGGCGTGCTGGAGCGCGCCGAGGCGATTGCGCTGGGCGCCAGTCCGGCCATTCACGATTTCGTGATCACCGATCGTCATCTGCTCTTTCTGCTGCCGCCGCTGCGGCTGGACCTGAATCTGCCCATGGACAGCGGCAGTTTTCTCGACCGCCACCGCTGGTACGGCGACGAGCCGCTGCGTGTGCTGGTGGTCGACAAGTCCGACTGGTCGCGCCGGCGCTGGTACGAGCTGCCTACCGGGTTCGTGTTCCATCTGGGCAACGCCTGGGAAGATAAGGCGGGTGTGATTCGCTTCGACTATGTTCGTTATGACGACGCGAGCTTCCCACTGCAGAGCGGGCGTGCGCTGATGCGCGGAGACGGCGGGTGGCAACCGCGGGGGCAACTCGCACTGGTCAGGCTGGATACCCGCAGCGGGCGCATCGAGCAGGAAGTCTTACCCTCCGGTTCGGTGGAGTTCCCACGGGTCGATCCGCGCCTGACAGGCGGACGCTATCGCAACCTTTACCTGGCCTCGCGCGATGGCACGCCCGAGCATCCCACGTTCAATGCCGTGCTCAGATACGATATGGACAGCGGTACGAGCGACACGTTTTCCTACGGCACGGCAATGATTGCCGAGGAGCATATTTTCGTGCCCGATCCGGCCGGCAAGTCGGACGGCTGGGTGATTGGCACCGCGCTGGACCTGGTCGGACAAACCACCGTGCTATCGGTATTCGCCGCCGAGCGATTGGCGGACGGACCGCTGGCGCAGGCAACGCTCCCCTATGCGCTGCCGCTGGGTCTGCATGGCAATTTCGCCGCCGCGAGAGGATAACGAATGAATACCTATGCCTTGTTGAAAACGATCCATGTCCTGGGTGTGGTGATCTTCCTGGGCAACATCATTGTCACGGCCTGGTGGAAAGCCATGGCCGACCGTACGGGCGAGCCCCGCATCATCGCCTTCGCCCAGCAGCAGGTCACGCGCACCGACTTCGTCTTTACCCTGGGCGGGGTAGTGCTGCTGGCCATCGGCGGTTACGGCATGATCCCGCACGGTCCTTGGGAGTTCGGCACGTACTGGGTGTTCTGGGGACAACTCCTGCTCATCGCCACCGGAGTCATCTGGCTGGGCGCGCTGATTCCCGTCCAGTTCATGCAGGCGCGCTGCGCACGAGGCTTTGCCGATGGCAGCGCCATCCCGGCCCGCTACTGGTCGCTGGGCCGGCTCTGGATGGTGTTCGGGTCGCTGGCGGTCATACTGCCGCTGATCGCCGTGGTACTGATGGTGTACAAGCCCATGTAAGCGGCCATCCCTGTGTGGGGGCGCACCCCTGGCGCGAAGGACTTGTCCGCGGTCGGTGGATGGGGCTGAGGTTCGCCGGCAGGGGCCGCTCCCTCTTTGTTTGTTACACGCTACGTAGTGGCCGACGAGCGGATGCGGTATGAACCCTTTGACCTGGACACAGTTTCTGAGCAACGGCACGGCGGGTACCCGCATTTCGGTCGTGCTGCTGCTGACGGCGGCCGCCAGCGCGCTGATCGCGCTGTTTCTCACCGCGGTCGGGTTTGGCGGCACGTTCTGGGTGAACCTGTGGTTCTCGCAGAGCATAGGCCTGAGCACCTGCCTGGCGGTGCTGGCCGCGCTGAACCTGCCGTTGGCACCGCGCTGGCGTATCGCACTGGTGCCGGTGGCATTAGTGGCGGGGCCGGTGCTGGGCACCGCAGTGGCCGCGCTGGTGGCAGGCAATATCGGCGTACCCTGGCCGCCCGGTGTCGGCCCCTCGCGAGTGTTCTTGCAAAGTGTGCTGATCGGCCTGGTGTTCGGCGTGATCGGGAGTTATTTCTTCATCAGCCGGGCGCAAATGGCCTCGATGCAGGCACGCCTGCGCGAGGAGCAACTGCGCAACCTGGAGGCCGAGAAGAGCCGGGTGGAGATGCAGCTGCGCCTGCTGCAGGCACAGACCGAGCCGCATTTTCTTTTCAACACGCTGGCGCATGTGCTGGCGCTGATCGACACCCAGCCCGAACGGGGCAAGGCCATGCTGGCCACGCTGATCGATTACCTGCGTCGGTCCTTGCAGCACGCGCGCACGATACAGGCTACGCTGGGGGATGAGCTGGCCATAATCGGTGCGTATCTGGACATTCTGCGCATTCGCATGGGCGAGCGCCTGCAGGTGCATATCGAGGTGCCCGAGGAGCTGGCCCGGCTGCCGCTGCCGCCCATGCTGCTGCAGCCTTTGGTGGAGAACGCTATCAAGCACGGCCTTGAGCCCAAGATCGAGGGGGGCGAGCTGTGGATCTCGGCTCGCGGCGAGGGCGGCGTGCTGGTGCTGGAGGTGGCTGACAGCGGGCTTGGCTTTAGCGGTGCGTACAGCGGTACCGGAGTGGGTCTGGCGAACTTGCGCGAGCGGCTCGCGGCGCTGTTCGGCAAGGCGGCCAGCCTGGAACTGGAAGAGAGAACGGGCGGTGGCGTGCTGGCGCGCCTGAGGCTGCCCAGGAAGAGCGGGTGATGATGCGAGCGCTGATCGCGGACGATGAGCCGGAGCTGGCCCGCCATCTGGAGCGGGAGCTCGGGGCATTGTGGCCCGAGCTAGAGGTGGTGGCGCACGCCGCTAACGGCGTGGAGGCGTTGCGCCTGCTCGCTGAGCATCGGCCCGATGTCGCCTTCCTGGACATCCGCATGCCCGGGCTGACCGGGCTGGAGGTGGCGCAGCGTCTTACCGCACCGTGCCGCGTCGTGTTCGTCACCGCCTATGACCGCTATGCGGTGGAAGCCTTCGAGCGCGAAGCGGTGGATTACCTGCTCAAGCCCATCAGTCGGCCGCGGCTGGCCAAGACGGTGCAGCGGCTGCGCAGCCAGGGCGATGGGCAGGGACCACCGCTGGCCGAGCTGCTGGCGCGGCTGGACAGCGTACTGCGCCCGGCGCCCAGGTACCTGCAATGGATTCGCGCCGGCGTAGGCGAGCGGGTGCAGCTGATCTCGGTGGACGAGGTGCTCTACTTCGAGGCCAGCGAGAAGTACACCAGCGTAGTGACCGCGGCGCGCGAGTTCCTTATCCGCACGCCTCTCAAGGAGCTGATCGAGCAACTGGACCCGGACCGCTTCTGGCAGGTGCATCGCAGCACCATCGTCAACCTGCAGCAGGTGGAGAGCGTGCATCGCGACTTCGCCGGGCGGCTGACGCTCACGCTCAAGGACCACCCGGCCACCCTGACTGTCAGCCGCAGCTACGCGCATTTGTTCCGGCAAATGTGAGCGACGCAGGGCGGCGGACAGCCTTCTTCGCCATCCTCGCTTCTTTGTATTTGCGCAGCCACCCTTATTTTGGTCGGATGCGCTGTCGCCGATTGCCGACAGCCAGATCCGGGCCTGCCCAGGCGGCAGGCGCCCGGAAGGATTGCGCGCCTTTGACTACCGGGCAGCGTGACTCGTTGTGGTGATGGCGCAGGAGCTGTGGCTGGACGGCCCACTCACGGCGCACCCGCCACAGGCAAGGGAGGCTCATGAGATCCATCATCGACGCTGCCGACTTCGATGCCCAGCTCACACGCATTCGCAGCAAGCAAGCCTTCGGAATGGCCGACCCCGGCGAGTTGTTCGAGATCGAGGAGCGGCTGCGCGATGACGATGCGGGCAGCTGGTACAGCGCCTTCTTCAGCATGGCCGAACGGCTCAGTACCGCGGCTGCCGGGGCACAGGCCGCTGCCGACAGCCCCATGGCACGCAACCTCTACCTGCGTGCTAGCGAGTACTATCGGGCCGCTTTCCATTACTTGCGCGGCGATTTGGACTCGCCTCGGCTGCAGACTGCCTACGCGGCGCATCAGGATGCGTTCCAGCGGGCATTGCCGCTGCTGGAGCACCCGCTGGAAGCGGCCACCGTCGCGATCGACGGTTTCAGCCTTCCCGGCTATTTCGGTACCCCCGACCGCAGCGGGCGCCCGCGGCCTTGCGTGATCGTGGCGAGCGGCCTGGATAGCACGGCAGAGGAGCTGTATCCCTGCGTGCTGGCCGGCGTGCGCCGAGGCTATAACGTGTTCGCGCTCGACGGGCCGGGCCAGGGGGCGGCGCTGTACCGCGATAGGCTGTTCATGCGCCCTGATTGGGAGTCCATCATGCCGGCCGTGGTGGATGCGGTTTCCACCCGCTCGGATGTGGACGCGGATCGCGTGATCCTGCTCGGGCGCGAGGTAGGCGCGCTGCTGATGGCCCGGGCGGCCGCCCATGAGTCGCAGGTGGCCGCGCTGGTGCTGGTGCCGGGCTGGTACGACTTCGCTGCCGAACTGTTCGGCCAGTTGCCGCCGTCCCTGCGGGCGGAGGTGGACGCGGAGGATCCTGCGGCCAGCGCACGCTTGCAGGCACTGTTGGACGATCCGCGCTGGCGCCGCGCCTTGTTGCCGCTACTGGCCAGTCACGGCATTGGCAGCGTGCGGGAGTACCTGCGCCAGAGTCGCCGGTACACGCTGGCAGAGCACATCGCGCATATTGGCTGCCCCACACTGGTATGCGGCTACAGCGGCCACGAGACGCAGGCGAGGCAGGTGTACGATGGCCTGCCTGGGCGGAAGACCTGGCTGCGCATTGCTTGCGTAGACCCAGCCGCCGCCCCGCGCGACCTGTTCTATGACTGGCTAGACAGCGTGCTGGGCCCGCCCTGAATGCCGCTTCTCAGGCCGCCGCATGCTGCGCCGCCGCATCGTCCGAGGCGCCCGATGCGCAATGATTTCAGCCACTTCGCGGTGCTCTGACAATTTGTGATTTCAAGCCCGCAGCGATCTTGAGCTATCTTTCTAGGGCAACCGCGCTTGTTCGGTTCGGAGGGGGGCCATGTCACGCTACCATCGATCACAACAATCAGTGTTGGCTCGTACGTTACGGCCGTTCATCGTCGTTGCCTTTGTCCTACCGCTGTGCGCTTGCGGGGACAGGTCCAGCGCGCCGCAGGCAGCCGTCGAGCCGCTGCCGGCCTGGAGTCAATCGGCACTGGATGCGCAGCCGCAGCTGGAGGCACTGCAGCTGCGCTCGCCGGAGGGCATGCGCCCGGCGACCACCGACTGGCGGCAGGCGCCGCTGGCTGAAGACGCGCGCGTCCTGGAAGGCGCCACGCCCGGGCGTGTACTGCATAAGCTGTCATTGGCACTGGGCGAGGCCGACCTGCTGGGCTCCGACATATGGGAGCAGACTGTGCGTGTGTGGCAGCCGCAGCAAGACGAGGCCACCGGCGTGATTCTCAGCTGGGGGCTTAAGGACGATGCGATAGTCGGCCGCGACCTGCGCGTACACATGCGCATGGAAGAGAACCTCTGGCGGGTAGCGAGCCTGGAGGAGCGCTTTCACTGCAGGCGCGGTGTCAACGACGGGCTTTGCCTTTGATAGTGTGCGGCGCCTGGCCCGCACACTGTCGCGACGTAGCTGCGCGCAGCCGCTGCAGTGAAGATCCTGTCTGCCGATGGTTGGCCCTCACACGCCGGCATCTTCTAGTTCTAGCGAAATCGGTGCGCATCACGCCCTGCGCTTGAGCGCAATTCGGCGCAACCATGTTTGTGCTGACGCTATAATGGTCCGGCGGGTAAATCCGTTGTGCGACGCACAGCTACATAACCTAGCGCTACGCTGGTAGAATTCCCGCTCTTGTTTTTCCTCACCCGCAGGTAGACCCGCGAACCCATGACCAGCACCGCACGCATTCGCGAGATTCCGTACAACTACACTTCGTTCTCCGATCGGGAGATCGTCATCCGCTACCTCGGCGAGGAGGCGTGGACGATCGTCAACAAACTGCGGGAGGAACGCCGTACCGGCATCTCCGCGCGCATGCTGTTCGAAGTGCTGGGCGATTTATGGGTGGTGCGCCGCAATCCCTATATCCAGGACGATCTGCTCAAGACACCCAAGCGCCTGGCCGCGCTGGTCGAAGCCATGAACCACCGGCTGGACCAGATCGTCGCCCGTGCCGAAGGCAATGAGCAGGCCCTGATGCTGGCGGATAAGGCGCGCAAGGCGGTGCGTGAGTTCGAGGAGTGGTTTCCCAAGACGCGCGCGCGCCGCAAGCAGGCGCTGCAGTTGTTCAAGAAATACACTCGCGCTGACAACATCGCCTTCGACGGCCTGGCGCGCGTATCCCACGTGACGGACGCCACCGACTGGCGCGTGGAGCTGCCCTTCGTGGTGCTCACGCCCGACACCGAAGAGGAAATGACCGGTCTGGTGCAGGCCTGCTTCGAGCTGGGGCTTACCGTGATTCCGCGCGGGGGAGGCACCGGCTACACGGGCGGGGCGGTGCCGCTTACCGAAGACTCCGCAGTGATCAACACCGAGAAGCTCGAGGAACTCTCGGGTATCGAATACAAGAAGCTGCCGGGTCTGGATGTGGAGGTGCCCACCGTGCGTTGCGGCGCCGGCGTGGTCACCCGCCGGGTGTCGGATCTGGCGGTGGCCAACGGCCTGGTGTTCGCGGTCGACCCAACCTCGCAGGACGCATCCACCATTGGCGGCAACGTCGCCATGAACGCCGGCGGCAAGAAAGCCGTGCTGTGGGGTACGGCGCTGGACAACCTCGCTTCCTGGCGCATGGTCACGCCGGACGCCGACTGGCTGGAAGTCGAGCGCCTGGATCATAACCTGGGCAAGATCCACGATCAGGAAACCGTGCGTTTCCGCGTCACGCGCTACGAGGCGGACGGCAAGACGCCAAAGGGCGAGCCGGAAATCCTCACCTTCCCGGGCAAGCTGTTCCGCAAGCAGGGCCTGGGCAAGGACGTTACCGACAAGTTCCTGGGCGGCCTGCCGGGCGTGCAGAAGGAAGGCTGCGATGGGCTGATCACCTCGGCTACCTTCATCCTGCACAAGATGCCGCAGTTCCTGCGCACCGTGTGCCTGGAGTTTTACGGCTCCGACCTGCGCGAGGCTGTGCCGGCCATCGTCGAGATCATAGACGACCTCAAGGCCGACCCGGATGTGAAGCTCTGCGGCCTGGAGCACCTGGACGAGCGCTACGTGCGCGCCGTGGGCTACACGCCCAAGGGCGCAAGAGGCGAGCGCCCCAAGATGGTGCTGCTCGCCGACGTGGGCTCCGACAACGAGGATGCCTGCGCCGCGGCCGCCTCGCGCATGGTGCGGCTGGCCAACGCCCGCAACGCCGACGGCTTTATCGCCGTCTCGCCGGAAGCGCGCAAGACCTTCTGGCTGGACCGCTCGCGCACGGCCGCCATCGCCCGCCACACCAACGCCTTCAAGATCAACGAAGACGTGGTGATCCCGCTCGACAAGCTCGCCGAGTACAGCGAGGGCATCGAGCGCATCAACATCCGCCAGTCGATCAAGAACAAGCTCAAGCTGGCCCGCGCAATCCGCGCCTACCTGCAGACCGACCTGCCGGAGCTCGCGACCGGCCTGCGCGGCCCCGGCCGCGCCGACCTCAAGAGCACCACAGAAGGCACGGCCATCGTCGAGACCAAGCAGCAGGCGTCCATCGCGCTGCTGGACCGCGTCGAAGAGCGCTGGCAGGGCATCCTCGATAACCTGGACGGCGACGCCGAGGCCTTCGACCACCTGCTGGACGACCAGGCCCGCGCCGACCGCCGCCCCGGCGATACCCTGATCCAGCTGCTGCTGCGCCGCAGCCTGCGCATCTCCTGGAAGACCGACATCCAGCGGCCGATCCGCGACCTGTTCGAGGGCCAGGACCTGGAGCCGGTGCGCAAGAAGATCGACGAGATCCACCAGCAGGTGCTCTCCAGCCGGCTGTTCGTGGCGCTGCACATGCACGCCGGCGACGGCAACGTGCACACCAACATCCCCGTCAACTCGAACGACTACGAGATGATGCAGGAGGCCGAGTGCATCGTTGACGAGGTGATGGAGCTCGCCCACAAGCTGGACGGCGTGATCTCCGGCGAGCACGGCATCGGCCTCACCAAGATGCAGTACCTCGACAAGGAAGTGGTCGAGAACTTCACCCGCTACAAGCAGCAGGTCGACCCGCACGGCCGCTTCAACAAGGGCAAGCTGCTGGCCGGCTCGGGCCTGGCCAACGCCTACACGCCCAGCCTGCGGCTGGTGGAGCAGGAGGCGCTGATCCTCGAGCAGAGCGAGCTCGGCGCGCTCAACGACGACATCAAGGACTGCCTGCGCTGCGGCAAGTGCAAGCCGGTGTGCACCACCCACGTGCCGCGGGCCAACCTCCTGTACTCGCCGCGCAACAAGATCCTTGCCACCGGGCTGATGATCGAGGCGTTCCTGTACGAGGAGCAGACCCGCCGCGGCATCTCCATCCAGCACTGGGAGGAGATGAACGATGTGGCCGACCACTGCACCATCTGCCACCGCTGCGTGAACCCCTGCCCGGTGAACATCGACTTCGGCGACGTGACGGTGCGCATGCGCAGCATCCTGCTGGAGCGCGGCCAGCGCCGCACCAGCGCCCAGGCCAAGGCCGGCATGGCCTTCCTCAACGTCAACGACGCCAGCACCATCAAGACCATGCGCGCCGGCCTGATCCAGGGCGGCTTTGCCGCGCAGCGGCTGGGCTACCGCGCCGCCAAGGCGGTGGGGCTCACCAAGCCCAAGGCCGAGCAGACCATCAAGGACCGGCCGCGCAACACCACCGGTGGCGGCGGGCTCAGGGGCATTCCGGTCAAGGTGGTCGGCATGGTCGAGCGGCCGCTGCCGAAGATCACTTCCAAGACCACCGCCCGCGCCGATCTGGGGCTGGAAGACGACAAGTACGTGCCGATCATCCGCGACCCGAAGAAGGTCAACGAGAACTCGGACGCGGTGTTCTACTTCCCCGGCTGCGGCTCCGAGCGGCTGTTCGGCCAGATCGGCCTGGCCACCATGGCCATGCTCTACGAAGCCGGCGCCCAGGTGGTGCTGCCGCCCGGCTACCTCTGCTGCGGCTACCCGCAGACCGCCGGCGGCGACATCGACAAGGGCAACGCCATCTCCACCGCGAACCGTGTGCTGTTCCACCGGGTGGCCAACACCCTGAACTACATGGACATCAAGACGGTGATCGTCTCCTGCGGCACCTGCATGGATCAGCTGCTGCAGTACCAGTTCGACCAGATCTTCCCCGGCTGCCGGCTGCTCGACATCCACGAGTACCTGATGGAAAAGGGCTTCCAGCTCGACGGCGAGGGCGACACCAAGTACCTCTACCACGAGCCGTGCCACAACCCGATGAAGACCTACAAGAGCCAGCAGGTGGTGGACACGCTGATGGGCACCAGCGTGAAGATGAACGACCGCTGCTGCGGCGAATCCGGCACCTTCGCCGTCAACCGCCCCGACATCGCCAGCCAGGTCCGCTTCCGCAAGGAAGAGGAGATCAACAAGGACGTGGCGCTGCTGACCGGCAAGCCGGTGGCGCAGAAGGGCAAGGTGAAGATGCTCACCTCCTGCCCGGCCTGCCTGCAGGGCCTGAGCCGCTACTCGGAAGACACGGGTGTGGATGCTGACTACGTGGTGATCGAGATGGCGCGGGCCATGTGGGGCGAGAGCTGGCAGCAGCAGTTCATCGAGAAGGCCAAGCAGGGCGGGATCGAGAAGGTGCTTCTGTAATCGCCATTTCCTTGCACTGCGATGCGAAGCAGCATGGCCAGGTTCGCCCAGATCTGGCCGTGCTGCTAACTTTGGCCAGGCGCCCCGTGTCTGTCACACCCGGTGTCCTCGGCGCCCACGCTCCCGCTCCAATAGAACTACACCTGTGGTGACCGGCTGGAGCGAGGGTTGGAACCGGCTCTGTGTCTAGCATCCCCATGCTGCCATGGACGTGCGGGTAGTGTTCTTCCCATAGTTTTCTGCCAGCCCATGCCGGTGCGCCACCGCTACTAGCTTCTCATGCGCTTGGGTAGCGAGAGCTTTCCACACCGGCTTCCTTTAGAGCCGAGACGATGTGTCTCCGTCAGCCCCGATCTCTTCATTGCCGCCGTCTGGGCGCAGGCCGTCAGCCGGTTCCTGTCTGTACGCTAGAGGCGCGCCGCATCCACAAGGCGATGACTACGAGTTGATCCAGGATAAGTAGTTCATGACGCCGGTAACGGAGGTCACGCGCAGGAAAGGAGCGGGCGTCTACAGGCAGAGCAGCTGTTTATTAGAGTTTGGTGCGGCCTTTGGCTAGGTCGAATGAGTTCTTGGTGTACTGCGGCCATGGGCAAAGTTGTTGAGTTTCGCTTGTTAACCGGACCTTGACGGTCTCCTTTGATGAAGATTTTAAACAAGGTCCTAAAGACTTGGTGCCGCCGTGCAGTGGTCACGCTGCGCTGGCTGGAGCAAGCGGCTGTCTCGCCTCACCCAGGCCGCCAAGTATGTAGAGTCCGCTGGCTGATCCGCGTCGGCCATGGCGGGTATGGGCGAGCTGGGGACCGCTTGTCATGGGAAAACGGAGCTTTCGCCTTGCAGTGCGCGCAGCCGGACGATATGCCGAGGATCCGGCCTGGAGGGCTCACCAGCCTCGCCTTGCCGGGTACATGCACTAGCTAACACTGGTTGAGGAGACCTTGCATCTGTAGGCGCACCCACGGCAACAGCTGCCAAGGTGGTTTCCCGAAGTTGCCGCCGGAGTGCGAGTCGCCCTCCATCCCGTACGGCTGTTCTCGGTTACCGAGACTGGCGGCTTCCAGCTATATCAGCCGCTTGGGCAGGAGTACAGCATTCGTGCATCGGTGCCGGAACGGGCTGTCCTTGAGTGGCTGCATGTTACACCTGACGAGCTGTTGTTCGACAGCGAGGTAACCGACACTTTCAGCGGTTTGAGGAACCTGCGCGCGCGTGCCGCAGCGGTTGCTCTTGGCCTGCGATTGGATCCGCATCAAGTGAGCGTTCTTGGTTCATGCACGTTATGCCGGCCATACTTGGTATCACTGGCTTGACACCCGCGCTGGATCTAGGCTTCGGGCATCGACACCTGACTCCGGGCGGAAAGCTCGATCGGGAGTATAAGATCTCCGTGCCGGGGGTGTTCGCTTATGGCGCTTGAAGTACGCTACCAGGATCAGGTTCGGCGGCTGATGCGGGTCTTACCCATCGTGGCCGAGGAAGACGTCTTCGCTCTTAAAGGCGGGACGGCGATCAACCTGTTCGCACGCGATATGCCGCGGCTGTCGGTGGATATTGATCTGGCTTATATGTCCACCGAGCCGCGGCAGCAGGCGCTGCCGAATGTGCGGGAGGCCTTCGATTGCTGCATCCCCGCGACCCTCTGTGACGCAAAGTTGCCGCTCGATGCGCAGGAGTTGGATAGAAGCGTCTTCGACGGTTCTCTAGCTTACTTACTCGGCTATCCAGCGCTGCTCAAGGAGTGCTGAATCCGCGCAGGAAACCGCTCGATCTTATTTATGAGCGCGAATTTGCGTCGGTATGCTTCGTGAGCCGATGCCTCTGAAAGCGCTGGAGGGTGTGCGCGAGCGCCTGCTATCAGTGCCTTAGCCGGCAGATCACACAGCAGGATGGAGGGTTTCTATTGTCATTCAAGCGCGGCGAACCGGAGTGGGGACTGCCGGACCGCATCGAACTAAAGAGGGGTGTCCGGTTTAGCGGGGGCAACTACAGCTATCTGCACAGAAGTTGATTCCGATCATTCCCGCGAGCCGCCGATCAGCGCATGTTGTGGTTAATAACCAACAATGAGAGGCATGTCGTTATGCAGGAGCTGATGAGCCTGGTTGCGAATCGCGCGGATTTCTGGATGAGCCTGGTCGTCATTCTGATGATGCTGGGCATGGGGGTGTATTTCGTGAGGTTTGTGGTGCGCAACATGCGCGAGGATGCTGCGCGGGCCGAGCAGGAGCGGTCGGATACGAAGTAGCTGACCCCTCACCCCCGGCCCCTCTCCCGCAAGGGGAGAGGGGAGTCTCTACCTCACTCCCGGCTCCTCTACCGTGGGGGAGATGGAGTTTCTGTTTCACTGCTAACCTCTCTCCCGCGAGGAGAGTGGGGCGTTACCTCCTCACCCCTGGCCCCTCCTCCGCAATGGGGGAGAGGCGTTTCTCCCACACCCCCCGCTCCTCTCTCGCGGGGGGTGAGGGGAGTTTTCTTCCCCACGCCCGGCTGCTCCTCTTGCGCCAGGGGAGGGGGCGGAGCGATTGGTGACAAGCTGAATCGCTAGGGGGGTTCAGTTACCGCCTCTGATCGCATCCCCTACCACTTGCTGGATTCGCTTCGCGATGTAGGCGGCATGGGTTTCCAGCGCAAAGTGACCGGTGTCGAGGAGCTCGATGATGGCATTCGGGTTGTCGCGCTTGAATGCTTCGGCGCCGGATGGAATGAAATACGGATCATGCCGGCCCCAGATGACTAGTGTGGGCACTCGGCTCCGCCTGATGTACGCCTGAAACTCCGGGTACAGTTTGACGTTGCTGGCGTAGTCGAGCAGGAGATCGAGCTGTATCTCCTGGTTGCCCGGGCGCTGCAGCAGGAGGTAGTCGAGCATGTACGACTCGGGCGCGACCAGGCTCGGGTCCGGCACGCCGGCCAAGTACTGCCAGCGTGTCCCCTCCAATGTGAACAGATCACGCAGCGCGTTTCGGTTCTCTTCTGTCGGGTTCTCCCAGTACGCCTTGAGCGGGTGCCAATCCCCGCTCAGGCCTTCGAGATAGGCGTTGCCGTTCTGGGAAATGATGGCGGAAACACGCTCCGGGTGCGCCAGCGCAAGCCGTAGGCCCACCGGCGCGCCGTAGTCGAATACGTACATTCCGTAACGCTCCAAGCCCAGAGCCTCTACGAATGCTCGCATGGTTTGCGCCAAGGCATCGAAGGTGTAGACGTACTTGCGATCAGCCGGTACCTCGGTGAAGCCGAAGCCGGGCATGTCCGGCGCGATGACGCGAAATGTCCGAGCCAGCGGCCCTATCAGATCCCGGAACATATGCGAGGAGCTTGGGAAGCCGTGCAGAAGAAGCAGCACGGGTGCGGTCGGATTGCCGGCTTCCCGGTAGAAGACGCGCACGCCGTCAGCGTCGATGTACCGGTACCGAACGCCAGGCGGCGCTGCCTCATTCATGCTTGAAACCGCTGCCAGTGCCGGATCGGCGACGGCCATGGCGGTAAGTGCCAAGCCTAGGCTCCCTTTGACCAACTGCCGGGCTCGAGCAAGCGTTGCGATTAGGAACCTCATGGTCATCTCCTTTGAAACCTCATTGGTCGCATTTTGATGGTTACGCAGGGCTAACTTTGGGTGCGCTTTTGTAACTTGTCAATAGCGCTTTAAGAGGTTACATTGGAGCCTTGTCGCGATAGGAGTTTTCGCCGTGTCGACTTCTCCCTCACGTACCACGGTGCCTGCGGAGCCGTATCTGCTTGCCGACCATCCTGTGCTCGACATGCTGAACACGGTCGCCACCGTGAGCGGCGATCGTCATGAGTTCTGGCAAACCGATGCGGATGTCATCCGCTGGCTTATTCGTACGGGGTGGGTTGAGGAGAGCGCGGCCGCGGATCTTCCGCGCCAAGGCCTGGCCGAGGCGGCGCGCGACCTGAGGGAGACTATCCGTGCGCTGGTGGAGGCGAAAAAGGGTGGCGAGCGAGCCGATCCGGGCGGGCTTAATCAATGGCTACGGCGAGCGGCCAGCCACCCGGTGCTGACGTGGACAGCCGCTGCCGATATACGGCTCGAACGCCAGCGCAAGCGGGAAACGGCAGAGGATGTGCTGGCTCCCTTGGCCGAAGCTGCGGCGGAATTTCTTGTAGAGGCGGATTTCCGTCTGGTTCGGAAATGCGAGCATCCCGAGTGCAGCCTGTGGTTCTACGACAGAACCAAGAGCCGTAGGCGCCGCTGGTGCAGCATGGCACTGTGTGGAAATCGCAGCAAGGTCGCCAGATTCCGGAAGCGGCAGCAGCAGCGCACAAAGGGCGAAGACTAGCCAGGGCTTGAGGCTTACGCGGCGCGTCCGCGCAGAACGGTCAATGCAATTCCCGCGACCGCGATCGCAATACCGATAAGCTGCATGAACACCAGGCGCTCGGCGAACAGCGACCAGTCCCAGCCCGCAGCAAAAATAACGCTCACCAAGGAAACCAGGCTGACGTACCAGGCGACGGCATACTTGTAAGCTGTCGTCTTGGTGTAATCCGACAGCAGTCCGACTGCACAGATGGCGGCGACGAACAGCACATCTGACCCATTCGGGATTGCGAAGCTGCCAAGGGAGAACCCGCCGGCTCCGATTGCGCTGCACAGGGCGAACCAGAAGACGACCACGCCAGTATTCACCAGCGCCAACGCCTTGCGCATGGACACGAACGCCAGCGCCGCCAGCAAGCTGCCTAGCAGCCCAACCAGAGCCGGCACCAAAGGAAGGCCGGCCTCGATTCCGCCGGCGAGGTCCAGGTCCAGGACCAGTGCCAAGCCCGCCAGCGTCAATGCAACGGGCACTAGGTGCGCTAGCGTGATCCGCTCGCCGATAGTGAAGTGACCGAGCAGCATGACGAATACCGGCGTCGTAAGGGTCAGCATCATAGCGATCGCGAGCGGGAGTTCCGACATGGCGTAGAACGTCGCGGTAGCACCGCCGAACCCGAACAAGCCCCGCGACAGCAGAAGCGGCAGCGCCTCGCGCGTAAAGCATTGGCGCAACGAGATCCTGACGAACAGCGTCAGCACCAAGAGCGTAAACAGGCCACGGTAGAAGACGAGATCGAGGACCGACACGTCCGGCGAGGTGAGCTTGATGAACACCCCCGTCAGGGAAAACAAGAATGCGTGCGTGAGCGTCCATGCGAGCGCGCGGCCATAGTCGTTCTCAGTGTGGTTCATGGGTCGCTCTGCTGTGGCCGGCTATGAAGCCAAGATGACTCGTCTACTCGAAGCATGCGATTGTACTGGCAGCGCGCCGCTGACTACAGGGCAGGCAACCCGGTCGCTGCACTCTACGCCCTCAATAGAGCTCCCTTCGTTTCCCCTTCGGCTTCATGTCGGCGATAAGTGAACGATCTTCCTGGGAGAAGTCCGCCATTGCCGGGCTTTCAGTTTGCGGTAGCTCGCGTTTCCAGTGCTATGGCTAGTGCTGTTTCATAGCGGAGGGCGAAGGCACCCGGCTGCGGCCGTCGGCCGCGGCGCGGGAACTTGCCTCTACATCAGCAAACTCTGGGTTCTTCGATTTTCCCCGGCGGAAGCGGCAAACTGGTGGCGTATTCGTCCCTTGCTCAGAAGGCGTAGACGCCTCCGACAGCGATTCCGGAAACCTTCAGGCCGTCGCTGTCGATGTAGCGCATGTATTCCACATTGAGCAGAAAGCCGTCGTAAGACGCTAGCTCGGCGCCTATCCCGAAGGACACGCCGCTGCGGCGCTCCGGGGGCAGGCCGGCCTGTAGGGATGCGTCCATACGAATATCGGTGTATCCGACGGTGCCGAAAACGGTCACTACATCCCGGCGCGGAAGCGGCACGGGAAAATGGGCGGTGAGATAGAGGCCGAACAGGCGATCCAGCTCGACGTCTTCTTCGGCGCTGTCTTCGGTTCGGTTCCCGGTCAGGCCGGCGCCCGCTAGGCTGACGCCGAACCTGCCTTCTATCGCAACGTTGCTGCTCACGTACGCACCCATGCGATAGGTCAAGGCGGGGGCCTCGATATCGCGTTCGGCACCGTCTTCGCTAACGAAGAGCAGCGCGAGTTGTCCGCCGCCGTACAGCGTTCCGAACCGGCCTCCTCCGGCTGTGGCATCGGTCGCGGCAAGTAGCGCAAGCAAGGCCAGTCCTGCCACGATGGACTTTTTCATCTGATCACCATTAGTCGAGGCCGTCGATGCGAGTCAGGGCCCGTGTGGTTCGCGGGCTCTGGTAGGGATAGCGCCCGGTGGACGCGACACTTTAGCGCAAGGAGGGGCCTCCGTCGGATTGCGGTAGAAAAACCGGACGGGGACGATTCGGTCGCTCGGTGCCAGGACCAATCCGCTTATTACGCCGTGATGGCCGGAGCGTCGTTCAGCGCCTGCTCCAGCCTCTTGCGCGTATCGGTACCGTCGACCGGCATCAAAGTGACGAGGCGGAGGCCCGAGAGGCGCTCGTCAGCCAGCGCGAAGGCGGTATGTTCGAATGCGAGCCGGCCGAGCCGGGGATGGTTGAAGAACTTTACGCCGTCGCGCCAGTCCTTCACCACGGGCTCTTCCCACCATTGCGCGAACTCCGCGCTCTCCCGCCGCAGCTCGGCGATGAAGTCCTCGAACCACGGATCGCCGATGTGGTGCGCATAGTCGGCTCGAAAACGGTGAACCAGCCCCATGGCATGGGATTCCCATTCCGGAATCATGGTGCGCAGCGGGCCAAGCAGAGACATGCGCAGGCAGTTGCGCTCAGCAGGCTCTAAGGCGGCGAAATCCCCAAGCACGGCGCTTGCCGCACGGTTCCAGGCGAGCAGGTCCCAGCGCTGGCCGTGGATGTAGGCCGGGCAAGGGTCGAGCTGATCGAGCAGGCGCTGCAGATTCTTGTGGACGCCGTCGGTCTCGATGCGTTGATCCGCCGCGCCTGGGACGGCGTGTCCCGACAGGTGCAGCAGGTGGCGGGTTTCGGAGGGCTCCAGCCGCAAGACGGCGGCAATGCGTTCGATGGTTTGCGCCGAGGCGCGCACATCCCGCGCCTGCTCCAGCCATTTGTACCACTCCGCGCTGATGCCGGCGAGAAAGGCGACTTCTTCCCGCCGCAATCCCGGTGTGCGCCGTCGCCCTCCGGCAGGCAGCCCCACGTCCTGCGGCCGGATGCGCTCCCGGCGCGCTTTTAGAAAACGGGCGATTTCCTGTCGTTGTCTGGTGCTCGGCATCATGTTTGCGGGAACAACTTATACCAGGATAAACGCTTCCTTATTCCGCTAGTGGGACCGTTCTAACCTGTTCGCCTTTCACAGGCAACGGGAGCTTAGCAATGGTCTTGGTCGCATCGAAAGTCAGGCCCGTGGAGAAGCCGGCAAGGAATCCGTGGCTTGGGCTAGCCATTCTCCTTTCCGCAGTGTTCATGACCATCCTCGATGTGTTCATTGTGGTGGTCGCCGCGCCTGCGATTCGTGCGGATGTGGGGGCGAGCGCGGCGCAGATCCAGTGGGTGGTTGCCGTCTACAATCTAGCCTTCGGCGCGCTGCTGATTACCGGCGGCCGGCTTGGTGATCTGTATGGCCGCAGGCGTGTTTTCTGCATCGGTCTGGCGCTTTTCGTGGCGGCTTCGCTGGCGGCGAGCCTGGCCAGCAGCGCCGAGGCGCTCATTGTGCTGCGGGCTCTGTTGGGCGTTGCCGCTGGGCTGCTGGTTCCGCAGATCTACTCGATCATACAAGTCAGCTTCGATGATGCCGCGCGCGGCAAAGCGTTCGGCGCCTATGCCTCCGTTGCCGGGTTTGCGGCAACCATCGCGCAAGTACTGGGCGGGCTGCTGATTACCGGCGATCTGTTCGGGCTAGGGTGGCGCATGATTTTCCTGATCAACGTGCCGGTGGGCGCACTCGCTCTGGCGGCAGCGGCGCTTATACCCGAGAGCCGCGCGCCGCGCACCGGTCGGCAGTCGCTGGACCTGGTCGGCGTGTGCTTGCTGTTGCTGGCGGTGCTCGCCCTGATGCTGCCACCCAGCGTTGCGCTAGAGAGCGGCTGGGGCGTGGAACCGCTCCTGCTGCTTGCGGCGTTTCCGGTGCTGGTCTGGTTGTTTGTGCGCTGGCAGCGTCGGCAGGAGGCGCGGGCACGTTCGCCGCTGATCGAGCCGTCACTGTTCAGGAAGGGCTCGTTCGTGGCGGGTAACGTGCTAGCGATGATTTTCTACGCCAACAATGCGGCGTTGTTCCTGGCCCTGCCGATGTTCCTGCAAGACGGGTTGAACCATACCGCATTGACGTCCGGTCTTCTGTTCGCGCCGTTGGCGCTCAGCTTCTCGGTGACATCCGCTTGGGTCGGCCGCTTAGTGCCGAGGTATGGCCATCGTCTGGTGCTAATCGGCGGCGTGGTGTTGCTGGCCAGTTATGTGGCAATGGGCCTGGCCGCTTGGCTCACCGATGTTGCCGTTACGGCTTGGACGCTCACTCCTGGTCTGCTTCTCGCGGGCATCGGCATGGGCTTCGTGCCGACCACCATTAACTACTTGGGATTGAGGCAGGTGCAAGCGCGCGAGGTCGGCTCCGCTTCGGGCGTTCTGAATACCAGTTTCGAACTGGGGTACGGCATCGGCACGCTGCTCGTTGGGGCGGTGTTCTTCGGCGTGCAGCGCGCGTTCGCCGGGTCCGCCACGTCCTCGGGCAGCGCGTTTACGGCCAGTCTCATGCTCACTGCGTTCCTGATCCTGTTGGTGTTGGTGTTCGCGCGCAACCTGGAGTCTGGGGCGCCTCGCGTGCAGGCTGCTGACACGGTCGCCGCCTGAGGCTTCTCTCTTGCAAGCGCGCCTCCGGCCAAGCCGCCGGAGCGCGACGCTACGTTCGTAGGTTCGGATCAGGAAGGCGTGATCGTCCGTGATATAGCGGAATCACCCCCATAGGAGCCGGAGCCAATCCGGGCGGAGTTCGAGGAACGCTGGCAGCTGCTAGGTGGCAGGTGGCGGGTGCAGTCGCTGCACCTCCGCTACACGGTTACGCGAAGAAACTGAGGACCCGCCTCCGCAGCCGACGATGGCCAGCATCAGTAAGAGGGCAAGTAACCGTGTCAAGGTATTGCTCATGGGTGCTGCTCTCATGTTTCTTGTTAACAGCCTGCGCCGCCGCGCGGGCGGCCGAATATTAGCACACCCTGATGGTGTGTTTAGGTTGTTGATTCGTATGGTTTTGTTGCCAGTTTGTGTGCAGGGGTTGAGTCGCTCCCTTGATGATGGCGGTTCTTGGGGGCGTGATACGGAGTTGCTTGGAGATTGTTTGGATTTTCAGGGGATCAAGGGTTTTTCATGGTTGCGTGCATCCGGTCAGGCGGTGGAACTCACTGACTGGGGGGGGGAAGCGGCTTATGGAGAATGCAGCTACGCGATCATGCCTGCGGTTTTGGTTGCCCGCGCCGCATTGAATCCAACGCATGCGAGTTTGAGGGGCTAGGCGCCCGCCGCGAGGCGGGGCAGGCGCTTTGCCTCCCCGCCGGAGTCGCCGAGGGGTGCTCCGGTCGGGGGCGCTTCCCTGCGTCGTTATGCGACAACGCGAACATGCCGCAGCATCACCACGCAAATGACGGCCAGCATCAGGATGCTCACGGCCGCCATAATAGTGGAGACCGACATCCCGTAGACGAAGGCCGCCCTGGCCTGAGCGAGCAAACCTCCCGGTAGCTGATCCGCAATCGAAGCGGCTGCCCAAAGGCTGTCACGAACGGTGTCCGATACCCTGGGCGGCAATGCGTCCGGCATGCGTTGGAGCACGCTCTCGCGATATACCGCCGTGGTAATACTGCCGAGTACGGCGACTCCCACGGCGATGCCGAGTTCCTGCACGGTCTCGGAGAGTGCTGAGGCGGAGCCGGCTTTCTCGGGCGGAGCGGCTCCCACCACCAGGTCGGTGCCCAGGGCGGCGATAGTGCCTAGGCCGAGATAGACCAAGCCGTAACCGGCTACTACCAGCACGATCCCAGGCATGACAGGGAGCAGTGCGAGCAGGAGATAACCGAGCGCCGACAAGGCCAGCGAGCCGCCCATTACGGTGCCGGGCCGGATGCGGCGCGCAAGCAATGGCGCGGTGACGCCGGCCACCAGCATCATCAGGGCCGGAGGCCCCATCCATATGCCGGCGGTAACCGGCGGCAGCCCCAGTACCAGCTGCATGTATTGCGTGACCAGGAGCATGGCGCCGCCGACGCCTACCAGCCCTACAAGGAGCACGCTCAGAGCGGCGCTGAAAGTGCCGTTGGCGAAGAGCCGCACATCGAGTAACGGGTTTGGCAAGCTGCGCTGACGGACCACGAAGAGCACCGCAAAGACTATCCCTACCGCTAATGCCAGGGCGGAGCCCGGTGAGATGCCGGTTTTCGCGCTTTCCTTAACGACGTAGATGACCGGCAGGACTGCTAGCAGCGACAGGGCTACGCTGGGCAGATCGAAGGGGCCGCTGGTACGCGCGCGGTACTCCGGCAGCAGCAACGGCCCGGCAATAAGCACGATCGCGACTACCGGCACGGCTACCAGAAAAGCGGATCCCCACCAGAAGCGTTCCAGTAGCAAGCCGCCGATCAGCGGACCCGCGGCCATTCCCAGCGCGAACATGGTCGCCCAGATGCCGATGGCGAGCGCGCGCTCTCGGGGGGCCAGGAACATGTTGCTGATCAGTGCAAGTGTGGACGGCATAAGCGTGGCGCCAGCTATTCCAAGCAGGGCGCGCGCGGCGATCAGCATGTTTGCGCTGGTGGAGTAGGCCGCCAGCAGGGAAGCGAGAGCAAAGGCGACGGCGCCTATGAGCAGCAGTCGTCGCCGGCCTATCCTGTCGCCCAAGGTGCCCATGGTGATCAGGAAGCCCGCGATCATGAAGCCGTAGGCGTCCATGATCCACAGCGCCTGGGTGCTGGTCGGACGCAGGTCCGCTGCCAGCGCCGGCATGGCCAGATAAAGCAGTGTCACGTCCAACCCCAGCAGGGCGGTCGGCAGCGCCAGAACCGCAAGGCCGCCCCATTTGCCTAGCCCCGCCGTGCTCTTGCACTGCCAACTCGGGTTTTTGGACGATGCCGGTAGCGCATCGACAGCGCTTTGCTTGCAATCGAGTGATGACATGCCGCCTCCTCCATTTTGGCGGCATTCTGGCTATGGTCTAATGGCATTACAATTTAACCGTTTATGCTATTACTAAGAGCAATACGGTCATGCCGAGGCGATCTTTGAAACGCAGCCGGGCGGAGTTGTCGGAATTTCTGCGGCGGCACCGCGAGCGCTTAACGCCGGCCGATGTCGGCTTGCCCGGCGGCGGGCGCCGGCGGACTCCGGGGTTGCGACGGGAGGAGGTCGCAGCGCTGGCTGGCGTGGGCATCACTTGGTACACGTGGTTCGAGCAGGGCCGCGAGATCGGCGTTTCCGAAGACTTCCTTCTGAAGATCGCCAAGATCTTCAAGCTGGACGATGCCGAGTGCCGTCACTTATTCCTGCTCGCCCAACAGCGTCCTCCGCCGCTGGAGGCCTACCACACGCCATCCGTTTCGCCGCTGGTGCAGCAAATGATGGACGAGCTGGTGGCGCGACCGGCTTATGTGATGAATCTGCGTTGGGATATCGTGGCATGGAATGCCGCGGCAGAGCGGTATTTCGGTTTTGCTGCGAGGGAGTCATCGGCGCGCAATCTGTTGCGCCTGGTTTTCGCGGCTTCCGATCTGCGCGAGCGCATGCCGGCGTGGCGGGAGGATGCGCCGTGTCTGCTGGCATGTTTTCGCCGGGACTTGGCCGTTGCGCCACAAGAACCGGCGATGCTGGCGCTGGTCGACGAACTCAAAGGGCTATCGCCCAGCTTCCAAGAATGGTGGCATCGGGCCGAGGCACAACGGCCGTCGCGGGGGATAAGCGCGATCCAGACCGATGCCGGCCGCGTCGACTTTCAGTACGAGGTACTGGTGGTGGATGAAAACCGTCATTTGCGGATGACGGTGTATTTCTCCGACAAGAGCTAGCCGTATCTCTGCTGCAGCCAGTCAACCTACTTATCGTCCAGAACGACCAGCTCGCTCTCGCCGCGGCTGAGATTGCGGAGCAGCGCTTGTGCGGCCGCGAGCTGTTCCGGTGGCAGCGCCAATGTCAGCCAGGCGCCTTCGGCATCGAAGCTCTCATCTTCCACGGTCGCATCCAGCTCGGCCAAGCGCGCCTTGAACAGCTCCAGCTGGTTGTAGGGGCAATGGCCGCGTGCCCGCCGGTGTTCGAGCAACGGCTGGCTCTGGCCGGCCCGCAGGCATTTGCTCGCGCAGCCGCCGTAGGCGCGCGCCAGCCCGCCAGTACCGAGCTGTATACCGCCATACCAGCGCGTGACCACGACCAGCACCCGGTCAAAGCCCTGCTGTTCTATCGCCGCGAGGATGGGGCGACCGGCGGTGCCGCCGGGCTCGCCGTCATCATTGAAGCGATGCTGTTGGCCGAATGCCCAGGCCCAGCAGTTGTGCGTGGCGGAAGGTGCGCTGAGCTGCTGCAGCAAAGCCGGCGCCTCGTTGGGCGCGGACAAGGGCACGGCTTGTGCTAGAAACCGGCTCTTGCGGATCTCTTCCTGATACTGGCTGGGGGCTGTGAGGATCAAACGCATAGTGCAGCGATTGTAGCAAGCCCGGGAGAGGTCGGTCTTGCGGCAGGTCTTGCCGCGGCGGGGGATGCATGGAGGGTACGATCGCGCAGTGGCGGGTGATACGGGGCGCTTGCTGAGCCGGGCTGTCCCTAGGATCGGGTCAGCTCCGTGCTTCGCGTACCTGGTGCGAGCAGGGCGGATTCGCCTAACCCTTGCTTCTTGCGGTCCACGAAACGTCCAGCGGCAGCGGTCTGGGCAGGCATGCAAGGGCCCCGTGTTCTGCGTTAGATGTCCTACAGCTTGTCCGCGATCCGGTTGATTCTATGCAGCGAGAGGGTGTTTGTGTTGTTGTGGTGGGATGTCCAATCACTGGTTCGTATGCCCTCTGATTGTGAGGTGGGAGAGGGTTCCCCGGTTCTTTGGGTGTTTTTATTTATGTCGATGTAATTAAAGTGTTTTTTGAGTGATTTGAGGCTGTCTTGATGGGGTGCCGCCAGTGCCGGTTGTGCGGCCTGGCTTCTCGTTCTGCTTGCATGTTTGCCATAAACTGAATAAGTTGTCCTACAACTTGGTTTCGGGTGAGCCCCTTTCGTCGTTAAGAACCAAACAGCATCTCGATGAGGCCCTTCTTGCTGCAGCGGAGTATTAGTTCCTCTGCCGGCGCGTTGCCGGCAACGGATTTACAGTCCTTTGCCGTGGCGTTGCGCGACGCAGGCTTTGCCGGCGATATCCTCACCGACGAGGCGAGCCGGCTGGCGCTGGCTACCGATAACAGTGTCTATCAGGTGGTGCCGGCCATGGTGCTTGCGCCGCGCGACGGCGAGGATCTGGCCCGGTTGGTCGCGGTTGCTGCTCGGGAGGAATTCACCGGAATCAGCCTTACCGCCCGCGGCGGCGGCACCGGCACTAACGGCCAGTCGCTGACCGAGGCTGTGGTGGTAGACACCGGGCGGTATATGAACCGCATTCTGCAGATCGACCCCGAAGCTCGCACCGTGCGGGTGGAGCCGGGCGTGGTGCTGGGCCAGCTCAACGCGGCGCTGGCCCCTTACCATCTCGTCTTTCCGCCACTGATCTCCACGGCGACGCGTGCCACCCTGGGCGGCATGGTGAGCACCGATGCCTGCGGCAAGGGCTCGCGGGTTTATGGGCGCACGGGCGACTATGTGGAGTCGATGCGGCTGCTGCTGATCGACGGCCGTAGCATAGAATCGCGCCGAATTTCGGCGGCCGAACTCGACGGCGATACCGACGACCCGGCCGTGACGCTGGCGCGCGAGCTCAGGGCGCTGATCGATCCGGTACGGCAGGAGATCGAGGCGGTCTTCCCCAAGATCAGCCGCTCGCTGACTGGCTACAATCTGCGCGACGCCTTCCCCGCCGACGGCGGCGTCAACCTTAATCGGCTGGTGGCCGGCGCCGAGGGCACGCTCGCCTTCATACAGGACATCACGCTGCGGGTGGCGGAGCGGCCGACGCACAAGCGGCTGGTGGTCATCCGCTACACCGACTTCGATGCCGCGCTGGCCGATGCCCAGCGCCTGCTCGGCTTCGATCCCACGGCCATCGAGACCTTGGATCAGCGGGTCTATGAGCTGGCGCGGCAGGATCCGAGCTGGGTGCACACGCGGCATGCGATGGAAGCGCCGCAGACGCCGGAGCGGGCGCTGGTAGTCAACTTCGTCGAGTTCGCCGGCCGCGACGGAGCCGAGGTTGAGGCGAAGACCGCAACGCTGGTGCAGGCTTTGGCGCAGCGCGACGACCATCTTGGCTACCACGTGTCGGTGGAGGCCCGCGAGCAGGCCGCTCTGTGGGCGGTGCGCACACGCAGTGTCGGGCTGCTGGGCCGCGCAGCAGGGCGGCGCAAGCCGGTGCCCTTTGTCGAGGATACGGTGGTGCCGCCGGAGCATCTGGCGGACTACATACGCGCCTTCCGCGAGGTGCTGGACCGCCATGGCGTCAGCTACGGCATGTTCGGCCACGTGGATGTAGGCTGCCTGCACGTGCGCCCGGCGCTGGACATGAAGGATCCGGCCGACCGCGAGCGGCTGCGCGCCATCACCGAGGAGGTGGCGGCCCTGGTCAAGCGCTACGGCGGTCTGCTCTGGGGCGAGCATGGCAAGGGCTACCGCGGCGAGTTCACGCGCGATTTCTTCGGCGACAGGCTCTATCCGGTACTGGCCGCTATCAAGCGTCTCTTCGATCCACACAACCGGCTCAATCCGGGCAAGATCGTCACTCCCGACCCTGGCGGCGACGGCGTGATCCCCATCGACGGCGTGCCGTTCCGCGGTGAGCTGGACAGCCGAATTCCGGGCGCTGATCAGGAGCGCTGGGCCAAGGCGCTGGAGTGCAACGGCAACGGCGTCTGCTTCGACTGGAGTGCGGCGACGCCGATCTGCCCGTCCTACAAGGTCACCCGCGATCGGGTGCATTCGCCCAAGGGGCGGGCCGATCTGCTGCGGGCCTGGTTGCGGCGCTCGGCGGAGCCGGTGGATGGAGATAAGGCCGCGCGCGAGGCGTTCACGCGGGAGGTTTACGATGCCTTGCACGGTTGCCTGGGCTGCAAGGCCTGCGCATCGCAATGCCCGGTACACGTGGATATTCCGACCCTGCGCGCGCGCTTTCTGGAACGCTACCACAAGCGGCGGCTGCGGCCGCTGCGCGACCGGCTGATCGGCCGTCTGGAAGCGCTGCTGCCGCTCATGGCGGTGCAACCGCGGCTGGCCAACCGACTGATGGGGGCTGCGCCGGTGCGCGCGCTGGTGCAGCGCAGCGCCGGCCTGGTCGACTTCCCTGCGCTGGACGAACGCCCCTTCGGACGCCGCGTGCGGCCGTCGAGTCCGGCCGAGATCGTCGCCGCCAGCCGGGCCAGCGGCGGCAGGACCGTGGCGCTGCTGCAGGATGCCTTCACCAGCCATTTTGAGGCCGATGTACTCATGGCCGGGTACAGCCTGGTGCAGTCGTTGGGCTTCGATGTGCACGTGTTGCCCTATCGGCCATCCGGCAAGGCGGAGCACGTACGCGGCTACCTGACCCGTTTCCGCCGTACCGGCGAGCGCCTGCTGGCGGACTTTGGGTCGCTGTTCGAGGCCGGCGTGCCGGTGGTAGGCGTCGAGCCCAGTGTCGTTCTGTGCCTGCGCCAGGAGTATGTGCAGGAAATCGGCCGCGCCGCGCCGGTGCAGCTGATTCAGGAATGGCTGGCCGAGCATGCGCTGGAAGCGCTGCAGGAGAAGGCCGCGACCGGCCGGGCCGGATCGGCGACGTCGGCGCCGTACCGGCTGATTCCGCATTGCACGGAGAAGACTGCGCTGCCCGTGGCTGCTGGGCTCTGGCAGCGGGTCTTCGCCGCTGCCGGTCTGCAGCTCGAGGAGGTTGCGGCCGGCTGCTGCGGCATGTCCGGAACCTACGGGCACGAGGCCGAGCATCAGCCCCAGAGCCGCCGCCTATATGAAATGAGTTGGCAGCAGCCAGTCCGCGAACACGGGCAGCGGCTGCTCGCCACCGGTTTTTCATGCCGTTGCCAGGTTGCCCGCCTGGAGGGCGTGAGTCTTTCGCATCCCTTGGAAGTTCTCTCGGCGGAGTTGCCGGAGCACGGCATGGATGGCCGTGGGAGAGTCCCTCAGTGTTCAGCTAACGGATGAAATGACGATGTTCAAAACTAGCCTGAAGACTACCTTGCGCATTGCTGCCATCGCGCTGATCGGCGCGGCCGGACTGGCGCTGGCTAATCCAGCTGCTGCCAAGACGGCGCTGCGGATCGGCTGGACCACCGCCGACAGTGAGGTCGATCCGTACGCGATCGCTGCCCGGTACTTCGCCGAGGAGCTGGAGAAGGAGCTGCCCGGCAAGTTCGATGTCCGCTTCTTCCCCAACCACCAGCTCGGCAACGACACCGAGATGCTGCAAGCGATGCAGTTCGGCGTTCTCGATGCGGGCGTGATCACCGGTACCCTGGTGGCCACCATCGAGCCGTCGTTCCAGCTCAACGACCTGCCGTTCCTCTACAGCGACAACGCTCACGCTCATCGGGTGCTGGACGGCGAGGTGGGTCAGGCGCTGTTTGCGAACTTGGCGCAGAAGAAGATTATTGGCCTGGGCTTCGCTGAAGCGGGCTTCCGCCATGTGATCAACAACGTGCGGCCGATCCAGACGCCGGACGATATCGCCGGCATGCGTCTGCGGGTGCAGCCTAGCGAGCTTTTCCTGGCCTCCTTCCGCGCGATTGGTGCCAACCCTGTGCCGCTGGCCTGGAGCGATGCGTTCACGGCGGTGCAGCAGGGTACGGTGGACGGCCTGGAGATTCCGCTGGCGGTGATCTATGCCAATAAGTATCCGGAGGTCACCAAGTACCTGTCGCTGACCAACCATTCGTACAACGCGCTGCCTTTGCTGATGTCCGAGCGCTTCTTCAAGCGTCTGAGCGCCGAGGAGCAGGAGAAGGTCCGCAAGGCCGCCGCCGCTGCCATCAAGCGTCAGCGCGAGACCGTCGCCGCCAACGAGGCCGAGATCCTGGCGAAGATCGAGGCTGCGGGAGTGCAGGTGAATACTGTCGCCGATCTGGCCGCGTTCCGCGAGAAGGCGATGTCGGTCTATGAGCGCTCCCGCGAGGCGATCGGCAGCGAGCTGATCGACAAGGCGCTCAGTGTCGAGTAAAGAAGGCTGTAAACCGACTTCCGCACGGGCGGCCCGCCGGTCGCCCGTCATTCTTCGAAGGCATAACTTATGCGTATTCTCGACCGAATAAGCGGCCAGCTCGCCCGAGTGAGCATCTGGCTAATTCTGTTTGCCAGCGTCGTCATGGTCGCCAGTCTGCTGCTCGGCGTGTTTTTCCGCTACGTCGTCCAGGCGTCGCTGACCTGGTCGGAAGAAGTCGCGATCCTGGCTTTCACTTGGGTGGTACTGCTCACATCGAGCCTTGGCGTGCGCGAGAATAGCCATGTACGCATCAGCCTGATCGACGATCTGCTGCCGCCCCGGGTACGCTGGGCGCTGATGCAGCTGATTTTGATCGCGATCGCCGTATTCGGTCTCGTCATGGTCTGGAGCGGTTACCGCTTTGTCGAATTCACGCTCGGCCAGGTGTCTCCGGCCGTGCAGTATCCGGCCTGGCTGATGAATGCCTCGGTGCCCGTTGCCGGGGCGCTGATCGCCGTACATGCGGTCGGCCGTCTGCGCCGCTTCGCGTCTCCCGCAACTGGTAACGACCATGAGTGATCTTGGCATTTTTCTGATCGTTGGGCTGCTGGTGATGCTCGCCCTGGGCGTGCCGATCGCCTTTACCCTGGGCATTCTGACCGTGGGCGGCCTGCTGCTGGCCGAGGTCGATCTGGTGATGCTGGCGCAGCGCGTGCTGGCCGGCACCAACGTTTCCAGTCTGCTCGCTATTCCCGGTTTCATCCTGGCCGGCGATCTGATGAGCGCCGGCGGCCTGTCCCGGCGCCTGGTGCGCTTTGCTGCTGCGGTGTTGGGGCATTTGAGCGGCGGTCTGAGCATGGCGACGGTCGCGGCTGGAACGTTCTTCGGCGCCATCTCCGGCTCGGCGCCGGCCACTACTGCCGCGGTCGGCTCAGTGATGATCGGCGAGATGGAAAAGCGCGGCTATAGCCGTGGCTACGGCGCGGCACTGGCCACCGCTGTGGGGCCCATCGGGCAGATGATTCCGCCGTCCATCCCGATGGTGGTTTGGGCAGTGCTGGCCGAGGAATCGGTCTCCAAACTGTTCGTGGCGGGTGTCATACCCGGCCTGCTGGCCGCCGCCGGGTTCGTGCTGGTCAGCTACATCTACGCTAAGCGCAACAAGCTCCCCACCGACCGCCGCGCCAGCGCTAAGGAGTTGGCTGGGGCAGTACGCGAAGGGTTCTGGGCGCTGCTCGCGCCGGTAGTGATTCTGGGCGGGATCTACGGCGGCGTGTTTACGCCGACCGAGGCGTCCATGGTGGGCGTGTTGTACGGCCTGGTCGTGGGACTGTTCGTCTACCGCGATCTAAGACTGCGCGATTTGCCGGAGCTGATACTACGTTCGATGCGTACCACGGCGGTGATCATGTTCATCATCGCCATGGCTTATGGTTTTGCGTGGCTGATGGCGGCCGAGCAGATCCCGACTCAGCTCAGCGCGGCCCTGCTGTCGATAACGGACAACCCAGTGGTGATTATCCTGTTGTTGAACGTGCTGCTGCTCGTGCTGGGCGCAGTGATGGACAACGTCTCCGCCATGGTTATCCTGTCAGGTGTGCTCACCGGTATCGGCGCGCAGATCGGCATGGATTCCGTCCAGCTCGGCGCGATGGTGGTGATCAACTTTGCCGTCGGCATGGCGACCCCGCCGGTGGGCTATTCTCTGTTCGTGGGCGCCAGCATCAGCGGCCTGCGGTTGGAGACCGTGACTCGCCATCTCTGGCCGTTCTTGCTGGTGCTGCTGGGAGTGATCCTGGCGGTGGCGTTCATTCCGTCTGTGACCACCTGGCTGCCGGAAGTGCTGGTCTCCAGGGGAGGCTAAACTGCGGGTATGAAAACGCCTCCTCTCAAACGCACTCGCGAATCGCTGGCCAATGAAGTGGCAAGGATCCTCGAAGAGGGGATCCTTGCCGGTAAGTTCGCCCCGGGCGAAAAACTCGCTACCGAAGGCGAGCTGGCCCGGCAGTTTGGGATCAGCCGCAACGCCGTGCGTGAGGCCATCGCGCAGCTGCGATCGGCCGAGCTGGTGGAAACCCGCCACGGGCTGGGCACCTTCGTGGTCGCGAATCCCGTGCGAAAGACCGTATTCTCCCTTCCGCGCGAGTTCGATGCGTTCGAGCTGCGGCAGATCTTCGAGCTGCGTGCCGAGGTCGAAAGCGGTGCGGCGGCTCTGGCTGCGCGCAACCGCAGCCAGGACGATCTGTCTGCTATGCGCCAGAGCCTCGACCGCCTGGCGAAAGCCGTAGAGATGAACAGTTCCGGCACCGAGCACGACATCGCGTTTCATGCGCGCATTGCACAGGCCTCGGGTAACCGCTTCTTTCGTGAATTTCTTGAGTTCTACGCCGCGCGCATGGCAGATGCGGTAGCCATCGCGCGCGGCAATAGCGCGCGGCAGCCCGGCTGGTCGCAGATCGCTCAGTTCGAGCACGAAGCGATCTACGACGCCATTGCTGCGGGCAACCCTGACCAGGCCCGCGCCGCCATGTGGATGCACTTGCATAACGCCTGCAAGCGTCTGGACTTGCTGGCTCAGAGCACGATAGCTACAGCCGAGTCATGAGTACCACCGATACTGCACCGCTGTGCGCGGCGCCCGATCCGGCGCCGCGTCCGCCTAGTCGACCGCTGCCCGCGGGCAGCTGCGACTCGCACGCCCACTTGTTCGGCCCGCAAGAGCGCTATCCGTATCACCCGGAGCGAAACTACACGCCGCCGGACGCGAGCCGCGAAAGCTATGTGCACTTGCTGCGCACGCTGGGCTTTCAACGTGCCGTTCTGGTGCAGCCTAGCGTTTACGGCACCGATAACAGCCGTATGGCCGATGCGCTCGCGCAGGCTCAGGAAGACCCGGCGGGCATCGAGTGGCGCGGCGTCGCGGTGCTGGGTGCCGACGTCAGTGACGCCGAGCTCGAGCGCCTGCATGCGCTGGGGGTGCGCGGCGTGCGCATGAATCTGGTGTTCCGCGGCGGCATCGATGTCGACACCGCGCGCCGGGTCGCCGAGCGTATCGCGCCACTGCGGTGGCACCTGCAGTTCCTGGTGGACATCAGCCGTTTCGAGAACTTTGCCGGCTTCGCGTCCAGTCTGCCGGTGCAGAGCGTAGTCGATCACATGGGGCATATGCCGGCCGAGCTTGGTCCCAGGCACCCGGCTTTCCGCGACCTGCTGGCGCTGCTGCGCGAAGAGCGCACCTGGGTGAAACTGTCCGGGCCTAATCGAATCACGTCCGGTAAGCTGCCGCCGTTCTACGACGTCGACCGGCTGGCTGGAGCGCTGATCGAGACCGCACCGGAACGGCTGGTGTTCGGCACCGACTGGCCGCATGTGCAGCTTCCCACCCCCATGCCCAACGATGGCGATTTGGTCGATGAGTTCCACCGCTGGGTGGACAACGACGCCGCCGTCGCTGAACGGATTCTGGTGCGCAATCCCGCCGAGCTGTACGGGTTTTGATGCGCGCCGTCTGAATGGCTCCTTGCCGGCCGGCAGCGCCTGGTGCTGTCCGGGCTAGCCTATGGTCGTGCCTGGGAACTCGCCACGGCGCAGGTTGTGCCCGCCTGGCGGTATGAGGAGAGGATGGCGGCGATAACGATCATGTGCTACCGCCGCTACGCGACTGTTCTCATGTCTTCGCTCCGGGGCCGAGTTTGCCCCGGCCCCGGGCTTTCCTGTGTGTCCGCGCTCCGGAATCGGCTCAGAACAGCCGGTATGCCAGCATCGCGGTCATCGTCGGCAGCAGAGCCGTGAGCAGCAGCCTGAATGGGTTGACTGCGCCGTCTTCGAAGCTGTGCCGCAGGATCGAGATGCCGGCCGGGTTGGGCGCGTTGGCGATGACCGTCAGGCCGCCGCCGGCTACCGCACCGGTTACCAGAGCATACTTGAATTCGTCGGTCAGACCTTCGACCAGCGAGCCCAGATAGGTGAGCGCGGCATTGTCCGTGATGGCCGTGAGCGCGGCAGCGCCGTAGAAAACGGCGTTGGCGTCCATCTTCATGAGTACGCCTTCCAGCCACCATTGCTGCTGGCCGCCGAGCACGACTAGGCCGGCCAGGAAGAATGCAACCAGTAGGCCTTCGCGCAGGATCAGGCGCTCCTGATGCTGCGGGTAGGCCGTGGCGATCCCCATGAACAGCAGGAAAAACGCCATGAAGACCGGGGGATGGTGCAGGAACACAACGATGCCGACCAGGATGGCCAGGTGCACCAGAATAATCGGCAACGGAACCGTGGCGTCCTCCGATTTATGCTCCAGAGGCAGCTGCGCCAGCTCGCGGCGGAACAGCAGCATGACGCCAAGGGCGTTGATCAGGCAGGCCACGGCGGACTTCCAGCCTATCTGGGTGAGCATGAAGCTCAGATCCCAGCCCCACTGGCCGGCGACCATCAGCACCGGCGGGGCGGCGAAGGGCGTCAGAGTGCCGCCGATGGAGACATTCACGAACAGTACGGCGAGAGCGGCGTACTTGAAACTGCGGGAGACGTTACGGGTAAAGAAATGATCGCGCAGTGTCAGGGCCGCCACAGTCATCGCCGCCGGCTCGGTAATGAACGAGCCCAGCAACGGCACCAGGAACAGCACCGAAAACAGCATGGGCATGCTGCCGGGTAGCGGCAGCAGACTGGCCGCCCCGCGCACTGCCATGTTCGCCACCTGCAGCACCGGCTTGCTTGCTGCTACCACCATAATGGCGAATACGAACATCGGTTCGGTGAAGTTGCGCGAGTCTACGTATGCCAGCGCTTCGTCGGCGCCGGTGACGAAGAACATGGTGCTGACCAGCACGATGGCCCAGAAGCCGAAGACGATTTCGACTTCGCCTAGAAGATGCCATAGGCCGGCATGGGCAGGCCGGGCGTGCGCCAGTCGTTCGAAGAGCTTGGTCGAAAAGGTGTGAATCACGGCTACGGCGAAGAGGCCAGCCGCAATCCACTGCATCAGGGTCGGGTCGTTCATCGGAGCTGTTGCCTTTTTGGGATTGTTGACTCAGTTCAGCCTGCCGGCAGAGCCGGCGAGGCCATATGACACAGCCCAGGGAGCATCCTGCGGGAAGGGCTGTAGCAAGCTGAATCCTCATGAGTTTTTGCTGCCCTGGCAGGCGGCGATGGTGCCTTCTCCGGCGCCAAGGTGTGATGTCGTCGCATCAGCGTACCACCAGCACGTCGCAGGCCGGGTCGCGCGCCAGCTGGGCAGCGACGCTGCCTAGCACGGCTCTAGCAAGGCCTCGGCGTCCGTGGGTGCCGATGACCAGCAGGTCTGCGTTGCGGCGGGTGACCTCCTCGGGGATGACCGCAAGCGCGTTGCCGATACGCAGATTGACGTGCTGCGGTGCGCCCGAAGCCTTGAGTGAGGTGAGAAAACGCTTTTCCTCGTCGGCGACCATGTTATGCACATGGCGCTCGATTTCCTCCTCGTCGCTCAGGCTCTGAGTCAGGCTGGCCGTCCCGGTGTACGACATGCTGTAGACATGCAGCAGTTCGATGGGCACCTGCGGCAGCAGAGCCAGCGCATAGTCGACGGCTTGCCGGGAACAGTCAGAGAAGTCCACTGCGGCCAGCATGCGCTGGTACGGCGCGGCAGGGGGGGTGGGCGCAATCAGGACCGGTCGCTTGGAGCGCCGGATCAGCTGCTCCATGGTGCCGCCCACGAAGGCATCTTTGAGCGGGCTGCGACGCTGTTTGCCCAGCACCACCAGCTCGGCGTTGCTGGCCTCGACTGCGGCGAGCACGCTGTCGATACGATGGCCAATCACGCCCTCAACTTGCGCGGAAACACCGGCCGCATGGGGGCTGGCGGCCAGCAGTTCCTGTAGCTGGCGCGCTCCCTCAGTCCGTCGATTTTCCGCTTCATCCTTGGGCAGATTGGCATCGACCACATGCAGCACGTGCACTGCGCCGCCGATCTGCTTGGCAAGGATCAGCCCCCGTTCCAGAGCTCCTACGGAACGCGGCGTCAGATCGGAGGCCACCAGCACGCGTTTCATTCGTCTCTCCTGTGTTTCTGTCGGGGATTGGGAAACTTGTGCATTAGAACGCACGTGGATGCGCGCCGCAATGACCGTTGGGGTATTGCATCGTGCATAGGCTGCCGGAAAAGAATCATTTGGATGGCAATGGGGCGGGTTTGCCGTCAGGGGCGATGGCAACCGGCTTTGGTTGGCTAAGGCTAGCTTGGGAAGGAACCGGGGCCTCCTTGAGGCAGGAGGCCCCGGTTGTGCGCAGGAGCAGGATTAGTGCAGGGTGCCTGCCAGAATCGCGTTAAAGGTAGCGCTGGGGCGCATGACCTTTTCCACGACCTCGGGCGAGGGGTGGTAGTAGCCATCCAGCTCGGCGGGCTTGCCTTGCACCGCGTTCAGCTCCTCGACGATCTTCTGCTCGTTCTCGGCCAGCTGCTTGGCCAGCGGCGCGAACTGCGCGGCCAGCTCCGTGTCCTCGTCCTGGGCCGCGAGCGCTTCGGCCCAATAGAGGGCGAGGTAGAAGTGGCTGCCACGGTTGTCCAGTTCGCCGGCCTTGCGAGAAGGCGATTTGCCGTTCTCCAGCAGTTTCTCCGTGGCCTGGTCCAGGCATTTGGCCAGCAGGCGGGCACGGGCGTTGTCCTGCTTGATGCCCAGATCCTCCAGGGAGACCGCCAGCGCCAGGAACTCGCCCAGCGAATCCCAGCGCAGGTGGTTCTCTTCCAGCACCTGCTGCACATGCTTGGGCGCGGAGCCGCCGGCGCCGGTCTCGTACATGCCGCCTCCGGCGAGCATGGGCACGATGGAAAGCATCTTCGCGGAGGTGCCCAGTTCCATGATGGGGAACAGGTCCGTGAGGTAGTCGCGCAGCACGTTGCCGGTGACGGAGATCGTGTCGCGACCACGGATCATGCGCTCCATGGTGCGGCGGATGGCCTCCTCGTAGGTCATGATGCGGATGTCCAGACCTTCGAGGTCGTGCTCCTGCAGGTAGCAGTTGACCTTCTTGATCAGCTCGATGTCGTGCGGACGGTTGCGGTCCAGCCAGAAAATGGCCGGGGTGTCCGACTGACGGGCGCGGGTGACGGCGAGCTTCACCCAGTCGCGCACGGCCTCGTCCTTGGTCTGGCAGGCGCGCCAGATGTCGCCTTTCTCGACCTCGTGCTGCATCAGCACGTTGCCCTTGTGGTCGACCACGCGCATGATGCCGTCTTCTTCGATCTCGTAGGTCTTGTCGTGAGAGCCGTACTCCTCGGCCTTCTTGGCCATTAGCCCCACGTTGGGGACGGAGCCGATGGTGGCGGGATCGAAGGCACCGTTGGTCTTACAGAAGTTGATCATCTCCTGGTAGATCCTGGCATAGGTGCTCTCCGGCATGACCGCCTTCACGTCCTTGAGTTGCCCGTCCGGCCCCCACATCTTGCCGCCGTCGCGGATCATGGCCGGCATGGAAGCGTCGACGATGACGTCGTTGGGCATATGCAGGTTGGTGATCCCCTTGTCGGAGTCCACCATGGCGATCTCGGGGCGGCGCTCGTAGACGGCGAGAATGTCGCGGTGGATCTCGTCCCGCGTGGCTTGGGGCAGCCCCTGGATTTTCTCGTAGACGTGGGACAGGCCGTTGTTGGGGTTAACGCCCAGCTCCTTGAACAACTCGCCCCACTTCTCGAAGACGTCTTTGTAGAAGACGGTGACCGCATGGCCGAACACGATGGGGTGGGAAACCTTCATCATGGTGGCCTTGATGTGCAGGGACCACAGCACGCCGGACTCCTTGGCGTCTTCCATGGTCTCCTCGAAGAAGGCGCGCAGCGCTTTTGCGCTCATGCGCATGCTGTCCATGATCTCGCCGGTTTCCAGGTGCAGTTTTTTCTTTACGGTTACGTTGCCCGCCTTGTCGACGAACTCGATACGTACATCGCCCGCCAGCGGCATGGTGAAGGACTGTTCGGCCGAGTAGAAGTCGCCACCGCGCATGTAATCGGCATGGGTGCGGGAGGCCTTGCTCCACTTGCCCATGCGGTGGGGATGCTTGCGAGCGTAGTTTTTCACCGACTTCGGCGCGCGGCGATCGGAGTTGCCTTCGCGCAGCACGGGGTTGACGGCGCTGCCAAGAACCTTGGCATAGCGGTCCTGAATCTCCTTCTCTTCGTCGTTCTTGGGTTCCTGAGGGTAGTCAGGGATGTCGTAACCCTGCGACTGGAGCTCCTTGATGCAGGCGTTGAGCTGCGGCAAGGAGGCGCTGATGTTCGGCAGTTTGATGATGTTGGCATTCGGATCCTGGGTCAGCTTGCCCAGGAGGGCCAGGTCGTCCTCGACCTTTTGGTCGTCCCGCAGTCTTTCGGGGAAGGCGGCCAGAACGCGTGCGGCTAGCGAGATGTCGGCGAGTTTGACCTCGATGCCAGCGGCACTGGTGAACTTCTTGATGATGGGGAGCAGCGAGTAGGTCGCTAGAAAGGGGGCTTCGTCCGTGAGGGTATAGTAAATCGTGTTTGCAGTTTTGGTCATGATGTACCCTATAGTTCTCGGCTGCTAGCCAAGGACCTGTGGCCAGAGGCAGCTTTTGGCTGCTTCCGGCGCGCCTGAGCATATGCTTTGAAAATGCCGCGGCGAATTGTACGCCATTTGCGCAGATCCGGGGCTGGACCACTTCCCAGGCCCGCTCTCCTGAAGCCACGGCAAACGCCGCGCAACACCGAGAAAGGCAACGCGAGGGGCCGATCTGCCGCCGGCCTTGGTCATGCCGTCTGAGAGAGGGCGCTTGGTCAGAAGAGAGTGCGCTGTACTCGCGGTAGAGCGCCCGTCGTCTGTCTGGCTGTGTCCACCGCGCTGCCGGTATGGCCGGTACAGGCGGTGCTCGTCAAATCGCCCCGTTGAAGTCCTATCCTTCGTAGAGTCTGCGCGCAGCAGGTCCGCCGCCGACGCAGATATCAGTAGCGGCTAATGTGCCGGCGACTTTAGCGCTAGTCCCTGCAAGACGAGCATGGGGCGCAGCCGCCTTCCCCCTTTTTTCATGCGGCGTCGTGATGCCGAGCTTGTGTAGCGGACCAGCGGCGCCGAACTCTCTAGCTGTCGAGGACAGCGAGGGGCCGCCGGTGCCGTATGCAAGGAGGGGTTATGCGCAGCGAGCGCGAGAAGATGCTAGCCGGCGAACTGTACGATCCGTTCGATCCGGAGCTGGTGGCAGGACGAGACCAGGCACGTGCTTTGTGCCGAGCGCTGAACGCTACCCAGGAGTCGGAGCGGGACGTGCGCCGGCGTATCCTGGCGGAGCTGTTCGGCTCCGGGGGCGACAGCGTCTGGATGCAGCCGCCGTTTTACTGCGACTACGGCTTCAATATTCATTTGGGCACGCGCGTATTCTTTAACTTCAACTGTACTGTCCTGGACGTGTGCGAGGTGCGCATCGGCGACTACACCTTATTCGGACCCGGGGCGCAGATCCTGACCCCGCTGCACCCGCGAGATGCCCAATTGCGCAGAGAGCAGGAGTTCGGGAAGCCGGTCGAGATCGGCGCGGATGTATGGGTAGGCGGCGGCGCGCTGATATTGGCTGGCGTCCGTATCGGCGCGCGCGCGATCATCGGCGCCGGCAGCGTCGTTACTCGCGATGTTCCGGAAGGGGTGTTTGCGGCAGGCAACCCGTGCCGGGTGGTGCGTGCGCTGTAAGCCGGGTGCAGGAAAAGCCGCTTGCCGCGTCGGCCGTGCCGAGCGCGATCCACTTGGTTGCCGATCCGGGCCGGTGGTCCGGTAGTTCCTGCATAAAGCCGCTAGAATGGTCTGTTTATCTGCTGAGGAGGGAGGCCCGCTAATGAGTACGTTTCCGCCCTGTCCCCAATGCGGCTCCGAATACACCTACGAGGACGGTATTCTGCTGGTGTGCCCCGAGTGCGCGCACGAGTGGTCGCCGACCGAAGAGGCGGAAGCGGAGGCCGAGCACGTGGTAAAGGATGCCTTCGGCAACGTGCTTCAGGATGGCGATACCGTTACCGTGATCAAGGATCTGAAGGTCAAGGGCTCGTCCCAGGTGGTCAAGGTAGGCACCAAGGTGAAGAACATCCGCCTGGTGGAAGGGGACCACGACATCGATTGCAAGATCGACGGTATTGGCGCGATGCAGCTGAAGTCCGAATTCGTGAAGAAGGCGTAGGGCGGCCCTGGCGGGCGCCAAGCGCCAGGGGGCTCATGGCGGTGCGTTCTGGCTCAGACCTGGGCCCCCTTTTCTGTCTCCCATGTGTCGACGCTGCCTGCGGGCATAGCGTCCCGGCCAGGCCGGCTCCGGAAAATATTGGCGCGTCAATGCACTAATATTCTGATATGGACTGCCGTTGCGGTTCCGGCGGCCGTAGCCTTTGGCGAACCAGACATATCGGGAGCGGCAATGCGCTTTGTCAGGAATGCGTCTCTGGTGCTCGTACTGTTGGTGGTTGGCGCTGGAGTTTGGCTGTTCTATGAACTGAATAATCGCCCGTCGTTGGAGCCGTACGATGCGCTGGCGTTGGCGCCGGCGCAGAGGCAGAGCGGCTTGCGTGTGCGCTTCATGGGGGTGTCCACCCTGCTGTTCGAGGATGGCGATACGGCCATTCTCATCGATGGTTTTTTCACCAGGTCATCCTTGCTCACCTTGCTCGCCGGCCGCTTGCAGCCCGATGCAGCGCTGATCGCTTCCTCCCTGGAGCGTGTGGGAGCGGAGCGGATCGCCGCGGTGATTGCCGTTCACTCTCATTACGACCATGTGATGGATTCGCCGGAAGTGGCCAGACGGACCGGCGCGCTGCTGGTGGGATCGGAATCCACCGCCAATGTGGGTCGCGGCTGGGGACTGCCGGAGGAGCGGATCCGGGTGGTGACCGGCGGCGAGACGATGTCGTTCGGACGCTTTAATGTCACGCTTTACCGGTCGCGGCATGCGCCCATCGCGACGGCCGACGGCGAGACCATCAATGCGCCGCTGACACCGCCTGCGCGAGCGACGCAGTATCGCGAAGGGGGCAGTTACTCAGTGCTGATCGAGCACGAGGGCCGGGCGGTGCTGGTGCAGGGCAGCGCAGGCTTTGTAGAAGGCGCGCTGCGGGACGCCAAGGCCGATGTGGTTTACTTGGGTGTGGGAGGGGCCGGCAGGTTGGGCGAGGAGTATCTCGCCGATTATTGGCGCGAAACGGTCACGGCCACCGGCGCTCGCCGGGTCATCCCTATCCACTGGGATGACTTCACACGGCCGCTCAGCCAGCCGTTGGTGCCGTTCCCCTATCTGATCGACGACCTGGACAACACTATGCGTTTCCTGCTTGGGCGCGGCCGCGAGGAAGGGGTGGAGGTTCGCTGGACGCCGGTGTGGGAAGCGGTCGATCCGTTCGTAGGTCTGGACTAGAACGGTAAGGCGCATAGCACATCGCTTGGGCAACGATAGGCTTAGCGGCGTTGCGACCCCACTACCGAAGCTAAGACGTCGGTGCATGTACTTGTTACCCAAGAGAGCTAAGGATGGCATCCCTCGCTACCGCCCAGATCCGGTTTGACCACAGCCACGTATTGACGCTGTTCCGAAGTTACTCGCCTGATTTGGACCCAAGGGTCAAGCAGGCGCTGGTAAAGAACATAGCGATTGCGCTAGAAGTGCATACGCAGCTGGAGGAAGAGATTTTCTACCCTGCGCTGATTCGCGCCGGTGCGGGCGCGGAGATCTCGGACAAGTACATTCCCGAGCATGATGAGATGCGTTTGCTTATCAAGGACCTGGATGCGCTGGATCCGGGCGGGGAAAGTTACGACGGCACGGTGAGGCAATTGATGCGCGAAACGCTGCATCACGTCGCCGATGAGGAAAGCGTTCTGCTCGACCAAGCAGAGCGAGTGCTCGGCCCTCAACTTACGACGATAGGCATGAGGATGAGCTTGCGCCGCGCGGACCTGCTGCGCGCTCGCGCCGGAGAAGTGGCCAGCAATGCGTTGCAGTTGGCGGGAGTGCCGCTTCTGATGGCAACGCGGACGCTCAGCCGCGCCATGTTCGGACGCTAATGGCGCGGCTGCCGGCAGCCAGCGCAAGCAGCTGCCAGACTCTCGGGAACAACCATCCAAGAAGTTGAGGAGGGCGCATGAATCCGGCCATCGCGGACGACATCGGCAAGCTGATCTTGCGGCTCACGCTTGGCATTCTGCTGCTGTTTCACGGCATTCCAAAACTCTTTGGCGGGGTAGGCGGGATCGCGGGCATGCTCGAGGGGGTTGGGCTGCCTAGCGTGTTCGCTTACGGCGTGCTCGTCGGCGAGGTGTTGGGACCGATTCTGGTGTTGATCGGCTGGTATGCGCGCGTGGGCGCTGGGCTGATTGCGATCAATATGCTGGTCGCGCTGGCTTTGGTGCACAGCCACGAGTTATTCCAGCTTTCCGAGAACGGCGCCTTGCAACTGGAGCTGCAGTACTTCTTTCTGTTCGTCTCTGTCGCGCTGGCCTTTGCCGGACCGGGGCGGTTCAGCGTCAACCGTACCTGAGAGCGACTCCGGGCCGCGAATCTGCGGGCCGCTTCGGCACCACCCCGGCTCACTCGGCGATCGCTCCGCGCGGACATGCGATGAGCGATCCTCTTACAGCGATTTCCGACTTTGCCCGATAGCGAAGCAAAGGGCCGGCGTTATGCTGGTATCAAGGGCGGAAGCCCGAGAGGGAAGCCGATAACGGTCACAGCCATCAGGGCGTGACCGGGTCGCAGGGAAGGATCCGCTATGCTCCGCCGCCTGACCCTGACTGCAAGACGACGGCAACGCTGCCCGCGCTGTGGTGTACCCTTGCTGCAGTGGCTGGCCAGGGGCGCGACGTGGTGCAACCGCTGCGGTTACGAGCGGGAAGAAGATCCTGCCTGCGTACGCGTTTCTACGGCGTTCTTGCAGCACGCGACGCGCTCCATTGACAACGGAGCGGGCCACTGGGACGGGCGGCTGCGCCACCATCGCCCGCGGCGTCACGCCACCGCGCCTAGGATCAGCTCGCGCAGCGCTCGCGGCGCCTTACGGCCAGCGGTGCCGAGGGTCGTGTTGGCCGCTTCTGTGGGCAGTTGCAGAAGAAGGGATTAGGGCAAGGCAGGTGAGCAGGCCTCCTGCTCCCCTGTCCGTAATCCGTACCGCAGCGGCGCAAGGATCACGCCTTATCGATACGGCGACAAGGGGCGGAGGTCTGTCTCGCAGATTCATCAGCCAGCGGCTTCCTGCATCATGGCATACGGAGCATCCGCCTTGTTGTTGCCGTCGGTCCAGTGACAGCAGGGGCCTACTCGTGGAACGTTATGCTGTCTGAGCGCGCTGTCTATCTGCGAGAGCACCGAGTCGCGGCAGTCGCTGTCCTGCGAAAAGTTCGATACCCAATAGCGCACGGCATAGACGATGCCATGCGGCTTGAAGGCGATGGCACGCGCATCCGGGGCCGGGCTGGTATCCACCAGGGGCGAGCTGGCGGCTGCCTCGGCCAGTATTCGCTTGGCCTGATCCACCGGCATGAGGTGAGGCAGCACGACCTGCACCTGTGCGCGATAGCGACGTTGCGGCGCGCTGTAGTTCGTTACTTTTTGGCGCGCGATCTGACTGTTCGGCAAGATCCAGTAGGTGCTGTCCGTCGTCTGCAGACGGGTCGTGCGCCAGCCGATCTCGACGATTCTTCCTTCGACCACGCCGTCGATGCTGACCCAGTCGCCGATCCGGTACGGCCCCTCCAGCCCGAGCGCTACGCCCGACAACGCATCGGCCACTATGTTGCGAATGGCAAAGCCGAGCACCGCCAGCACCAAGCCCGAGCTGGCTACGGCGCCGCTGACCGAGTAACCGAGAATGAGCATCAGCGTCGCGATGAGCGCAGCGATGAACAGCGCAGCCGAGATCATCTCGGGCAGCAGTCTTGGCACGGGCTGCCGCTTCGTGGAGGCGCGCTCCAGCGCGACGCCGATCACGCGGGCAAGGAACCACGCGCTGGCAAAGTAGGTGAGACTTCCTGTTGCCAGGCGCGCGAGCTCGCTGCTGGGGCCTTGCAGCAGCAGGTCTTGGCCGAAATGCAGAAGGACACCTAGCAGGGTTAAGCCAGCGGGCCAAACCAATCGTGCCACTATTTGCTTTAACTTTATTGCCATACTCCGTTTCACCAACCATTGCACGGGCACTTTGCAGTGCCGTTGATTAACAGTGGCTGCTATTGAGCAAGTCACGCTTGCTTGCTCAACGGAGCGCCCCGCGGGGCGGCGAGCTGACAAAGTCCAGGAAGGACTTTTACAGCGTCCTGCTAATCCCATCGGCTTCTGCCGAAGGCAGATGGGCTACTGGCCGGTTCTCGCCTCTCGTATCTGCGTCAGGAATGTGCGCAGCTTTCGGGAGCTAAGGCGGCTCGCCGGCGGGCGGTTGACACCCATCGCGCTTACCGCGCTCAGCCCCTGGTCTGCACCAGCTTCGGCGCAGGCGTGAACAGACGGAGAACAGGCCCAGATCTTTCCGGCCTTTTCTTTGCTTCTCGCTCGAACCGCAAGTTGCGATCCTAAGAGCAGAGATTACACGAACTGCGGGTTTTCTATAGCAAAAACCGAGCGTCGATTGCAGGGCCAGAGCGCCTTGCGCACAGCTATGCGGGCCGTGTTACGAGAAACGGCCGCCACGGGTACTTCGACCATGGAAAGCGGGGGCTTCGCCGGGCCGCGGGAATGCTGCCCTGTCTTATCCCGGCATGGGATGCACGCGCTTTGTCGTCGGCTTGGGGAATGTGCGCAGCCTGCAGGTGCCCGTTAAGGTATTCAAGCAGCCACCTTGATTCGAGCGATGTAAGTTATTATATAGATTAGAAAAAATTAGTCCACCGAGGCTGTGCTAGGGACGGTTCGCCGCTTTCGTGGACGACCTGTCGGCGCCTTCAGGTATCGGTTTCCGGCGGTCGCTGCCACGGCCACCTGCCGTCCAGCTCTACCTGCAGTGCCATGCTCAGAAAGGTTCGGATTAGCACGATCAGGCCTAATACCAGTACTCCTTGGAGCGTGGGGCCGATGGCAACCGTTTTGACGATATCGGCGGCGACCAGCAATTCGAGTCCAAGCAGAATGGCGCGCCCCAGGTCTTGTCGGAAACGGCGGTACGAGGCGCCGGCTCCGGCAATATCCTTGGCGAAACGCAGCGCCGCGAATAGCAGCCCGAGCACGATGGCCAGAACTCCAACAGCGTCGATGATCGAACCGACGATTTCCACGGCATTGGTGAATGCCTGCATGGCACCTCCTTGTGCTCCATTTATCGGTGTTGGCCTGCAAGAATGAAGGGCGCCAGTATGGTCAGTAAAGGTGGGCGCTATAGCACGGAACAGGGCAAGACACCCAAGGCTCGGGGACCATGCGGAGAATGCGGCGGCAGCAGAGCCGTCGATTGGCTTCTCATCGGGCTGCGGACCGTTCAGACTGTTCTCCTTCGGCCGAGCATGCTCGACGGCAACGGTCGGATTAGGCAGGAGAGGTAGAACATGCGCGTCGATCTTGACGCCTACTTCGGGCGCATCGGCTTCGATGGGGCGCGTGCGGCCACGTTTGAGACCCTTAGAGAGGTGCACCGGCTGCACCCGCAGAGCATTCCGTTCGAGAATCTGGATCCGTTTCTGGGGCGGCCGGTGCGACTGGAGCTGGATGCGCTGGAGGAGAAACTCGTCCGCGGCCGCTACTGCTTCGAGCAAAACCTGCTGCTGATGCATGTGCTGCGCGCGCTGGGCTTTAGCGTGAGCGGTCTTGCCGCGCGCGTGCTCTGGAACCGGCCGGAGGATGCCGTTACGCCGCGTAGTCATATGTTGCTGTGCGTGCAGGTTGCCGGGCGGACGTACTTGGCCGACGTTGGGTTCGGCGGGCTGACATTGACGGCGCCGTTGCGGTTCGAGACCGGAACGATACAGGAAACGCCTCACGAGCGGTTCCGGCTGCGGGAAAGTGGAGGCTATTTCCGCCTCGAGGCGGAAGTCGGCGGGACCTGGCGAGCAGTGTACCGCTTCGACCTGTCCGAACAGCTTGAGGTGGACTACGCCGTTACTAATTATTTTCTGTCCACCAATCCGACCTCTCACTTCGTGACAGAGCTGGTTGCCGCGCGTGCGTTGCCGGACCGTCGGCTGGCGCTGTTCAACGATCGTCTGACTATCTACCGCCGCGGCGCCGCTGCGGAGCAGGGCACGTTCGACACTGCCGCGGCGCTGCACAAGGTGTTGCATGACGCGTTCGGGATCGTTGAGCCGAATACGGCCCTGTTCGAGGCAACCGTCCGAGAGAAGACTACGCTGGACCGGGAACGGCTTGCCGCTCGGGACCGGGACTGAGGAGCGGCGCGATCTCAGTGGCGGCGCTGGCTCCGAGGTCAAGCGACAGTGCGTTGGTGGCTTGGAAAACCACTCCGGTCATTGCTCGGAATGACGGCAGTGTTGAGCTTGTGCAGGGTGGATCGGTTGGGCGGCCGGTTGGCAACCGGGTCTGAGACTGTTGGCACGGCGCCTACCAGGACTATCGCTGGGGCGAGACTTTCGTGTCACTGCTGTGTTGGCGGATGACAGTTTCGAGACAGGCAACGAATGCTTCCGTTTGGCGTCTGTGCCGACTCCAGTCCACCCGGCGTTCGCCGCGGTATTCGGCTGCGGCTAGATGCAGTATCGCACGGAACTGTGGCGGCAACCGCTGCGCGACGCGCTGGGCCGCGACGTCCTTCGGAAGGATCTGGCCTGACGCGAGTGTTTCCCACATCCGTGCCAGGGTGAGAATGACGTTACGCTCGTCTCCCGCCAAGCCACTGATCAGCCCCGGAAGAGAGTCCAGCATGCTGCGCGCGATGTCTTTAGCTAGGGCCGGATCCAGCAGTTGTTGTGGCGGTGGCCCGTATAGAACGATGTTGCGGACCAGTACGCTATGCAACAGGATCGTGAGATCCGGGTCGGGCGCTGCACTCGCTATCTGCCAGCTGGAAAGCGCGTCCCGCAACCATTCGCCGAACTGGAAGTCGCGCATTGGGGGGTAGCGCCACGGCACTACGTCGCCGAGCACGACCACCGTAACCTCCAGTGGCCGCTTCCCTGATGGATTGCCTGGGGTTCCCGACATTTCCAATAACGATGCTGTTAATTGGCGCCGCGCCTCTCCGGCGGTAGAGGCAGCGACGATCAGCAGTATGTCCACGTCGCTGTGGGGGTGGAGGCCGCCGAGCACCGCGGAGCCGTAGGCATACGCAGCGATGAGATTGTCGCCCAGAACAGAGCGGGCGAGGGTTAGCACTTGGCGGAACTCTGGCGGAAGGTCTTGGACACTCGTCGCTTCGCGAAACTTGGTTAGCTGTTCGTTCACGGTTGTCCTGCCTAAGCGCTAAGCGTGCGGCGATACCACGTTGAGCAGGGGGCCATGGGGCCTTCGATGGTGCAGATCGCCATCGGCGGAGCCAAGGGCTGCGCAGGCATGGAATATTGGGACGGCGTGGCGGTAATACGCAAGGTCGGTGCAGGAGTGAAAGCGGGGTCCATGCCCGTGCCGTTGGTTCGGATGCAGATCAGGACTGTCGGCGCGTTTCCCAAACAAAGCTGCCGTACCCGGTTGGGTGCGGCAGCTTTGCGATTGGTACCGAAGCGGACCGTGTGAGGCGAAGTGGCGGCCCGGTTCGGCTGGCGATGCCCTGTCCGCTTAGGGCGAGGTGGCCATTGCTGCGGCGTTGCGGCGCACGTCGCTGATGTCGCGGTGGCTGGTGGTGACCGTGTAGGATGTGGTCGGCCCCCAGAACGCGCGACGGAACTCCTGCGCGATGCTCGGATCGTTGCTCAGCTGGGCGATGTTGGCCATGCGGAAGACAGTGCCGATATTGCCCCCGCGACCGAGGGTGGGCGCAAAGTGCCCTTCGCCGGAGGTCTCCACCTGCGTGAGAATGGTCGAGGCATTCTGCACGTTACCGCGGTTGCCGCTGGCCGGCGCGAGCGTGTCTCTCGAACTCCACAGCGCGATCACCTCCACGTGCGAGGCCAGCGGACGGTAAATACTGGTGGTGAACCGCGTGTCCGCCTGGACGGAGATCACGCAGTTGGCGCCGATGCGGTTGGCCGCGTTGAACGAGCCGCCTCCGCCCTGGGAGTGGCCGGCAGTGCAGACCCTGTTGCCCAGGATGTTGCCGTAGCGGGCGCGCAGGCTGTTGTAGGCATCTTCCATGTCCGCGCCGGTGCCGGAGTTGGCGGTGTTGGCCGCCGCCACCGCGATACAGTGCGAGGCCACCGAGGTCAGCAAGGTGGAGTAAGTGGTAGAGGTGCCGCCGGTACCGTTGCCCCAGACCAGCACGTTGAAGCGGGCATTGGGGTTGGAGCGGTCGCGCGGGATGTAGAACGTGGAGCCGACGCCCGAGACGCGATCCACGGTGCAGCGGCCATCGCCGGAGGCCAGCTCGTAGAGTCCGGCGAAGCCGTCGGCGGGGGAGGGGTTGCTGGCCCAGGCGTTGGAGGCCATGAGCAGGCTGGCAGCGAGTACTGCATTTCCGGTTGCTAAGCGCTTGATCTTCTTATTCACGACGTTCTCTCCTTGATTGTCTTACTTGTTGTTAGCGGTGACGTTGCATCACCGAGAGCTAAGTCCCCGGCAAGACCTTACTGAACCGCCTCTCCCGGCCGGGGGCGGAGCAGACTGCCTGGTGTTTCCAGCAGCTCTCCTCCTCGTCGCCAGATGGCTCGATCGAGTATCTCGCGGGTGAGGTTCGGGGGAGCGTAGCATGAGACAAATCGACTTTCTATATCAAAAAGGATGCTTTAATGACATCTGTATTTTCTGAGATTAAAAAAACCAAAAAGGCTCGTTGAGATTGGCCGGATTCGACTCCCCAGAAGGAACGCGGAGACCGAGATCGGAGCTATTTCCTTCGGGTTTCCCCTGCGTCGATGCTGTGCGTTGTTCCGATAAGGCGTGCGGCGTTAACTATCCAGGTCGGCCTGCGCGGTGGCCGGGCATGCCTGGCGGCGTGCTGTCGATGCTGGTCTGTAGAAGTAGAAGAAGGGGTGCGGCAGCGCGAATTCAACCCGCCGTGGGTGCTCGCGAGCGGGGGTGGTGCGCCGCCACCGGCGTTCCGGTGGCAGCGAAACGGACGTTTAGAAACGGACGTTTAGCGGAAATACAGGCAGACTCTCTGCCCGCTTACCTCATGCACGGCGATGTCCATCTCGTACAGGTCGCTCAGCACCTCGGGACGGATGAGGTCGGCGGGACTGCCCTGGTAGGCGATACGTCCTTGGCGCATGGCGATGATGTGGTCGGAGTAACAGGACGCGAAGTTGATGTCGTGCAGCACAACGACAACGGTTTTCCCTTTCTCGTCGGCTGCGCGGCGCAGCAGGCGCATCATCTCCGCAGCATGTCGCATGTCTATGTTGTTGAGCGGCTCGTCCAGCAGAACGTATTCGGTGTCCTGGCACATCACCATGGCCACGTAGGCACGCTGGCGTTGACCGCCGGAGAGCTCGTCGATGTGGCGGTGCTGATAGTCGGTCAGCCACAGGTAACCGATGGCGTCGTCTATGTGACGTTGATCTTCGGCGGTAAGCCGGCCCTGGGAGTGGGGGAAACGGCCGAAGGCGACCAGCTCCCGGACGGTGAGCCGCAGCGTGCTCTGATTGTGCTGGCGCAGAATAGACAGCCGTTTGGCCAGCTCCGCGCCTGCGGTGCGAAAGACGTCCAGACCATCCACCGTAACGCGACCGGTCGAAGGGGTGGTGAGGCGGCTGATCATCGACAGCAGCGTGGACTTGCCAGCGCCGTTGGGGCCGATAATGGAAGTAAACCCGCCGCGTGGGATCTCCAGCGTCACGCCATCTACCACCAGGGAGTTGCCATAGCGTTTGCCAAGTGAGTGTGTCTTGATCATTGTTTGACTCCCCGCAGGAGCAGCGTGACGAACAGCAAGCCCCCGACCAACTCGATGACCATGCTCAGTGCAAGCGTGGTGCTTAGCGCGTGTTCGAACAGCAGTTGGCCGCCGACCAGGCAGATGATTCCGGTCAGCACCGCGGCCGGCAGCGTCCAGCGATGTTGGTGCGAGCCGGTGAACCAGTAGGCGAGATTGGCGATGAGCAGGCCGAAGAACAGGCTGGGGCCTACCAGTATTGTGGCTACCGACACCAGCACGGCGATGAAGACCATCAGCTGTGTCACCACCCGCTGATAGTTCACGCCCAGGTTGATGGCTACATCGCGCCCTAGCAGCAGCACATCCAGATTGCGGCGCAGGCGCGCCGCCCACAGGCTAACGCCCGCCACGATAACCGCAGAGGCACCGAGCAGACTAGTGTCGATGCGCGCGAAGCTGGCGCTGGTGCGGCCGCGGACCATGAATTCAGTGGGATCGGTCACGCGCATTGCCAGCTCGGCGAGTTCGCGAAACAGCATGCCGAACAAGATGCCGAGGAGGATCATCAGATGCAGGCTGCGTACCGCGCCGGAGAAGAGCAGGCGGAAGAAGAGCAGCGCCAGCAGCACCATGACCAGCACCTCCAGGCTGAAACGCAGCGGCGGCGCGAGCTCTACCGTTTGGCTCCCACCCAGTAACAGTAGCGCGAGCGACTGCACCAGCACGTAGAGCGCATCGAAGCCGAGCAGCGACGGGGTGAGGATGCGGTTGTGGGTGATGGTTTGGAACAGCACCGTGGACATGCCCATGGCGTAGGCGACCAGCAACATGGCTCCTAGCCGTGCGCCACGGTACTCGAGGATGAAAGTCCAATCGGTCTGCACGTTTACCGTCATGAAGCCCGCTATGCACAGCGTGGCGGCGATGCCCAGGGCAGCCAGCCGCCAAGACGGAGCGCGAGACGGTTGCGAGAGGCCGAGGTTCATGCCCACTTCCTCCGCCCGTGCAGCAGAATGGCGATGAAGGTCATGCAGCCAACAATCGCGAGCAAGTTCGACGACGGCACTTCGAAGGGATGGATGAGTAGCCGGCCCAGCAGGTCAGCGGCGAGCAGCAGTGCGGCGCCGAGCAGGGCGGTCAGCGGGATGGCGCGCCGCAGGTTATCGCCCGTGATCAGCCGGATCAGGTTGGGCGCGATCAGGCCCACGAAGGGTATCGCACCGGCCGTTACCACCACGCTGGCTACTACGGCCGATACGAGCACGACGCCCAGGGCGATCCATGCCGTGAAGTTCACGCCCACGTTGGTGGCGAAGTCGCGCCCCATGCCGATTACAGTGAAGCGATCGGCGAGGACACAGGCGAGCGACGTAAGACCGGCGGCAACCCACAGAATTTCGTAACGGCCGCGCAAGACCGCGGAGAAGTCGCCGTTGCCCCAGGCACGCCACGACTGTGCCAGATCGAAGTATTGGGCCAGCAGCGCACTGCCGGAATGAATGACTCCGGTGAGCACCAGGCCGACCAGCGGCACGATCAGCGCCGAGCGCAGGGGGATGCGTCGCAGCACGGCAAGGAACAGCAGCGTGCCCGCGGCAGCGAACAGGCTTATCAGGGCGAAGCGTCCCAGCAGGCCGAGCCCCGGTGCGAGCACCGCAATCACCAGCATGCCCAGTGTGGCGGCGGCGGAAGTGCCCACCGTCGTCGGCTCGACCAGGCGGTTGCGCGCCATCATCTGCATGATGATGCCCGCCGCCGCCAGGCCGGCGCCCGCCAATAGCAGCGCTAGCGTGCGCGGCAGGCGGCTGGCGAACAGCAGCCGCGAGATGCGGTCGTCGGGGGCGCCGAGCAACACGTTGAGCAGGCTCATGCGGCTGGCGCCGACATTGAGGCTGACGATAGCCAGCACGACGACCAGGGCCGACAGCAAGACTAACCACAGAAGGAAACGTGACCGCCTGGCCCGGATCGGGCCAACGGCGGCCTCCGCCGCAGTGACGCTCATGGTACCGACTCGCGCTGATATCAGGGTTGGGCGCCGAACAGTTCGATCAGTTGATCCACACTCTGCTGGATTACTCGCACACCGCTGTTATCCAGCAGGTACCAGTTCACCGGGTCCAGGTAAACGATCTGATTCTTGGCGCCCGCGTTGGTGGCCTTTACCAGCTCGTTGTCCATGAGCGCGCGGGCGGCGATGCCGTCCCGGCCGATAGCGGCGTCGCGATCCATAACGAATAGCCAGTCGGGATTCGCTTGCAGGAGGAACTCGAAGGAGACGGCATGGCCGTGGCGACCGCTCTTGAGATTGTCCGCCGCCGGCGTAATGCCGAACACGTCATGAATCATGCCGAAGCGGGTTCCTACCCCGAAGGCGGCCATGCGCCCTCCGGTGGTAAGCACCAGCAAGCCGGTGCCGCGGTCGGCCGTCAACCCGTTGAGCCTGGAGACCGAGTCCTGCAAGCGGCGCACTAGCGCTTCGGCTTGCTCCTGACGGCCGAAGATCTCGCCGAGAATGCGCGTATTGCGCACGACGCTGCCCAACAGGTCCCTGGGGTTGGGCGTAAGGTCTATGGTCGTACCGAAGCGCGAGACGGTCTCGTACTGCGGCTGCGCACGGCGGCCGAGAATGATCAGGTCGGGCCGGGCGTTCTTGAGCGCTTCCAGATCGGGTTCGAAGAGAGTGCCAGCCTTGATGTAGCCGTCGGCGCGGTAACGTTCGAGGATCTGAGGCGCTTTGGTAGAGGGAATGCCGGCGGCTTCAACGCCCAGCGCTTCCATGGTGTCGAGAACGGCCCAGTCCAGCACCACTACCCGTTTGGGGTTGACTGGAACCCTTGTCTCGCCGCTGCTATGGGCAATCATGACGGTGTCTTGCGCAAAGGCGGCGGTGGCCATGGTGATTGACGCGAGCAGCAGGCAAAAGCGCATGAACGAGAGGCGCAACGCGGACAGACGCAACGGCATGAACAAACCCTCGGTTAAGTAGAACGGAGCGAGCGCGACCCTTAACGCTACCCCTGCACGTCGGCGTCTTGATGAGCGTGCTGTCCTGTTGCGCCTAGAGATGCAGGAAGAGGTATATTAAGGATCGCAATGCTAACGATATTGATTCGCGTTTGTAAATCTACAGCAGAATCATCCTCCGATCAAAGATCCTGAGCGGGCTGATGCGCTTCCGGGGCGGATTGCGCAGCACGCCCTTGTGAGGGCCGCACGCACTGCCGAGGCGAGCGAAGCGGGCTCGTAGCGGAGGGCTCCAGCCACCCGCTCGGGGCGTACCATGCCCGGCCGGTAGCGTGTTCGAACTTGCTACTAATCTTCTGGATATATCAAGGACCTTGCGATGATCTCAGGGTGATCTATAGTTGCGTTGTTGTCTCGAAATGTATCGTTTTGCAAAAACGTATCATACTGTTTAACAAGCTATGAATTCGCTACGACGGATGCGCTAAACGATGGCGCCGAGACAACGCCAAAGGAAACTCAAGGGCAAAACAATAAACACCATGGAGGAGTGTTAGGCATGGCTTTCAATTCGATATTGAGGAGCGCCTTGTTGGCTGGCCTGGTTGCAGGCTTGCTGCCCTTATCCGCCGGCGCCACCAACCCGGATCCGCCCACACCCACGCCGCCGGGCGAGGGGATTCTGCCGCCGGTCAGCCGGGTCGACGCGGACGGGCCGTTCGCGACCACCATCGAGCGCAACACCGGTCCGTCCCGATCGGGCTGGGTGGTTCGTCCCACCAATCTGGGGGCTGACGGTTTGCGTCATCCGATCGTGATCTGGGGACCGGGCGCGGGGACAGGGCCCTCGAACTACGAGTTCCACCTGCGCCGCATCGCGTCGCACGGGTTCGTGGTCTATTCGGAGCCCTCGACCAACTCGGGGCGGGAGATGACGGCCGCTATAGACTGGCTGATTACCCAAAACGGCCGCTCGACCAGCCCCTATTACCAGCGGCTGGATACCGGGAGGATCGCGGCAGGCGGCCATTCGCGCGGCTCGATAGCCACCTTCGCCATAGGTTCCGATCCTCGCCTTACCACCACTATCCATGTGGCAGGCGGCTCCTTCGACGGCAACGGGCCAGGCAATCTGCGCAATCCCGCGGCCTATATCTGCGCGGACGGCGATCGTTTGGGAACGCCCAACTGCCGGCGCGATTACCTCAACACCTCGGTCCCGGTCTGGTTCACGATTATGAGCAACTCCAGCCATACCAGCGCGGCCAGAGACGGACTGCCTGCTATCGTCGCATGGCTGCGTTGGCATTTAGGGGATGAGACTTCCCGCCGCAGTATGTTCATCGGTACGAACTGCGATTTCTGCGGCCGCGGTTACAGCACTCAGTACAAGAACTGGTAACCCGTAGCCAAGAGCGCCGGCTGCGGCGGACCAGAGTCCGTACGACGGGGCTGCCGAGGCGGCCCCGTTGCCTGCACGATCTCTCCAGGCGTTCCACCAAAGCTTTTCAGAGCGCTTAATCGGGTAGCCTCACACGTTCGAACCCCGGCGCGCTCAGGCAGGGACATATTGCCGTCTTCCGGTCGCGGACTCGGTCTGGAGCGGGCGATGCCTCAGGGCTGCGATTTATGCACTGGCCATTGCCGCTCCTCGCTGTGTAGCAGCGGGGCTGCCGAGCGCCTGTTTCGTACCGCGTCGTAGCAACGCAGGTAGTCGCTGACCATCCGCTCCACCGAGAAGCGCTCTTCAAAGGCTTTGCGGCAAGCCCGCCTATCGAGCTCGCCAAGGCGCTCCACGGCCGCCGCGGCCTGTTCTCGGTTGTGGACGATCCAGCCGGTTGTGCCGTGCTCCAAGATCTCGGGGACCGCCCCGCGGGGATAGGCAATGACGGGCGTGCCGCAGGCAAGCGCTTCGATCATGACCAGCCCGAAAGGCTCTTCCCACTCGATGGGAAACAGCAAGGCGAGAGCATTGCCGAGGAATTCGTCCTTATGAGCGTCGTCGATTTCGCCAAGGTACTCCACGCCCGGTTGCGACAGCTGCGGCTGTAGCCGCGCGTAGTACGCCTTGGACAAGGGGTCGATCTTCGCCGCGATCTTCAACGGCACGTCCACGCGGCGCGCAATCGCGATCGCATCTTCAACGCCTTTCTCAGGCGAGAGACGGCCCAGGAAGGCCAGATATCCGCCCGTGGGATTGGGCTGGAAGCGATATAGCGACCGCGGCAGCCCATGATAGACGGTGGCGACCCAGGTAGCGTGCGGGATAGGCCGGCGCTGGCTGTCTGAGATCGACACCAGCGGCATGTCGGAGTACTCGCGATAGAGCGCCGGCAGGTCCGGATTGCTTTGGCAGCCATGGAGGGTGCTGATCGATGGGGCCGATGAGCGGCGCGAGAAAGGGAAGTGCAGATAGTCGGTATGGAAATGGACGATGTCGAAGCGGTCGATTTCCCTGAAGACTTGTTCCAGCAGTACGAAGTGCGCTGCCAAAGAGTCGTTGACGCGGCTGGCCCGCAGCGCGTGTGGCCAGACAGCCCGCAGCTCCGCGCTGGTTACCGAGTCGCCGCTGGCAAAGAGTGTTACCTCATGGCCGCGGCGGACCAGCTCTTCGGTAAGGTAGTGGACAATGCGCTCGGTACCGCCGTAGCGGCGAGGCGGCACGCTTTCGACAAGGGGAGAGACTTGCGCGATCTTCATGCGAGTTCTCCTTAGGCCCCGGACGACGGAGATGGCTGATATGGATCAGCGCTCCAGCGATACCTCATGGTTGTCATGAAGTACGCGTATACCTGGTCCTGAGCGTAATTTGGCATGGATTTGCGGCGCGTCCGCGCCGCTTACATACAGATCTAGCCGGCTGCCGCCGATTTCCATATTCTCGATCGCAATGCTGGGCAGCCACTGCGGCAGGGTCGGTTGGAGCCGCAGCACTCCGTTCGGCGCGTCCGCCTCGAGGCCGAGCAGGGCCTGCATCAGTTGGAATACGCTGCCGGCTGCCCAGGCCTGCGGAATGTTGGCGTGGGGGTAGAGCACAGGCAGGCTGTGCGCCCCGCGCTGAAAGCCACCGAACAGCTCCGGCAGCCGGTAGCCCTGAAAATAGCCGGCGGTGTCGAAGAGTGCGCGTGCAATCCGATTCGTCGCGTCGGCATAGCCGTAGCGCTTGCAGCCCAGTGCGATGATGGCGTTGTCGTGCGGCCAGATGGCGCCGAGCTGGTAGTCCAGCGGGTTGAACGCAGGGTTGAGCGCGCTGAGCGTGCGTACTCCCCAGCCGCTGAACATGTCGTCTTCCATCAGCCGCTCAACCACGGCGCCGGCGAATTCAGGCTTGACGATTCCCGACCACAAGCAATGCCCGGGGTTGGAGGCGATGGTGCGGATCGGCTTCCGTTCCGCCGCCAAGCCGAAAGCGAAGTAACGCTCGCGCTCCAGCCAGAACGCCTCGTGAAAGCGCTCTTGCAGGTCGGCCGCCTGCGCGCGCAGCTGTTGCGCCCGACCGGCGTCGCCGAAGACCTCCTCCAGATCGGCGAGCCTGAGCTTGGCGTCGTAGACATAGCCCTGGAACTCCACCATGGCGATAGGGTTCGGCACTTGGCTGCCGTCTGCGTGCACGATGGCATTGTCGGCGTCTTTCCAGCCCTGGTTCTTCAGGCCGTTGGGCACGTGGCGCCAGTAGTCGTAGAAGCCGTCGCTGTCGTGATCGCCGTAGGTGTCTATCCACTGCATGGCGGCGCGGGCATTCAGCAGGTAGCGCTGGATCAGAGCACGGTCGCCGGTCCAGCGCCAGACCTCGGAGAGCAAGACGATGAACAGCGGGGTCGCATCCACCGTGCCGTAGTACGGCGTGTGCGGAATCTCGCCCAGCTTGGCGAGTTGGCCAAAGCGTATTTCGTGAGCGATCTTGCCGGGCTCTTCCAGGCGTCGCTCGTCCACTCGCTTGCCCTGCAGGCCTGCCAGCACTTGCAAGGTGGCGCGCGCGAAGCCGGGGCAGTACATCAGCGTCTGCAGGCTGGCGATTTCGCTGTCGCGGCCGAAGATCGTGACATACCACGGCACGCCGGCCGCCGGCAGCCAGACATCCTCGGGCAGTCCCGGCAGATAAAGGCGCACCGCCGCGAGATCTGTGCCGGCACTTTCCAGCGCGTACTGCACGAGTTCGGAACCGGCGCTAACGCGCGAGGTGACACGCCCCCAGCGCTCATACAGCTGATCCGAGCGCAGCTGTCTGGAACGCAAGGGTAGCGGGGCGCGCGGCACATCGTGGCCAGGACTGTCGGTGGTCATGGTTATGGTGACCGCCGCTTGCCAGGACTCGCCGGGACCAACGAGGATGGGGAACAGCAACTCGCCGTTGGCATAAGTGGGAGCGCTGTCGCGGGTGGCGATGTGGTAGCGCATTTGAGCGAAGAAACTGGCATTGCGGTAGCTATTGACCAAGACCATCCCGTCGGGATCCCACACCGTTTCGACCTCGCCACGGAAGGGCAGGTGCAGCCCACGCACTTCGAACAGATCGGCGAAATCGGACTTGATCTCTACGACCAGCTTGAAGTCGATGCTCTGCATCGAGTAGTTGGTCAGGCGCAAGTCTTCCAGCATGCGGCCGTCATCCAGCTGGCGCGCGACGCGCAGCCGCAGCTGATTCGCGGGTAGCTCGCTGCGCAGCAGCCGCATGGCCGGGTTGGTGTAATGGGCAAGGCCGGAGTAGTAGTCCACGTAGCCCGCCGTCAACAGAGTGGGGAGATGCTGGTTGAAGCGGTAGCGGTAGTGGGACACGAAACGGGTGTCGTTGTGGTAGAGACCTTGGGAGCTGCCCTCCCGAATCTGCAGAGTCCGGTCGTTGACCGCTATGGTCATGCCGTGGCTGATGGTCAGCTCGCCGGGCGAGATGGTGATGTAGTGCTGAAGATGCTCCTTGGCGAGTTTCACGCTGCAATCCCTTGCGACCCGATACCTTATGCCCAGGGCTGCGGGTGTAGCATTACCTCGCAGCGCCTTTGTTAGCGTCTTTGGCCAGACCTTGCGCAGGCGCGCTGCGGCTCTGTTCGAGAGACTTAGTGGGGTCGGCGGTTCCCAATTCCATTACGGGCGGGTGTGCGGACGAGGGGCAGCCGGTCGTTATCGGACACACCCGGCGGTGCGATGCGCCGGGTGCGGTGTGCCGCTAGCAACGGCTAGTTCGGCAGTCGGTGGTTTTTCAGGAAGTTCCAGCTCTGGTTCGCATCCCAAGCGGAGTGGCCGCCAAGACGGGCCGTGCACAGTACGGCTTCTGTGCCTTGGCTGCAGTTGGTCCAGCCTTGGCAGTTATTGCCGAGGTTGCGGGGAGAGAGCGGACAGCCATTGAGCTGCCCCCAGGTGTTCAGCGTACCTTCGGCACCGAGGAAGTGGATCGGATCGAGGCGATATGAGGTAGGCGGCGTCGACCGTCCGCCGTTATAGGGCACGATCAGATCCCGCTGGCCTCGGTATGAAAACACCGAAACCGGCCGCGATGGGCGGCATGGCATCTCTTCGATGAGATCGAAGGCCGCCGGCGCGACGGCAGCCACCATATCGGCGGCATCGCAGGCTAGCTTGTAGGCCATGCCGCCGCCATTGGAGAAGCCGGTAGCATAGATCCGGCGCTCGTCTATACAGCCCTCGCTGACCACCTGCTGGACTATGGCGCGCGCGAAAGCGACATCGTCCACCGTGCGCGAGCGGGTACAGCACGGGCCGAGGTTCCACGCATTATCTATACCCTGTGGGTAAGCGACGATGAAGCCTTCGCGCTCGGCCACAGTGGCGGTGCCTGAGGAGTCGCGGTGGGATCTGGCCGTTCTGGACAGGGCGTGGAAGTCCAGCAGCAGCGGGGTCTCGCGGGTGCTGTCATACGATGACGGCACCCAAAGGATATACTCGCGCCGCTGACCGTTGACAGTAATGGTGCGCGTGGATTGGCCGGCGCGCAGACTGGTGCCCGAGCAGGCGGTCGGCGTGCCGGGGTTTGGATCTGGGTCGGGATTGCCGGGGTTGAGCGCGAGCGCGGGTAACGGCAACAGTGCCAGTAAAGCGACGGAACGCAGAACTCTCCTGAACATGATGCCCCTCCTTGTGCGTGGTTGGTTGTTTTCGGGTGCTTCTTGGTTTGCCACGTTCAGCCTTGGTTCCAAAGCGTGGACAAGGATTCGTCGGCGGACGCCGCTGGAGAACCGGGAGCCGACGAACGCTTCCACAGGCAATCATCACGGAGGCTGGCCGTAACCAGCGTCCAGTTACGAACACCCTTGGGCAGGCCCTCTCCGCTGCTTGAGCCCCGTCCCCTCGCCTTGGAGATACCGCGTACTTCCTGTTCGCTTTCAAGCGTCAAAAGCGATTTGCTCTTCGATGCGACACTTCGAGATTATGTTTCGTGTCTTTGTTGTGTCAAGGTGTTTGATACTGTTCTGTCTTGAGAGTCGGGTGGACTTCTGCGTTTGCCGGTCCAGAACGCAGTAAGGGGCGGAATGACCGCCCCTTACCGTGCGCTAGCCGCTGCCGGCCTGGTAGTACCTTACTGCGCGACTCCAGGCGTCAGGCACAGACTGTGCGCGGCGTCTTAGCTTCCGCCCGGCGCCGCCAGCCTGTGCTGACTCAGGTGCTCCCAGATCCGCTCGGTTGCGTCTATGTGCTGCGAGGTCAGGCCGACGGTCATCAGACTGGCGTACTGATACTTGCCCGGCCAGGTGTGCCCGCCATTCTCGATGCGGTAGAAGGCCACCTCGGTACCGTTCGTTCCCCCGCTGTAGACGTACCGGGTGATGCTGGTGATGTCGTTCTCGGTAGCTTCCCAGCGCGTGATGGTGGGGTTCCAGCTCGTGCCGTTCTGCTCGACCAGGTGATAGATGGCGTTATAGAAGTTCCCCGGATAGTCGTTATCCTCAGTGCCGTAGAACGCGACCACCGTCGTTGGCTTGGGCAGGTCGTTCTGCAGGAGCAGGTTGAGGTTCATTGCTACCGACGCGATGGCGGCGATACGGTTAGGCAGGGCCAGTGCCACGGACTGCGATGCCAGTCCCCCCATGGAGATGCCCGATGCGTAAATACGCTGCTGATCGATAGCGTAGTTCTCGACGAAGTAATCGATGATCGCCGCCGTGAAGGCGGGGGTGGAGTTCAAGTCGAACAGCCCCTTGGCGCTGAGGCCGTGATCTGGAGCAACGACGATGAAGCCTTTCTGTTCGGCGACGCGGTCGAACTGGCTGTAGTACAACTGGCCGGCGCCGTACGAGCCGGCCCCGTGGAACGTGAACATGAGCGGGAGGGGTGTGCTGGCGTCATAGCTGCTGGGCACGTAGTACTCGAAAGTGCGCTCGGCGGGCGGCTGATCGTCGCGTGGCAGCTGTAGGGTTGCGCTCTTGTAGGTTCCCGGCTGAGCGAAGACGGCGCGGTCGGTGATGCTCAGCAGCGCCCCACCCAGTACGGTCACCGTGGCGGTGACTTCCTGCGGTACCGGCGGTTCCGGTTGGGTTACGCCATCCGGCAGGTCGAAGCTCCCGGTGAACAGGTAGTCGCCGCGCGCTGCCGGATAGTAAATCTGCTTCATCACGAGCCGGCCTCGCGTTCCTTGGACCTGCTTGGTCAGACGCCACGTTAAAGGAACCGTCAAGCTTTTGCCGCTGGCTAGCAAGATGGTGGTAGTTTCGGGGAGTTGGGCGAGCACCTCTTCCAGCGCCGTACCGTTAGCGACGGAGATGCCTTCCACGGGGGTAACGCTGGCGATCGGACCTGTAGGGCTTTTGCCGTCGTTGCTGCTGGAGTTGCAGCCGCTGAGTAGGACCGCGACACCAAGGGCCGCCGCTGCGGCGAGCGGGCGCAGCCGGAGCTTGTGGTCTGAAGCGTTGGATCGGACCATCCTTTTTCGTCCTCCTTGTCGTTATTGTTTCCAGGTATGCTGGGCAGAACGTGGCGAACTCGGCAGTTTGCCGAGAGCTTGTTGATTCGAGCCGGCTAGGCAGTTGGATATCCCCCCTTGGTGGAGACGTTATGTCTAGCCATTATCGGTACGGGTCGGAATCCGTTGCGCCGAATTGCTGGCGGTCAGGCCCGTCGGCGGAGCCACGGCGAGCCGGCTCAAAGTCTCTACGCTAGCGCCGGATATCGCATAAGGTCACGCGGCAATGCAACATTTGCAAGCAATGTTGCATTGCTGTGAACTCCCGCGCCGGGAAAGGGCCTGGTGCAACTAGAGGCCGCGGACGCTCCTAGCACGCTGCGCTCGCGGAATATCCCGCTTTCCTTAGGCGGCGTGTGGCTGAGATCGCCTGGGGGACGATGCGCCGATTGGCGATCGATCATCCTTGATCATAAGAGTCGGCGTACCCACTAGCAGGGGCAGTTACGGGCTGCCCTTGGGCTCCGGGCACGGGCCGCAGCCGCGTCCGCTGGAGCTGGCGCCTGCGGGCCCGCGGCTCATGGGCGACCCTTCTTTTGGTGTATCGCCCTAGCAGGATGCCGAAGCTCGTTCTTCGCGGTCGGTTAGGCGCATACCTTCTGAAACAGGAGCCGGTCATGGCAATTAGATCATTGGATCCGGAGCAGCGGCAGGACTACTTCGAGCGGATCTCGCGCACCCTCGGTGCGGAACGGGCCGAAATTCTGATCGCGGGTGTGGATATAGGCGCGCAGACCGAAGCGGAAGACGCCCACCTGACAGGGTTGGCCTATGACCCCAGATCGGACGAGATCGGGATCTATACGGACGTTGCCGAGCACCGCATCGCACACCCGCGGGAAGTTTACGTCGACGACAGTGTCGAGGGCCTGCATAGCTTGGAAATCGTCGACGCGGACGGCAACAAGCGGATCTTGCGCCTGAAACAGCCGTTGCGCTTGTCCGGACCAGGCGTGGCTTGAGCGCGGACACGGTCCAAGGCTCGATACCGACAGGCAAGCGCCAGACCGCGATGCGGAGTACGCCGCGCGCGGATTGTTGACGAACTGTGCCGAATCGTTTCCACTGCTTGCTGTGCTGAGAGGCTGAACGCCGCATGCTGCCGTGCCCATACAGTCACGCCGGTAGCAGAAGCGCGTAACATGGGCACCTGGGCGTGCGGCCGTACAGCCGGAGGAGAGGAGACGATCATGGCAAGAGAAATCGACACCGGTACTGACGAACTGCTGGCATCGTTGGATGACGGTGTGCTGACGCTGACGCTCAACCGCCCGCAGGCGCGCAACGCGCTGACCAGGGCAATGACGGGCGCGCTGGCGCGCCAGCTCGCGGAAGCCGAGCTCGACCCCGAGGTAAAGTGCATAGTGCTTACTGGCGCGGGCAAGGGGTTCTGCGCCGGCGGCGACGTCAAGAACATGGCGGCGCGAGGCGACGGGACAGTGGGCGATGTCACGATCGACGAGGCTATCCATAGGCAGCGGGTCAATCAGCGGGCAACCGCTGGCAAGCTGTTCAAGATGCCCAAGCCCACATTAGCGGCCTTGCCTGGCCCTGCTGCCGGTGCCGGGTTCTCCTTGGCCCTTGCCTGCGATTTGCGCATCATGGCCAGCGATGCGTTCCTGACGACGGCGTTCGCCCGCGTCGGTTTCGCCGGGGATTACGGCGGGACCTATTTCCTGACGCAGTTGGTCGGTTCGGCCAAGGCGCGCGAGCTCTACTATCTCTCCGAACGCATCAGCGCAGAGGAAGCGTTGCGGCTTGGGCTGACGAATTGGGTCTGCGAGCCCGAGCAGCTTGCCGAGAAGACTCGGGAGATCGCGCAGCGGCTGGCCAAGGGCCCTACCGTCGCCTACCGCTACATGAAGGAAAACCTCAATCGTGCGTTGAACGGCGAGGTCGACGAGTGTCTGGACCTGGAGGCCACGCATCACGTCCACTGCGGTCAGACAGAGGATCATCGCGAAGCGGCCCGAGCGTTCGTCGAAAAACGAGAGCCCGTGTTCAAGGGACGCTAAGCCTTGCGTAAGTCGAAGTAGCAGCGGCGGGAGCGCTCCGGGGGGAGTGCCCGCCCCCCCCCGGCGGCGAATCCGCCCCTCGGAGCAATCCCGCAGACGCCTGCAACGCCGGCCGCTATTGGGTTCGGGCAGCCGTCTCCGTCGCGCCGTTCAGAAACGGCAGCACCGTCCGTATCATCTCCGGCGCCATGAAGATTTCGTAGTGCGTCAGTCCGGGCAGGATCGCAAGCCGGTTGCGCGGCATGTGCTCGCGCATCCAGCCGGCGTCTTTAAGGCCGCCGCCCAGGAGCTGGTAGAACTTGACGATATGCTCGGGCCTGAACATGTCGCTGTCGCCGTAGACCAGCATCACCGGCATCGCCAGCTTGCCTACCTCGTCCTGCCAGTCGTAAGGCGTGCGCATCAGCTCGCCCATTTGGTCGAGCAGCTTAGGGAACTCTTCAACGTCGGGCGCGATCGCCGCATAAGACTGGTACATGGGCGTATCCTTCATGGTGTGCGCCATCTGCGCGCCCACCTGCGCCTGCATGGCCAGTATCTCGGGATAGTAACCGTCACGGGCGTAGCCGGAAGAGACGATCGCCAGGCGGCGCACTTTCTGAGGATGCTGTATGCCCAGGCGCAAGGCGACGCCACCGCCGAACGAATATCCCATCACGTCGACTTGCCTGTAACCCAGCTCCTCGAGCAGGGTCGCCATATCGTCGCCGATATCCACAAAGTCGATTTTGCGAGCGCCCAGCGGTGTGCGGCCATGGCCGTGCAGGTCGACGCCTATGACTTCCCGCTCTGCGGCCAGCGCCGGCAGTATCGGGGTGAACATGTCCAGCGATCCGACTCCGCCGTGGAGCAGGAGCATGGGTTCGCCCTTGCCGTGGATTTCGTAGTAGTAGTTGACCCCGTTGATGGCGATGCGGCCGCTGCGGGTGGGGGAGGGCTTGGTTCCGAATTCGATTTGCATACTACTCGTTCTCTGGTTTGCGGCTGCGTTAACAGGAAGGACTAGCGCTGCCGCGGTAGCGGCAAACAACATGGCGGCGAGCAATCGCCATGAACGCACGCTGTTGGAGCAGCGCAAGGCTGTACTTGGCATTGGTGTTCTCCCGCGCGATGTCTTGCGCTCTGTAGTCGTGCGAGCGGCGCGCAAATAGACACAGGGGAGAGGTGCTGCGCCACGAACAGGACATTGCGGCGCGAATCAAACGTCCCCACCGCAGTTTCAATCAGGTTCTACCGCCGCAGGGATTTGGCTCTATGGATCGTATGATCTCCATGCCCGCCGCGTTCATTGGCCACGGCAGCCCCATGAACACCTTGCAGAGCAACCGCTTTACCCTGGCATGGCAGGCGCTGGGACAGGCCATGCCTCGGCCTCGCGCGGTGCTGGCCATTTCGGCGCATTGGTTCATTAGCGGCAGTGCGCTGACGGCAATGGCCAAGCCGCGCGTCATTCACGACTTTTACGGTTTTCCCAGGGAGCTGTTCGAATTCGACTACCCGGCGCCGGGAGCGCCCGAGGTGGCGGAGGAAATCGCCGAGGCGGTGCATCCCCATTATCTGGCGCTGGATAGGGACAGCTGGGGCCTGGACCACGGGACCTGGTCGGTATTGGCTCATGTGTTTCCGCAGGCCGATGTGCCCGTCATTCAACTGTCAGTACACGCGGGCGAGCATATGCGCTACCACTTAGAACTGGGGCGGCGGCTGGCGCCGCTGCGCGAGCGAGGCATTTTCATTCTCGGCAGTGGGAACGTCGTTCACAACCTGCGCAGGCTGGACTGGCATAGGCGGGATGAAGCGTTCGATTGGGCACAGAATTTTGACGCCACCGTGAAGCGTGTCATGACGACACGTCCTGCCGAGCTGATGTCGGTGACCCAGCATCGCGCGTTCCCACAGGCAGTGCCGACGCCGGAGCATTTCTTGCCGCTGGCTTATATGGCGGGCCTGTGCGTGGAAGCGGGCCGGCCGGCGCAGGTGCTGGTGGAGGGCGGCGCATTCGGGGCGATTACGATGACAAGTTACGTGCTCGACTGTCCCAAACTGCCTGCATCCGTCTCGGTGCAGGGAACCGCGCCGTTGCCGGATCCGCATGAAGTGCCCGCGCAGCACACGAACACCTGAGATCCCCGCGCAGGCGCGCCGGGGCGGGGCGTTGGGAGAGCAAGCCTGGCGGCGCGACAAGCATTGCCGCGCCGCTGCGGAAGACGCGCGCTGGGTCGGCGTCCGAGAACGGCGGATTCGAGAGGGCGGGGCTATAGTTGAATAGGTATTCGTGAGCGTTTACGTGCTCGCGTTTCAGCGCTGTTCCAGGGTGCAGCAATCGAGCGACGGCGAGGCCCCGGCATGGCCTCCTAAACACAAGACGAAAGGGCTGTTCAATGAGCATGCGAGCTCCCATCCCCGGTGTGACCTTCCGCTTCATCCAGACCAACGGTATCCGCATGCGTCTTGCCGCCATGGGCGAGAGTGGGCCGCTGGTGGTACTAGTGCACGGCTGGCCGGAGTCCTGGTATTCGTGGCGGCACCAGATGGTTGCGCTGGCCGAGGCTGGCTATCGTGTGGTGGCGCCGGACATGCGCGGTTACGGCGATACCGACGCGCCGCCGAATGTGGAGGATTACGACATCCGCCAGCTCACGGCCGATATAGTGGGGATTCTGGATGTCTACGAGGAAGAAAAAGCCATTATCGTTGGCCATGATTGGGGAGCGATCGTGGCCTGGCATGCGTTGTTGCTGCATCCTGCGCGCTTTTCCGCACTGGTGGCGATGAGCGTGCCGTACGGCGGACGCCCCAGACGCTCGCCCATCGAGAGCTGGCGGGAAAGATTCGGCGACCGCTTCTTCTACATTCTCTATCACCAAGCGCCTGGCGTGGCCGAAGCAGAATACGACGCCGATCCGTACGGTTTGCTGTATCGCCTGTACCAGTCGCCCAATGCCGAACGAGAGCCGCCCGAGGTTACCGATCCGCATTACCGGGCAGGGGGCTGGATCAAACGACTGGGCATGCCTAAATCCTTGCCGGCATGGCTGACGCAAGAGGAACTCGATTACTTCGTGAACGAGTTCAAGCGCGCGGGCTTTCGTGGCGGCGTGAATTACTACCGCAACTTCCATCGCAACTGGGAGATCACCCCGGAGCTGGACGGCGCCAAGATAGAACAGCCCACATTGTTCATTGCCGGCGAAGGCGATAACGTGCTGGCCGGCGCTACGCACCAACAGCTCAGCGCAGCCATGGCCCGCGTCTGCAACGATTTGCGCGGCGTCATTCTGATGCCCGATACGGGTCACTGGATTCAGCAGGAACGGCCGCGCGAGACAAATGCGGCGCTGCTCGACTTCCTGCGCGGCTTATGAGCTTACGAAAGGAAACGAGGCCGGCTCTGAGCAGCGGTCCCGAACCAGCCTCGTCGTGCGAAGAATCCCGGATCCTGTACCCTTTCGATGGCGGCAACGTATAGGGGGCTTCGCGTTACTGGCCGCTGGCCGCCGTATCTTCAGAGCCGAAAGTGGTCGGATCGTCACCTGGGCGGAAGCTGGGGTGTTGGCCCTGGCTGCCGCCCAGTCCGCCCATGCCAGGCTGCTGCGCTTGTGCCTGATCCTGGTCCTGGCCAGACATCATGGACTGGGATTGCGCCTGATCGTCCTGAGCCACCCCCGGCCGTTGACTCTGCCTCTGGTCTTGCTGAACTGAGCCTGGTTGCTGCAGCTGCGCTTGGTCTGGCGGCGCCGAGCCCGGTTGCTGAAGTTGAGACTGCTCGCCCGGCGGCGTTTGTTGCGTTTGGCCGTTCTGCGCCGCTGGCGGCGGCTGTGTCTGGCCGGCCGAGCCTGTGCTTGCTCCCGTCTGCGCCGCTAGCAGCGACCCGCCGCTGCCGACTAGCGTGAGGGCGATAGCGGCCGCCAGGAGCCCATTACGGATGTCGCGCTGAGACTGCATTAGTGCCTCCTCGGAATCTGACTTGGCTGTAAAGAGCCGGTGGAGTTCGCGCTGTGCGCGGGCTCCACCGGCCGCTGATGCACAGGTGAGGGAGGAAGCGGGATCGTTCAATGCAACGGGGTACTTCAACAGCACGAGCCGCTATTGTGCTCTCCTTGCGTTGCGGCTGCGTAGGCCACAGGAAATAAGCAATTCACAATTATGTGAAGAATCAGAAGGAGATATGCGATGCGTGGCTTAGGGAAGGCCTTGATGCTCGCTGCGGCGCTGGGCTGGTTGGCCGGGTGCGCGACCCATGAAGAAACAGGGACGATTGCCGGTGGCGCTGCCGGAGCCGTGATCGGTGAACGTGTAGGAGGTACCACGGGAACTTTGCTGGGCGCTATTGGCGGCGCGTTGCTTGGGCGCGAGGCGGGCCGCTGGTTTGATGAGCGCGATCGCGCAGAGATGGCCGACGCGCTGGAGACTCGGGAAACGGGCGAGGAAACGGCGTGGGTGAACCCGGATACCGGCCGGCGGTATCAGGTAACGCCGCAAGAAACGTTCGATCGGGACGGTAGACCGTGCCGGGAGTTCGTCATGGAGGTCGAAGGCGAAGACGAGCCCGTCGAAGGACTTGCTTGCCGCGAGGACGACGGCAACTGGCGCATCGTGGGCTGAGCGCAGCGACCGCCTGTCGGGTTCGGCCCGGGCCGCGGCCGCGTCCGATTTTTCGCTGCCCAAGGGGAGCCTGCAGCGGTCCGCTAGGAGCTGCTGGGAGCGGTGCGGGCTTCGGCTGCCGCCGCGCGGCGTGCGGGGCGTACCAGCGCTATGTAGCTAAGCAGCGCTAGCAGCCCCGCCAGGGCGATCGCGATTGCCATGGTGCGCGCGGTGCCGTCATGCAGGCGCCCGACCAGAGTGCCGGAGCCCGCGGCGAAGGCCATCTGGATGAACCCGAACAACGACGATGCCGATCCAGCGCATTGCGGGAAAGGCGCGATGGCGCCGGCCAGCGTTTGCGGCATGAGCAGCCCTATTCCGATCTGAAATGCCGTCTGCGGCAGTATGACCGCGAGCACGTCGTAAACGCCCGCTAAAGCGAGCACCGCCATCGTGCCGCCGCCTATGCAACATAGCCCGCCGCCGAGCAGGACCAGCCGGTCCGTTCCCAGCGAACGGCTCAAGCGGCCTCCTAGCAAGGTGCCGCATAAGAAACCGCCGACCCCTATCGCGAAGTACATGCCGTAGTGGGTAGGAGGGACGCCCAGAAACTCGATGAGTACGAAGGACGAGCCGGAGAGGAAAGCGAACAGCCCGGAGAAGGCCGCCGCGTTGGTCAGCGTGTAGCCGACGTATATGCGCCGGGACAGCAGCATACGGAAGTTAGCCAGGATCGCTCCGGGCCGGATCGACTGCCTGTGCTCATCCGGCAGCGGCTCGCGCAACAGCAGGGCGATTACCATGACCATCAGGGCGCCATACAGCGCCAGCGCCAGGAACGTGGATTCCCAGCCGTAGTAGACGAGCAACAGTCCGCCGACAATCGGCGCCGCCGCCGGTGCGATGGCCATCGTGCTGGCCATGTAGGAGAGGATGCGCCCGGCTTCCTGGGGGCCGTAGATATCGCGTACGGCGGCCCGCCCTAGCACCGGGCCGGTAGCGCCTCCCAGCGCCTGCAGTGCCCGCCCGAGGTACAGCAGCTCTATGGTCGGTGCGAACGCGCACAGTAAACTCGCCAGCGTGAAGATGCTCATTCCCGCCAGCAGTACCGGCTTGCGGCCGAAACGATCGGACAGAGGGCCGCACAGCAACTGGGCCAAGGCAAAGGCAGCTATGTACAGGCTCAGCGTTAACTGCACCTGGTCGGGGCCCGCGCCAAACGCGTGCCCGATGGCGGGCAGGGCCGGCAGGTACAGGTCGGTGGCGAGAGGGCCTAGTGCCGTTACCGCGGCGAGCAGCAAAACGGTGAACAGCGATGTTTGCTTGAGCACAGGGTCTCCAGACGAATGAGGACTAGCGAACGATGCCGGCGGCGGGGCAGGCCCTGTGCCGCTGTGTGGCGAGGGGTAATCCTACCGCAGTTGGGGCGGTGGCGCCCGCGCAGATAAGCACGTTTCCGGGTGTCCTGCTCCCGGCTCCGGGCGTGCACTTTAGAGCGCGCCACCGCGGAGCTGCTGCTTAGCCGGCACTGGCTTGTTCGCTTTCGGGGTCGCCTACCGCCAGCTCGCGCGGGAAACGCCGAATCCGCAAGGTTAAGTACACCCCTGCGGCGAGTCCTATGACAGTGAAGCTGAAAGCGGTGTGAAAATCGCCCGTAGTCTCGATCAGCCAACCGGCCAAGGCCGGGCCTACCAGCTGGCCGCCGGCGAAGAAGAGAGTGACGAAGCTGAAAGCGATGGGTATGTAGCGCGGGGCTACCTGATCCGTGCCGCTTGCCTGGATCAGTGTGAACATGCCGTTCACCGAGCACCCCATGAGCAAAAAGTGCAGGAAGAAAATGGGCAGGCTTTGGTTGAGCAGCGGCAGCAACATGCCGGCCGTGACGACTGCCATGGCGGCGGTCAAGGCGTTGCCGCGGCCCCAACGGTCCGAAAGCAGACCCCAGAGCGGCCCGGCGACGATGGACAACAGCCCCATCAAAGCCCAAAAGTGTCCGGCCGTCTCCTCCGGATGGCCCGCTTCGATCATGAAGCTGACCATGAACACCGATTGGACGATATAAGTTAGTCCAACAATGCCGTAGACAGCCCCTACCGTGAGGATGCGAGGGTTGCTATAGATCAGCCATTTGTCGGCGGAGGGCGGACGCTGGTCGCTCGTGGCTTGTGCCTCCGGCGGGTTGCGTACGTAGGCCAGCACCGCCAGCGCGGCAGCCGTTGCCGCGCCAGCGAAGATCGCCCAGGCGATACGCCAGGCTTGGTCGCCGTACAGGGCGACCAGCCGGGGCACCAGCAATCCGACCAACGATATGCCCAGCCCGATGCCGGCGGTCATGCAGCCGATGACCAAGCCGCGGTGCTCCGGGTACCAGGCCGCCAGCAGCGAAATCATGGGCGCGAAGCTGAAGGCCGTGCCGATTCCCAGCAGGCACATCAGGACGATTAACAAGGCATAGGCGGAGGCCACGCTCAGACCGGCAAAACCGAGCGCCACCGTGATCAAGCCGAACACGACGGCGGCGCGCGCACCCCAGCGCGCCGCCGCGTTCCCCCCAATCAATACGAAGGACACATAGCCCAGCGCGCTCAGCGTGGCGAGCAACCCGGCCTCCTGATAGCTCAACGCGAGGTCGGCGCGCATGTGGGGCAGAATCAGTCCGTAAGCGAGTCGCGCGAACGCGATTACGACCATTGCCGTGAACGTGCCGCAGAGCACCAGGATGACAGCGTTCGGGCGGGAGTTCGTCTTAGCCACCGGGTACCTCGCGCGAAGAAATTTACCAGCGATCATTACTATACCCGGCTGGCCGCAAGTCGTCGCCGCGCTGGGCGGGTGCGTGCCGTAAGGCGCTGGCGGCAGCGATCGGGCTGATTATCACGATACTAAACTAACATTACTAAGAACTTCTAAGTGGCGGTTGGCGAAACAAGATGACGTCGAAGGCTGGCCAAGCAACCTATCGCCGCCGGGACAGTTCGATGGGGTTGGATAGGAGAGGGTAGCGCCGGATCTGAAGGCTCAGGCCTACCCCTGCGACAAGGCCGATGACGGCATAGCTGGATGCGTTGTGGAAGCAGTCTGTGGTGTCGAATAGCCAACCCAGTAGTACCGGAGCTCCCAACAGCTTGACGCTGGCGAAAAAGACTGTGACGAAGCCGCTGGCTATGGGCATGTAGCGCGGGGCTGCCTGATCCGTACCGCTTGCCAGGAACAGGGTCAACACGCCACTCAGCGAGCAAGCTTACCAGCAGAAAGTGTGCGAAGAACATGGGCGCGCTCTGGTCGAGCAGCAGCATGCCGATCGTGACGACCGCCATCGCAGCAATCCGTACGTCACCCCGGCTCCAACGGTCCGAAAGCAGACCCCAGAGCGGCCCGGCGACGATGGACAACAGCCCCATCAAAGCCCAAAAGTGTCCGGCCGTCTCCTCCGGATGGCCCGCTTCGATCATGAAGCTGACCATGAACACCGATTGGACGATATAAGTTAGTCCAACAATGCCGTAGACAGCCCCTACCGTGAGGATGCGAGCGGCGGGAGTTCGTCTTAGCCACCGGGCACCTTGCGCAAAGAGATTGACTGGCGATCGCTACTTTGCGCGGCCGGCCGCAAGTCGTCGCCGCGATGGGCTGATTCTTGTAGTTGCTTGTCGGCGGCAGGGATCGGGTTCATCGCCTAATATTAGTGAGAAAACGTGTAAGTGGCGGTTGGTGCAGCGAAATGACGTCGAAGGCTGGCTAACAACCTATCGACGCCAGGGCGGTTCGATCGGGTTGGAGGGGAAAGGTGGCACGCATATTGGTCGTGTCGGCGGATCTGCCGGTGGGGGAGCCGTTACGCTGGCCGGTCTATGATCGGGCTGGGCGAATGCTGCTGCAGCGGGGTATGCGGATAAGTGCCGAGCAGCGCGAGGCGTTGCTGCAGCGCGGCCTCTACCGCGATACGGACGTGGAAACCGATGGCAGCTACAGCGGGGCGGGTGGGCCGGACTTGGCTTCGCCGTTCCAGCGCTTCAGCGCCCTGGTGCAACGGCTGTCGCGCGCCTTTGACGCCATTCATGCAGCCAGCCCCGATACGCCGCAGCGAATCGAACGTCTGGTAGCCGATCTGCAGACGCTGTGTACCGAGTACCCGGATGCCATGCTCGCGGTCGTGCACCTGGAGCATTCTTACGACTATAACGTCGGCCATCCCATCCGCTGCGCGGTGCTTTGTGCCATGATGGCGGTGACCTTGGAGTACGAGCCGCAGCGGACTCAGAGTCTGCTGGCCGCAGCCTTGACGCAGAATGTCGGCATGCTGGCGCTGCAGGCGACCCTCCAGAAGCAGCCGGGGCAGCTGAGCGAGGAGCAGCGTGCTGCCGTGCGGGAGCATCCGCGCAAGAGCGTGGAAATGCTGCGCGCCGCCGGCGTTAGCGACGAGCTGTGGCTGCGAACCGTGCTGCAGCACCATGAGCGTATCTCCGGCGAGGGCTATCCCGCCGGATTGAGCGGCGAAGCCGCAATCGAGGAGACGGCCCGCATACTCGCGCTGAGCGACCGCTACACGGCGTTGGTCTCGGCCCGCCGCACCCGGCCCGCGATGACGGCGCGGGAAGGCTTGAAACTGCTGTATATGGGGCAGGACAGCGACTGCGGGGCTGTCCTGACTCAGACTTTCATCCGCGCCCTGGGTATCTACCCGCCGGGTTCTTTCGTCGTGCTTACCAACGGCGAGGTCGGCGTTGTGAGCCATCGCGGCCGTGATGCCATGCGTCCCATAGTGGCGAGCCTGCTATCGCCGAACAAGACACCGTATCCCAGGCCGTTTCGCCGCGACACCTCGCAGGGCGAATACCGCATCGTCAGCGGTTACCGCTCCGACGGTTCTCTGATCGTTAATCCCAGCCTTATCTGGACGGTGTAAGCGATCTCGCGAGCGAGAGCGGCTCGTGCCCGTTATGCGGCGGTTGCGGGAGGCTCTTGCCTCAGTTGCCCGATACGCTTTGCTGCAACTGCTCGCCCATCAGACGGTGAACCAGGTTGATGGCTTTGAGCGGTCGCAGCATTACCTTGAAGTCAACGATGCGGCCGCTGGCGTTCCAGCGAATCAGATCGACCCCGTTTATCGTGATGCCGTCGATCTCGGTCTCGAACTCGAGGACCGCATCCTGGGGGCCCACCACTTCGCGGACATAGCGGAAGGATGGATTGTTCAGCACCTGTAGAGCGCTGAGCAGGTACAATTGGGTGAGCGCTTTCCCCCGCTGCGGTGTGTGCACGACCGGCGAGTGGAAGACCACGTCATCGTCGAGGATTGCGGCTAAACTGGCGCCGTCCCGCTCTTCGACCAAACGATGCCATGTCCGCAGTGGTTCGGGGTTCATGCGTTGGCTCCCTAGGAGAATGCATACCAGGCGTTGCGTCCATCGCCGAAAGCCACACTCGCTGTAGAGGCGTTCTAGCCGGGTGCGCAAGACGATCCGGCGCGCAAAGCGTTCTCGCGACAGCGAAGCGAATCGCCTGCTGGCGCCCATGTCCCTCATGGAAGCAGCGGTGGGTGGCTGCGTCGAGCACAGCTCACTGGAACTGTAGCATCTCATCCGACGGTCTGCCTGTACGGCTGCGCGCCGCCGCTCGGTGTGCGCCTTGCCAGTAGCGCTTTGAGCTGCTTACATGTATCGCCTACCTAACCGCTACGCCGCTCGTAACGCGGGGCGACACCGTGGGGCTCCTCTCGATGCAACCGACTCCTGCGAATAGCGCCAGGCGCACCGACGCTGCGCCGTCTTCTGCTGCCTCTTCCGCCGCGCTCGGCAACAATCCCGGCACCGCCGTGGCCGCGGCCGCTCTGCCCAGGCCGACGCGGCCGTTCATCGCGATGCTCATCGCCATTGCGGCGACCAGTGCGCTGGCAATCAACGTTTACTTGCCGTCAATGCCGGCGATGGCCGTTTATTTCGGGGTCGACTTCGCCACCATACAGCTGACGCTGTCACTTTACCTGGCCACTGTGGCCGTGGGGCAATTGATTGTCGGCCCCCTTTCGGATCGCTTCGGCCGACGTCCGGTAATACTGGGCGGGCTGCTCTGCTTCGTGGTGGGTACGTCGGTGTGCCTGCTGGCTCCGAGTATAGGCGTGCTATTGGCAGGGCGGGTGCTGCAAGCGCTGGGCGGCTGCGCGGGGCTGGCCCTGAGCCGTGCCGTGGTTCGCGATATCTATGGCCGCGAGCAGGCGGCGAGCATGATCGGCTATGTGACCATGGGGATGGCGGTAGCCCCCATGCTGGCGCCCACATTGGGCGGGGTATTGGAAGCCCTATACGGATGGCGCGCGGGGTTCGCCTTTCTACTCGTGTTCGGCGGGTTTACGGTGAGCGTGGCATTTTTTCGTCTCTACGAGACCCACCGTCGCCGGAGCGTGGGGAGCGGCGCGGTTCCGCTGCTGCAAGGCCTGGGACGCCTGCTCCGCTCGGGCCCGTTCTGGGGCTATGCCCTGACGACGGCGTTCAGCACCAGTGTGTTCTTCAGTTTCGTCGCCGGCGCTTCGTATGTGACGCTCACGCTGATGGGGCGCAGTCCGCTGGAGTACGGGATCTACTTTGCCATGGTGCCCGGCGGCTATCTGCTGGGCAATTTCCTCACTGGACGCTTTGCCAGCAGGGTTGGGCCGGATCCTATGATCGTAAGGGGCAGCGTGCTGATCCTGTTCAGCGTCGGGACAATGGCGACAGTGCTGGGGCTAGGGGTCGAACACCCGCTGGTACTGTTCCTGCCGATGTTCTTCGTGGGCGTGGGTAACGGTTTGGTAATCCCCAGCGGTATTGCCGGCGCGATCAGCGTCAATCCGGAAATGTCGGGCACCGCGTCCGGCGTATCGGGCAGCCTTCAGATGGGTGTAGGCGCGCTGGTAGCGCCTTTGGTGGGCGCATTAATCGGCACCAGCTATTGGCCAATGCTTGCCGTGATGGGGAGCTGCGCGGTTCTGGCGCTGATCTCATTCGGCCTGGTTTGGTGTCGGCGGCGCTGACGGCTGCGCGTCCGTTGCGTTGGGCGCGATCCACCTCCAGCTTGGCGCCATCGGAGGCGCGCGGGAGGTGCTTATGCCGCAGCGATTCAAAGTCGGCGATCATGTGAGTTGGAACTCCGAGGCGGGGCGGGTCAGCGGACGCATCGTGCGCGTCCATACTCGCGACACTCGGTACAAAGGCCACGTGCGGCACGCGAGCGTCGAGGAGCCGCAATACGAGATCAAGAGCGACAAGAGCGAGCACATCGCCATGCACAAGGACTCGGCGTTAGAGAAGATACGCTGAGCCGGCGTGATCGTGCCGCGGGAGATCTGGACCATCGGTCACTCGACACGAAGCTGGGAGGATTTCCTCGCCTTGCTGCAATCCCAGCGCATAGAGCGGATCGTCGATGTGCGGCATTTTCCCGGTTCCCGCAAGTATCCGCAGTTCGGCCAGGACGAGCTGCAGCAGCACTTGGGGCGAGAAGGGATAAGCTATCTGTGGATCGCGGAGCTGGGCGGCCGCCGCAGGCCGCAGGTGGATTCAAGCAACACGGTTTGGCGTAATCCGGCTTTTCGCGCCTATGCGGACTACATGCAAAGCACGCAGTACCGCCACGGGCGCGAGCTGTTGCTGCGGGCGGCACGGGAGCGGCGCAGCGCCATGCTGTGTGCCGAGGCGGTGTGGTGGCGCTGCCATCGCGCCTTGATCGCTGACGATCTGAAAGCGGCTGGCGCTGTTGTGTGGCACATCATGGGGCCGGGCAAAGTGGTGGAGCATCCGTTTACCTCCGCGGCCAGGGTGGTCGAGGGGCATCTGGTGTACGGTCCGGCCAGGGGACGCGAAGAGTAAGCCGCGCCGCGAGCCCTAATCGCAACGCTACTCCCAGCTGGGCGGGTCGCCCGCTCGCGGCGGGTCGAGGCGTACGGTGCTCGTTGCGGGACGTGGCCTCTGTTCACGACCCTGCCGCGGCCATTGCGGCAACCGTCTCAGCGATAGCGAGGCTGGCGGTGAGCCCGGGCGATTCTATGCCGAATAGATGAATGACCCCGGCCCGGCCATGCTCGGCTGGGCCGCATATGCGAAAGTCCGCCGCCGGCTCGCGGGGACCGTGAAGTTTGGGCCTGACCCCGGCGTAGGCCGGCATCAGCGCATTGTCCGGGAGGGCCGGCCAATAGCGGCGAATCGCGGCATAGAACTTCTCTGCGCGGGCAGGGGCGACACGGTAATCGGGCCGGTCCACCCATTCGACGTCGGGGCCGAAGCGGGCGCGGCCGGCCAGGTCCAGCGTCAAGTGTATCCCCAGCCCGCCGGGCTCCGGGACCGGATATATCAAGCGGGAGAAGGGCGAGCGGCCGCTGAGCGCGAAGTAAGAGCCTTTGGCGTAACGGGCTGCTGGCACGTGCTCGGGTGGAAAGCCGGCCATAGCGGCAGCCAGTGCCGGTGCGTCCAGCCCCGCCGCATTGACCAGCAAGCGCGCTCTGAGCTGCGGCATCGCCTCGCCGTTGACGGCGATCTCTACATAGCCGCCCTGCCATTGCAGCCCGGTGACAGGCGTTCGGCACACCAAGGTGGCGCCTTTGGCTTGGGCATCGCCCAGCAGCCCCAGCATGAACGCATGGGAATCGACGATGCCGGTGGAGGGGGAGAGCAGCGCGCCCACGCAACGCAGCGAGGGCTCCAGCACCAGGGCTGCGCGACGCTCCAGAAAATCGAGATCGCGCACCCCGTTGCGCTCGGCGGCGGTGGCGATGTCTTCCAAAGCGGCAAGCTGCCAGGGCTCGGTGGCAACGATCAGCTTGCCGCAACGGCGGTGAGGTATTCCACGCTGCTCGCAGTACTCGTACAAGAGCTGACGTCCGCGCACGCAGAGCCGAGCTTTCAGAGAGTCTTCGGGGTAGTAGATCCCGGCATGAATAACCTCGCTATTGCGCGAGCTCGTGCCCACGCCTATGGCATCCTGCGCTTCGAGGATCAGGACTTCGCGTCCTTGCATCGCCAATGCCCGCGCCACCGCCAGCCCTACGACGCCGGCACCCACAACGACGCAATCTACGTCATCGGCCTGCATGGTCCACCTATGCTGCTACGGTTGCCCGGGCGTCATGATAGGCAATCGCCGGCCCGGTGACACCCACGGGCGGCTACGGCAAGGCGATGAGTTCCCAAGCCCTGCGGGGCGGCGGTCGAGGTTTGGCGCCACAACATCCGGCCGCATGTTCTCCATGCTGCGAGAGTCGGTGCGGGATTCCGCATCGGTACGTATTCCACGGAGGGAGGCGATGAAACGGAGTTCTTCTGCCTTGCTGCCAGCCGCGGGGGTCTTGGGTGGCATTCTTGCGAGCATCGGTCTTGACTCCAGCCGGAGCGGCCGAACCAGGGTGGATTCGCACGGGCTTATCAGCATAGAGGAAGCGATCAGGCGCGCCCGCGCGCTGTACCCTACCGCCCGCATCGTGGAGGCCGAGCTGGAAGAGGATGGGCAGTGGGAGATAGAGCTGACGGGCGCCGACGAGCGGGCGTGGAAAATCTACCTGGATGGGCACTCCGGCGAGCTTCGCGAGGATAGGGCAGGCGGGCCCGATTAGGAACAGGCCGCCCGTACTCGCTCGCACGCCTTTGGGCCGGCTGTTGGCCGTCGCTCCGGCCAGGCCATGGGGATCGTGTGCTGGCTAGCGCCGTCCAGGCAGCGCGGGCTCCTGGCGCGGGATAAGAGCCGCGGCGGCTGCGGAGACCTCTACCCTCACATCGTGGGGGTGCAATGGTTCATGGCATTCGGAGCAGGCGAGTACGGCCGTGGTGCGCTTTCCACAGGTCTTGTGAACGTGGCGAACCGGCGGACCGTCCGGTCCCGCCATATACTTGTCGCCCCAGTGCACTAGCGAGAGGATGATCGGATAGAGGTCCCGTCCCTTTTCGGTGAGGCGGTACTCCTCGCGCCTGGGCCGTTCCTGGTACGGGGTCTTCGTCAGCACGCCGGCCTCGACCAGTTTACGCAGCCGCGCGGCGAGCACATGCCGCGTTATCCCAAGTCGGGACTCGAAAGCTTCGAATCGCCGCACTCCCAGGAAACAGTCCCTGAGTATTAACAGCGTCCAACGGTCGCCGACCACCGATAGAGTGCGGGCCAGAGAGCAGGCTTGTTTGTCTAGATCTTCCCAGCGCATGAGAGCTCCAATCCATTGCACCGTGGTTGCGTGTCGCAGCCGTCGCGCGCTGCGGCAACAGCGCATGTGCGTTCGCTAGCTTGCGCAGACACGCACGCGTCCGCTACGAAAGCAACAATAACTTGACAGGTTCTATTTTGGAACGCACATTGGCTTGTAGGTTCCAAAATAGAACCGATGAAAGGACGAATACGATGTCACAGTCCGGGGTAGTGCTGGTGGTGGGCGCGGGCGACGCCACCGGAGCGGCCGTAGCGCGGCGCTTCGCCCGTGAAGGTCTGTTCGCATGCGTAGCGCGCCGCAACGGCGAGAAGCTTGCGCCGCTCGTCGAGCAGATTCGCGCCGAAGGCGGCCAGGCCCGTGGGTTCGGCTGCGATGCCCGCCGCGAGGATCAGGTCACGGCGCTGGTCGATACCATAGAGCGCGAGATCGGTCCGCTGGAGGCAGTGATCTTCAACATCGGCGCCAATGTGCGCTTCCCTATCGCGGAGACCACCGAGCGCGTTTTTCGCAAGGTCTGGGAGATGGCGGCTTACGCCGGCTTCTTGACCGGACGCGAGGCTGCGCGGGTCATGCTGCCGCGTGGGCGCGGCACGATCATTTTCACCGGCGCTACGGCCTCCATACGCGGCAGGGCCGGCTTTGCGGCATTCGCCAGCGCCAAGTTCGCCCTGCGTGGCTTGGCTCAGAGCATGGCACGTGAGCTGGGCCCGAAGGGCATTCATGTGGCGCATGCGGTAATCGATGGTGCCATCGACACCACCTGGATCCGCGAGAATTTCCCTGAGCGATACCGCCTCAAGGAGCGGGACGGCATTCTCAATCCCGACCACATCGCCCAAGTCTACTGGCAGCTTCATACGCAGCCACGCGATGCGTGGACCCACGAGCTGGATCTTCGGCCCTGGATAGAAACCTTTTGAGGAAAACGGCGTGAGCAAACAGGTCGAGTTCTTTTTCGATTTCGGCAGCCCGGCGAGCTACTTGGCGTGGACGCGGTTGCCCGCTCTGGCCGCGACGACCGGCGCGCAAATCCTGTGGCGGCCGATGCTGTTGGGCGGCGTGTTCAAAGCAACCGGCAATAGCTCGCCGGCGAGCGTGCGGGCCAAGGGCGCGTACATGCGCCAGGACCTGCAACGCTACGCGCATCGGCACGGCGTGCCGCTGGTCTTCAATCCGTACTTTCCGGTCAATACCTTGGCGCTTATGCGCGGTGCGACCGCCTATCTGGATACCGACGACTTCCAGCGCTACGTGAAGGCGATTTTCGAGGGGCTGTGGGTCAAGCAGTTGAATCTGGGGGATGCGGCGGTTGTCGCGGAAACGCTTGCCGAAGCCGGGCTCGATCCGTCCGACTTTCAGAACGGGATAAGCGACCCTCAAGTGAAGACGGCACTGATCGAGATGACGGAATCCGCCGTGGCACGCGGTGTTTTCGGCGCCCCGACGTTCTTCGTGAACGATGAGATGTTCTTCGGACAAGACCGGCTCGATTGGGTTGCCCAGGCACTCGCCGACTAAAGCCCCGGCCCGACCGGCAAAGGCCGGTGCGAATCCTGCGAACCAATCAGAACCTTAGTTGGAGAGTACCCGCATGCCGTCTCCGTCGGCTGCAGCCACCGCTCCCGCGTCCTTGCCGCAAACGCGTACCGCGCAAATGCTCAGCGGCCACCCGTTGCGTTTGATACTGGCTATGGCCAGTCCCAACGCGCTGGCGTTCCTGGTGCAGGGCAGCGTCAGCATGACGGAGGTCTGGTACGTCGGGCAGCTGGGAGTGCGCTCGCTGGCTGCCATGGCATTGATGTTCCCGGCCCTGATGCTGATGCAAATGCTGGCCAACGGAGCCATAGGCGGCGCCGTGACCAGCGCCGTGGCGAGGGCGCTGGGTGCCGGAGCGGTACAGCGCGCGGAAGCGCTGGTGTGGCATGCGCTGCTCATAGCCTTGACGGCCGGGGCGGCGTTCTGGCTGCTGTGGCTGCTAGGCGGCGAGGCTTTGTTGCGCTGGACCGATGTGCCCGCAGCGGTGCGCGCCGAGGCGATTCGCTACGGCAATGTGCTGTTCGCCGGCTGCGTGTTCATTTGGCTGATGGGTTTGCTGGCCGCTGTTTTCCGCGGCATGGGGAATATGCGTTTCCCGGCCGGCGTGATGATGGTGGGCGCGGCGGTACAGATTCTGCTGTCGGGCGCGCTGATTCTGGGCTGGTTCGGCTTGCCGGCGTGGGGGCTGGTCGGCGCGGCGATCTCCACCGTGTGCGTGATGACGCTGGCCACCACGTTGCTGCTGGGGCGGCTGCTGCTAGGAAATATCGTCGTGAAGCTGCGGCCGGCGGCATTGCGCCTGAGTCGGCAATTGTTCGCCGATATCTTCCGCGTCGGTGCGCTGGCGGCGCTATCGCCGGTGCTCACGGTGCTGACCATCATGGTGGTGAACGCGGTCATCGGCGGCTTCGGCGCGGCCGAACTGGCCGGTTACGGGATCGCGGCACGCCTGGAGTTCTTGCTGATCCCGCTGGTGTTCGGCATAGGAGCCGCGATGACCGCGCTGGTCGGCACCAATATCGGCGCAGGCCATATCGCGAGAGCGGAGAAGATCGCCTGGACGGGAGGAGCGGTCGCCGCCTTGCTGACCGGAACGGTGGGCCTGGTGCTGGCGGTATGGCCGCAACTATGGGTGGGACTGTTCACCGAGGATCCGGCCACCTTCGCCGCCGGTGCAGCTTTTCTGCGCATCGTAGGCCCGGTGTTCATGTTCCAGGGGTTGGGGCTGGCGCTGTATTTCGCCTCGCAGGGCGCGGGGACCGTGCTGTGGCCGGTTCTGGCCGGGTTGCTGCGCTTCGCCATAGCCGTGGGCGGGGCCGCCCTGGGAGTCGCCTGGCTCGGCTGGGGGCTGGAGCCGGTTTACGGCTGCATCGCTGCCGGCATGGTGGCCTTCGGCACGATCACGGCGGCAGCCGTAGCACTAGGCGTCTGGCGTAGACAGGCCTGAATCCGGCGCACGTATTGAGACAGGCCGTACCGCCGCCATTTGCTCTAGAGGGGCTGATGATTACTGACCGATTAGGAGGTCAGCCATGGCTACTCTTACTCAGACGTTTGCCCGCAAGCTAGAGCACACCTACTGGATGACGGCGTTGTACGCGGCTCTGGTCGCCGGCGCGACATTTCTCGTGCTGCAGATGCTGATCGCCGGGTTGCTGCAAGGCTACGATCCGTTTCTGCCGTTGCGGATGATCGCCGCTATCGCGCTAGGCCCAGGCGTGCTCTGGGAAGGCGTGGCGCCTTTTACGGTGCTGGTGGTCGCCTTCGTGCTGCACTTCTGCCTGTCAGCCATGACAGCATGGATCGTGGCGCCGGTGGTGCAGGACATGAGTCCCGCGCGCGCGGTGCTAACGGGGGCGATAGCCGGGTTGGTGATCTATGTGGTGAACTTCTACCTGCTCAGCCGCGGGTTTACCTGGTTCCAAGGGATTCGCGGCTGGCCGACCTTGGCGAACCACCTGATATTCGGCGCGGTACTGGCGAGAACTTACCAGAACCGGCGGCGGCATTTGGCCTAGCGGGCTGGCGTTTGCGCCCCGCTCCCGCCTGGCGGCGGCCAGGCGGGAGCGGGAAGGCTCAGCCTGCGTTCTGGACGATGCCGCGCACGGCCTCTTCGAGCTTGGCGACCGTGCGGTCTACATTGCGCAGCTTATCCAAGCCGAACAGCCCGACGCGGAAGGTCTTGAAGTCGGCTGGCTCGTCGCACATGAGCGGAACGCCCGCCGCCGACTGCACCCCTTGCTCGGCGAACTTCTTGCCGGTGTGAATGCCGTCGTCATCGGTATAGCAAACCACCACTCCCGGCGCTTCGAAACCGGGCGCGGCCACGCTCTTGAATCCGTGCTCGGCCAGCATCGCCCGGATCTTTCTGCCCAGCTCCCACTGCCGCTCGCACAGCGTCTCGAAGCCGTCCGCTTCGATCTCCCGCATGGAATCCCGCAGCCTTGCCAGCGCATCGGTGGGCATGGTGGCATGGTAGGCATGGCTGCCGCTCTCGTACGCCTGCATGATCCGCAGCCATCGGAGAAGATCGCAGGCAAAGCTGCTGCTCTGGGTGGTTTCTATGCGCTCCAGGGCGCGCTCGCTGAGCGTGATCAGCGCGGCACAGGAGGGCGCGCTCCAGCCTTTCTGCGGGGCGCTGATCAGCACATCCACCCCGACCTCCTGCATGTTCACCCAGATCGTGCCGGAGGCCACGCAATCGAGCACGAACAGGCCGCCCACCTCATGCACGGCCTGTGCTACGGCGCGCAGGTAGTCGTCGGGCAGGATCATCCCGGAGGCGGTTTCCACATGGGCGGCGAAAACCAGATCCGGCCTTTCGGCACGGATAGTCGCTACCACTTCCTCGATAGGAGCGGGCGCGAAGGGCGGCTGGGGTCCGGGCGCTACGGGACGCGCCTTCAGCACCAAGGACTGCGACGGGATCGCGCCGGCCTCGAAGATCTGCGTCCAGCGGTAGCTGAACCAGCCGTTACGCAGCACCAGACACTTCTTGCCGTTGGCGAACTGCCGCGCAACAGCTTCCATCCCATAGCTGCCGCCGCCGGGCACAACCACTGCCGCTGCGGCACTGTAGGTTTTCTTCAGCGTGGCGGAAATGTCGCGCATCACTTGCTGGAACACCAGCGACATATGGTTGAGTGCGCGGTCGTTGAAAACGACGGAGTATTCGAGCAGGCCGTCGGGATCGACGACGGGGACCAGAGTTGACACGTTCGGTTCTCCACAGCCGGCGTTGTAGTTAAACAATCCCCGTAGCTTAAGTCCTTGGCAGGATTTTGCGAGTGCGAGCCCGTTTGGGCTTGCCAGGGGACTTTGGCGGCGAGCGGCGGACAGGCGCGAACCGGGCGCTCGTTTGGCTGCTCTACTGTTCCAAACCCGCCGCTCAGGCCTCACCTTCTGTTTAGGGCGGCGGCCCCGTTTTTCATGAAGCCGGGCCGCGCCCAAAAGGGATTAGTAGAAACTCTTCATGCCGTTAAGACAACTCTCGCGTGCCGCCACAGCGCGCGATCTCCCTGGAAGGTGAGTACAGGATGCCATTCGGCGCAGTGATCAGCCTGAGCTCCGGCGGCTCCCTCGCGGAAGACGAGGCGGCACGCCAACGTCTGGCGTCGGCACTGCGTCCCTTGGTGGCTCCGGAGTGCCTGCGCTGGGTAAGCGGCAATGCGCAGGCGCAGGCCCAAGAGCTGGTCGACTGTGGCGTCGAGGGGCTGATCGTCGGCGGCGGGGATGGAACGGTCAGCTCGGTGGCAGGGTTGGCCGCCGCGGCATGCATACCTTTGGGCATATTGCCGCTGGGAACGCGCAACCACTTTGCGCGCGATCTTGGCATTCCCGGCGAACTCGCGGCGGCTGTCGAGGTGGTGCGCGCCCAGCGGCGTCGGCGAGTCGATCTGGGGGAGCTGAACGGTGTAGCGTTCATCAACAATGTTTCCGTAGGCATGTATCCCCAGCTGGTGTTGCAGCGGGAACGGTATCGGCGCCGGCACGGATTGCGCAAGCTGCCGGCGCATTTGGCGGCAGCCTGGTATGTGTTCCGCCGCTTTCCCCGCAGCCGGGTGCGCGTGGTTATGGGGGATAGAGCGCTCGTTCTGGCGACGCCCATCCTCTTCGTGGCCAACAACCCCTATCGAGACGGTCTCATGGGCGATACCCATCGCCCGCTGCTGGACAGCGGCCGGCTGTGGGTGTGTATTGCGCGTGCACACGGGCAGCTTGAGTTGATGAGGGCATGCTGGGACTTCATCGTGGGTCGGGCCGAACAAGTCGCCGGTCTGGAGACGGCGACCGCCGAGGCCGTAACGGTGGCTATGCGCCGCCACCGGGTGCGGGTAGCGGTCGACGGCGAGGTCCGTTGGATGCGTACGCCGCTGCGTATGCGCAGCTTGCCCGGCGCGCTTGAGGTGCTCGTGCCATGAGGCGGATCGCCCACATCTCCGATTTGCACTTCGGAAGGGAAGATGCCGAGGTGGCCGAGGAGCTGGTCCGGGATCTGCGGCGCTTGCAGCCGGACCTGGTCGTCAACAGCGGCGATCTCACGCAACGGGCGCGTCGCAGCCAGTTCCGGGCAGCGGCCCGCTACCATAGGCGTCTGCCGCAGCCGCAGTTAATGGTGCCGGGCAATCACGACATTCCCCTGTTCGACGTGCTGCGCCGCTTCCTAAGCCCGTTGGGCCGCTATCGCCGGTATGTGTCGCGGGAGTGGTTGCCGCTCTACAGGGACGAGGAGTTAGCCGTCCTGGGAGTGAATACCGCCCGTTCCCTGACCTGGAAGGCGGGCCGCATTTCCTTGGAGCAGATCGACGCAATGGACGCTACGCTGACGGCGCTGTCGCCGGCGCTTACCAAAGTAGTAGTGACTCACCATCCGTTCATTCCGCCGCCGGGCAGCGAAGGCGCCGGAGTGAGACTGGTCGGACGGGCTCGGCGCGCACTGGAAGTGATGGAGCGCAACGGTGTGGACTTGCTGCTGGCCGGCCACTTGCACCACGGTTATGCGGGCGATGTTCGCACCTACTACCCCTCGGTGCACAGGTCTATCGTGGTCGTCCAGGCGGGGACGGCCATTTCGAACCGGCGGCGGCGCGAACCGAATGCCTACAACCTGCTGGACATAACGCCGAATCGTATCGAAATAACCGTCAGGCGCTGGTGCAAGGGGCGTTTCGACGACATTGCGAAGGTGTGTTATCGCCGCGACCGCCTGACATGGGTTCGGGACGACGCGGCCTGTAGCTGACGGACCTGCCGCGGGGACAGTGGGCCGCCTCACTGCCGGCCCATTGCTTTGTCCGGGTGCGGGGCGCCCTGGTAACGCCGCCTGCGCGCTCGACGCCCCGCCCCGGAGCCTCGGTCAGACGGTGGCGTCGGCGGTGGCCGCCGACGCTGTCGCCGGCGTCCGCTGGTTGGCCAGATCCGTCAGCCCGCGCAGGTCCGCTCCGCTGGGCTGCTGGAATACCCGCAGCCCGAACTCGGGAAGTATGGCCAGCAAATGATCGAAAATGTCCGATTGGATGCGTTCATAATCGACCCAGGCCGTCGTATTGGTGAAGCAGTAGATCTCCAGCGGAAGTCCCTGCGCGCTGGGGGCTAGCTGACGGACCAGGAGCAACATCTCCTGGTGAACGCCGGGGTGCCTGCGCAGATAGCGCTCGACGTAGGCGCGGAACGTGCCTATGTTGGTGATGCGCCGGGCGTTCACCGGTTCCAGGCCTTGCGCTATGAGCTTCGCGTTCCACTCCCTCAGCTCCTTGTCCTTGGCGTCCAGATACTCCTGCAATACGTGGAAGCGGCGCAGGCGAGCGATCTCGTCCGGCTCGAGAAAGCGCACGCTGTTCTGGTCTAGGTAGAGCGGGCGTTTGATTCTGCGTCCTCCGCTCGCCCTCATGCCCCGCCAGTTCTTGAACGACTCGGTCACCAGCCGGCGGGTCGGAATGGTGGTGATGGTTTTGTCCCAGTTCTGCACCTTGACGGTGTGCAGCGCGATGTCGATGACGTCGCCGTCCGCGTTGAGTTGCGGCATCTCTATCCAGTCGCCCACGCGCACGATGTCGTTGGAGGCGATCTGCACGCTGGCTACCAGCGACAGCAGCGTATCCTGGAAGATCAGCATCAAGACCGCGGCCATGGCGCCCAGGCCGGACAACAGGATCAACGGCGAGCGATCGAGTAGCGCCGCTACCATGAGCACCGTCGCGACGGCAAAGAGGGCGATCTTGATTAGCTGGATATAGCCCTTGATGGGCCGGAGCAGGGCATCCGGGCGGCGCTGATAGCGCAGGTTGACCAGGTCCAGCAAGGCGCTGATGGCCAGGGCGATGGTCAGAATGAGAAACGCATTGCAGACGTTTTTCACTATGGTGACCGCCGCTTCGGGCAGTCCGGGCACCAGCGTGATGCCGGTCCACAGCACCAGGGCGGGAACGGCGTTGGCAAGACGCGGGATGACTCCGTGACCGTTGGAGGTCAGATCCTGGCCCAGCGACAAGGCGGCGAGCAGGTGCTGAAGACCGCGCAGGAGCACCCGCTTGGTAATCCAGTTTGCGACCAGCGCCGCCAAGCCGAGCGCTGCCAGAGCGAGCAGGGTGTATACCCAGGCATAAGTATTCAGCCAGTCAATCCACTCGTTCTCGTTCATGATGGTGTTCCCTGCACTGCCGTCCTGGCATGCATCCGGGCGCTTGTGCCCTGCGCCCTCGTTCGAGTTTGGAAGGGAACACGATAGAGGGTTCCCGTGCAAGTTGCATGAGCCGGTTCACGAACCGGACAGCGGGTGGAACGCATATCCAGCCGATCCGGTCTTCGGTAGGATGCGTTGCCGCCCCATACGGGAAGTCTAGACGACCTGGCCTGGGGAGATGGCCTGCCCATTACCACCGAGCACTGGCCGGCGCGTGTTCCGTGGGAGGCGAAAGCGGCGGAGTCGGTGGCGGCATCATGGCAGTTTGGGCATCTTGCGCACCAGGCTGTGCGCCAGTTGCTCGATTAACGCCGTGACCGCGTCGTGCTGTTCCGGATGCCAGCCGCGTAGCAGCTCTACCAGCCGTTTCTTGCGTGCCTGGCGCAGGCGGTAAAGCGCCTGCCGGCCGTGCCTGGTGAGCGTGATAGTCCCCTGCCGCTGCCTGACCAGCCTGCGGCCGCGCAATAGGGCCAGCGGCTCGACTATGGCGGCTCGCTCTTGGCCCAGTTCCTTTGCTACCGCATCGGCGGCGATAGGCGCCCGTTCCGCCAGACGCGCCAATAACCACAACGCCGGCGGCGGCAGTCGAATACCCGCGTCGGCGCCCAGCTGTCGGTAGACGTACCAGCTGTTCTCGCGCCGGCTCAAGGTATCGACGATATGCTCAAGCTCACTCAGCGAACTGGCGTCGCGGGGCATTGGAACGGTGGCGCCGAGCGCGGAGGCGGCGACGGCTTTTGAGAGTGGCAGCTCGTGCAGCCGCCAGCTCAGCAGAAAGGCGACCGCCGCGAGCCAGGACGCGGCGAGAAAGACTGGCTGGAGGGCATCTGCCACGGCTTGCGCGTAGGCATCTCTCACCTTGATCGGCAAGGTGGCGATGGTGGCCGGGTCCGCGGTCGCCGGCAGCTGGAAATCCGGTGCGGTCAAGTGCGCGAGCGCCCCAGCCAGCTGGGCCGAGAAGATCGCGCTGAACAGCGACACGCCTATCGCACCGCCGATCTGGCGGAACATCGCGTTGCCCGAAGTGGCTACTCCCAGGTGGTGAAAATCGACCGCGTTTTGAACCGCAAGTACCAGCACCTGCATCACCATGCCCATCCCCAGGCCCAGAACCAGCAGGTAGGCAGGCGCTGTCCACACCGGGGCAGCGGCTGGCAAGCGAGAGAGCAGATACAGTCCGAGCGTCATCAGCGCTGTGCCGGCGATAGGAAAGGGACGGTAGCGGCCCAGGCGGCTAATCAGGTGGCCGCTGAGCGTGGAGGTGATCACCACGCCTCCCATCAGGGGCGCGAGCAGAAGACCGGAAACGGAGGGCGAGGCGCCTTGGACGATCTGCAAATAAAGCGGGATGTAGGTTATCGAGCCGAACATGGCCATGCCCATGATCAGGCTCATGGTCGCCGCGACGGCAAAGACCGGCTCGGCGAACAAATGCAGCGGCAGGATGGGCGAGCGCGCCCGCGATTCGGCGGCGATGAACGCAAGGGTCAGGGCGACCGCGGCAAGGCCCAGGCCTATCACGGGTAGCGAGTTCCAAGGCAGCACCGCCCCGCCCGTGCTGGCGAACAGAACGGTAGCGGACAGCGCGCCGGTCAGAAGAAGCGCGCCCGTATAGTCGATGGTCTGCCGCTGACGCTTGGGCGCCGTGCGAAAGACCAGGCCGACGATGACTATCGCCGCCACGCCCAGGGGCACGTTGATGAAAAAGATCCAGCGCCAGGACAGGTGATCGACCACGAAGCCGCCCAGCAGCGGACCGGCGAGGGTGGCGAAAGCGAACACCGCGCCGAAGATGCCTTGATAGCGCCCGCGCTCGCGCGGCGGTACCAGTTCCGCCACCACGGCCATGGCGGTAACGATCAGTCCACCGCCGCCTAAGCCCTGAACAGCGCGAAACGCGATCAGCTGGCCCATGTTCTGGGCAAGGCCCGAGAGCACAGAGCCCGTGAGGAACAGGGCGATGCCTACCTGCAGCATGAGCTTGCGGCCATACATGTCTCCCAGCTTACCGTAGAACGGCGTCACGACCGTGGTAGCCAGTAGGTAACCGGTGACCACCCAGGCGATGTAGGCCACTCCTCCAAGATCGCCGGTGATCGTCGGCAGTGCGGTCGACACGATGGTTTGGTCCAAGGCTGCCAGTAATACGACCAGCATGAGGGAGGAGAACATCACGCCTAGGCGGGGTGTGCTATCGAGCGCGTTGGCGGTGCTCCGCTTCATGCCGGATAGATTTTGGGCTTGGTTGTACTTGTTCCAGGCGTGCGCGCGCCCAAGTATGCAGCCTTGGTGCCGCGCGCTGCGTGGCACCAAGGCCGGGGCGCAGACAAGCAGGGCAGGATCTAGCGCCGCCCGGCTGCGATGCCGGGCGGACACCCTTTCCGGCAACCGGCGCTCGTCAATCGGCGAACATGGCGGTGTACCGGCGCTGCATTTCTTCGGGCGAAACCTCTTCGATGCTGTGGCCGATCAGCCAGCGGTGGCCGAACGGATCCCACACGCTGCCGGAGCGTTCGCCGTAGAAGTGATCCGTGGGCTCCCGCTCCAGGCGCGCGCCGCAGGCAACCGCGCGCCGGATCCACTCGTCGGCGTTGTCTACGTGCAGGTGCAGGGTGACCGGGCTGCCGCCGATTGTGGTGGCGGAGCGGATGCCGTACTCGGGGAACTCGTCGGCCAGCATGAGGGTATGTCCGCCAAGATCGAGCTCGACATGCCCGATCCGGCCGCTGGGCTCGGTCAAACGAAACTTCTCCCGTGCGCCAAACGCCTTGCTGTAGAACTCCACCGCGGCATTGGCATCATGGACGCAGAGGTACGGCAGCACTTCGTGCACAGTCATGGATGTACTCCTTCTTGTTGCTCTGGTCGCAAGGTAGCCCGCGGGCGGCGCGGTTTCTTGTACAAAATTGACCAGCCGTACCGCGTTCTCAGCGCTCCCGCCGGGGCGGGAGAATCAAATGATTAGCGTTTGCCGGGGCGAGGGCTTTGTAAGTGCTGGGGGTAACGCCGGTGAACCGGACGAACTCGCGGTTGAAATGCGCTTGGTCGCTGTAGCCCGCCGCCTGGGCGACGGAGGCCCAGGATGCCGCCGCGCCGCCCAGCGCGCCGGCATAGTGCAAGGCGGCCTGGAATCGCCGTACGCGGCAGTAGAGCTTGGGAGTGAGCCCCGTGGCCTGGTAGAACAGGGAGGCGAAGTGGCGGTGGCTGTATCCTATGGCCTGTACCGCCTCGTGCACGCGCGCCCCGGCCGCGAATGCTTTCAGGGCGTGGGCTATGGCCGGATGCGGCGCCGCCGAGCGCACCTTGGCGCCGATCGCCGCTTCCAGCAGGTCCAGCCGCCGCGCGGCGTCGCCCGTTTGCAATAGCTGCTCGTGCAAACGATATGCCGCTTCCCCCCAAAGCAGGTCCAACGGAGTATGCCGCTCCGCCAGCTCCGAGGCCGGCGCGCCGAACAGCAGCCGAGCGGCGCCGGGCAGCAGCAGAGCGCCCACCGATTGGGAGGGTACGCCGGTTTCCCGGATGTAATAGGACGAGCGGGCACCGCCTACCACGGCGTGCCCGACAGTGTGGCCGCGAACATCGTCGGGGCCGCAGAATACGCGCAGCGCCGGGCCATCCAGTCGCAGCACCAGATGCATGTAACCGGTGGGCAGCACGTGCTCGCGTCGGCATGGGAGCGGGGGCTCCGCCCGTTCGGGCACCGTAGCCCAAAGGGTCTTCACCCAGGGGTGCAACGACGGCTGTGGTGCGCGTGTGATGTGCATGATCCGAGGGTCCGCACGGCGTCGATCTGCCCATTGCAGCATGTTTGGGTAGCCGGAGGAAGCCGTTCGGCCGCGCTGCCCGGCCCTTCTCGACGCGCGCGGCGATTGTTAGCACTCTTGACAGAGGAGTGCTAATTTCCTATTTGAGTAAACCGCTGACGCCGCGATAGATCTTGTCGATGTCGTGGCCGCGACGGCACGGGGTGTCCTATCCCGGCAACTACCACTCATCTTCGTGAACATTCTTTCAGAAAGCTGAGTTCTTTCGGGAGTGCAGCGTCCGATGAGAATTGCCCAGGTATCTCCGCTTTACGAAAGCGTTCCCCCCAAGCTTTACGGCGGTACCGAGCGAGTCGTCGCCTACCTGACGGAAGCCCTGATCGAGCAAGGCCATGAGGTGACCTTATTCGCCAGCGGCGACTCTGACAGCCGTGCGGAGCTGGTGGCGGGCTCGCCGCAAGCGTTGCGGCTGAGCGGCTGCAGCCAGCCTCTGGCCTATCACATAATACAGCTCGATCAGGTGCTGGCGCGCGCCGACGAGTTCGACGTCATACACTTTCACACCGACTTTCTCCATTTCCCGGCAGCGCGGTTTCTGACCACACCGCACCTGACCACTCTGCATGGCCGCTTGGATATCCCGGAGCTGTGGCCGCTGTATAACCATTTCCGCAAGGTGCCGCTGGTTTCGATTTCCGATGCGCAGCGCCGACCGCTGCCGTTCGCCAACTGGCAGGCGACGGTTTACCACGGCCTGCCTGCCGATCTGTACCGGTTCGATCCCCAGGGAGGCGAATACCTGGCGTTCCTGGGGCGCATCTCGCCGGAGAAGCGCGTGGACCGCGCCATAGAGATCGCGATTCAGGCGGAGATGCCGCTGCGGATCGCCGCCAAGGTGGATGCGGCCGACCAGGAATACTTCGAGCAGCGCATCCGCCCCATGCTCGATCATCCATTGGTGGAGTTCATCGGCGAGGTCAACGATCGCGAAAAGCAAGAGCTACTGGGTGGCGCGCGTGCGCTGCTCTTCCCTATCGATTGGCCGGAGCCCTTCGGGCTGGTGATGATAGAAGCGATGGCTTGCGGTACCCCGGTGATTGCGTTCCGCCATGGCTCGGTGCCCGAGGTCATGGAAGAGGGGCGTACCGGCTACGTGGTGGAAAGCGTCGAGGCTGCCGTAGAAGCCGTGCAACGACTCGACCGTATCGACCGGAGCGTGTGTCGCGAGGTGTTCGAGCAGCGCTTCTCGTCGCAAGCCATGGCGCAGGGCTATCTGCAGCTCTATGAGCGCCTCACCGCTGTTGAGGAGTCGTATTCCGCGGCGGTGGTGTAAAGCGCGGTCCGGAGCGACGCTCTTTGCGTCCCGGGCTATGGGCAGCCGCGGGCAATCCTGGCACAGGGCTGGGATAATGGCCCTCTATACGAGAACGCGAAGACGCGTGCGTGCTTGGATCGCCACGGCCATCACCCCGCATGGACGACTTGGGGGCTCTCCGGGCCCCGTTTCCACTTCAGGCTGAAGCAGCGTGGGCCGCGCTGGCGCGCGGTCTTCGCGCCCAGCACCTCCGCAGCTCAGCCTTCCAGCAGGCTGATACTCAGCTTGACGAAGTCGGCGGAGGTGAGAATCCCCACCAGCTTGCCGTTCTCGAGTACGGGCAGGCAGCCGTGTTTGCAGTCCATGAAGAACTTGCCGGCGTCCGCTAGAGGGAGTTGCGGCTGGATGGTTTCTACGTCCGTGCCCAGTATGTCCGCGACCACACGACGCTCGGTCAGGGTCTGCATCTCCTGCAGGCCGTATCGATCCGCGATGCGGAGGATTTCGGCCAGCATCGCTTTTTGAGTGACCACGCCAAGGAATTCCCCGTCTTCCGTGACAACCGGCAAGTGCCGGATATTGTGCTCGGTCATCAGTTCGCGGCCGCGCGCGATGGTCTCGTCCGGTCGTACCGAGATCACCTTGGTAGTCATGATGTCGGCGGCGGTTTGCGGGCGCTTGCTCATGGTGGAGTCTCTTATCTAAGCGAATTTCTCATGATGGGACTTAAGCGACACACAGACTGCCAGAACAACCGCGACTTCGCTAGGGTTATTGGTGCGCCGTGCTGCCGAGCCGCGCAAACGGCGGCGGCAGGCTTGTTTCCGCCTGCATGGATGGGCTTAGACCGGCCGGCCGTCGTGCCGCAGCATGCGCTTGATCCACCGCCACTTAAGGACTAGCTTGAGTAGCCAACTCTTTACGCAGGAGATTCGTCCATGGCATTTGCCGCGGCCGCTGCTGTTGCGCCTTTTCCGCGCGCCGAGCTGAAAACGGTAGGCTTAGTGTCTGCCGCGCATGCTTTCAGTCACTTTTACATGCTGGTGTTGCCGCCGCTGTTTCCCCTGCTGCACACTGACCTAGGGCTGAGTTATGCCTCGCTGGGGCTGCTGTTGGCCGTCTATGCCATTACCACGGGGGTGATGCAGGTCCCCATGGGGTTGCTGGTAGACCGTATCGGCGGCAGCGCGGTGCTCACTCTGGGACTGACGCTGAATGCGCTGGCGATTCTGCTGGTGGGGCTGGCGCCTACGTACTGGGCAATGCTGGCGTTCATGGTCATGGCCGGTGCGGGCAATTCTGTCTTCCACCCGGCCGATTACGCCATTCTGGCGGCGCGGGTGGACAGCAGCCGGGTGGGGCGCGCTTTCAGCGTGCACCTGTTCGCCGGCTACATAGGCTGGATGCTCGCCCCGCCGGCAGTGCTGGCGTTGACTGCGCTGGTGAACTGGCAGTTCGCGCTGGTGGCGCTCGGTCTGGCGGGCCTGGCCTATGCTGCGCTGCTCTGGCTGCAGCGCGAGAACCTGTCGGACGAGCTGGCGCGGCGCGAGGCGCAAGCCGCCGCCGTCAAGGCCAAGGCGGAAGGGGAGAAGACGGGTATAGTGTTGCTGCTCACCCCGGTGATCGCGACGCTGTTCCTGTTCTATATGATTGTGTCCATGGCAGGGCACGGCATTCAGACCTTCTCCGTGGTCGCTCTGGTCGACCTGCACGCGATATCGCTGGCGTCGGCCAATATGGCGCTGACTGGTTATTTCATTGCCGCCGCGATCGGCACGCTGCTGGGCGGTTGGCTCGCGGACCGGGTGCGGCGGCATCATCTGGCCACGGCCATCGCCTTCGTGTTCGCCGCTGCGTTCACCGCCGCGCTGGGGATGCGCGGCCTTCCACTGAGCGCGGTGGTGGGATTGATGTTCCTGGTCGGCTTTTTCCTGGCCGTGGTGTCGCCCTTGCGCGATGTCATGGTGCGCAATGCCGCGCCGGCCGGAACGATAGGGACCGCGTTTGGCATCGTTACCACGGGCTTCAGCCTGGGGTTGACGATCTCGCCATTGGTGCTTGGGTGGCTCGCCGACCATGGGCGGCCTCAGTATGTGTTCTGGGCCACGGCTTTGGTCACCCTGCTCGGCATTCTCACCTTGGCAGGCGTGCGCAAGGCAACTCCTGTCGGAGCATCCTCCGGCTCGCAGACCGCGGCGACAGCGTAGAACAGGCAAGACCGCTTGCGTCCACTACGCTGGAGGGGGCACGTTAAGCTCTTCGGCTATCGCGGTATTGGCCAGCGCAGTTGGAAAGGCAGGGCCCTCCATACCAGCACTCTGCCATTCGCGGCGGCCGCTTATCGCCGTGCCTAGGTTAGGCACGGCCGCTGCGGCCAATCGACTGGTCCGATTCTAGAGGTTGTCAGCCGCGCCCGGGCGCCTCGTCGGGCGAGCTATTCCAACCGGCTATCAGGGCTTCGATGCGGACGATGTCCACGTCCAGCTGTTTGGCGATTTCCGATGCCGGTTCGCGATGCTCCCAGAGTTCGCGTGCCCAGCGAATCTCGTCGGGCTGTAACGGACGCTGCCGGTACGCATCGGCATCCAGGCTTGTTTGTAGAACATCGTCGGTTCGATCGTGGTGGAGCGGGCGCGGCCCACTTCGACGACTCGCGCGGCGAGGTGAGAATCTAGGCATCAACGGGGAACGTCTCCAAACGATTCAGTAAGACCTTGCTTAAGTTGTGGGCGTCGGGACGTTCCTGCAATGGGCCAAGGGTGGCGACTTCGCTTTGGACTGCGGCAAGCGGAGTCCGGCCTGTCGGCGCTGCGCATCCACGCAGGGCGACGCGCAGCGCCGACGCCGGTGCGACTCGAAACCGAGGCTTAAGCCTCCTCAGGCG
>CAYWPG010000001.1:136777-293567 GCA_964460035.1 uncultured Alkalilimnicola sp.
CGCGCAGCGCCGACGCCGGTGCGACTCGAAACCGAGGCTTAAGCCTCCTCAGGCGGCACGCGGTCCAGCCATGGACGGGCACGTTCGAGCTGTGCCGCCAAACGCAGTAGTAATCCTTCGGAACCGAACGGCCCGATGAACTGCGATCCCAGCGGCATGCCGTCCGCCGTCCAATAGAGCGGCACGGACATGGCAGGCGTTCCGGTGAGGTTCGCCAGCTGTGTAAACGGAGTTCGGGCGAGACTGTCCATTGCGATCTGCTCGATCATCCCGCTGCTCCAGAGCAAGCGGCCGGCTCTGAGCCGCAGCAGCGCACGCAGGGCGAGCCGCTGCGAGGCCGGCAGCGCCAGCTCGCCAATCCGGGCGGGCAGGTCGGCCACGGTGGGGGTGAGATACAGATCGTAACGCTGGAAGAACTCGCCCAGCGCGCGGCTGTATGTGTTCCAGCGCTGACGCGCAGCGAAGTATTCGCCGCTGCTCATGCTGCGGCCAAGCATGGCCAGCAAGCGGGTTTCGAGCTCGAAGCGCTTATCGTCGAGGCGTTCGACGGTTGCGGCCGCCACCGCGAAGTAGAGCTTGAGATAAGTGATGGCGAGTTCTTTGCCGTCGACGCGCGGCTCGGCTTCTTCTACCCGATGGCCTAGCTCTTCGAGCAGGCGCAGCGTGCTCTCCAGCGCTGCCTTGCACTCCGGGTGGACCGGACGATCCAATGGCGAGCGCAGGGAGTAGGCGATAGTCAACGGCTCCGGCGCGCGCTCCAGCTCTTCGCGGAAGCTGCGCTCGGGCGGCGCGATGACGAAGGGCGCGCCGCAGTCCGGTCCGCTGAGCGCATCCAGCATGGCGGCGCTATCGCGAACGCTGCGCGTGATCACGTGTTCGCTGGAAGCGCCGTCCCAGACTTCGCCATCGCGGGGACCTGCCGGCACCCGGCCGCGAGAAGGGCGCAGGCCGAACAGGCCGCAGTAGGCTGCGGGAATACGAATGGAACCGCCGCCATCGTTGGCACCGGCCATAGGGACTATGCCGCTGGCCACCGCGGCTGCAGCGCCGCCGCTGGATCCGCCGGGCGTGCGCGTCGGCGCCCAGGGATTACGGGTAGGTCCGAAAGCCTCCGGTTCGGTGATGCCCTTGAATGCCAGCTCCGGCGTGTTCGTCTTGCCAAAGCTGATCAGTCCGGCAGCATGAGCGCGTTCAGCGTAGGTGGAACTGATGGGGGCACGGTGGGCCTGGAAAGCGCGGGAGCCTTGGCTGGTCGGATGGCCGGCGAGATCCTGCCCGGCATCCTTGAGCAGGAAGGGCACGCCGGCGAAAGGGCCCTGCAAGGGCGTGGCGGCACGCTGCCGCGCTTCGTCCTCGAACCAGTGAACAATGGGGTTCAATCGCGGGGCTACTGCCTTGGCGCGTGCCAGCGCGCACTCCAACAGTTCCAGAGCGGTCACTTGGCCGCTAGTAACGAGCTCGGCCAGGCCAAGCGCGTCGTAGCGACGATACTCTTCGAATCGCATGCTGAATCTCTCCTGGGAGAACCGGCTGGGTAGCAGGCCGCAAGCGCGGTCTTTTTCTTGTTCTCTATCGAACACCCTTGAGTTTAACAGCATGGCAAGGGCGCCGGTCCGCAGCCCAAGCCTGCCGGTAGTTATTTCCGTTGCAGCGGGTCGCCGTGTCCGTGTGCGGTGGGATGCCGGTTTGCTCCTTTTTCGATCTGTCTGGTTTCTAGTATTTATTCTGGAAATTCATTTTCTTTGAACCGGTGTTCAATGCTATACCCGTTGCGACTGTCCGTAGGCCCAAAGGAGCAAGCATGACAACTCTTAGAATGCCGGACGGCCGGGTGATCGATAAGGAAGTAATTCGGAACAAATATATCGCCGAGCGCGATAAGCGCTTGCGTCCCGATGGCAACGATCAGTACCTGCGGCTGACCGACCAGCTGGCTCACTACCTGGAAGACCCCTACACCCCCAAGGTCGAGCGCGAGCCGGTGCGGGATCATGTGACGGTGGCATTTATAGGCGGCGGTTTCGCGGGCCTGGTCACCGGCGCCAGACTCAAGGAGGCCGGCGTAGATGATGTGCGAATCATCGAGAAAGGCGGCGATTTCGGCGGTACCTGGTACTGGAACCGTTATCCGGGCGCTCAGTGCGACACGGCATCGTTGGTGTACATGCCGCTGCTGGAAGAGACCGGCTATATGCCGTCGGAAAAATACGCCCACGCGCCTGAGATTCTCGAGCACTGCCGGCGCATAGGCAGGCACTACGGGTTGTACGGAAACGCGCTCTTCCATACCGAAGTGACAGCGCTGCAGTGGCAGCAGGAGCAGTCGCGCTGGCTCATTCGTACCAACCGGGGCGATGAGTTCACGGCGCAATTCATCGGGATGGGAACCGGGCCGCTGCATGTGCCCAAGCTGCCCGGAATACCGGGAATAGAGTCTTTTCGGGGGCATTCTTTTCATACCAGCCGATGGGATTACGAGTACACCGGTGGCAATGCCTCCGGGGCGCTCATGGAGAAGCTGGCGGACAAGCGGGTAGCCATCATCGGAACCGGCGCAACGGCCGTTCAGTGCGTGCCGCATCTGGCGCGAGCATGCAAGGAGCTTTATGTCTTCCAGCGCACCCCGTCGGCGGTAGATGTGCGCAACAACCATCCCATAGATCCCGATTGGTTCGCACAGATCGCCACGCCGGGCTGGCAGCAGCGCTGGCTGGAAAACTTCACGGCCAATCAGGCGGGCGGCAATGCGGAGGAGGATCTGGTCATGGACGGCTGGACCGATATCGCCAGGCGGATCCGTGTCCAGATCGCGGGGATGCGGCGCGAGGAGCTCACCCCGGCCAATATCCTCAAAGCCTACGAAGACGCCGATTTCGTGAAGATGGAGGAGATTCGGGCACGGGTGGACCAGATCGTCGAGGACCCGGCTACGGCCGAAAAGCTCAAACCTTGGTACCGCCAATTATGCAAGCGGCCCTGCTTTCATGACGCCTATCTGCAGGCGTTCAACCTGCCGGGAACGCACCTGATCGATACCGAAGGCAAAGGCGTGGAGCGGATCACCGAAACCGGGGTGGTGGTCGCGGACAAGGAATATCCGGTCGACTGCATCATCTACGCTTCCGGCTTCGAGGTGGGCACGGAGTACACGCAGCGCGCCGGCTACGATATGGTCGGGCGCGGCGGGCTCAGGCTCTCCGAGTACTGGTCGCAGGGGATGCGCACCAAGCACGGCACGCATGTGCATGGCTTCCCCAATGCGTTCATCGTACAACCCACCCAGGGGGCGAACCTGATCTCGAACATTCCGCACAATCTCGTCGAGGCCGCCAAGACGATCGCGCTGATCGTCAAGCACGCACTGGACAACGGTTATAAGGAAGTCGAAGTCAGCAGGGAAGCCGAGCAGGAGTGGATAGATCTGCTGCAGACAGGCATGGGCCGGCTGCGCGCCCCCGACTGTACGCCGGGCTACTACAACAACGAAGGGCAGGAGCCGCGGCCGCACCAGCGGCTGAATCTGGGGTATCCGCACGGGCCTGCGGCTTATTTCGAGTATCTGGCACAATGGCGCGCAACGGGCGAGTTCGAAGGGCTGGTGTTTCGCTGACGGTCTATTGCGCTGGACGATTCGGATGAGACCCCACAGTCATCGTAGCGACAGCGGCGCGGTGGCTGCGTGCGATCAGGGAGTGCCATGGACAGAGGGATTGTAATCGTAGGGGGTGGACAGGCTGCCGCCACTGCGGCCAACGGACTGCGCGCGGGCGGTTATACCGGCCCGCTGAGCATGGTCGCCGCAGAGAACAGTTTGCCGTATCAGCGTCCTCCGCTGTCCAAGAAGTACCTTGCCGGCGAGCTGGGCGCGCAGGAGCTGCTTATTCGGCAGGCTTCCGCTTATGAAAAGTTGGATGTGGCGGTGATCCTCGGCAATGCGGCGGTACGCATCGACCGCGAGGACCGCGCGGTCGAGCTTGCCGATGGGCGGCGTCTTCCCTATGACAGACTGCTGCTGGCTACCGGCGCCCGGGTTAGGAAGCTGAACGTGCCCGGGGCGGAGCTGGCGGGCGTCCATTATCTGCGCACGCTTGCCGATGTAGACGGCATACGGGCGGAGCTGCGGCCAGGAGCGCGCCTGGCGATAGTCGGTGGCGGCTATATAGGCCTGGAAGTGGCCGCGGTGGCCGTTAAGCTGGGCCTGCAGGTCACTGTGATCGAGGCTGCCGATCGGGTGATGTCGCGCGTGGTATCGGCGCAGACGTCGCGCTTCTACGAACGCGTGCATGCCGAGGAGGGCGTCAAAATCCTGACGTCGACATCGGTGCAGAGTTTGGCGGGAAGCCGGCGCGTGGAAGCCGTTCACTGCGCGGATGGCACATCGGTTCCGGCGGATCTGGTGCTGGTGGGGGTGGGCATAGAGCCGGCCTGCGATCTCGCGGCGCAGGCCGGGTTGGCTATCGAAGACGGCATACTGGTCGATGAGTTCACCCGCACGTCCGATCCGGCCATCTGCGCCGCCGGCGACTGTACGCGCTTTCCCAGCGCGCGTTATGGGCGGCGTATACGGCTGGAGTCGGTCCAGAACGCCAATGACCAGGCGCGGGCGGCGGTGGCGACCCTGCTGGGTAATGCGAGCGCTTATGATCCGGTGCCGTGGTTCTGGTCGGATCAGTACGACATAAAGTTGCAGATTGCCGGTTTGGCCGAGGGGTACGACCGGACGATCGTGCGGCGCCGACCGGAGGAACAGCGCAAATTCGCTGTGTTCTACCTACGCGGCGATGTACTGCGGGCGGTGGAAGCTGCCAACAGCCCGCAGGAGTATGCCCTGGCCCGCCGCATCATCGGCGAGCAGCGGGCAGTGCCGGTGGATTTGCTGGCCGATCCGGACGTGCCGCTCAAGAGCCTATTCCAGTAACGGTTGCGCCCAGGAGCGGGAGGCGCAGTCACTCGGCCTCGGGGGCGGCGGACGAGTGCGCCTCGGAGGCTTTTAGCCAGGGATTTGCACCATCATGCGTGGGCACCCTTTGACGAACGTAGAGAAGGTTCGTGTTGGCTCCTCGAGCACCTCGATCTTGTTGCCCATTCGCTCGATTAGCTCCTCCCAAGGGATACGCAGCTGCATCTCCGCCAGCCGATTGCCCAGGCAACAATGGATGCCGTAGCCGAAAGCTACGTGCTGGCGCGGATTGAGCCTATCGATGATGAAGTCGTTAGGGCAGGCGATCACTTCATCGTCCCGGTTGCCCGATACGTACCACATCACCACCTTATCGCCCTTCCTGATGAGTTTGCCGCCCAGTTCGGTGTCCTCTAGCGCTGTGCGCCTCATGTGTGCCAGTGGGGTCTGCCAGCGAACGATCTCCGGCACCATGGAGGTGACCAGCCCCGGGTCGGCCATCAGCTTGTCGTACTCGTTGGGGAAGATGTTCAGAGCTTAGAGCCCGCCGGTAATCGAAAGTGTGGGCTAAACGCTGACGATGGAGCCGCGCGCAGTCGGCGGGTGAGACGCTCGCCGACTGCACACGGTCGACCGGTGCCGTTCAAAAGATGCTGCGGATGATCCACTCCGCGACGGTGCCAATAGCGGACATCATCAGCGCGCCGCCCAGAGCCCAACCGAAACTGTCGATGGTGAGGTGATCGGTGAGAGCGTCCGTGAGCTTGAGCAGGATGGCGTTGATGATCCATCGGGTGATAAAGGCCAGCAGCCAGGCCAGGCCGAGCGTGGCGACGGTGAACAAGCCGAAGAGCAGCCACCCTAGCAGGAAGTTGAGTACACCGAAGATGGCAGCGACGAGAATGGCGCTGACGAAGTTCTTGATATGAAAGCCGGGCAGCACCGCAGCGGTGATCCAGACGGCCAACGATAGCACTAACCAGGACAGAAGCAGGCTCATGTCGTACTTCCTTTGGTTGACGAATCTGACAAGGAGATAGCGACGGAAAGCGGGCTGGGGAAGCGCTGCCATGGGGAAACTCCTATAGCCCAGCGCGACCCGCCCTTGTGGGCGACTCTATGTCCCGTGCCAAGGGGCGTTGGGGACATAGCCAAAGCCTTCCACGCCCGGGTGCCGCTCCCGCCGGCTTGCCTGTGCCCAGGTCAAACACCGTACCGACCAGGAGCCCGGAACCCTTGACCCGCAGCATAGAATATCCCGCTCGCCCTCGGCGGACATTCTGGACCATCCGCCGGCGAAGTCGGCTACAGTATGGGACAGCGGAGCCCAACCGGGGCCGGCTAATCGAATTTCAGCTTCGCGTAGGGGAATGAGAGGCATGCGTTACATAAGTACCCGGGGTGGCACGACGCCGATGCCGTTTCAGGATGCGGTGTTGACGGGGTTGGCGCCTGACGGAGGATTGCTGATCCCGGAGCGGCTGCCCGATCTGAGCGGCGAGCTCGACGCGCTCAGAGGGCGCAGCTTCGTCGAAGTCGCCCAGGGGGTTCTCAAGCACTTCATAGACGATATTCCCGAGCAGGAGCTGCAGCGCCTGCTCAACGCGAGCTTCGCCACCTTCGATCATCCCCAGATCGTGCCGCTGCGCGACTTCGGCCAGCTCAAAGTGCTGGAACTGTTCCATGGTCCGACGCTGGCGTTCAAGGACGTCGCGCTGCAGTTCCTTGGCAACCTGTTCGATTACATTCTCAGCGCGCGCGGCAGCTCGATGAACATTCTGGGCGCGACCAGCGGCGATACCGGCAGCGCGGGCATTGCCGGCGTTCGGGGCAAGGAGAATATCTCCATCTTCGTGCTCTATCCGCACCAGCGCACCAGCGCGCTGCAGGAGCTGCAGATGATCACGGTGCCCGACCCCAACGTCCACTGCCTTGCGGTGGAAGGCAGTTTCGACGATTGCCAGGCCATCATGAAAACCGTGTTCAGCGATCTGGCGTTCAAGGACGGTTACCGGCTAGGCGCGATCAACTCCGTCAACTGGGCGCGCGTGCTGGTGCAGATCGTGTATTACGTCTATGCGGCACTGATGCTGGATGAGAATGGGGCTCGCAAGGTGTCCTTCAGCGTGCCTACCGGGAACTTTGGGGACATCTTCGCCGGCTATATGGCACTGAAGATGGGCGTGCCCATCGATCGCCTGGTGCTGGCCACCAACGAGAACGACATTCTCTCGGTGTTCTTCAACACCGGCTTGTATCGTCGCGGTTCGGTACGCTTCACGATCACGCCGTCCATGGATATCCAGGTGGCGAGCAACTTCGAGCGCTTCCTGTACTACCGCTTCGGCGGCGACAGTACGCGAGTGCGGGAGTTCATGGAGCGTTTTGCCCGCGACGGCGAGGCTCGGGTGGATGACGGGGCGCCCATTGACGATCACATCGTGGCGGCGGCAATCGACGCGTCTGCCACCATGGCCACGATCGGCGAGGTGTATCGCGAGCACGGCTACCTCGTCGATCCGCACACGGCGGTAGGCATAGCCGCGGCGCGCCGGCTCGGGGTGCCCGATCCGGTGGTATGCCTGGCGACGGCTCATCCGGCCAAGTTCCCCGAGTCGGTCGATAAGGCGGTGGGGCAGCCGGCGGCCCGCCACGAGCGGCTCGAGGCCTTGAGGGATCTGCCCATCCGGCGCACGGTCATTCCGGCCAGCGTGGATGCGGTGCGCGAGTTCATCGCCAGCCACGCGAGCTGAGTGGCGGTGGCCGGAAGGGCGCAGTTGCATGGCGCCCTGCCTTTGCGTCGCATAAGTGCCCGCTGGAATGTCATACGACCTGCTCGCTGAGCCAAGTCCGATAAGAATTCCCCGGGTGATCCGCTAACCGGTTTAAAGCGCGCGGTGCCTATGTCCAAGCCTCCATTATTTTCCTTGTCGTTCGTGCTGGCAGCTTTGGCTACGCTAATGCTCAGTCTTGCCGGCTTTCTGTTCGTGCACTTGCCGGGGTTCTTGCAGACGCTTGGCGCCGGAGAAGCGCAGATCGGCCGGATCATGTCGGTGCAGGCGGTGGGCGCGATTCTCGCTTGGCCGGTCATTGCCCGCGCCATGGACGGCGGCGGGCGGCGGAAAGTGATTCTAGGCGGGTGCGGGCTGTTCGTGCTGGTGGTCGCGCTCTACCTTCTGATTGATACGATAGGCCCCTTCATTTACCTCGTTCGCATACTCGATGGCGCGGTACATGCCATGTGGTATGTCGCGCTGTTCACCTACGGAGCCGATCTGGTACCGCCCGAGCGGCGTACCGAAGGTCTGGCGATCTTCGGCGTGTCGGCGCTGGTTCCCATTGGACTGGGGGCGCTGGTGGGCGACGCGATCTTGCTCTACGCCAGTTACCGCGGGCTCTTCCTGGGAGCGCTCGGTTTCGCCGTTGCGGGTTTTCTGCTGTGCCTGCCGTTGCGGGACAGCGCAGCGGCGCAAGAGGACGTCGAAGCTCAGGAAGGGGGGCTGTTCTCGGCCGTTATCGCGCGGACCTTGATTCCGGTATGGGTGGTTGCCTTCACGTTCTTCATCGCCTTGTTCGGACTGTTCAATTTCATGAAGACCTACGTAACCGCCACCGGCGTGGGCACGGTAGGCGGTTTTTTCGGCACCTATGCCGGGATTGCCGTGGTGTTGCGTCTGTTCATGGGATGGCTGCCGGATCGGCTCGGACCGCGGCGCATGCTGGGTTTGGCACTGGTCTGCTACGCCCTGGGCTTTATGGTCTTGGCGGCGGCTCAGACACCGCTGCACGTGTTTATTGCCGGCTTGCTATGCGGCGCCGGACACGGTTACACCTATCCCGTACTGCTGAGTCTGGTGGTGTCGCGTGCCGATGAAGCCAGGCGTGGGTCGGCGATTGCGTGCTACACGGCGATCGACTGGTTGGGTCTGCTGCTTGCTGGCCCCGTGGTGGGCATGCTCATAGAAGCGACTGACTACGCCATGAGCTTCAGCGTGCTCGCGCTGGCGCTGTTGGCCGGTGTCGGCTCGTTCTATCTGCTCGACACGGTGTGGGCCAGCAAGGTGCGAGCGGACGCATCGGTCGGTCCTCCGTCGCGCTGAGATCTATTCTGCCGCGGCGCAGAGGTGGGTAGATGGCCCGCTCGACGCATGCCGCGCGGGCCATGCTGCAGGTGTGATGCGCCGCTGCGCTCATGCCATTTCGCGCCTCACGGGCTTGTTAGAGATCCTTTTCCCACTGGGCTATTCGTCGCTTGCAAGCACGTCCGTCGCTCGGTGATCGTGCGAGACACCGTGTGCCAGAATCGCGTCACCAACCGCGTTGCGGGTGCGCAGTCCGAGAATGCTTTGATACGCGGGCGATTCGTACCAGGCGCGCGCATGCTGGTAGTCGGGGAACTCGATGACAATCAGGTGACCCGGCCAAGAGCCTTCCAATACTTCGATATTGCCGCCGTGAACCAGAAAGCGCCCGTTATAGGGCCTCAGCGTGGCGTCTATTTTCTCCAGATACTCGACAATTTCCGGCCCCATGGAGATTTTGTACAGGTGAGCGATCGCATATGCGGACATGACTCATTCCTCTCAAGCGCAACGAGCTCTGGTACCCGAGGGCCGGCGGTTCGTGCCCGTCCGCCTTGCCTCAGGTACGCCGATGGGCGAGTGGTGTCTCAGGCAGTGACCGGCCCTGAGGACAAGCGCCTTAGCGCGGCGTGCTCCAGCGCTGCCAGGGCCGCGACCACCAAGGCCTGCGCAGCTATGAACGCATGGCCCAGCAGATTGGGCGATATCCAGTCCCCGACCATCAGCGCCACGCTTGCGGCGACCCACAGCAAGTTCCCAGCGATTTCCAGCCACACGGCGGACGGTGAGCCCAGGGCCCTGGTTGCCGCGAAGGCCATGAAGGCTGCGATGGGCAATAGCAGGAGCCCGGCGTAGAAGAGCAATGCCGCGGGAATGGTCGTAACGGTGGCAATAAGCCCGGCGCCTGGAACGAGTACGGCTCCCAGTGCGCCGCAGGCCAGCGCATCGATAAGAAGAATTGTGCGCAGCGAATTAGCGGTATTGGCGGTAGCCATGGTTTGCTCCCTTTGCTGTTGCGGCCGAGACTATCTCGACCTCGCGAAAGGCTCCCGCAGGAGCCGTTACTCATGTTCGGGCTCGCGAAGCGTTGTTGCGATTGCCTGCGAGGTAATTGGTGAGCAGCGGCAATCGGCGCTATCGTTGAGGCATGAACGAAACCAACCGCTCTATCGGAGATTTGCTGCGGGAGTGGCGCCAGCGCCGGCGTTTGAGTCAGCTGGGCTTGGCGCTGGAGGCGGAGGTCTCCCAGCGACACCTCAGTTTCGTGGAGTCGGGCCGGGCGGCGCCTAGCCGGGAGATGGTCTTGCGGCTGGCGGAACGGCTTGCCATTCTTCTGCGCGAACGCAACCGGCTGCTGGTCGCGGCCGGTTACGCGCCGGTTTATAGCGAGCGGCGGCTGGACGATCCGGCGCTGGATACCGCGAGGCGGGTGATAGAGCTTATCCTGCGAGGCCACGAGCCTTATCCCGCGCTGGCGGTGGACAGGCACTGGACGCTGGTGATGGCGAACCGGCCATTGCTGCAGCTGTTGGCTGGGGTGGACGGCAGTTTGCTGCAGCCGCCGGTCAATGTGCTGCGCGTGAGCTTGCATCCTGCAGGTTTGGCGGCACGCATTGCCAATTTCCGCGAATGGCGTGCGCATATATTGGAGCGGCTGGCCAAGCAAGTGGACGCGTCGGCCGATCCGGTGCTGGTCGATCTGATGAGCGAACTCAGGTCTTACCCCTCGCCTCCGGGTGCGGCGGTGCACCGTCACCGGGGCAAGAGCGAGTTCGCCGGTATCGCCGTGCCGCTTAGGCTGACGACCGCGGAGGGCGGCGTGCTGTCGTTCCTGAGTACCACCACCGTGTTCGGAACGCCCATAGATATCAGTCTCTCGGAGCTGGCTATCGAATCCTTCTTCCCGGCCGACGCAGCCACTGCGGCGGCGATGCAGGCTCTGGGCGACGCTTTGCCAGACTAAGGCAGGCTGCCTGCGGGGTCGTTCAACAGCTGTCCGTAGCGCTGTTCTTGGCAGTGACTATTCCAAGCCCTGCTACCGAAGCTACGCGTCCAGACTTTCCAGTGCCAACAGGTGCTGCTCTATGGCGAAGACGTGGGGATCGTCCTCGCCCAGCTCGCGTAGCGCCTGCGCAAGCTCAAGCAGATAGGCGCTGTTGGGGCCGCTTGGTCCCTTCGCCTCCGCGATCTGTCGTGCTATGTCCGCTTCCGTCGCCGGCCCGAGGAAGGCTTCGTTGTCGGGTGTGGCGATGTAGATCAGCCCCTCGGCCCGCTCGTCGTCGGAGAACAATATCTCGGTAGCGAAACGCAGATAGCCGTTCTTCTCGCGATAGTCCAGGTGCTCGAACACCGCCGGCGTGATCAGATAGGCCATGCCCGCGCAAATGGCGCCTGCCTCTGGGATCAGCGTCACCACGCGCCCGGGCGCGTCGGGGGTGCCGCGGTGATCGTGCGAGCCCTGCCAGAAACGGCGCGTCCAGCCGCGGATACGGGCTGGGCGGCGATCGAGAAAAGGAAAGTCCGCTTTGAAGATCAGCGAGCCGTAACCGAACAGCCAGAGCTGGTCGTGGCTGTCGAACCGCGTCATGGTCTTGTTCTTGCTGATCGTGTTTGCGGACATGGCCAAAGCGTACCGCAGCTCTACACGGTATGCGAGCGGGGACGCCGGCTACGGAAGGGACGTTGCTCCAGGCGCTGCAGCAGCGTGGCCAGGCTCTCGTCGGCCGCGGGGGTGGCGACGCTGATACGCGTGCTGCCGCGCAGCATTGCACCGCTGCGGGTAGGAATGCTCGCGAACTCGGCCAGCTCTTCGAGCCGTGCGGCAAGCCGTTCGGCGACGTCCGCCTCGGTTTCCGGCAGCACCATCAGCAATGTTGCGCCATCCCAGCGTCCGAGCAGGTCTGTCGGCCGCAAGGCACGCTGGATAACGTGGGTAAGCTGCACGAGCAGGCCATTGCCGAAGTTGGTGCCATGCTGGTCGGTGATGCGCTCCCAGTCGGTAAGTTCGACGCGAATGACCGAAAGTGGGCGCGCATGACGCAACCAGCGCGCATGCTCGGCTGCAAGCGCATCGTTGAGACTGCGCCGATTCAGGGTGCCCGTCAGCGGATCGCGCGTGGCACGGTGGAATAGATCAAGCAGCATGCGCAACTGACTGAGCTGAGTCCACAGCGCAATCAGCGCGATCAGCGATAGCAGCCACAACATCCCCAGCCATGCGGGTTCGGCCGGTTCTCCTAGAGCGAATTCCAGCAATCCGTAGCCCATCGCTATCGGTAATGCGAAGCCTACGCCTTCCAGTAGCGTAAGCGGAAACACTGCCAGCATGGCGGCTATCAGAACCGGAAAGAAAGCGTAGCCGTAGAGCAGGCCGTCCGCGGCGCCGTTTAGCTGAAGTCTGGCCATGAGATAAAGCGATGCCGGCAGCGTTACGAGCAGGCTTAGTCTGCCTAGCGTGGCTTTTCGCCGGGGCTGTTCCGGATCGATGAAGTAAAGCCCTAGCGCGAGCAACGCCGCGATGATGCGTGCCGCAGCCAGCGGCAAAAAGTCCTCGCGTGCGAGCAGCAGGTAATCGACGGGTATCCAGGCTGGCAGCAGTACCGCCAGCGCCAGTGCCAGCGCTCGTACGCGGGTGGCGATAAGACGGGTGCGGGACGCCGTGAAGTCGGCTGCGTGACGCCGGGCGGAAACGAGGTCGCGAACGGAAGCTAGGGATGCGCTTTGCTGGGTCATGTCCATTGGCCTGCATAAGGGATTTGGAAGGAATTGTCGGGTTAGCGGAAATGAGCGTTTTGATGGAAGTCAAAACATATTCGCTTTGCCAGTGCGGATCAGTGGCATTAAAGTGACTGGACGTTTCCAAAAAAGCAGGGGCAAATCACTAAACATCTCGCCGGCCAAGGATTACGGCGCCTGGCAGCTTACTGCGACAAGAGCAATAGAGTATGTCGGCACATCGCCCGAATATGGACAGGCATGAATTGCGCAAAGGGTTGCCGCTATTGAGCCGTACCTGAATTGCCGGGGGCAGCGATCGCCATCGCGGCGTGGTTGGGAGGCAACAGGCTTTAAGCACGATTCTTCTGGTTCGGAAGAAGCGGGCATGGCGATGCGTGCGTCCATGCGACCATTCGCTGCGTAACTGGTTTACGAGGCTGAGAGTCGTTGCACAACGGGCTGAACGCCCCAGACATGATCGGATAAGCGCTTATAGCAGGGGGGGCACCATGCGTCATGATCGCCGCTTCAATTTCGAGCATTTGTCCAGCATACATGTTTCGGATCGGCGGGAGGCCGTGCCAATGGGAGTCGTCGCCGATATCTCGTTGACCGGACTGCGTGCGATTTTGGATAGGCCACTGGCGCAAGGGGGCCAATACGAGCTGCGACTGCACGTACCTGAGGGGCGGGACGAGATACGCCAGCTCGATATTACGGTGATCTGTACTTGGGTGCGGCATGATGCCGCTGCGGACAGGTTTCAGGTGGGGCTGAGCCTAGTCGAGACTTCCAGCGAGTTCCAGGACCTGGTGTCGTGGGCGCTAGGGGCAGTCGTCAACCCTGCTGCTCCGGGTTAAGCGCTTACGGTTCCGGTGGCGGCGCGAAACAGGCGGAAAGCGATCGCCAGTGTTGACCTCAGGTGTTTGATTTTTTGGGGATATTTAAAGGCGGATGTCCTGGGCGTCGCAGCGCCGCGTGCCACGAAGGGCCGTATCGGTTAAAGTTGCCGACAATAATAAATTCAATCTATTCCAATCAATAATAAGGATTCTTCTCATGGCTACCCGCGCATCCTCCGTCCGCTTCGCGATTGCGTTACTGCTCGTGGTGCTGGGTTTGTTGCTCGGCTGGATAGCGGCTTATTCGCTGCCCGGCTCGCAATTAGCGGCTGGCAACAGGGAATCGACGGCTTCCGGTGCTCTGGCGCTGGGGACGCAGGTGCGTGGCGAGCTGACCTCGGCCAGCCCTATGAACAGTAACAATGGCAGCCGTTTCGCCCGCTACGCCGTGGCATTGGACAGCGGGCAGTTCGTCGACTTCTCGCTCCGGGGGGCGTTTCATGGACTGCTCACGCTGTTCGGACCCGAGGGCGAGCTCATCGCAATCAGCCCGGCGGACAGCGAGGCCAGCGAGGACAGCAGCACACAGGAACATATGGCGTCTTTGCGCTATCGGGTGGCGGATGCAGGCACTTATACCGTCACGGTGAGCGGGCGCGATCATAAGAGCTATGGGCCGTTTCGCCTGGATGCTCGCCCGTTGGAGATGCGAAACGAGGGGACGCTTTCCATAGACGAGCAGGTTGCCGGTTGGCTAAGCGGCACTCCCAACCGTTATCGGCTGGCCATCGCGGAGCCGGGAATTTATCGGGTGACCATGAGTTCCCCAGACGTGAATACCCATTTGACGTTTTCTGGCGCTGGCGTGAATCTGGAAGACCACAGCGCCGACGGCCGCAGGGATGCGCGTATCAGCAGCTATCTGGAGCCAGGCGAATACCAGCTGGAAGCTCGCTGGGCCTGGGGTAAGTCAACGGGTGCGTACACGCTTGCGGTCGAGCGCCAACCGCTAAGCGAAGGCGTGACGTTGCAGCAAGGCGGGCCGCTGACGCCGGAACAGCCGCTGAGCGGCTGGTTCGGCGGGCAGGCGCTGGAGTATCAGCTGGTCGTAGATAGTCAGGCCCTGGTGACCATCGACATGATGTCGTCCGCGATCGACTCTGTTCTGGAGTTGGTGGGGGAGGGCGTGCATCTGTCCGACGACGACGGCGGCAATCATTACAATGCGCGCTTGCAAGCGATGCTCGCTCCCGGTACCTACACCGTACATGCCGGTGCTTATGACTTCACCACTCACGGTTTGTTCGATCTGCAGGCGAACGTGGAGCCCATGGACAATGACGCCTTGTTCCAAGGCAGCCTGGCATTGCCGGTTGGCGAGGAAATCAGCGCGGTCTTGGGCAGGGAAGGCCGCCATCGGTACCGGCTGACGATTAACGAGGCAGGCCGGTATACCCTGACGATGCGCTCGTATGACATCGACGCGTTTCTGGAGCTGTTCGGGCCTGGGATCAATGTGAGCGACGATGACAGCGGCGGCGCTACGCATGCGATGCTGCAAGTCGACCTCACCCCTGGCGATTACTTGGTAATCGCGCGCGACTACTTTGGCCAGAGCGCGGGGAGCTATCAGTTGGCGGTCAGCCGCGAGTGACCGGTCCAGCCAACATGTAGGCTAGCGAACTGTGCCGGCCACCGCGGCCGGCACCTCAGTTTCTTAAGTCAGCAACCTGACGATGTCGGCGGCGATGGCATCTGGCCTGGTGGTGGGCGCATAGCGCTTGACGGGCCGGCCGTTGCGATCGACCAGAAACTTGGTGAAGTTCCATTTTATGCGCGTGCTGCCCAGCAGGCCGGGCGCGGCTTTCTTGAGAAAGTCGAACAGCGGCTCGGCATTGGGGCCGTTAACCTCGACCTTGGCGAACAAGGGAAAGCTGACGCCGTAGTCGAGTTCGCAAAACTGCTTGATTTGTATCTCGTCGCCGGGTTCTTGCCCACCGAACTGGTTGCAGGGGTAGCCTAGAATCTCGAACCCCTGGGCACGATAGCGCTGATACAGTTGCTCCAGGCCTCGGTACTGCGGTGTGAAGCCGCAGCGGCTCGCCGTGTTCACGATCAGCAGCATCTTGTTGCGGTACGTAGACAACGGACAGGCTTTCCCCTGTATGGTCCGACTCGTGAAATCGAACACGGTTGTGGTCATGGTGGGCATCCTTCTCGGTAGTAGCGCGTCACGATTATGGTGCGCGCTATGCCGCCGCCGCCACCGCCGATGCCGTCAGTGCGACGCGAAGGATGACCGCCTGGGCGCGGGCGCTTGCGGCCGGCGTAGCGGGCCGCTCAAGGGGCAGCAGGGTGGTGGGGGATGCCGCGTGCGTCCAGGCGCAAGTACCGCATTTGTTCCAAAATCCAGTACTGACGCTGGCGGACGTAGGCAGAAGGCGCGTCGGCTTTCAATCGCACCGGGTTGGGCAGCACCGCCGCCAGTAGCGCGGTTTCATAGGGCAAGAGCCGCTTAGGAGGCTTGCCGAAGAACGCATCGCTGGCGGCGCCAATGCCATAGATGCCGTCGCCGAACTGGGCGATGTTGACATACACCTCCAGGATGCGGCTCTTGGGCCAGCTCAGCTCTATGAGCAGCGTCAGGTAGGCTTCGACACCCTTGCGAACCATGCTTTGCGCAGGCCAAAGGAAGAGGTTCTTGGCTACCTGCTGCGAGATGCTGCTGCCGCCGCGCACCGGGCCGCCGCGCCGGTTGTGCTCCCAGGCATTGCGCAAGGCGACGAAGTCGAATCCGCTATGCTCGGCGAAGCGCTGATCTTCCGCCGCCACCACAGCCGTGAGCATGTGCGGCGAAATTTCGCTTAGCGGCACCCACTGATAACGCAGCGGCACCGGCTTGTCGGCACCGATGTTGGCGATGACGTGCCGTAGCATGAACGCCGAGAACGGCGGTGTCATCCAACGCAGCGACAGTACCGTCAGGGCGCTCAGCACCAGCGGAACCAGCATGGCGCATAGCGCGATTTTCAGGAGTCGCCCTCGGAGCCGCCGGCGCTTGTTTCTTCTTCTGGGCATAACCAACTGGGACTCAATGCAACCCGGATAGCGTAAACCGTAGCCAGAGGCCGAGTCGAAGGCCCGGTTCGCAGAAGCTCGACTGCATGCCCTCAGCGATTGTGTGTGCCGGGCAGAGCCGCGCCATACCACGGTTGAGCTACGCTTAAGTTAAGCAGGGCACTACACCGACAGGAGAGACGTCATGGCAAGCTTGCGCGGCAAGACCTTGTTCATCACCGGCGCGAGCCGCGGCATCGGGCTGGCCATCGGGCTGCGCGCAGCGCGCGATGGGGCCAATGTGGCGATCGCGGCAAAGACCACTGAGCCTCACCCTAAGTTGCCGGGTACCATCTACACGGCGGCGGAGGAAATCGAGAAAGCGGGCGGCAAAGCATTGCCGCTGGTCGTGGACGTGCGCTTCGAGGAGCAAATCGCCGCGGCCATGGAGGAGACCGCGAAGCGGTTCGGTGGGATAGACATACTGGTGAACAACGCCAGCGCGATTTTCCTTGCCGGCACCGTCGAGACCCCGATGAAGCGGTTCGATTTGATGCACCAGATCAATACCCGCGGCACCTTCGCCTGTTCCCAGGCTGCGGTACCGTATCTGAAAGCCGCGGAGAACCCGCATATCTTGAATCTCTCGCCGCCGCTGAACATGGACCCGAAGTGGTTCGCGCCGCACGTGGCGTACACCATGGCCAAGTACGGCATGAGCATGTGCGTGCTGGGCATGAGCGAAGAGTTTCGGGAGGATGGGATAGCGGTGAATGCGCTATGGCCGCGGACGCCTATCGCTACAGCGGCGGTGCGCAACCTGCTGGGAGGGGAGGCGACCATCCGCGGCAGCCGCACGCCGGAGATCGTGGCGGACGCCGCGCACGTGATCCTGACCAGACCCAGCCGTCAGTGTACCGGCAACTTCTTCATCGACGACGAGGTGCTTGCCGAGGCGGGCGTTACCGATTTCGACCGCTATGCCTGCGTGCCGGGCGAGCCTTTGCTGCCGGATTTCTTTCTCTAGCAAGCGCGGTGCGCGAGCGCCTGCCGCAGGCAGGCGCTCAGCGATCGGGCTTGCGCTGGTTCTTCAGCAAGTCGCCAAGGCCCGCAAGCGCCTTGTGGGTCGCAGCCGGTGTTGACCCGCTCTTGACCGGGCCGCTGCCGTAGCGTGCCGCGTCCAAGTACTTGGCGTGCTCGTTATCGTGGCAGTACAGACAGAGCAGCTCCCAGTTGCTGCCGTCCGGCGGATTGTTGTCATGGTCGTGGTCGCGATGATGGACGGTAAGTTCGCGCAGGTTGGCGCGCGTGAACTCGCGGCCGCAACGGGCGCACACCCATGGGAAGAGCTTCAGCGCCTGTTCGCGGTAGCCCTGTTCGCGCTTGAGCCGCTGCTGTTGTGCGGCGGCGACGATGCGATCCAGGCGCGCCTGGTCTGGGGGCTTATTGCCAGCCATGGCACCCTCCTGTGGCCATTGGGTTTCCGGCATCGGCTAAGAGCCGCACGTTTAGCGTACCGCGCGCGTTTTCCAGCGTGAAGCGGCACCGGTGCATTCGTCCTGCTCCGCACCGCGGCAAGACGTTTGCGGTAACGGGATGGCCTCGGTTGAGCCGGTCCGGGCCATTGGCTAGCATTTCGCCTTTTTCGGTGAGGCGTTATGCATGGGGCGTAATGCGCAAAGTCGTCAAAAGATCGTTACGCGGCTGCGTCCCTGGCTTGGCGGGCGGCCCACGCTGACGCTCGCTTTATTCAACTTTTTCAACGGCGCGTTTTGTATAGGTTTGATCGCGGCAGTCGCGCACTGGACCAACGCCAGCTTCATTTTTCCTTCCTTGGGCGCGACAGCGTTCATGATTTTCTACGCGCCTCTCGCTCCGCCCGCAGCACCGCGCAACGTGGTGCTAGGGCATTTGGTAGGGGCACTGGTGGGCTGGTGCAGCCTGGCGCTGTTCGGACTGCTGGACGAGCCTGCAGCGTACACGTCCAGTATCGGCTGGGCGCGGGTAGGGGCGGCGGCGCTGTCGCTGGGGACAGCAGCGGGGCTGATGGTGCTGCTGCGCGCGGTGCATCCGCCGGCTGCCGCTACCTCGCTGATCGTTTCCCTGGGCCTGATGCCGGACCTGAAGCAGCTTCCTATTCTGATGGGCGCGGTTCTATTGCTGGTGCTGCAAGCCTCGCTGATGCACCGGTTCTTCGGCATACCTTATCCGCGCTGGGAGCCGACCGGGCATCATCAATTGCCGCCGACGCCGGAAGCGCCCTGCGGAACGCGCTGCCCCGGGCCTGCCGTGTGTGCGATGACCTGCAGACGGCGCTCCGATCGTCTTGGGATGCGGCGCTGATGGCGGCCCAGCCTCCAGGGCCAGCAACAGTGGGACCGGGATGCGGTATGGCGTGCATACGTACCCTGAACCTGAACATGGGGGGACATGGACAATGAGGCTGTTGGCGATTGCGCTGCTGCTGGCGCTGCTTTGGGCATGCGCTCCGCTAATGGAGGAGGGCGCACCGGAGGCCGGCGATGGCCAGCGCTTGGCCGATTCCGTGTGGCAGGTGGCGGCGATAGACGGCCGGCCTTCGCTGCCAGGCGTTAGCAGCACAATGGCGATTCGCAGCGATCTCATTGGCGGCAGCACGGGCTGCAATCGTTATTCGGCGCGGCTGGAGCGCAGCGGCAGCGCGCTGAGCATAGGCCCTGTGGCGGCGACGAAGATGGCTTGCGCGCCGCCCGCCATGGAGCAGGAAGCGAAACTCATCGCCGCGCTGCAGAGGGTGCGCAGCTACCGGTTGGAGGATGGAGAGCTGGTGCTGCTGGATGTGCAAGGCGGCGAGCGGGTGCGGCTGGTCCGGACCGCTGGCAAGCGTTTGGAATAGCCACGCAGTCCGGCCGTTGCCGCCAGCCGCAACGATAATGCTCGGTCTAGTCTGCCGATGCCTCAACGGCGCCGCTGCCCGCCGCCTTATCTGGCGACGGCAGTGCGGCAGGCTGCGTACGCAGGAACAGCACGATCAGTACCGCTGTTGTCGCGGCTATGGCCGCACCTATCGCCGCATTGGCATGCAACGCGGCGCTGAAGGCTTCCTGCGCAGCGGCAATCAGACGGCTTCCCGCCTCCGCAGGCAGTTCGCTCGCTGCCGCCAAAGCGCCTCCTAGCGTATCCAAGGCGGCCTCTTTTACGGCCGCTGGCAGACCCGCGGGGAGCTGATCGGCAATGTCGCGACGATAGATCGCCGCGCCTACACTGCCGATGATCGCAATACCCAGCGCCATTCCCAGCTCAGCGGCTGTTTCCGAAGTTGCCGAGGCCGCCCCCGCCTTGTCGGCCGGCGCCGAGCTGACAACCAGATCGGTGCCCAGGATAGACATGGGCATCGCGCCTATGCCCATAATGAGCACGCCCACCAGCAGCCACTGCATTGCACTGGGGCCGTGGGCCTGGGTCATCGCCAGGAATCCCAGCACCGCTATCAGCAGTCCGGCGCTGATCAGCGCGGAGGGCTGCACACGGCGGGTAAGCGGCGGGACGAGCATGGCAGTCAGAACTTGCACCACGGTTGCTGGGAGCATTGCCAGCCCCGCTTTGAACGGCGACAGTCCCAGCACGCCCTGCAGATACTGAAACACCATCAGCCAGGCGCCCGACATGGCCAGGATGGTGAGCATCAGCGCAGCGATAGCGGTGCTGAAGGCGCGATTGGCAAACAGGCTCAGATCGAACATAGGGTCGGCGAGCGCGCGCTGGCGGAGCACGAAGAGTGCGCCGACCACAAGCCCGCCTATGATCGTCAGCATCGGTAGCGTTGCCGTGCCGCTGCGGGCGATTTCCTTCAGACCGTAAATCACGGCAAGCAGCGCGGTTACGCATAGCGCCACACTGACGAGGTCCAACCGACCGGTGTTGCTGGCACGGAACTCGGGCAGCAAGAACGGGCCCAGGACCAGCAGCAGTAGCATCACCGGCACGCCGAGCAGGAATACCGCTCCCCACCAAAACAGCTCGAGGATGATTCCGCCCACCAGCGGCCCTATCGCGCTGCCGACGATGAAGCCAGTCATCCATACCGTGATCGCCAGCGTGCGCTGGCTGTCGACCTGGAACATGTTGCGGATCAGCGAGAGCGTGGACGGCATCAGCGTTGCACCGGCGATACCGAGCAGCGCGCGTGTTACGATCAGCATCTCCGCGCTGGTGGAAAAAGCCGCCAGTGCCGATGCGGCGCCGAACGCCGCCGCGCCGCAGAGCAGCAAGCGGCGGCGGCCTATGCGATCTCCCAGCGTGCCCATGGTGATCAGAAAACCCGCGATCATGAAGCCGTAGATATCGAGTATCCACAGCAGCTGTGTGCTGGTGGGCTTTAGATCGCCGCTCAGGTGCGGTACAGCCAGGTGCAATACCGTCATGTCCAGCGCCAGCAGAACCGTTGGCAGGACAAGTACGGCCAGCCCCCACCATTCGCGCGGTCCGGCAGCTCGTGGCTTTGGCAACATATCGTTTGCCGATGCGTGGGGCATATACCCTCCTCAGTGATGTGTCATAGATGGCAACGGCAGCACCTTAATTCCTTAAGCATGCTTGAGGTCAAGCGCGAGGGGGGGGGCAGCGCACAGCGAAGCGGGCTGAGTGCGGATCTTGCCGCCGAGCAGTCGAACGGCAGCTGCGCGGACCGACCGCGGGCGGGCGATTGAGCAACCGATCCTGGCGTTGTGCCATCGCCTGCGGTTTCGCAGCGGTAGCCGATGCCGCCGAATCGGCGCATTTGCTAAGCCAAAGGCATGGCGAACCGCGCCGCCGGCGGGCTCTATGCAGGCGGCGGCTCGAAGCCGCGCCAAGCCTGTTCCAGGAGCTGTACGAAGCGCAGCGCTGTGCGGTCTTCCAGATAGGGGCCTATGACTTGCAGCCCCAGCGGCAATCCCGCCCGGTTGAATCCGGCAGGGAAGGCTGTGGACGGCTGACCGGCGAAAATCGCCCACATGGGGTAAACCAGATTGTAGATGTACGGTACCGGCGCGCCGTCTATCTCTAGCATGCGCTCGGCGAAAGGGGCTGTCTGATGCGGGAAGGCTGCGTCCAGCGTGATCGGCGCCAGCAACAGATCCCAGTCGCGGAAGAACTCGCGCCAGGCGGCGCGGGCAAGTTCACGGCGCGCGGTCAGGGCGAAATACTCGGGAACATCCAGGATCATGCCATCGGCTTGCACCATGGCCAGGGGGTCTTGGGTAGCCCGTAGCGATGCCGCTACCGCCTCGCGCTTTGCACGCGATAAGTGGGTCGTGGTCTGAGCCGACAGCAGGCGATAGTAGTCGTGGAAGTACGCTTGCGGGTCGAAGGCGGGCATAGCTTCGGCAATCTTCGCGCCTTCGCGGCCGAGGAAACTCACCAGTTCTTCCAGGCGCGCCTGGACTTCGGCCGCCGGTTGAACCCATGGCAGGGGCGGCATCACCGCAATACGAAAATCGCTCAGCCGGTCGTGGCGCGGTGGCCGCATAGCCAGTCGCCAGGCGGCGTCCTCGCCCAGCGAGGGGCCGGCGATGACGTCGAACAGTAGCTCCAGGTCGCGCGCGCTGCGGGCGAGCGGGCCTTGCACGCTCATCAGTCTGGCTGGGTTCGGCAGATCTCCAAGGGGGAATTGCCCCTCGCGCGGCACGGCGGTCTCCGATGGCCTATGCCCGTAAACGCCGCAATAAGCCGCGGGCACGCGAATCGAGCCACCGATGTCGCTGCCGACCTCTAATGGCGTCAATCCGGCGGCGAGCGCAGCGGCGCCGCCGCCAGTGCTGCCGCCGGGAGTGCGGCTCAGATCCCAGGGGTTGTTGCTGCGCCCGTACACGGGGCTGTCAGATTGCCAGTCGGCCAAGGCCACCGGAATATTTGTCTTGCCGAGCAAGCCGGCGCCGCTGCGGAAAACGCTGGCTGCCACAGGGCCATCGACGCTGGGACGGTGCTGCGCAAAAGCCGGTATGCCGGCGCTTTGCGGCAAACCGGCACATTGGGTGGATTCCTTCAGCGTCATCGGCAGGCCCAGTAAGGCGCCGCCGCCACCTTCGGCCAACGCTGCGTCCGCGCGTTGCGCCGCCTCCAGCGCGCGCTCATCGGTACGGACGACGATAGCGTTGAGCCTTTCGTTGTACGTGTCGATGCGCTCTATATGCAGCTGGGCGAGTTCTACCGCGGAGATCTCGCGGCAGCGCAGCGCAGCGAGCATGTCGGTGGCGGTGGAGAAAGCGTCTATCGATCCAGCCATGACGAGGACTCCTCAGTGGCGCAAGGCGTCGCGGTTTATCGACACGCGTTATGCTTATCCGGTGTGTCAGGCTCCGTTCTTAATGCGGAGGCGGAGCTTCTTACCTAATGCACAAGCTACCACATCGAGTATAAGACCTGCGCAACGAATCGCGGCGGCGGCATCAGGGTCGCTGTTGAGACGAAGGCAGCGAGTTTTGATATGTTTGCCTAATGGTCGATTATCCGTTTGCTTTCGTTCCGTCCACTGAGTTGCAGGTCAGGGCCGGCTCCTACTTGTGGTTCGCTTTCCGCAAGCGCGAGCTTCTGGTCACCGACGAGTTCACCGTGCCTCGCCTCGATACGCTGGAGCGTTTGGGGCTTACACCCGTGCGAGCGCAGTTTCTGGGGCATCTCGGCCAGCAGGGCTGTGTCTCGGCCGAGCTGCCGGTCGATGTCGCGCCGCCGCCAGGCATGCAGTTCCTGGAACTGCGGCAGCTGTTCGGCCGTTTGCCCGAGCCGCTGATGGCGGTGGCTGGGCGGGCGATTCAGACGGTGGAGTGGGACCGTTTGCACCAGTTCTGCGGTAGTTGCGGCGCGCCCACGCGGTACCATCCTACGCAGCGCGCCCGCGTGTGCAGTGATCGCAGCTGCGGCGGGCTGTTCTACCCGCGGCTTACGCCCGCGATCATCGTGATCGTGGAGCGTGGTCCGGAGGTTCTGCTGGCGCGTTCGCCGCACTTTCCGCCGGGAATTTACAGCGCGCTCGCCGGCTTCGTGGAGCCTGGGGAGAGCGTGGAAGATGCCGTACATCGGGAGGTGTTCGAAGAGACGCGCGTGCAGATCAAGAATCTGCGCTATTTCGGCAGCCAGCCGTGGCCATTTCCGAATTCGCTGATGCTGGGGTTCCACGCCGAGTACGCGGGCGGGGAAATCGTGCCGGATCCCGAGGAGATAGAGGATGCGGCGTTTTTCCATATCGATGCCATGCCCAAGACCTTCCGCGGCAGCGTGAGCATTTCTCAGTGGCTGCTGCACGATTTCCTGCGCCGTCATGGGCGCGAGCCGCCCGCCTGATTACTGCGGCTGGCGGGCCACCATCTGCTGTTTAGCCTTTCACGCTTGCGGCGGTTCTAGTTTGCGTTTGCGCGACTAACGGTACTGCGGCACCAGCAGGTCTGCACCGGGGTAGCGGCTAAGGTAGTCCTCCAGCCGCTTGCCTGGCTCCGCGGGGAAGGTTTCCCCCGTGGCAGCCAGCTCGAGCACACGGTCGACCCGGAAGCTCCGAAAGTCCTCGCGCAGCTCGCACCAGCCGCACAGAGTCCACACTTGGCCCCAGAAAAACAGGGCCAGCGGCCAGACACAGCGCTCGGTCACTTCGTTGTGTTCGTCGCGATAAGTCAGGCGGAGTTTGTGCTGGGCGCGAATGGCTTCGCGAAACTTCGCCATATGGTGTACGGGCAGCCTGGTGGTGCCGGGGACGAACATGCGGCTGCGGTTGAGTTCTGCGCGCAGGTCGGGGGGAATCACGCTATGGATCTTCGCCAGGGCCGATTCGGCAGCGCGCTGTAGCTCGGGATCGCCCCAGCCGTTCACCATGCGGGCACCTATAGCCAGCGCTTCGATTTCGCTGCGCTCGAACATTAGTGGCGGCAAGTCCATGGAATGGCGCAGCATATAGCCAACGCCGGCTTCGCCCTCTATGGGGACGCCGGACAGTGATAAATCCTGAATATCGCGATAGATCGTGCGCACGGAAACGTCTAGGCGCGAGGCGAGCCACTGGGCAGTGGTGAGTCGGCGGCTGCGCAGGAACTGCACGATCTGGAATAGTCGGTCGGCGCGTCTCATTATCGCTTTATCCCGCCAGGAATCGAGCGGAAGCGCCGTTCGCGGCGCTTCCTTCTACGATTACGACCTGCTGTGAAGTCCGACGACGTTGCCCTCGCTGTCCTTGATGATAGCGATGAAGCCATGGGGTGCAACGGACGTTCGCGGTTGAATTACCTCGCCGCCTGCGGCCTGTACGCGCTCGATCACGCTGTCGAGCTGTCCTTCCACGTTCAGGTAGACGCGGGTGCCGCCTAGTGTGCGAGCGTCGTTATCGCTGATGCAACCGCCAACGTCGCCGCGCTCCTCATCCGCGGGGAACAGGACGATACAAGCGTTGTCTCTGCTGTCGACGACCTCAAGTTCCTTGTTCAGGATGGTTGCGTAGAAGCGGCGGCTGCGCTCCAGGTCGGTGGCGGGAATCTCGAACCAGTTGATCGCGTGCATGGTTAGCTCCTTATCGGTGGTGGGTGACGACAAGGTCACTCTAGCAAGGGGCTGCTGACAGCTATATGTCAGTAGATTGCAGCCAGTAGCGAGGCCGCCGCGCGGGTGCGTTCAGGGCAGGACGATCAGGTGGTTCGGCAGGTCGTTGCGCTCGTGAGTGGCCGGCAAGTGGCGCTTGAGGTGCTCGCCGCAGGACTCGATGCAGGCGAGAAATCCCTGCAGGGTTTCGCCGCGCTTGACGCGGTCGGTAAACGCCGCGACAGCTTCTTGCCAGGTGTCGTCGCCTATGCGGCTGGCGATGCCGTGATCGACCAGGATTTCCACATAGTGCTCGGCCTCGGAGACAAAGATCAGCATGCCCGTACCATCGCGCGTGTGGTGCAGGTTCCGTTCGAGAAACTGGCGCCGTGCCATGTTGGCGGCACGCCAGTGCCGTACCCGGCGCGGAACGAGGCGGTAGAGAATAGCGGGGTGGCGAAACAGCAGCGCCAGGACCACGAAACTCGCCCATTGCACTAACAGCAGCAGGCGGGCATCGAGCCAGCCGGCGAAGTAGTTGATCGCGCCGGGAACGATTAGGGCAAGCAGACTGGCCCATAGCAGCGGGATGTACGTGTAGTCGTCCGACCTCGCGGCCAGTACGGTAACCACTTCCGCGTCGGTTTCGCGTTCGACGCGGGCGATGGTTTCCGCCACCTGGCGTTGTTCGTCTTCACCGAGTAGCGCCATTCGCTCACCAGCCTCCTGAGGCTCCGCCTCCGCCAAAACCGCCGCCACCGCCTCGAAAGCCACCGCCGCCCCGGCCGCCGAAACCGCCGTGCCGCCCGCCGCGCCCCAGCGTCGAGCCCAGCAGTATGGCGCCGAGCAAGCTGCGCCGCCGCCCGCGGCGTAGCATGGAGAGAATGATGAACAGCAAAATGAAGAACAGCGGCGAGAATCCGTCATGCCGATGTCCGTCCGCTTCCGGTCGCGGCTCGGACTGCGCCGGTAGCGGCTCGCCGGCCAATACGCGCAGTATCGCGTTCACGCCGTTGACGATGCCGCCGGTATAGTCGCCCTGCTGGAAGGCGGGCGTGATCGCCTGATCGATAATGATGGCCGACTGCGCGTCGGTGAGCCGGCCTTCCAGTCCGTAGCCCACTTCGATACGGACTCGGCGTTCGTTGGGGGCGACGATGAGCAGCGCCCCGTTGTCGCGGCCTGCTTGGCCGATTCCCCAGTGCCGCCCGAGCTGGTAGCCGTATTCTTCTATGGTGTACCCCTGCAGATCGGGAACGGTTACCACCACGATCTGCTCGGTGGTGGCGCGTTCGTGGGCTTCCAGCGTTTGGCTGAGACGGCGCTCGCTGGCCGGGTCCAGCACTTGGGCCTGATCGACCACCCGCCCCGTCAGAGCAGGGAACTTGGGTTGCGCCTGTGCTGCCACCGCGGTCAGCGCGAGCAGCAGCGCGATCGCCCAGAGCCGCGGCGCCGCCTGCTTCATCAGAACTGCACCCTGGGCGCCTGCTCGGCGTCGGGACTGGTGGCCCGGAACGGTTCGCGCGGCTGCAGGTCGCGGTAGAGCATTCCGTGCCAGATGCGGCCGGGGAAGGTACGCAACTCGCGGTTATAGCGCTCCACCGCGATGATATAGTCCCGCCGCGCCACGGCTATGCGATTCTCCGTCCCCTCCAGTTGCGATTGCAGGGCGAGAAAGTTCTGATTGGATTGCAATTGCGGGTAGTTCTCGGAGACCGCCATCAGCCTGCTCAACGCTCCGGTGAGCTGCGCCTGGGCCTGCTCGAACTGTTGCAGCCGCTGCGGATCCTCCAGATCGCTGACATCCAGCTGGATGGACGTGGCTTTCGCACGGGCCTCCATCACGGCTGTCAATACGTCCTGCTCCTGCTTGGCGAATGCCTTGACCGTTTCCACCAGGTTCGGCACCAGGTCGGCCCGGCGCTGATACTGATTCTCCACCTGGGCCCAGGCCGCCTTGACCTGCTCGTCGTAGGTGGGAATGTTGTTGATGCCACAGCCGGTCAGGAGCACAAGGATGGTTGCCAGGCCGGCCAGGCGCTCAAGGTATCGCCCGGTCCTCGAGGTCTGCTGCAGCTCCATGGGGCACGCTCTCGTTTGCGCCAACGTCGCTCATGAATTGGCGCGTGCGGTCGGCAAGTGCAAGTGCCGGCACAGATCTCGGTCGGTTCGCCGCTATCGCAGGGTAATGACAAAGCCAATGTCGAATGCAGGCCGCGGGATTCGACCAAGCAGTGAGCCCTGCCGCCTGGCGCCGACCGCGGCGCGCAGGTGTGGTTCGATCTTGTGCAACCTCTCGCTGCTAAGGAGCTTCCCATGAGCTATGTAGACGGTTTCGTGTTGCCGGTCCCGACCGACAAGCTGGAGGAGTATCTACGCACTGCGCGTATCGCCGCAGAGGTTTGGAAGGAGTACGGCGCGCTGGAAGTGGTGGAAACCGTGGCCGATGACGTCAAGCACGGCGAGCAAACCTCGTTCCCTAGAAGCGTTCAGGCGCGGGAGAACGAGACGGTGGTGTTGTCCTGGATACGCTATGCCTCGCGCGAAGAGCGGGATCGGATCAACGAGGCGGTGCTGAAGGATCCTCGCATAGAGGAAATGATGCGCGCCGGAGAATTTCCGGTGGACGGCAAGCGCATGTTCTGGGGCGGTTTCACGGAGCTGTTGCGGCAGTAGCCGCTGCAATCCGTGAAACCGCTGGGGCGGGGCGTCAGGCGCCCGGCCCCGGCATGCCGTTAGAAGTCGAAGAACACCGTTTCCTGCGGCCCCTGCAGGTGGATGTCGAAGCGGTATACCACGCCCTCGGCGGTTTCGCTGCGTTTAGCCAACAAGGTCTGCCGGCGCTGCTGCGACTCGATGCGATTGAGGATGGGGTCGTCGCGATTGGCGGCTTCCTCGTCCTCGAAATAGATTCGCGTCTGCAGGTGGATGTTGATGCCGCGGGCAAACAGCGAGACGCAGATGTGCGGCGCCATCATCCAGCCGTCATGATTGCGGACCGGGCCGGGTTTGACGGTGTCTATGCGCCATTCGCCGGCATCGAAGGTGGTCGCCGCCCGCCCGAAGCTCACGAAGGGCTGTTCGGCGTCGTAGGCAGGCTGGTAGCGCCCTTCGGCGTCGGCTTGCCAGAACTCCAGGAACGCGTCGCGCACCAGGTCGCCGTTGCCGTCGAACACGCGGCCTACCACCGCAATGTGCTGGCCCGGCGCCTCGGGCTTGGCCAGACGATTCCAGATTTCATGTTCGCGGGGAGGAATGCCGGCAGCTTCCAGCGCCAGCCCGATGTGCACGTACGGACCTGCTGTCTGGGAGCAGGTTTCGCGGGGCAGATCTATAGCCATGGGAGTTGCTCCGGTCACTCTTCGAAGTAGGTTTGCAGCTCGCCGCGCAAGACGATGTCGAAACGGTAGGCGAGGCAGTCCATGGGTTTGCTGTATGACATGTCCAGCCGCCCGATCATGGTCTCTATCGCATCGCGCCCGGGCACGGTGCCGATGATCGCATCCAGCGGTATCAGCGGATCGCCCTCGAAATACATCTGGGTAACCAGCCGGGTAGCGATGGTCGGGCCTGTGAGCGAGACGTGAATATGCGAGGGACGCCAGGAGTTAGGATCGTTCGGCCAGGGGTAGGGGCCGGGCTTGATGGTGCGGAATCGGTACCAGCCCTGGGCGTCGGTCAGGCAACGGCCTACACCGCCGAAGTTCGGATCCAGCGGCGCCATGTAGCCGTCGTTGCGGTGACGGTAGCGGCCTCCGGCATTGGCCTGCCACATCTCGATGAGCGTGCCGGGTACCGGTTTGCCGAACTGATCGCGGACCTGGCCGAACATAATGATCCGCTCGCCTATGGGCAGCCCCGTGTGGCGGAAGTTGAGCAGCAGGTCGTTGTCGTAAGGCCCCAGACGCAGGGTCGAGAAATCGGGTCCGATCAGCTCGGAAGTGGTCTGCGGCACACTGATCAGCGGCTGCCGTGGCGAGCGCGGCACCGTAGTCTTGTAAATGGGCGCGAGTGCGGGCGGATGCGCCTGGCGGTCGCGCGGAACGAAGCGCCGTTTTATATCGTTTTCCATAGCCTTGTTCCCACAGTGACGGACGAAAGACCGCAGCCGGCTGTTGGCCGGCCGCGGCATCCATGGGTTTTGGGTAGTACGGGCGCCGCCGTGCCCTGGCTTGAGGCGGCGCACTTACCGACCGTGGTCAAGGTCCCATAGAAGGCGACAGGGGGGAACTGAATTCTGCACCTCTTGCTATAACCGTTTGGTTATGAAAAATGCCGTTTTCCGTTAGTCGTTATGTCGCGTGCGACCTCTTTCAAGACTTCGCAGAATGCGCTCATGGCGGCGCTGGGAGCGACGTTGGCGTTAACGGCATAGCCTATGGAACCGCCTTGCTCCTCCATGACGACCGGCAGTTGCCGTAGCACTCCGGTTTGCAGATCGGCTGCCACGGCATCCGCCGGGGCGGCCCAGACAGCATCGGTATCGAGTACGTAGCGGCGGCTAAGGGCCGGCGAGAGGGTCTCCAGCCGCTGCATGGGCAGTGGAATGCCTGAGCGCGCGAAGAAGCTGTTGGCGTGTTTGCGGATGGTCGTTCCTTCCAGCGGCAGGACCAGCGGATAGTCGCCGATCCGATGCAGCTGCGTCTGATCCATGTCCAGCAGCGGATGGCCGGCCCGTACGGTCAGCAGCATGGAGTCGTTGTAGAGATGCTCATAGCTCAGGCCCTGAATCTCGCGGGCGTCGGTCATGCGTCCGACCACCAGCTCCAGCTCGCCTATGCGCAACTGCGATAACAGGAACGCGCTGGAGCCGGTGTAGACGCTGACGGCGATACCATCCTCCGTTGCGTGCAGACGGCGGATCACTTCCGGAATGACCGCCGTTTCCACGGTGGAGAGCACGCCCACCCGCACGGTTCCGGTGCGCCGGTGGTGCTGGCGCATGGAGGCCACACCTTCTTGCAGCGTTTTGAGCCCCGGCGCCACGTAGCGCAGGAACGTCAGCCCCGCCTGAGTCAGGTCCAGGTTGCGCTTGCTGCGCTCGAACAGACGCACGCCCAGGGTGTCCTCCAGTTCCTTGAGCGTTTTCGAAACGGCTGGCTGCGAGATCGACAGTCGCTCGGCTGCCCGGCTGAGGCTGCGCTCCCTGGCTACCTCCAGAAAGCAGGTCAGATGACGGAACTTGATCCTTCGGTCGATCTTCATGTGAGTGGCATCGATTCGTTGGCTTGTCGTTGGCCGTCTGCTGTGGCGCCGGCCTGGCTGGGGATCGCTCCCGTTGCCCCACGATAAGCCCAGCGCGAACGCTCGGTCCAGCACGTAAGCCGGTGCTAACAGGGCTTTTTCGGGTGCGATCTGCGCGCCGGCGGCAGACAGGCACGCACCGGAGTCGATGCGGAATGCGCAGCGGATTCAGCCGACGCCTCAGTTATCCATGGCGCAGGCCTGAGCCATACGCTGCAGGCAACGCTGCATGGCGGTCCGGAAAAATAGCCGCGCCAGCAGGGCGACCGGCAGCCGCGCCAGGCGGCTGCGAGGCGCGAAACGATACTCCCAGCGCACTTCGCAACCCTCTTCGCGAGGCGTGAAGCGCCAGTCGGCTTCGGCGGCCTGCACCCACCAGGAGAAGGGTGGGCGAAATCCGCTTACGGAATAGCGGTGACACCTTGGTTCGACCAGTTCCAGCACCTGCTCCAGCAGTTCTCCGCCATCGCTGCTGCGTACTCGCCGTCGGCTGCCGACCGCCACCGGGCCGTCATCCAGTCGCTGTACCGACAGTACCGCAGGAATGGGGCCAAAGCCGGGGAACAGCTTTGGGAAAAGCTCGTTGTTCAGCGCCAGCGCGAATACCCGCGTCGGGTCGGCCGCCATCTGGCGGCTGACCGCCACGACAACGCTTGCTGTCGCGGCGGCAGTGCGGTTCGCCGCCGCGCTCATCCTTGTCCCCCCGTTTCAGTCCCGGCCTGTTCACGCTGCCACTCGGGCGGTCGCCAGAAGTGCTGCAGGCGCTGCCAGAGCGGACCTGGACGGGCGGCGTCGCGGAACATGTCCACCCACTCGTGGAAGATCGTCACCAGTAGGTTGTCGGTTTCGATCTGCCGCACTATGCCGTACTCGCACGGCTCGGCCGGATCCTCGGCGACGAAAGTGCCGAACAGACGGTCCCAGACGATCAGCACGCCCCCGTAGTTGCGGTCGAGATATTTCTCGTTGCGAGCGTGATGTACCCGGTGGTGGGAAGGAGTGTTGAAGATCCACTCCAGCCAGCCCAGCTTTTGCACGGCCTCGGTGTGCACGAAGAATTGGTAGGCGAGGTTGATCGCCACCACCAGCAGGACCTGTTCGGGCCGGAAGCCTATGAGCACCGGTGGCAGCCAGAAGACCCACATGCCTGAGATCGGGTACATCAGGCTCTGGCGGAATGCCGTGGACAGATTCAGCCGCTGCGACGAGTGATGGACCACGTGCGAGGCCCACAGCCAGCGAATCCGATGGCTGGCGCGGTGGAACCAGTAGTAGCAGAAGTCCTGCAGCAGGAACAGCAGCGCCACCGACCAGACCGTGGTCGGGATGTCGAACAGGCGCCACTGGTAAGCCAACCAGAACAGTCCGATCAAACCCACCCAGGCGGCCGCATCCACGATCTGGTGGCTCAAGGCGAGGGCGGCGTTGCCTAGCGTGTCGCGCAAGGTATAAACGGGCCGCCGGCCGCGCCAGTACAGGGCCTCCCAGGCGATGCACGCGAGGAACACGGGGGCCAGCATAGGCAACAGCAACGATTCGAGCCCCAAGGTGTCGATGAGCGCGTTGATCGTTTCCACGATAGTGCTCTCCTCCGTCGGTCTTGTTCGCTTATCGCTTTGATTATTCACGCGCTGCCGACACGGTCTTGACAGCTCAGGGAGCAAAATTGACAGAACGCGCCAAGCGCGGATAGTTGTGCATATGGATCTGCAAACCGAGGGCGGGCGCGTTTCGCTGGCCTACGTGCGCTCGCTGCTGGACTATCTGCGCGAGCGGTATTCGCTGTCCGAGGTCTTCGGGCAGCGGCTGGCCCAGCGCCTGGACAGCGAAGACAGCCGCGGCAATCTTCCCGTGCTGCAGTGGGTAGAGCTGTTCCGCCAGGCCATTGCGGTCACCGGCGACCGGCGGCTGCCCCTGCGCGTGGGCCAGGCCATCAAGCCGCGTCATTACGGCCTGCTCGGCTACGTGACCATGAGCTGCGACACGCTGGGCGAGGCCATAGACCGCCTGGTGCGTTTCGAGCGGCTGGTCGGCGAGCTCAGTCAGTCGCAGCTCGTGCATCATGGCGAGCTGGCCGAACTGCGCTGGCGCTCGCCGCTGAAACCTTACCCACCGCCGGAGCTGGCGGAAACAGCCCTGGCCGCCTGGGTGACATATGCCCGCTGGATTCTGGGCGAGCCCGTGGCGCCGCACGAGGTGCATTTTCAGCACCCGTGCAGCGGCGATGACCCTATCTACCGCGAGGTATTCGATGCCCCGGTGCGCTTCGAGAGCGCGCACACCGCGGTGGTTTTTCCGGCTGCCTTTCTGGATTTGCCCTTGGCGCAGGCCGACGCGCAGCTTAAACAGCTGCTCGATGCGCAGGCCGAGCGGCAGCTGCAGGAGCTGCGCGAGCATGCCCCGGAGCTGGCGGCGGTCGTAGCCGCCACCCGTCAGGCGGTAGAGAACGGCAGCTACACGCTTGCCGCGGTGGCAAAAAGAATGGGCTGCTCGCCACGAACGCTGCAGCGCCTTCTCGCCGACCATGGCACGACTTTCCAAGCAGTGCTGGACGAGACGCGCCGCCGGCTCGCGGAGGAACTCATCGCTGCGCCGCACGTGAGCCTTGCGGAAGTGGCGTTCGTACTGGGCTATTCGGAGCAGAGCGCCTTTCAGCGGGCATTCAAGCGTTGGACCGGTTATTCGCCGGGCGCTTGGCGGCGTCAGCGTAACCGCGACCGGCAAGCCTGACGGGCTCGCGCCGGCGCGGCCGTCTTCGGCTTCAACGGCTTCGCTCGGGGCGCAGGCGGTGACGCTGCCTACAGACCGCTATGACCGCGTTTCCGCTACTCTTTTACGCCTGGGTTGTGGCTGACATTGCCTGCTTGCGCGGTCGAACATGATGGAAATCGCTCCCTTTCTGAGTCTTTTTGCCGTCATTCTGGCGCTGCTGGCGCGGCTGGATGTTCGGGTGGCTAGTGCGTTACTGCTGCTATCCGTGCTCCTGGCGCTGGCGAGCGGAACTGTGACCCCGCTTGGCCTGGTGTGGCTGCTGCTGGGCCTCGGGCTGCTGGCCGGCGCGGTCAGCGGACGGACGCCGCGGGCGCTGAGCCGGTGGTTGACGCTGGCGCTGGCGGTCTTGGCGGCCTTGCTGTTCGTACGCGCGTTGCCAGGGTTCCCCGCGCAAGTGCTGGCGGATGCATTCGGGCGGGACGCCACAGGCGCGGTCGTGTGGACCTACGATAAGGGGCTCGCGGGCGCACTGCTGACCTGGCTGCATCAAGCGCGTACGCGCGCCGCGCGGCGGCCGCGTGACTGGGCGCGCTGGGGATGCCTGGCCGGGGGAACACTGGCCGTTCTGGCCGCCGGCTGGGCAGTCGGCCTGGCTACGCTAGATCCGCGCTGGTTGCCCGGGATGGCTTACTGGATCGTGGGCAACCTTTTCCTGACCATCGTTGCCGAGGAGGCGCTATTCCGCGGCATGCTGCAACGGAAGCTGGAAGAAGGGTTAAGGCGCGTGGGACGGTGGGCGTTTCCGCTTGCCTTGGTGCTGAGCGCGGTAGCGTTCGGACTGGCTCACCTGCCTTGGGGGGCGGCGCTGGCCGCCGTGGCAGCGCTGGCCGGCGTCTTCTATGGTGCGATGTATGGACGCGATCATGCGCTGGTCTGGGCGGTGGCCGCTCACGCGAGCACCAACGTGGCGATCATCACGCTGTCCGCATCGCCGTTTGGCTAGCGGATGGCACATCAACGCCTTACGCCGCTCCCGCTAGTCGACGCCAGCCCTCGGTCGGGGTACGCTTTGCGCGCCCCGCGCATCGGCGCGGACCAAGGTTAACGAAGGCGTGCTGCCGCGAGTCCGCGCTCGCTTGAGCGGACTTGGCCGGTGCAGGAACACATTGAACCCCGAACGATTGGGCTACCGCGATGATGCTTTGGTTCGTTCTGGCTTACCTGCTGGTTTCCGTGGTGATCGGCCTTTATGCCGCGCGGCGGGTAAACAATGCCACCGACTATGTGGTGGCAGGGCGCAGTCTGCCGCTGTTCGCCGTGATCGCTACCGTCTTCGCGACCTGGTTCGCGTCCGAGACCGTGCTGGGCGTATCGGCCGAGTTTCTGGAAGGGGGGCTGCGCGGCATTATCGCCGATCCCTTCGGAGCCTGCTTGTCCCTGGTGCTGGTAGGGCTGTTCTTCGCACGCAAGCTGTACCGGCTCAACTTGCTGACCATAGGCGACTACTACCGCACTCGCTATAACCGCACTGTCGAGCTGCTTACCAGTCTGGCCATAGTGGCATCGTATCTGGGCTGGGTGGCAGCGCAGGTGCTTGCCTTGGGCCTGGTTTTCTCCGTGCTCAGCCAGGGGCAGATCGGTATGACGGAAGGCATGATCATTGGTGCGGGCGCCGTGCTGTTGTACACGCTGTTCGGCGGCATGTGGTCGGTCGCCTTCACCGACATGTTCCAGATGGTGGTCATCGTCGCCGGCATGTTCTACATCGCCTGGGAGGTGGCCGGGCTGGCCGGCGGCGTGACGCCCGTCGTTGCGCATGCGGTGGAGGCGGGTAAGTTCGCCGGCTTCTGGCCCCAGTTCGAAGCACGCGACATGGTTGCGTTCGTCGGCGCCTGGGTGATTTTCATGTTCGGCTCCGTCCCGCAGCAGGACGTGTTCCAGCGAGTGATGTCGGCTCGCAACGCAGAGACCGCCGTGCGCGCCACCATCATAGGCGGGGTGCTGTACCTGGTGGTGGCGTTCGTGCCGGTATTCGTCGCCTATTCAGCAGCCTTGATCGACCCGGATGGAACGGCACGGCTCATGACAGAGGATGCGCAGCTCATCCTGCCCACCCTGATTCTGGAGCGTACGCCGGTGCTGGCCCAGGTCCTGTTCTTTGGCGCGCTGTTGTCGGCGATCATGAGCACCGCCAGCGCCACGCTGCTTGCGCCCGCGGTGACCTTGTCCGAGAACGTGCTGCGCGGTTTCTTCAAGAACGGGCTCTCGGACCGTCAGTTCCTGCTGTTGACGCGCGTGGTGGTGGTCTGCGTAGGCGTCGTCGTGCTGCTGTTTGCTCTGAACGCAGAATCCGGTATCTACGAGATGGTGGAAGCTTCTTACAGCGTGGCGCTGGTCACCGCGTTCGTGCCGTTGGTGTGTGGGCTCTACTGGAGGCGGGCGAACAACCAGGGCGCGCTCTGTTCTGTACTGCTTGGCGGCATCTCGTGGGCACTGCTGGAGATTTTGCATCCGCACGGGTTCTGGCCGCCGCCCTTCGCCGGGCTGTTGCTGAGCTTTGTGGGGATGGTCGTCGGGTCGTTGCTGCCGTCCGTGTTGCCCTCAGATCAGAACATTGCGCGTGGCCCCGAGGCGGAAGGGGCTGCTGCGTGAGCGCCTGGCTGGGGCACGCGGATTCGATCCGGCTCAGAGCGCTGCTCTTTGCCTGCGTCCGCGGCAACGCGGACGCAGCACCGTGCCTACTGTCGCCGGACAGGGGAGGGACGCGCGGACCGCAGCTCTTGGCAAGCCTATAGCTTTCGCTTGAATCGTCCCGCCGCGAACGCAATGTGGCAAGGACCCCTTCATGGCGGGAACGGGATATGCCCAAACGGACTTCCGCGCCTCTGGACGAGGAAACCTATGCTCTGGCCCAGCAGCTGTTCGCCCTGGTAAGACAGGGCGACAGCGACCGCCTGGCGCGGCTGCTCGCGATGGGGCTTGTTCCCAATCTGCGTGACGGCAAAGGCGACAGCTTGCTCATGTTGGCCTGCTATCACGGCCATGCCGATACGGCCCGCCTGTTGCTCGAGCATGGTGCCGATCCGGAGCTTGCCAACGATCGCGGCCAGACGCCTCTGGCTGCGGCCGCATTCAAGGGATATGACGCCATAGTGCGTGTTCTGCTTGAGCAAGGCGCGGATGCGGATGCCAGCACTCCGGATGGCAAAACCGCACTGATGTTCGCCGCCATGTTCGATCGCAGCGCCGTGATCGATCTGCTGCTCGCATACGGCGCCAATCCAGGCGCCAGTACCGCTGATGGGGCCACGGCGTTGGGCATGGCCCGTGCCATGGGAGCTGAGGCTGCTGTGGCGCAGTTGGAGCGCTTCGCGCCCGGTCGCTCCTCCTGAGCGTCGCGCCCATTCGATCAGGTCTGCGTGCCGGTGCCGGCTGGCCCAGCCTTGAGTTTGGCCGGGGCGTACTCAATGTCCCTATACATGCACTAGCGCAGCAGGTACAGGCCATCCGGGATGCGCGAACACCCTCGTCCTTCTCGCGACCACGTGACCCACCTCTTCGTCCAGCGGCTTTCTCCTTGGCAAGACGGCACTCAAGGCGGCAAGCCATGCGCTGACGCCAGTCATGGCATCGGGTGATGCTGCTGTCGTGCGGGGAGTTTGAGATGAGCCTTTGCTGCCGGGTAGGGCATCGCCGGCGGATCGCCGTGTCAGCAATCAGTCAGAGGAGAGCAGCATGGCTCAGGACAAAGACCCCGATCTGAAACACTCCATAACCAACCGCCAAGGTCATCCGGTAGCGGACAACAAGTCGCAACGTACCGTAGGCAGTCGCGGTCCGGCGACCTTGGAGAACTACCATTTCCTGGAAAAGATCAGTCACTTCGACCGCGAGCGTATTCCCGAGCGAGTGGTGCACGCGCGTGGCTTCGTGGCCTACGGGGAGTTGGAAGTGACCGGCAAGATCGGGGACGAGCCGGCTTCCAAGTACACGCGCGCCCGTCTGTTCCAGGAAGCCGGCAAGAAGACGCCGCTGGCGATCCGCTTTTCTACGGTGATCGGCGGGCGCGATTCCTCCGAAGTGGCGCGCGATCCTCGCGGTTTCGCGATCAAGTTCTATACCGAAGACGGCAACTGGGACCTGGTCGGCAACAACCTGGCGATTTTCTTTATCCGCGACGCGATAGAGTTCCCGGATGTGATCCATGCGCTCAAGCCGGATCCGGTTACTTTCCGCCAGGATCCGAATCGTATCTTCGACTTCATGAGCCAGGTGCCTGAGTCCATGCACATGCTGACGCATTTGTTCAGTCCGCGAGGGATTCCGGCGAGCTATCGGCACATGGAGGGTTTTGGCGTCAACACGTACAAGATGGTGAACGATAACGGCGATACCGTGCTGGTGAAATACCACTTCCACCCGCGCTGCGGCGTGGCCAGCCTTACCGCGGAGGAGGCCGCCAAGGTACAGGCTCATGATCTAGGCTCGGCGTCTAAGGATCTCTACGAAGCCATAGAGCGGGGAGAGTATCCGCAGTGGGATATGTACGTGCAGATCATGGAAGATCACGAACACCCCGAGCTGGATTGGGACCCGCTGGACGACACCAAGATCTGGCCGGAGAAGGATTTTCCGTTGCGCCATGTCGGAGTGATGACGCTCAACCGCAACGTCGAGAACTTCTTCGCCGAAAACGAACAGATCGCCATGGGCACAGGGGTGCTGGTCGATGGGCTGGATTTCTCCGACGACAAGATGCTGGTGGGCCGCACCTTCGCCTATTCCGATACCCAGCGCTATCGGGTCGGCAGCAACTACCTGCAGTTGCCTATCAACCGGCCCAAGAATGCGCGGGTCGCGACCAATCAGCGCGATGGTCAGATGGCGTACTCTGTGGACCATGCGCCCGGTCAGAATCCGCACGTGAACTACGAGCCGAACCTGCACAATGGGCTGCACGAATCTGAGCGTGCCATGCCCAACAATCCGCCGCCTATCCACGGTCGGTTGACGCGCAGCGTTATCGAGCGCCGCAACGATTACGTTCAAGCCCGCGCTCGCTATAACACCATGATGGATTGGGAGCGTGACGACCTGGTCAAGAACATGGGCGATCAGCTCAGCCAGTGCGAACGCGACGTGCAGGAGCGAATGCTTTGGCATCTGCTGCTGGTGCACGACGACTACGGCAACCGCGTCGGCAAGATGCTGGGCATGACGGCAGACGATGTGCGCCATCTCAAGCCGCTGGCTCGGCAAGTATTGACCGAGGAGGATCAGCGCCGGCTGCAGAAGCTGGGCAGCAACGGCGATACCATCGACCCCACCGTCTGGGGACAGTGGACGAGCTCAGTGAAGAATTATCAGGCGACCGCCGAGGAGGTGTTGAACGGTATGCGCGAAGCGCCGGAGCGCATGAAGCGGGCGCTCTGACCGGCAGCGCGACTCCCTCAGGCTCGCGGCGGGGCTCGGCGGTGACAGGTGTTCTCGAATGCGGTGGCAGGCTTTGTGGTGGCTGCCACCGCACGCAGGGTGCTCAAATGCGGAAGCGCTGTGTCAGCCCATTGAGGGTCGTGGCCAGTTCGCTGAGCTGACTGCAGGCACGCGCAGTTTCCTCGGCGCCGCTGGCAACCGCGGCGGCAGTGCGGTGAACCCGGTCGGCGCCCTGGCTAAGCTCGGCGGCGACAACAGTCTGCTGCTCGGTTGCCGTGGCGATACGTCCGTTCATGTCCGATATCTGGGCCACCGCCTGGCTGATCTGCCCTATCGACAGCCCGGCCTGGCGAGCTTGATCCACGCTGGCAGCCATGGCCGTACGACTGTGTTGCATCGCCTGCTCGGCTTCCACGGAGCGCGCCTGCAGCACCTCTATGGTGCTACCGATCTGCGCGATCGAGGCCTGGGTGCGTTGGGCGAGATTGCGCACCTCTCCGGCCACTACCGCAAATCCGCGTCCCTGACTGCCGGCACGCGCCGCCTCGATGGCGGCGTTCAACGCCAGCAGGTTGGTCTGCTCGGCAATTTCGCCTATCACCTCAGAGACCACGCCGATATTGGCGCTCTCGTCACGCAGGCTCTGCACGACGGCGGCCGCGGCCTCGATTTGGCGCGCCACCTCTTCGATCTGAGCGATGGTTGCGCCCACGGTGCTGTTGCCCTTGGCCGCCTCGGCGGCCGCTTCGCGCGCTGCCGAGGCGGCGCCGTTGGTGCTGCGCGAGACTTCCTCGAAGGAGCGCTGCATTTGCTCCATAGCCACAGCCATGTCGGCAAGCTCGGTGTTCTGCTCCTGCGTGCTCTGCGAGGCCTGTTCGGCGAGCTGGCGCACGTCGCGCACCGAGTTCTCCAGCTGGGCGGCGCTGTCGCTGATCTGCAGCACCAGATCGCGCAGCGCCTGCTGCATCCGGCTGAACTGCGCCGCGCATACACCTAACTCGTCGTCGGCGAACTGGGTGCGATCGAGCTCGGCGCCCAGCTCGCCTTCCTCGACGCGCTGCATCTGGGCCGTGAGTATGGCAAGGGGACGCCCAACCTTGCGGCCTATGGTCAATCCCATGCCAGCGGCGAAAACCGCAATCGCGACGAAGGACAGGGCAACGCTGTACAGCACCTGTTCGATGGCCTGGGTCTGGCTGTCGCGGATCATGTGGGCTTCCGCGACGATCTGCTCCTGGATCTCGCTGAGCAGATCGACGATGCGGTTGAATGGGGCCAGCATCTCTCCAAGGATGGTGGCGCGCGCCGTTTCGATTTGCCCCTGATCGATCAGCCGGATGTAGTTCTCCTGCATGTGCCTATAGGCTTCGATCCGGCTGCGGTACTCGTTCACGAAGCTCACGACGTCCGGGCTTTGCGCGAGTTGCAGCATCCGCTGCAGCGATGCTTCGACCTCGGCGCGATTCGCCTCGATGACCTGAATGATCTTGGCGTGCTCCGCTGCGGATGTGGTCAGGCCGTAGTCCAGCGCGAAGCGGCGATAGGTGACGGTGTAGTAGCGTAGATCCGAGATGGTCGAGAGCAGGTTCACGTTCTCGTCGACCACATGCGTGAACTCGCGTTTGATCGCGCTTATTGCCGATGCGGCATAGATGCCGGCCGCGAGCATGGCCAGCAGCAAGGTAGCGAAAGTGAAGACCAAGGAACTTTTGATTGAGAATCGTTGCAGCATCGTGATGGCCTTAACGCTTGTCGGTGTTCTGACTGTCGCCAAAAGGCATCGCTGCCCAGTGTGAAGCTCTTCGGCATATCGGTCCAATCGATCAGTCTTATGAAGCTGATAGGTAAAGGCTAACGCCGTCCGCTCCGGCCGCTGCGCGAGGGCGTACGCGTTGCGGGCGACCGTTATGGAGGAGGATTTCTGAGGGGGGGAGGACTGCTACACCGCCGGATCGCGCGTTGCGCGAGTATGAACGGAAGAGAACAGGAGAGGCGTACCGTCTGCCCGGCGGTGGGCAGACGGTAACGGCTGCAGGAGCTAGCGGCCTTTCCAGACCGGCTTGCGCTTCTCTGCGAAGGCTTTCAGCCCTTCTTTACGATCCTCGGAGTCCAGTGCCACACGAGCGAACGTCATCTGTTCGCGCCAGGCCTGCTCCTCGGTCCAGTCGGCCGAGTGGCGAATGATTTGCTTGGTGGCCGCCAGCGCTGTCGGACCGTTGGCCAGCAGCGACTCGGCGAACTCTATGGCCTTGTCCAGAGCTGTGCCAGTTTCGACGACGCGATTGATCACCCCAAAACGGTGGAAGTATGCAGCCTCCTTGAGCTCGCCGGTCAGCGCCAGCTCCATTACCAGGTGATAGGGCATGCGCTTGGGCAGGCGGAACAGGCCGCCGCCGATCGCTACCACGTTGTGCCTAACCTCGGGCAAGCCGAACTTGGCGCTCTCTGCGGCAATAATGATGTCGCAGGCCAGACATAGTTCGAAGCCGCCGCCCACGGCATAGCCTTCCACTGCCGCGATCAAAGGCTTGCGCGGTGGTTTGGCGAACAGTCCGAATCCTCCGCGGGGCGGGCGCTGGCGCGGTTTGCCGGATGCGGCTTCCTTGAGGTCCTGTCCGGCGCAGAATGTGCCGCCGGCACCGGTGATCACGCCCATGAACAGGCTGTCGTCCTCTTCCAGCAAGTCCATGGCAGCGTTCATTTGCATCGCCGCGGTGCTGTTGAAGGCGTTGCGCGCTTGCGGGCGATTGATGGTCACCACCAGGATGGGGCCGCGCCGTTCGGTAAGAATCGCTTGTTCTTCTGCGCTCATGGAATGTGCTCCCTCAGTGCCCGATCTCAAACCGCGAAGGAGAAGCCGCCGTTGACCGGGTAGGTCTGGCCGGTGACCCAGCTGCTGGCATCCGAGGCCAGGAACAGAACCATATTGGCCACATCGTCCGGGCGGCCGGGGCGCCGGATTACGTATTTCTGCATCATTTTCTTGAACCGCTCGGGGTTGGCGCGCAAGCGCGCTTCTATGGGCGGTGTGAGGGTGGCGGCAATGGCCACGCAGTTGGCGCGGATCTGATAGCGGCCCAGCGAGCGCGCGATGCCGCGCATGAAGCCGGCGGCCCCGGCTTTGGCGCCGGAGTAGATCTCCAGTCCGCTTTCGCCCACGCGGCCGGCATCGGAGATTACGGTGATGATGCTGCCGGACTGCCGCTCGATCATGTCCGGAATGCAGGCGCTGGTGGTGTTGAGCACGCCGTAGAAGTTGACCCCTATGTAACTGTTCCAGGCTTCCGGGCCGGTTTCCCAGAACGGCTTGCGGGCATCGGGACTGGGCGTGGCGCCGGCGTTGCCGGCATTGTTGACCAGCACGTCGATGGGCCCGAACGCTTTCTTGCCCTTGGCCACGACTTCTTTCATCGCCTCGAAGTCCGTGACGTCGGCCTGAGCGGCGATGGCGCGGCCGCCAGCGGCCACGATTTCTTCTACCACCGCTTCGGCGCGGTCCGCGAAGTAGTCGTTGACGATGACGCCGGCCGCACCGTGCTGCGCGAAGTGCAGGGCGATTTGCCGGCCCACGCCTTGTCCGGCGCCGGTAATCAGCGCCACTTTGCCCTGCATGCTCATGAGGTCGCTCATACGTTTCTCTCCTTATTCTTCCAGTAGGGGGCGCGCAGCTCTCGCTTGAGAACCTTGCCCATTGTGTTGCGCGGCAGTTCGCTGACGAATTCGATGCTCCGCGGGCGCTTGTAGGACGCCAGGTGATCGGCGGCGAATTGCAGCAGCTCCCGCTCGGTGACTTCGTGGCCGGGCTTGAGCTCGCAGAAGGCTTTGACCTCTTCGCCGAATTCGTCGTTGGGAATGCCGATGACAGCGATGTCCTGCACCGCCGGATGGCGCAGCAGAACGGTTTCGATCTCGGCCGGGTAGATGTTCACGCCGCCGGAGATGATCAGGTCCTTGCTGCGGTCGGTGATGAACAGGTAGCCGTCCTCGTCCAGGTACCCGACGTCGCCGACCCGGAAAAAGCCCTCGGCGTCCACTGTGTCCGAATCGAGTTCGCCTGCGTTGAGATAGCTGGCTATGGTGTAGGGGGTGCGTACCCAGATCTCGCCTACCTCCCCGGCCGGCAGTTCGTTGCCCTCGCTATCGCGGATGCTGATGCGCACGCCCTTGAAGGGCTTGCCGCTGGAGCCCGGCTTGAGCCGCTGCATATGCGGCGGCAGCGACGTGACCATGCCGGTTTCGGTGGAACCGTAGCCCTCGCGCAGGCACTCGCCAAAAAAATCCATGATCCACACCTTCAACGGCCAGGGCACCGGTGCGGCGCCCACGGTGAGCGTGCGGATCGACGAAACGTCGTAACGCGACAGCACTTCCGGCGGCAGGGCGGCGATGCGCTTGTACATGGTGGGTACGCCGTTCCAGGTGGTGACGCGGTAGCGCTCGATCAGCCGCAATACCTCCTCGGGATCGAAGCGTTGCATGAACACCATGGTGCTGCCCGTGCTCACGGCGCGGCGCACGATGGCTGGCCCGGCCGCGTGATGCATGGGCATGGTGACCAGCACCACTTCCCCTTCTCCGGGGGCGGCTGTCGCCTGTTCCGTGCGCGTGCCTTCCAGGTAGTCTTTGAGATCCTCCGCCGCCTTGGGGTTGACTTGTCCGGTGACCACACCTTTGGGAAAGCCCGTGGTGCCCGAAGTGAAGATGATCAGTTTCGGGTCGGTACGGGAGTAACGCGGCTTGGCGGGAGCTCGCAGCAGTTCTGCGAGCGGCGTAAAACCGGCGCTGTCCGCGACCACCGACGCGCACAGTTTCAGAGCCATGCCCTCGAAGGCGCCGCTCAGCGCTGCCGGTTCGGTGTCGTCGCAGACGAACGCGGTCGCTTCCGCGCTGCGGAGGATGTAATTGATCTCGGGTGGCGTGAGGCGCCAGTTCAGTCCGACCATGGCGCAGTCGATCTTGGCCAGCGCGCTGTACAGCACCGCCCACTCCCAGCGATTGTGCAGCCGTACGGCCACCACATCCTGGGATCCGATGCCGCGCTCGACCAGTGCCTGTGCCAGGCTGTCGGCCAGGCTGTTCCACTGCCGCCAGGTGAGCTGCCGGTCGCCATCGATGATGGCGATCGCGTCGGGGGTGCGTTGAGCCCAGTCTTCCAAGCGGTTCTTTATCGGTGTGTTCACGCTTTCAGGCTCCTTAGCAATGAGTCGACGAATTCCTCGCGGATGCGGTCTAGATCCAGCGAGTCGTCGATCAGCCACTGCGCCAGCACGCCGCGCAAGCCGGCGAGTACCAGTACCGCTTGAGCGTGCGGCTCCACGTCGGCCCGAATTTCGCCATTGGCGATGCCGTCGCGGATGTGTTTCTCGATCCCCTTGACGCTGGTTTCGTTGGCCTCCCGCAATGCGGGCGCCAGAGCAGGAGAGTTGACCGCTTCAGTGAGAATCAGATGCAGCGCGCGTACGGTTGCCGAGTCGTTCTTGACTTCGGTGAGGTAAAGCTTGACCAGCTCGATCAGCTTGGGCAGCCCGGACAGCTCCGCCGAGCTGCGGCGCAGCACATGGCCGAAACGGCCGGTGATCTGGCGCACGATCGCGATCAGCAGGTCGTCCTTCTTACCGAAGTGATGGCTCGCTATGCCTCGGCTGTAGCCGGCTTCCTCCCCCGCGGCGGCCAGCGTGAGTCCGGCGAGCCCGCGCCTGGCGATGATATTGATGGCCGCGTTGATAATGCGGCGCTCGGCGGTGAGCTTTCGCTGCTCCTGCGTGCGGCGAGGTCTGGGAGCTGCAGTCACAGGAAATCCTTAATTACTTGCTTGTTGACCAACAAGTAATGTAGCTCGATAATCCAGCCTTGTCACCACTACCAACCGACGGGGAGCGATTATCAGTCATGCCAGCAGCTAGACTCCTCAAGCCGCATCTGTATAAGCCGGCGGACGGGACCCCGGCAGCCGGCGCTCGCTGCACGCTCAGCGGCGGGCGTTGCACTTGCGGGTACGTCTTCTTTCCCATGCAAACCTACGGTTGCGAGCAGTGCGGGCGCACCGGCGAGGCGTTGCAACCGGCGGACATCGCCGGCAGTGGCACGCTGCTGGCTTCGGCTGTAGTACACACCCATCCGGGCGAGCGCGAAGCGCCGTTCATTGTCGGCACCATCCAGCTGAACGATGGACCGGTAGTGCGTACTTTGATCGACTACAGCGTCGAGGCCGCGCCGCTCAAACCGGGTCAGGCGGTGGAAGCGGTGCTGAGTCCGGTCGGCGAGAGTGCGGAAGGCGAGCCATTGCTCGATCTGCGGTTCGTTCCCGTTGGCGATGCGCGTCAGGAGTAGTTCGTTATGACAGTAACGCTGAGCGATCTGCGGCCGGTCTATGTGGTCGGTATCGGAATGCATCGCTACCAGTACCTCAGTGAAACGCCCTATGTCGCGCTAGGGCTGACAGCGGTGCGCGAAGCGCTGGCGGACGCTGGCCTGGAGTGGCCCAGCGTACAGTCGGCTTACTTTGCCAAGGCGTTGCTGCCCATGGCGCCGGGCCGTCCGATGCTGCGTCACCTGGGCTCACACGGTCTGCCTATAACGCACGTGGAAAACGCCTCGGCCTCGGGTTCCGCGGCGTTTCGCATGGCCTGCATGGAGGTTGCCGCCGGCTTGAGCGATGTTTCCCTGGCGGTGGGCGTGGATAAGCCGGCCAAGGTAGGCCGGGCCGAAGCGCTGGCGGGAATACCGGCGCTGGCTGCCGATGCCATCGTGCCGTTTACACACTACGCGTTGCTGGCCGACGAGTACGCGCACCGGGCCGGGGTGGACGGTACCGATATTGCTCGCGTGGCCCTGAAGAACCATAACAACGCAGCGAAGAACCCCTATGCGCAGCGGCAGAAAGAGCGCACGCTGGAAGAGATCGTCAACGCGCGTCCAATCTCGGGCTGTCTGACCGCTTTGCAATGTACGCCTGTGGGCGAGGGAGGGGCTGCCGTGATCGTGGCCTCCGAGCAAGGGATCAAGGCGCTGGGCCTGGACGCCTCGCGCGCGATCCGCGTGACCGCTTCGGTGGGCCGCAGTCAGAGCGTTTATCCCAACGCCGCCAGTTTCGACGCCAATCTGACGCGGGAGACCACCCAGCTGGCCCTGGAGCAGGCTGGGCTTACGCCCGCGGCGCTGGATTTGGTGGAGCTGCACGATGCCTTCAGCATAGAGGAACTGGAGTACGTGGAGGCCATGGGGTTGTGCGAAGAGTCGCGCGCCATCCATGAACTAAAGGACGGTGCCTTCGATATAGGAGGGCGGTGCGCGGTGAATGCTTCTGGCGGTCTGATCGGCATGGGGCACCCCATAGGGCCGACGGGCATAGGCCAGATCGCCGAGATCACCCGCCAGTTGCGGCACGAGGCGGGCGATCGCCAGCACCCCGGCGCACGCAAGGGACTGGCGCATATGGTGGGCGTAGGGGCGGTTTGCTTCGTGCACATCCTGGAGCGCTAACAAAGCGCTCGCGGAACGGCGCCCGTCGTTTGCCGGCGGGGCGCCGTTCCGCGGCGAACGTCCGCCACAGTACCTACAGCGAAGTCAGACGGCTGCCGCGCTGGTCTCGGCGCGCTGATTCTGCGCGATTATGCTCGGGTCCAGCGCGCGAATGGCCTGGAACTGGCTCAGGAATACCTCGCCGCTCAGCTGTTCGAGAAAGTCCGAGCGCTTGAGCTGGTCTAGCACCGGGCCTTTGACCTCGGACAGATGCAATTTCACGCCCGCATCGCTCAAGCGCCGCCCCAGCTCTTCCAGGGCTTCCAGCGCACTGGCGTCTATATGGTTGATGGCGGTGCACATGAGCACCACGTGCTTCGTTGCCGGCTGGGCCACGGCGGCGTCGTAAATGCAGTCCTGCAGGTAGCGGGCGTTGGCGAAGTACAAGGACTCGTCCACTCTTACGCTCAGCACCTTGGGGCTGGTGATCACCGCATGACGCTGCACGTTGCGAAAGTGTTCCGTGCCGGGCACCAGACCGACGACGGCAATGTGCGGGCGACTGGTTTGGCGCAGAAAGAGCGCGATGGACAAGCCAACGCCGGCGAGCACTCCGGCTTCCACGCCCACTGCGAGCACGAGCACAACCGTGGCGGCCATGGCGGTGAAGTCGGCCTTGGAGTAGCGCCAGGTCCGCCGCAGCGCCTCCAGATCCACCAACGACAGGACGGCGACGATGATGGTCGCGGCCAGCGTGGCCTGCGGCAGAAAATAGAACAGCGGCGTGAAGAACAGAGCGGTGACCAGAATGCCCCCGGCGGTGAGCACGCCGGCCAGCGGGGTGCGGGCGCCGGCATCGAAGTTGACCACGGAGCGGGCAAAACCGCCGGTGACCGGAAAGCCGCCTGAGAACGCCGCCGCGAGGTTGGCCGCCCCCAGCCCTTTGAGCTCGGCATTGGGCTGGATGCGCTGCCGCCGCTTGGCCGCCAGCGTCTGCGCAACCGAGACCGATTCCACGAAGCCGATCACGCTGATAAGAACCGCCGCCGGCAACAGCTCGCGCCAGAGCGCAAGATCCAGGCTGGGCAGCGTCAGCGGCGGCAGTCCTTGCGGGATCGCGCCAACGATGCTCACGCCGCGCTGCTGCAGATCCAGCGCGGCGACCGCGAGTACCGACAATGCTACCGCAGCGACTGGGCCGGCTTTGGCGAGTGCGTCGGCCAGGCCGGCCGGCACACCGAAACGGGCGAGCAAGGGCTTGAGGCCGCTGCGTACCCAGAACAGAAAAGCGAGCGTCAGCACACCGATCGCGACGGTGGGCAGATTCACAGCACCAGCCTGGTTCGCCAGCTCGTAAACGAGCTGCGGCAGATTAGCGCCGCTAACCTGGACGCCCAGAATATGCTTGAGCTGGCTGGCGGCGATGAGAATGCCCGATGCCGTGATAAAGCCGGAGATTACCGGGTGGCTCAGGTAATTGGCTATCCAGCCCAGCCGCAGCACGCCCATGAGTATGAGGACCAGTCCGGACGCACCCGCCAGTACCCATGCCGCGGTAATGTACTCGGGCGAGCCAGGCTCGGCGATCTTGCTTACGGCGGCCGCCGTAAGCAGGGACACAACCGCTACCGGCCCGACGGCGAGCACCCGGCTGGAGCCGAACAAGGCATAGGCGATCAGCGGCAGGATGCTCGCGTACAGACCTGCTTGCGGCGGCAGCCCCGCGAGCATGGCATAGGCCAGGCTCTGAGGGATCAGCATAAGCGTGACGATTACCGCCGCCAAGGTATCGGCACCGGCATCTGCGCGGCTGTACTGTCGCAGCCAGCTCAGCGCCGGTATCCAGCGGGTCCAGTCGAAACGCCGCGCCGGTCGCATTACGCATTACTCCTATGTGTGCATTCCGGCGCGGCAGCCGCTCGCAGACGCAGGCTGTCGCGCCGGGGATCCCTTGGGTTGGGTATCGCCGGGCTCACGCCCGGCACGCTGCTATAGCTGGTCGATGGGAATCTTCAGGTAACGCACGCCGTTGTCTTCGGGCGGGGGTAGCTCGCCGGCGCGCATGTTCACCTGCACCGAAGGCAGGATCAGCACGGGCATCTCCAGCGTGGCGTCGCGTGCATTGCGCATGCGCACGAACTCTTCTTCGCTGACGCCATCGTGGATGTGAACGTTGTGTGCCCGCTGTTCCGCGACCGTGGTCTCCCAGCGGTATTCGTCGCGTCCCGGCGCCTTGTAGTCGTGGCACATGAACAGCCGCGTCTCACCCGGCAATTCGAGTATGCGGCGAATGGAGCGGTACAGGGTGCGCGCGTCGCCGCCGGGGAAGTCGGCCCGGGCGGTGCCGTAGTCGGGCATGAACAGGGTGTCGCCGACGAAGGCGGCATCGCCGATCACATAGGTCATGCACGCGGGCGTATGACCTGGGGTGTGCAGCGCACGTGCTTCGATTTCGCCTACCCGGAACGTGTCGCCGTCTTTGAACAAATGATCGAATTGGCTGCCGTCGCGAGCGAACTCGGTGCCGGCATTGAACAGTTTGCCGAACACGTTCTGTACCGTGGTGATGTGCTCGCCTATGGCGAGCTGCCCGCCCAGCTGCTCCTTGAGATAAGGGGCGGCGGAGAGGTGGTCGGCATGCACGTGGGTTTCCAGGATCCACTCCACGGTCAGGCCCTGCTCGCGCACGTAGTGGATGATCTTGTCCGCCGAGTCCTTGCTGGTACGGCCTGATTTCGGATCGTAGTCCAGCACGGAGTCGACGATAGCGGCGCGCTGGGTCTGCGGGTCGCTCACCACATAGCTGATGGTGAAGGTGGCTTCATCGAAGAACGCCTGTACGTTGGGTCGCTTCATGAATATACCCTCCGGGGTAAGTGACAGCTTGCGGATATTAAAGCGCGTCACTGGCCAAATGTAAACTTTGTTATAAGCTTATGACGATATGTAATATGAGACTGAGGTAGTCCTGTGCTGGGGGGCTAACTGCCAGTCGCCAATGGCAACCCACCGTGGGCAGGGCGCACACGCCAACGGCCGTTGAGCGCGAGCGCGACCGTTTAAACAGCGGCGATCGGCCCACATCAAGAAACAGCTGTTGAACAGCCAGGGAGCGGACCGCGCGGCCAGAGAACGCGGATACGGCTTAGACGCCCGGGAGGTAAGCCCGCCCGATCGCATCGTTTGCGAGCGCTTGACCCGAGCGCGCCGAACCGGCTCTGGAGGGGAATTTCCGTAAGGAGCGCAATATGGCCAAAGCACGCTACCGCAAAGCATCATCGGCTTGGGTGGAGCTATGGTTGCAGTCGGCGCGCGTGCCGCTGCTCTGGTGGGAGTTGTGGTTGGCCTCGGCGCAAACCATCGCGTTGCGTAGCAGTGCCATCGCGGCGGCCGGTTTGACCCCCAATGCGCGCCAGCAACGCGAGAATCAGCGCATGGTTACCGAAAAAGCCCTGGCGGGGATGGAAACTCTGCGGTTCTTGTTTACCCCTAATCCCGCGCTGCCGCTGGCGTACTGGCGCTTATGGTCGTCGCTCGGGCGCGCGCCGATGGGCGTATCGTCTTGGACACCATTGCTGGACATCCCGCTCACGATTGGCGAGCAGGCGCTGGCATCGTGGAACGGCGCGATCAGGCCATGGCATAGGCGGGCACGGGCGAATGCGCGCCGGCTAGGCTCAGCCTGACGGCCTGGGACGCGTTGCGGAAGCGGTAACAGCTTCTCTGCCCCAAAGCCTCCGGTCGGCAGCTCCCCAAGCCGTCAGGCTGGGGTGGCCACGTTCTAACCGGCCTAGCGCTAGAAGGGGATATCGTCCTGAAACTCTTCGTCGGCGGTTTCCTGGCGGCGAGAACTCTCCTCCCGATCCTGAGGGCGCGGTTCGAACAGCATGAACCAGCCTTCGCTGCCTACGGGTATGGCTTCCAGCTTGAGGCTGAGCCCCTTCTCCGTCTCGAAAACCGCGCCGCAGTTCAGATAGCGGCGTCGTTCGTTACCCTGCCGATCGGTGTAGGTGCCGGTTACGGCAACCACGTCATAGCGCTTGCGTGCCATGTTTACTCCTGTTCGCTGATGCGAAAATGCCAGCCGCCTTCTTTGCGATACGGCTCCAGATCCATGCCCTCGGTCGCCCGCCGCCAGTCGATTTCGCCGCGCTTCCAGAAGCGGGTGAGCCTGATGCCGGCCCCCATGGCGGAACGCCCGCCGGCCAAGTCAATCAGAGCCTTGCGCGCCTCGGCTTCGGCGCGGCGCGCTTCCTCCAGCCAGTAGCGCGCTTCGCGCCACCGCGCTACGGCATCGCGCCACTGTCGGTCCACTCGCTCGACCACGTCGCCTTCGTGGGGAGGCGGTGGCGTATCGCTGTCCAGGTAGGTGAAGAACTCGGCCCAGGCTTTGAGCAGAGCGGTTTGCGAATCGGGGTCGGGGTAGACCTCGCAGCCTATGCTGTCGCTGATTTGCTCTCCATCCGCATGGCATACCACGAAGTGGCACACGCTGGCCTGAGTGCAATAGAGCTGCTGTTGCACCTGCCACCAGTAATGCGGCGGCGGGCGCCCGAATTCCGCAACGTCGCTCCAGGTTTGGGAGTCGCGCCCCTGTAGCGGGCATTTGATCTCCAGTACGCGGTGGCCGTCGAAGCTCAGTCCGTCAAGGCTGGCGCTGAGCCGTTCGCGAGCGACTACCTGAGGTTCGAACACCTCGTCGAACAGCCGTTCCACATAGCGCCGGGCAGCCCCTTCCAAGGCCAGGCCCCGGCGCATCGCGTAGCTTGGCTCTACGTTCGCTCGGCCGGTCTTGAGCAGCCACAGTTCATGCGGGCTGCGTGGGAACCAGGGCGAGCAGCCCATGAGTGCAGCTGCCTCAGAGGCGTTGCCCATGCGCCGTCGATAGGAGTGCCAGGCCGCGGTGTCCTGGCGCTCGTGCAGCCGGATGACCCCGCTCATGCCACCTTTTCCTTCTTCTTCTGCAGAATACGCTTGGCACGCTCGTAGTCCGCCGCCGGCAGCTCACGCAGATCCGAGATCTTGAAGAAGCGGTGGAACTTGGCCTCTTCGGTGCGCGTGGCCTCCAGCAGCTTCTTCAGCTCGGCGACTTGCTTGTCGTCTATCTTCGGCGCCGCTTTCCGGGCCTCCGCCTCCTGCTTCTCGCGGAACTCGGCAGCAACTTCCTCCACATACTTGTTGTCGTCGTAGCGGCCAAGATGGATGTCCGCGGAAAAGCCCAGCAAAGACAAGCACTTGCTCATCCCGTCGGTAAGCGACTTCTTGGGGGCTTCCTCATCGGTGTAGATGCCGTTGCGGTTCTTGCCTACGAAGGTGGTCTGGCCGAACTGCACGACCTCGCCACGCATCTCCTGGTAGCGGTACCAAAGCTTGACGCGAACCTTGTGGATGAGTTCGCGGGTGCCGCGGTCGTCCAGCGGCGCTCCTTCCATTAGCGACTCGTCGAGAATCTCCACACCCCATCCCAGCCCTATAGGACCGAACACTTCGGTGGCACGCTTGGCCAGATAGGTCGCGTTGGTGGCCGTGCCTTTAAAGCCGCCGCCGCGGTTGAACGGTTTGGTGTAGGCGGGATCGGTTTTCTCTACTTGCTCCCAGATGCTCAGATTGCCTTTTGCCATCGCTGATTCCTCAATCCACCGCCTGTGCTCGGTTTCTTCCTGCTGCCGCCAGTGTTCGCTATTCATTGGCAGTCCTGCCGTCAGCGCCCGCCCTGTGGGCGGGCGCAGTAATACGAGAACCGACGGGCACGCCGGACCGCGCCGTCGGTCAACCCCGCCGCTTCGCTATGCCGATGCAGCGAGTGCCACAGTCAGAACTTTGGTTGGACGTTGTTGCGCCTCGGCCGTACTGCGGATTACGGCGGGCGTGGCGGCGCAAGAGGGCGCCGCGAAGGGGGAAGCAAGAACGCTTCTAACAAACCACCTGGATAAATAGACAGTACAGCTAGGGTAAAGTTTCACCCTGGCATGGCATCGAGCCGTGCGCGGGCGCGCATATTAAGGCGGGCGGCGCATGCCCCTGCCCAGCCGGGCTGGGACAGGGGAGCGCGGAACAGGAACGGTGAGGAAGCGAGTCTGTCAATACAAGCTCGCGAACAGGCGCCGTCGGTACTCGCGCGCCAGCGGGTGGTCCTTGCCCAGCAGTTCAAACACCTCCAGCAGCGTCTTGCGGGCAAGGTCGTCGCCATAGGCACGGTCGCTCTGCATGAGGGCGAACAGCAGTTCTATGGCCCGCTGATAGTCAGTGCCGGCCAGCGCATGTACCGCGAGCTGGTAGGCCGCTTCCGAATCCTGCGCGTTGGCGGCCAGACGCTGCTCCAGCGCAGCCACTGGCGGCAACTGCGGAACTTGCCGAACGAAGCCAAGCAGCGCGAGCAGTGCCTTTGCTTCCGGCTCGGCGCGCAGGTCTGCCGGCAGTTGGTCGAGCAGCTGCTCGGCTTGCGCGGCATCGCCTTGTTTCGCCAATACGCGAGCCAGGTCGATAATGAGTTTCTTCTCCGTCGGCGCCTCGAGCAGCGCTTGCTGGTACAACTGCAGAGCATCGGCCAGGCGCCCCTCGGCCTCGGCTTCCTGCGCCTGCTCACGCAGGCTGGCGCCCGGACGCTCGATGTGGCGTTCCAGAAACGCCCGGATCGCGCTTTCGGGCTGGGCGCCGGTGAATTGGTCGACCACCTGACCCTGCTTGATCAGCATGACGGTTGGCAAGCTGCGGACGTTGAAGTGACCGGCGATGGCCTGCTCGACGTCTGTATTGATCTTCGCCAGTACGAAGCCGCCTCGGTACTCATGGGCAAGTTTCTCCAGTATGGGCATGAGAACCTTGCAGGGCTGGCACCAGTCGGCCCAGAAGTCGACCAGGACCGGCTGCTGCATGGAGCCTTCGACGACCACTTGGTGGAAGTTCTGCTGAGTGACTTCGACTATGTAGGAAGACTGCGTCATGGAACACCTCCGGTTGCGAGCAATTCTACCAGCCTGCTGAGAAAAGGTTGCCTGGGAGCAGCGGTTGGGGGGGCTAAGCCCGGCTCGTGGGCTGGCGGCACGCAACCGTTGACGAGCTGGCCCGATGACGGCACGGGCCGCGCGGCGGCAAGGCGCGACCGGTGCCAGCTGTGCAGGCAGGGGCAACGCTTGCCGGCACAGCGAACGTGCCCGCACCTCTGAAGTCAGCGAACGGGCAATCCTGCCCGCTTCTTAGAGACTTCGTAAGCAGGAGGGCACAATGAGCAAAGCAGCGATCCGCGACGAGATTCTAGCCGCCAAGAAGCGTCAGGGCATGAGCTGGGAGCAGATTGCCCAGATCTGCGGGCTGTCTCCGGTATTCCTCTGTTCGGCTTGCCTGGGCGAGAACAGTCTGACGGCCGATCAGGCGGCCAAGCTGGCCGCTGCGCTAGGGTTGTCGGACGCCACTCGCCAAGCCTTGCAGGAGTATCCCAGCAAAGGCCGTCGGCATCGGGACATGATCAGCGATCCGTTGGTTTACCGTCTCAACGAAGTGGTGATGGTCTATGGCGAGACGCTGAAGGAGATCATTCAGGAAAAGTTCGGCGACGGAATCATGAGCGCTATCGACTTCACCATGGAGGTGGACAAAATCGAGGATCCCGCCGGGGATCGTGTGCTGCTGACACTGAGCGGCAAGTTCCTGCCGTACAAGCGCTGGTGAGCGCGGCGGCGGCTGCACGCCGAGCGGGGCAGGGGGTACCGCGGCGCAACTCGGCTGCGGTGGCCTAAGCGGCCGCCCCGATCTGCGCATGCAAGAAGCCGCCGCTGGCGCATTACAGGGCTCATGACCCGTGGTGTTGGCCGATTTCGCCGGGGGGACGCAAGCGGTGGTTGTGGCACTGCTCTTCTGGTAACGAAGATCGCCGATTCGTGCGCGTTTCGATTCAGAGGTTGGAGCTTTCTCCGCTGAGCAGACGCAGCACCTTACGTCGGCCCCAACGAGCCGGGTAGGAACTTACGCGCCCTAGGTGACGAGCGGCGGGGGCAAGCAAGGGTAGCGGGTCGTCCCAGGCAAAGACCGCATAGCAGTTGGGGCCCAGATAACTGCGTGCCCAGTCAAACAAACCCCATTCGCCGATACGCCTATAGTCTTTGAATGCTTTGAGGTCATTGCTCAGGTCTACCCAGCGCAGGCCATCGCGCTGGCGCGGCAAGGCCTGCTGCTTCTCGCCCAGACAGTCGCGGTAGGCCGCATAGGCCAAGTTCACCCCTGCCTGGGAGTGCAGGTAGTTCCAAGCGCTGTAGCGGCAGTTGATCTCGAAGATCTCGAAGCGCTGGTTGTCCGGCCGCTGCTTGAGCTGCACCGCAGCGTGACCGGTGTAGCCCAGAGCGCGCAGGGCGCGCAGTCCCACAGCCGCTACATCGGGGTTGTACCGGCTGACCTGAAAGCAGCCAATGCCACGGTGGATGGGGTAAGTCCGCAGCTTCTGCCCGGTAAAGTAGCCGATCAGCTCGCCGCTGCGGTCTATGTATGCGTGCAGCTCGTGAATCGCCTCGTCGCGCCCTTCAATGTAGTTCTGGACTACTAGCCGGTTGTCGTAGCGTGACACTGCGCTATAGAAGGCGAGCAGCTGGTCGGGCGTATCGATGCGGACGCCTTTGATATTGCCTCCGCACAGTTGCCGCACTTCGGGGTGCCGAGCCCAGTTCTGTTTCTCCCCAGGCTTGACGATAACGGGAAACTGGAGGTCGTCCAGCGCGGCTTCCAGCTCGGAGAGCGTTTTCGGCGCCACGGTGAAAGGGACATCCAAGCCGCATGCGGCCGAGACTTGGGCGAACCGCACCTTGTCGTACAAGCCCTCTATGAGCTCGGGACTGCTGAGGTGATGGCGGTAATACGGCTCCAGCGCCTGACGGTTACGCGAGAAGAACACCGCCGAGGAATCCCCGGTGCTGAAGAAAACGGGTTTTTCCAGAAAGCGCTCGGAAGCGTTAATAAGAGCAGCGACTCGCTCCGCCTCATCGGCTTCGGCCGCCGGAAAGGGAATGACTTCCTTGACGTAACGGGAGAAGGCCACAGGGGAGGCGCGATTGTCGGTGAAGAGAAACACGGGAACTCCCTGCTCTCCAAGCGCACGCACAACTCCGAGGTCGGCGCGACCATGGCCGTCGATGACAACGGCGCCCGGATTGCTGGCGAGAGAATTACGCATAAAACCTCCTCATCAAACGGTTGACCCCATGAAGCCGCGTACGCGCCCGAAGCCGAGCACATGGCGACGACATGGTTTCCGCTCCGATGCCCGTAGTTGATACCTCGCAAAGCATCGAAGAAGGTGTGTATATGGTTAAATTCTTCTTTTGCCATATGTTCGTATGAGAATTGGTGGATTTTTGGGCAGGAAGGTCTTCTTGTAGAGCCTCGATTGGCATCCGTTGCGGCGGATCGCACAGGCTAGATCGTGAGCCTTTGGCGCGTGCCTGGAGGGGCGAGGTAGTGGAAGAGGGGTGCGTTAGTGTGGCCCGCTCGTGCCCCAAGCTGCGGCGTGCGCGCGCTCGCGTGAAGCCTCAAGCCTGGTGTCGGGCGAGACAGCTACCGGCTGATCGGTCCCGCGCCCTGCGAGACGCTCGAATTCATGCGGGTCGTGCGAGCAGAACACAACCACGGTGCTGGCGTGGCTATGCGCTAGCTGGCGCAGCCGCTGCCGATTCCAGAGCCGGGCACTGCGGTTCTTCTCCATCATGCTCTGATAGAGCCGCAGGCCCAGTGTGCAGCGCGGTCGCTGCGGATGCATTTCCCTATGGTAGAAATACGTATCTCCTGCGTTGAGCATCCACCTCCCATCGCTCTGAACGGCAACGCCGGCGTGGCCGTAGGTGTGGCCAGCTAGCGGGACGAGCAGTATTTCGGGAGGCAGCCCGTGGAGGTCCCGCACGGCTTTGAAGCCGAACCACGGCTCGCCGCTATGGCCGGCATACACACGCCAGCGTGCGCGTGTGGACCACTGCTGAGGACGAAAGCGCTGACGGTCCAGCCAGGTGCGCTGCGCGAATGCGTAATCGCGCTCTGCCAGCATCAGGTGGACGGTGGCTTGCGGGAAGTCGTCCAGTCCGCCGGCATGATCGAAGTCCAAATGCGTCAGTACTATGTGTCCCACATCCTGCGGCCGGTAGCCGAGCCGCTCGATTTGACGGACAACGGTCATTTCTTCCCGAAACTCCGGGGCGAGCAGTGCCAGAAAGAAGCCGCTGAGCCGACTGTGGGGGGAAACCACGTCACGCAGGCCGAGACCAGTGTCGATCAGCACCAGATCGGATCCGGTATCCACCAGCATGCAGGTACAGGTTAGGCGCCCTCGCAGGCTGCCGTAAGAGCGGCCATCCATTAGCGCGCCGCCAAGCGGGCAGGTAGAGATTCCGTTGAGGTAATGAATGCGCATTCGCAAGGACCCTCGCGGCGAGAGGTGCCCTGCGTTTACTGGCGGCCGCTAATGGCGATGGCAAGACGATAGCGGCGCGTCCCAAGGCAAAGACCCGGTTGCCCGGCAAGCGGGCAACCGGGAGCGCGGACTTAGGCGCGCTCGTAGGTTCCCACCAGGCGGTTCATTCCGATCAAGATCGGCTCGATCCGCTGCAACAGTTCCCAGAGGGGGAGGCCCTCTTCGAAATTGGTCTCTTCTTTCAGGGCCAGAATCCAGAAGTAGTAGTGGTGCTTGCCGTGGCCGTTCGGCGGCATCGGTCCGCCATAGCCCAGCTTGCCGAAATCGTTCATGCCCTTGGTGTACTCTTGGACCCCTTCGGGAAGCTCGTTGACAGAGGCAGGGATGTTGTAGAGCACCCAGTGCACGAAACCGTACGTGCCGCCGGGGGAAACCAGGGGCGCGTCGGGGTCGTGGCAGATCACCGCGAACGAGCGTGTACCCTCGGGGGCGTCGCGCCACGCCAGTGCCGGCGAGACGTCAGGACCTTCACCGGTATGCTTGGACGGGATGCTGCCTCCGTTCTGGAAGGCGGGGCTGGTCAGTTGCATTTGCGACGGAGCGAATCCCATAGCTATCTCCTTCTCTTTTTTCCCGTGGTATTTGAGTCCGCCTGTAGAGGGCGCAGAGAAACCATGCTGCCGCCGGGTTCTCCGGTCCGGACTCAGTGTGTGCTGTGCGGCCACGCAAGCGCTTCGGTTTGCCTTGGCCGCGGGTGGCTCATCTTGGCGGCGTTCCGAGCCGGAGACGAGCGGGCCGCGCGGCCTATGCTGCCCGCCAAACCATAGCATGACGGAGGCAGCGATTAGCCCCTTAGGCAGCGTGAGTGGCCGTGCCCCTTTCGCGAGGCGGTACCGGTATCATCGGCTTGCAAGCGCCCAATCATACCGCACCGTGCGCGCCGAGATCGTCGTCCACCTCGAGTTCGTGTATGCGCGTCAGGGACAGCCGAAAACCGGCTGCGTTGCGATGACCTCCGCCTCCGTAAGCTTCGGCAATGCGCGCCACGTCCACTTCGCCACGGCGCGAGCGCAGGCTGAAGGTGCGCATCTGTGGTCCATCCCAGTACGAGACGGCGAAGGGAGCGTTACGAGCAAGACGGTTCGCGCCATCGGCCGCCATGTTCGGCGGCAAATTGGCGGCCGGCACTATGTAACCGCCAATGCGCAGCTTCCGCGTTACCAGGGGCAGGATCTCTTCCATGTCTTTGCGTTGTTTGCGCACTATGGGAACGCCCTCCCGATAGAGCAGGGCCGGATCGGTGCTCATGAGGCGATCCCACTCCTCTAGGACGAAAGGGTAGGAGAGCACGGCCGCCATGATTTCGCGCGTACCTGGCAGCTGCCACTGCCACAGATCGCGGTCCTGCACGTGACGCAGCAGCTGCGGCGGCGGGGTGCCGGGATGGAAATAGTCCCAAGCCAGCATGGCGCCGGAGCGGCTCTGGTCGATGATGCCATCGATGACCCCGTTGTCGAGCAGCGGCCGCAGGGCCGCTTCCGCCGTCTGATGATGGTCGAGTAGCAGGACACGGCTCGCCTGGGCAGCTAGCTGCTCCATTTGCGGGCGCGGATAGGAGAAATCGACGATGACGACTTCGCGTCCATGCACAGGCGGGGCGGGGGCATCGTGCACGCCCGGATAGTACTCGAACCGATCGCCCTTGGCTTTCCAGACTGCCCAGGCAGCACTGAATCCGTCGGCGCAGTTGCTGTGGTAAATGCAAAGTCCCTTCATGGTCACGTGCTATCGTCCCCGGCAGCCTCGTATCGAGCCTGAGGCCGGCTTGCGGTCGGTACAATCGTCGAGCGGATAGCTCCGCCGCTATGGATGATTCGTCAAAGGCTGCGGGCCGCCGGCGTCGACTCGAAGCGGCGGCTCCGCGGAGGGCAGGGGCTGCTGAACGGAGTATTCAGCAGCCCGTGAAATGCGCAGCTAGACGAGGTTGGGGATTTCTACGGCCGGGTTGACGTCGGCCTCGTAGTCCACGCCTTCGACCTCGAACCCGAACAGGCGCAGAAACTCGGTCTTGTAGCCGGCAAAGTCGGAAAGCTCGTAAATATTGTCGTCGGAGATCTGCCCCCACAGCTCCTCGACCCGCTTTTGGACGTGGGGCGCGATTTCCTTGTAATCCGTGCGCAGGCGTCCGTCCTCGTCCATGCAAGGCGTATCGCCGTAAAGGCTTTCGCGATAGAGCGTGTAGATCTGCTCGATGCAGCCCTCGTGCGTGCCTTCTTCCTTCATCACCTTGAAGAGCAGCGACAGGTACAGCGGCATGACGGGAATCGCGGCGCTGGCCTGCGTCACCACCGCCTTGAGCACGGCTACACGCGCATCGCCGCCCTTGGCGCTGAGCTTGTCGCGGATAGCCAGGACCGTGCGGTCCAGATCCTTCTTGGCGGCGCCGATGGTGCCGTTCCAGTAAATATCGTGGGTGATTTTCTCGCCCAGATAGGTGAACGCGGTGGTCTTGGCGCCATCAGCGAGCACACCGGCGGCATCCAGCGCGTCTATCCACATCTGCCAGTCTTCTCCGCCCATCACGGCTACGGTGTGGTCGATCTCCTCCTGAGTCGCGGGCTCCAACGTGACCTCCTTGACGATTTCCTTATCGGTGTCCAGGCCGCGTTGGACTACGCGCTTGCCGATGGGCTTGAGCGTGGAGCTGAAGGTTTGACCGGTCTTGGGGTGGGTACGGCGCGGGGCCGCCAGACTGTAGACGACCAGATCCACCTGCCCGAGGTCCTGCTTGATGACCTCGATGGTCTTCTCTTTGATTTCGTCGGAGAAAGCGTCGCCATTGATGCTCTTAGCGTAGAGCCCTTCCGCCTGGGCGAACTTGTGGAAGGCAGCGGAGTTGTACCAGCCCGCGGTGCCCGGCTTCTTCTCATCGCCGGGGCGCTCGAAGAACACGCCCAGGGTGGCGGCGCCGCAGGCGAAAGCGGCGGTGATGCGTGCGGCCAAGCCGTAGCCGGTCGAGGCGCCGATTACCAATACCCGCTTGGGGCCGCCAGGAATCTCGCCCTGGGCACGCACGTAGTCGATCTGCTGCTTGACGTTGGCTTCGCAGCCGACCGGATGAGTGGTAACACACATAAAGCCGCGGACGCGGGGTTTGATGATCATTGCTGGTCCGTTCGTTCCGTGGTTGTGGAAGTTGCACTGAGTCGATGCCGCATTATAGACCCGCTGGCGCGATTGGTTCAGGTGCCATGGGCCGGACAGGGGCGGCAGCGCATGCTTGAGCCCTGTTGCGGGTGCCACCGCAAACCGGGCTCCCGCTAGAGGCGGCTCAGAAACTCGCGAATGCCGTCGAGGAACATTTGCACGCTGAGCAGTACCAGCAACATGCCCATCAGACGCTCCATGGCGCGTAGCCCGCGCTCCGACAAGGCGCGATAGAAGCTGGCGGATGCCAGTAGTATGCAGGCGCTCGCGGCCCATGCCAGCAGCAGCGCCGCGATCCACTCCAGCAGGCGGCCCGGCTCGCGGCTGACCAACAGCAGCAAGGCCGCAATCACTGACGGCCCGGCGATCAGCGGCACCGCCAAGGGTACGAAGAACGGATCGTTGTCTTGGGCAATGACTCCGTATTCGTTGGGGAAGATCATGCGCAGCGCGATGAGGAACAGAATGATGCCGCCGGCAATGCTCAGGGCTTCCTGTTGCAGTTGGAGCAAGCCCAGGATGGTGCGCCCCGCGAACAGGAACAACATCATCACCGCCAGCGCGAACAGCAGCTCACGCAGGATGACGTAGCGGCGCCGCTGCGCGGACATGCCGCGCAGGATCGCCAGGAAAATCGGTATATTGCCTATGGGGTCTATGATCAGGAACAGCAGCAGCGCGGTCGCGATAACATCCACGGTCAGCACTCCACGGGCTGAAACGAGCCGGACTTGTTGGGCTGGCTCAGGAGTCTCTGCGCTCTTGAGACGATCCGGTACGCATTAGACTTGCGTCGCCCGAGCGGCATCGGCAACCCTGCGGCTGGGGCCGCGGCCAGGTTTCCTGGCACTGGCCGTTCCCGCGCTGCATACTTGCCGCCCAGTTGAACAGCTATGCAGCAAGCCCCGCAGCTCGCCGGTGCGGAAAGAGGGACGTTGATTTCGAGCCTGGAGCCCCGCGCAGGCTCAGTGGGATGTTCTCGGCCGGTTGTCAAAGAGCGGGCTGCTGCATGCCGCGCTTGAAGGCGCCGGGAGCGATCCGTTACAGTTGCCGCCCCTCGTGACCGCCGACGAAAGCGCATGCAGGCCGTGATAGCTCTGTCCAGCACAGGGGCGCGGCTGATTAATCAAGTGGTGTTGGAAATGACGCGAAAGCCGGCTCTTTTCGATTTCTATCAGCTCGAGTACAAGCTGGTGCGGGCCCGCAACCGGGCATACTTTTTTCTGCACAAGAAGGGCGGGCGCGATGAGCGCAAGATCTTCGTGATCGGCCATCCCCGCACAGGCACGGGCACATTGCACAATATCTTCGTCGCCAACGGCCTGAATAGCTTGCATAGCGCCGGCAACTGGCACACGCGCCGCTACCAGTGCTTCTCCGATCGAGGCAACTACCAGCCGTACGATCTGTTCGACGGCTACTACCGCAACGCGGTTTTCCTGCTCAACACCCGTCCGGCCTATGCGTATGTAAAGAGCCGCTTGAACCGCACGATCAAGAGCAAGCTGCGTAGCGGCCGGCGCGTTCGCTTCAGTGTGGCCAACGTAGAAAACGAGATACTCCGCCGCAACGCCTATTTTCTCCAGTTGGTGAAGTACTTCGCCGACAAGGACAACTTCCTGGTGTTCAACATCGCGCGGCCGGATGCGTTCGATTTCGTCTGCGGCCGGTTAGCACTGCGCAATCCTGGCGACGAGGCCTGGACCAAGAAGCACACCTCGCAGGCTATCGACGACGACGATGTGAAGAACATTGACGCGGCGTTCGAACGCTTGGGGATCGTCGAAGACAAGGATAATCCTTTCATCATCAAGAGCTTGCTTGGCTCTCGCGAAGCCGAGCTGGTGGATGAGTTCCTGCGCCGGCGTGCGGATTGCGTTTGCCTGTGAGGCGGCGGCTGCGGCTAGGAATCGAACAGCTTTTCGCGAGTTGCGAAGTAAACGGGTTCGCCACGAGTTGCCTGCTGTTGGGGGCGCGCTCGCGCTACTGACGTGCACTGCCTTGGGACGGGCGCTCAGCGTAAGCGCTCGCTTATGTCCGAGCGATTCCTTAGCCCTGCGATGGCTTGGCTGTCGCTAAGCTGCGCAGGACTCAGGCGGTGGTTTCTCGGCCTATGCCGACAGAGCGGGGCGCCCATTGTGCGCCGATTGCGGCTGGCCCCATGTTGCCGGGTATCGCCGCGATGGCTCTCGCTTGCCCGAGGAGGTGTCCTATGCGCGAGCACCCTGTGGTGGAGCTCGTCGAAACCGGGCCGCTGCGTTACATACATTCGGTTCCCCGACGGCTGCCTACCGAAACTCGCGCGCTTCCGCTCCTCTTTTTCCTGCATGGCTACAGGGAGGCCGCCCCGGCGGATATTCGCGAAGCCTTGACCCGGCATGGTCCGCTGCGAGTGGACAGCAACTGGCGGGTGCGGGAGGAGTTTATCGTCGTCGCGCCGCAACTGCCGCAGGCAGGTGATACCTGGTATCGCTATGCCGATGCGGTGGCGGAGGTTTTGCGCGACGTACAAGCTAGCCAACAGGCCGATCCTCAACGAGCCTACCTCACTGGGTTCAGCTATGGCGGCAACGGGGTGTTCGATTTGGCGCTGTCGCAGCCGGAATTGTGGGCGGCATTGTGGGCGGTGGATCCGACCCGGGTGCCGACGCGCGATCCGAACAAGCCCGTGTGGCTATCCATAGGCGCCGCCGCCAGGCCACAGACGCAACGCTTCGTGGAAACACTAAAGCTCAAGGCAGGCAGCCCCATGGCGACTGGGCAGCGGCTGTACTTGGACGAAGGGCAGGATCACATCGGTAGCGCAACGCTGGCGTACCGCTCCGACCACATTTACGACTGGCTGCTGCTGCAACACCAGCCGGCTCGCTGACCGCAGCCAGAGGCGATTGACCCTGGCAGGACAAGCGTGACAGATTCGAGATGTGCGTTACCGCCGCGCTAGCGGATGGGCCTCGCGCGCCTGCCCGCGGCCCCGGCACGGACACGCCCGAATAGCAAAACAACAAAGCGCAGCCAGCGTTCGCATCGGCTGCCATCTCGGAGGAGAAGCACGTGTTCGACCGTCACTACAAGGTCTGGCCAGCCCATGCCCCCAAGCAGCTGAGCATTCCCGAGACCAGCTTGTACACCAACCTGGCCGTCTCGGCGACGCGCTACCCGAATAAGCCGGCTATCGTTTATTACGACACCGCGATCAGTTACCGCGAACTCCTGGACGCCGCGGATGCGCTGGCGGGTTATCTGCAGTCACTGGGGGTACAAAAAGGCGACCGGGTGCTGCTGTACATGCAGAACAGCCCCCAGTGGGTGATGGCGTACTACGGCATTCTGCGCGCCGATGCCATCGTGGTGCCCATCAACCCGATGAATCGCACCGCCGAGCTGACGCACTACCTGGAGGATACTGGAGCGGCGGTGGCCATCTGCGCGCAGGAGCTGTTCGACCAGATCGCACCGCTGATCGGCAGCCATGCGTTGCGCGATGTGGTGGTGGCGGCTTATGCGGATTACATCCGCCAACCCACCGACTTGGAGCTGCCGGAGGCGGTGCGGCAACCCACCCAGCACATTGCGGGAGAGGGCATTCACCGCTGGAACGACGTGCTCGCCGCCGGCCGCCGGCCCGGACCGCATACCGCCGGCCCGGACGATTTGTGCGTGTTTCCATATAGTTCCGGTACCACCGGCAATCCCAAAGGTTGCATGCACACGCACCGCTCGGCGATGGCCACCACCGTCATTGGCGTGACCTGGAATCCTTCCAGTGCTGATACCGTGGTGCTGGCGACGCTGCCGCTGTTCCACGTGACGGGGATGCAAATGTCGATGAACGGACCAATCTATGTCGGCGCCACCATCGTGCTGATGACTCGTTGGGACCGTGACGTGGCGGGGCAGTTGATCCAGCGCTACCAGGTCCGCTCATGGGTGAACATCGCCACTATGGCCATCGACTTTCTGGCCAATCCCGATGTACATAAGTTCGATTTGTCCAGCCTCAGCCATATAGGCGGTGGCGGTGCGGCGATGCCGGCCGCGGTGGCCCAGAAGCTGTACGAGCTGACCGGGCTGCGCTATCTGGAGGGCTATGGCTTGTCGGAAACCATCGCGCCCTCGCATAGCAATCCGCCCAATGCCCCCAAGGCACAGTGTCTGGGTATTCCCATCTGCAACACGGACGCGCGGGTGCTCGATATAGACACGCTCACAGAATGCGGGCCGGGGGAGACCGGGGAGATCATCGTCGCCGGGCCGCAGGTCTTCCAGGGCTACTGGAACCGCCCCGAAGCGACGGCCGAAGCGTTCATCGAATTCGATGGGAAGCGATTCTTCCGAACCGGAGACCTGGGTTATTACGACGAAGAGGGCTATTTCTTCATCGTCGACCGCATCAAGCGCATGATCAATGCTTCGGGTTTCAAGGTCTGGCCCACCGAAGTCGAGTCCTTGATGTACGCGCACCCAGCAATCCGCGAGGTTTGTGTCATCGCCTCGCCCCATCCCAGACGCGGCGAAACCGTCAAGGCACTGGTGGTGCTGGCGGCCGGCCAATCCGCCACCGAACAGGAGATTATCGATTGGTGCCGGGCGAATATGGCAGCGTATAAGTGCCCGGAGCTGGTAGAGTTCGTTGACGAGCTTCCGAAATCGCCTACAGGTAAGCTGATGTGGCGTCAGTTGCAGGAAGCGGAGCGGCAGCGGGCTGGCGCGGCTGCTGGCGTTTGAGGCAAGCGCGGCCCCGGGCGGTTGCCTTAAGGGCCGCCCCTTGCTTGCGCATGCACTGACCACATGCGTTAAGAAGCTCGGGTCCGGGCAGGCATTGCGGGCGATCCGCAGGCCTTGCCCCGGACCAGGATAGACCTGATATGGCGATTGCGCTTTCGGAGTTCGGCGCCATAGCGCATAGAGGCTGTGAATGATCCAGAGCAAGACTTATTCCCAGAGCCCTCCTTCGCGCGAGGAGATCGATGCGCTGCAGGAGCCCGTGGTGATCGAGTTCGGTACGCCCTGGTGCGGGTACTGCCGGCGCGCTCAGCCGTTGATCGAAGCGGCGCTGGCCGAACATCCGGAGATTCGCCACATCAAGGTCGAGGACGGTCGCGGGCGCAGGCTAGGGCGCACCTTCGGCGTCAAGCTCTGGCCTACCTTGGTCTTTCTCAGTCGCGGCAGAGAGCTTGCGCGGGTAGTGCGGCCTGTCGATGCGAGCGAGATTCGCGAGGCGCTGGGCCATCTCGCAGGTGCCGAGTAGAGACCAGCCTGGGTATACAACCGCCCTGCGCGCTCGTCAAAGCTCCCACTCTAGCGCACGGCGCGCAGCGGCCACTTCCGGGTCTTCATAGCCAAGGTAATGGCTGACAAAGCCCCGGCCATCCGCCACTTTCTCCATCACCATGAAGATGTGCTTGTCGGCTGTCTGCCATTCGGTGCGCAGCGCGAGTTCCCCTTGGGCGATACGGAACCCCCAATGAGCCGGGGGACCGCTCAGGCGTGGGTCGCGCCAGGCCACCTCGTGCCGGCTGGGCTCGCCATAGCGTTCTTCGAGCAGCTGCTGTAACCGCGCGTAGTCATCGACATAGCGCTGGTGGTTGATCCCGTGCTGCGGTCGGAACACATAAGCGCCCCGATAAAGACCTTGCTCGCCTACACAGTAGAGGATGGTGGCCTCGCGCTCCGCGATGATACCGAAGTAGGCCAGGCAGTCCCCCACTTCCCGAGTGGGAGGGCCGTTGCGTTCGATCACTTCTGCAGCGTCCGCGCCCCATGGCAACCCTCGGAAAGTCTCTGCCGCGGGTGCCAACGGAAAGGTCAACAATAGCGCAGCAATCAGGATTCGCATGAACCGCAACCTTGTGCTGAATAACCGACAAGCGAGGGCTGGACCGGACAGCATAAAAGTCCGGCTTCTTGCGTGCTTATCGGCAGCGAAGAGAGTTTCCAAAGGGTTGGCCCAGCGCAAGAACAGTGAGAAGAACAAGAAGCTTATAAGCTATTGGTTATGAAGTGTTTAGTGACCGTTGCTTGAGCGAGTATAAGATTTTCTTCTTCTCGAGCGTGAACTCTTTGCTTGACCGCGGCTTCGGGGACACCGCAGATTAAGCAGCTGGCCATGGCAAGCTCGGTTGCTGCACTGCTGCAACAATGCGCGCTTTTGCAACATTTTGCAGGGGTTGTGCGGTGCCGAAGCTGCCAGCCGGTGCCGCGGCGTGAGCCGGAGCCAGCCGCAGGGCGGTCGGACCGAGACTGATGTTTGCTTGGGCATTTGCGCGACAGTCTCAAGCCTGCGGTTCAGTGGCCATGCTCGCGCTTGAAACACGGGGGAGACGTTAGAGTGACCAACGAAACAACACCGACTGTCGAGCAACTGGTTGGGCCGGGCGGGCCGTACGAGCTGATCGATCATCCGGCTCAGGGTACGACATACCGCTTCTTCAAGAATGCGCCGCCAAATCTGCGCGAGTACCTGCAGCGCTCGGCCGAGCAGTTCGCCGACCTTCCGTTCTTCGTGTACGAGAACGAGCGTTACAGCTACGCCGAAACCTGGCAGCTGGCGAGCCGCGTGGCCAATAGACTGCAGGAGCTGGGTATCCGCAAGGGCGACCGCGTCGGCATTGCCATGCGCAACTACCCGGAGTGGCTATTCAGCTTCATGGGCATCGTGGCGGTGGGCGGCGTAGCCGTAGCGCTCAATGCCTGGTGGACGCGCGAAGAGCTGAGCTATGGCATCGAAGACAGCGGCATGAAGCTGTTGTTCGTGGATAACGAACGTCTGGCCCGTATCGATGCGCAGCATAAGGATCTGATCGTCGTTGCTGCTCGCAGCAGCAGCGAGGAGCTGGCGCAGGCAGCCGTGAAGGCCATCGCCTGGCAGGATTTTCTGCCCGCCCCCGGTGCAGCGATGCCTGCGCCCGCGGTGGAGCTGGAAGACAACGCGACGATTATCTATACCTCGGGCTCCACGGCGCACCCCAAAGGCGTGCTGTCTACGCAGCGAGCGGTGCTTGCAGCGCTCATCGGTTTCGAAGCGGGGGCCGCTATTCGCGCCATCGAGTCGGGGGTAGCGGTCGAGCCCAGCCCGCACCAAGAGGCGATGATTCTCACCGGTCCACTGTTCCACACCCAAGCGTTGATCGTGCAGGCGTTGGGCAGTTGGCGGTCCGGGCGCAAGCTGGTGGGCATGTACAAGTGGGATGCCGAGGAGGCACTGAAGATCGTCGAGCGCGAGCGCATTACCCACTTCCATGGCGTTCCGACCATGGCCTGGGAAATGGTGCAGTCGCCGAACTTCGGCAAGTACGACTTGAGCAGCCTAAAGTCCATGGGAGGGGGCGGTGCGGCCATGGCCCCCGAACAGGCGCGCAAGATTCAGGACGCGTTGCCCGGCGGTGCCGCCAGCGCCGGCTACGGGATGACGGAAACCAACTCCCTGACCGCCGGTCACGCCGGCCCGGCGCTTGCTGCGCGTCCGCGTAGTTGCGGACGTCCTCTTCCGCCGCTGGTCTCCGTGAAGGTGGTCGACGAGGCGGGCAACGAGCTGCCGCGCGGCGAGATCGGCGAGATCTGGATCAAAGGAGCGATGAACTTCTCGGGTTACTGGAACAAGCCCGAGGACACCGCGCAGACGCTGACCGATGGTTGGGTGCACAGCGGCGATCTGGGCTACATGGACGACGAGGACTTTATCTACATCACGGATCGCGCCAAGGATATGGTCATTCGTGGCGGCGAGAACATCGCGTGCCAGGAAGTCGAGGCCGTGATCTATGAGCATCCGGCGGTGCTCGAGGTCGCCGTATTCGGGGTGCCGGACGAGCGCCTGGGCGAGCGGCTGGCGGCGGCTGTGATGGTCAAGCCGGAGCCCCCGGTAAGCGCCGATGACATTCAGCGCCATGTAGGCGAGCACCTGGCCAGGTTCAAGGTACCGGAGTTCGTGTGGCTGCAGACCGAGCAACTGCCGCGCATCGCGTCCGGAAAGATCGATAAGCGGGGCCTGCGGGCTGCGGCCGTCGAGCGGCTGGCAGCGCAAACGGCGTCCTGAGCCATGTTCTTGGGAGGCGAGCCGACCCAGGCCGCCTCCTGTCCTCTTTTGCCATTCGAAGACTTTCCAAACGGCGGCTCTCGCGGCTGCACCGCCTGCCCGTGAGCGCTACTCTGCGGCTTCCCGGCTGCATATCCGCCCTTGCCTTCACTCTCAGCCGGTATGTGCTTTACTCAAAGCATTAGGGGCTGTTGCCCCCGAACCGACGAGACGGGGATCTGCCATGGACACGCCTACGCAAGCCGGTACCCGAATAGAAAGCGACGTGGCGATGCGCCTTCTCGACTGTCGGTGGTTACTGGCGCTGTACGCGATCATTCCGTTGGCGCTAGCGGTGGTGATCGTAGATGCCGTTATGTTGGACGGTATCCTGCTGCGGCAATATCTGCCCGCCGATCCGGAACGATGGCCGTTCTGGACGGTGGTATTCGGCCTGCCGCATATCATCGCCAGTCTGCTCACGATGGCGGACAAGGAGTATTTGAGTCATTACCGGCATAGCCTGTTCTGGCCGCTGGCAGTGTTCGCGCTGATCGCGGCGGGCGGTTATTTCGGGCCCCAGCCGCACGCGCGCCAGCTGCTGTTCATCTTCTTCGCGTTCTACACCATCTACCATGTGCTGGCTCAGCAGCTCGGCTTGACGCTGATGATGCTGGGCACGCCGCCATCGCTGACCTACCGGCTGTGGAAGTGGTTATCCGTCTTCGCAGGCTTCGCGATCTACGTGAACGTGTATGGGCAAGCTCGCCTCGGCCACTGGGCGATCGGCCCGCTGAGTCTGTACGAGCTGCTCGCCTACGCGGCGGCGGCGCTCTGCGCCGGCACCATAGTACTGGCGTTGCGGCTTAGCCGCACAGCCAAGCACGCCGTCGGCATCTGGTACTTGTGGGGCAATGTGGCGCTGCTGGCATCGGCCTTCCTGATCAACGAGATCGGTTACACGCTGTTCGTGATTCTCGTGCCGCGAGTCATTCACGATGTGACCGCTTATATGGTCTACATCACGCACGATACCAATCGCAATCGAGAGCGGCCGGTGAATCTCGTCTATAGGCTGACCTACTTCACCCGGCTGCCGCCGGTACTGTTGTTGCCCCTGCTGTCGGTCGCCATCGCCTACCTGCTTTCCAGTTATCAGCACTACGCGTTGGTCGGCATCGTCATACTGACCTTGTCTTTCCTGCATTATTACTTCGAAGGCTTTATCTGGCGCGGCCCGAATCCCCATAGGGCCCATATGTCGTTCAAGCGATAACGCTTGTCCTCCGCCATCCGCTGCCGGCCGCGGATTGTAAGCTTCCCATCGCAGGGGGCGCTGCGTCGGTGGCTGGCGTCAGCGCGCGTTCTGACCCCAGAGGTTCCGCTAGGCCGACGAGATCGCGCAGGTTACGCCAAGGGCTGCCGGATTCCAGCGTCCGGTTCGCGTGTCGCAGCGGGCCCTAGGGTGCACGCAGGCCGGCCAGGCTGGCTCTGAATGCGCGCTGGCGCGGGAAGGGCTGGACGGTGTACGCTGTCATTGGGCTAGAATACTGCCGATTACGGAGTAACGGCTCCGGCACCGAACTGCTAATCTGTCGGTTCAGAGCGTCTTTCCCAGTTCTTGGTCAGGTGCCCGCTCTCGTCGGTGGCCGGTGATTGGGGAAGGCGCTTATTGCGGGCAGCGGCGCGCGTCTGAACCGATGGCTTGACCGGGTGCCGGGGCGATGATCGCGGTGCCGACGTGGCAAGGCTACACATTGTCGGCGAACGGTCGATAAGGGAATAGGGCTAACTCGGCGGACACCGATGGGCGGGGGGATCGCTCCGTATCTCCATGCCGCATCGGTTATACTCCATGGGCGTTTCGAATCTATCCGGCTCGTTGGCTCCAGCGTGCCCAGTGCCTAGGCCGCGGGACAGCGTAGCGAAGGTCGCCGATGGAGGCCGGACTCGTGTTAGCCTACATACCGGCGAGCGGCCGCATGGGCCGTCTTGCTGTTGGAAGGGGTATTTCCCTGGTTCGGGCGAGCGATTTGCGGCTTGGTCGAGATGTGCCCAGCGCAAGGAATGTGGATCATGGATCCGGGACGGGGTCGTTGGGGCAGGCGCTGATTTGCGCCTCTGCGCCGGCGCTCGCAATGGTTGCCGATGCCTTGCTCTCGGACGCGTTATAATTACCATTAGCTAACATTCGAGAGCGCGGCTACACAGGACGCCTGCAATGAAACATCTGTCTTCTGCTGACCTCTTGAACAAGTGGCGGGGGGACCCGGATTACGAAGCACGCTGGGTTCAAGCATGCGATGCCATGCTGCAACGGCTCGTTAAGAAGGCGGTGGCCATGCCTGCGGAAGAGCTTGAACGAGCCGACGTGAAGCTGTCCGCTAAGCGTAAGGATGATGTCGTAGAGGTAACTCTGACTATCATCGGACCGCAGTCGACGATCATACGGCTCGTGACCAAACAGAACCAACCGCCTACGGTTGAGCTGGGAACGGCCGTGCAGCGCGGCGTTGGCAGGGTTAAACCACAGATAATGTTCACTTCGCGAGGCGGGCTCTCGGCTCGCTCGACACGCGCTACGGTAGCTGCATTGATTTCGGCGGCCGAGCAGCGCTTAGGTATCAAGAAAGATACCGACGCCAATTAAGGGGCCTGTGCGCGAATCTCAACCTCGCAGGGGGCCGACCGCAATCCGCTACAGGACGGCCCCGCAAGCCCGGCCCACAGCGACGAATTCCTCCCTTATCGTTTCCCAGCGGGGTAACGAGGAACAGACTACAAGCGACGGCTGTACGCCGCCCGCGAGTATAGCGGGCTGGCAGGCCGCTTGCCGTATGAGGAAGGCGTCAGACTACGACGCCTTGCGGGGCTCGTTCGGACAAGAATTCTCTTAGCACCGCTGCGGTGTGCGTTTGCTGTAGCGCTACCTCTTCCGGCGTGCCGGCGGCAGTCAGCTCGCCGCCCCCGTCGCCCCCTTCCGGGCCCAAGTCGATGAGGTGGTCGGCTTCCGCGATCAGATCGAGATTATGCTCGATCAGTACCACCGTATTGCCTACATCGACCAGTCGGTGCAGCACGTGGATCAGCTTCTCCACATCGGCCATATGTAGCCCCACCGTGGGCTCGTCCAGGACGTAAAGCGTATGCGGCGGCTTGCGGCCCCTCAGGTCTGGACGCGCCTTGGCCAGTTCGCTGACCAGCTTGATGCGCTGCGCCTCGCCACCGGATAGGGTGGGGCTGGGCTGGCCCAGCGTGAGATAGCCCAGTCCCACATCCTGCAGCAGCTTCAGCGCATGGTGCACTTTCGGGATGGCGCTGAAGAATTCCACGCTTTCGTCCACGCTCATTTCCAGCACATCCCCTACGGAGCGCCCCTTGTACAGCACAGCAAGCGTTTCCGGGTTGAACCGCTTGCCGCGGCACAGCTCGCAGGGCACGCTGACATCGGGCAGGAAGCTCATTTCTATCCTCTTGACCCCCTGTCCCTCACAGCCCGGACAGCGACCCTCGGCTCTGTTGAACGAGAAGCGCCCCGCGTCGTAGCCGCGCAGGCGCGCTTCTTCGGTTTGCGCAAAGAGCTTGCGGATCTCGTCCCAGAAGCCTATGTACGTGGCCGGGCATGAGCGGGGCGTTTTTCCTATCGGTGTCTGATCGACTTCCAGCACCCGATCCACCGCCTGCCAGCCGGTGAGGGCGGTGCATCCACTAAGCTCGGCCCTGCCTTTGGCAGTGAGCAGGCGCTTCAGGTTCGGATAGAGCACGCCGCGGACCAGAGAGCTTTTGCCCGAGCCGGATACGCCGGTAACGCAATTGAGACGGCCCAGTCCGAAGGCGGCATCGATTCCTTTGAGATTGTGCAGGCTCGCTCCCTCGACGCGCAGCCATTGCTCGGCAGGCTCGCGCCGGCTGCCAAGCAGCGGATGCGGCAGTGGTTTGGCCAGATAACGGCCGGTGATCGAGCGCGGGTTGGCGAGCAAGTCCGCTACGGTGCCGGCAGCCACGACTTGGCCACCGCCTGCGCCGGCGCCAGGGCCCAGGTCGATGACATGTTCGGCCCGCCGGATGGTGTCTTCGTCATGCTCGACCACTACGATGGTGTTGCCTTTGCCTTCCAGTCGGGCGAGCGTGTCCAGCAGCATACGGTTGTCGCGCGGGTGCAGGCCTATGGTGGGCTCGTCCATCACGTAGCACACGCCCTGCAGGTTGGAGCCGAGCTGAGCTGCCAGCCGAATGCGCTGAGCCTCGCCGCCGGAAAGGGTGGGCGCTGCGCGATCCAGGCTCAAGTAGCCAAGGCCGACTTCCTTGAGGAAGGCAAGGCGCGCGCGCAGCTCGGGCAGGATGTCGCGAGCGACCTCCTGTTCTCGACCTTGCAGCTGCATCTGCTGGAACAGCTGCTCGGCTTGGTCGACGGACAGCGCGGTGTAGCTGTCTATGCTGCGCCCCTGAAAGCGAACGGCCAGAGCGGTGGGGTTGAGCCGCTTGCCCTCGCAGGTCGGGCAGGGGCGAACATCTTCCAGCGCATCCCAGGCCGCTTCTTCGCCGGTCTGTTCGGCATCGAAACCTATGATCAGCTCGCCGGTGCCGTAACAGTCCTCGCACCAGCCGAGCTTGGAGTTGAACGAGAACAGCCGCGGGTCCAGCGGGGGAAAGCTGCGGTGGCAGCTAGGACAGGCACGCTCGGTAGAGAACAGCTGCTCGTCGCCGTCTACCCAGAGCTTGACCACGCCTTTGCCATAATCGAGCGCTCTGCGCAGCAGGCTGCGCAAGGTCTGTTCGCTGGCGGGCGCGATCTGGATCTGGCCTACTGGCAAGTCTATGTCGTGTTCCTTGTAGCGATCCAGGCGGGGCCAGTTGGCGGTGGGTAACAGCTCGCCATCGACGCGCAGATGCTCGAACCCTTTGCCTGCGGCCCATTTGGCCAGGTCGGTGTAGTAGCCTTTGCGCGCGCTGACCAGCGGCGCGAACAAGCTTACCTGCTGGCCGCGATGGCTGCGCTGGATATGCGCCAGGATAGCCTCCAGACTCTGCGCCTGAATGGGGATCTGACAGTTCGGGCAGTACTGGGTGCCAAGCTTGACGAACAGTAGCCGCAGGAAGTGATAAAGCTCGGTCATGGTGGCGACTGTGCTCTTGCGGCCGCCGCGGCTGGTGCGCTGTTCGATGGCGACAGTGGGCGGAATTCCATAGATCGCGTCCACGTCCGGCCGCGCCGCCGGTTGCACGAACTGACGCGCGTAGGCATTGAGCGACTCCAGATAACGCCGCTGACCTTCGTTGAACAGGATGTCGAAGGCGATCGTGCTCTTGCCCGAGCCGGACAAGCCGGTGATCACGGTGAGCTTCTCGCGCGGAATCTGTACATCGATGTTTTTCAGATTGTGTTCGCGCGCGTGGTGGATACGAATAGCCACCGGCTCCTTGGAGCCCCCTGGTGCGGCAGGTGCAGTGGCGGTCTGCGCCCGGGCGGGTTCTTCGAAAGCCCTTAGATACTGCTTCAGCGCTTGGCCCGTGTGGCTGTGCGGGCAGTCGACGATGGCTGACGGCGGACCGGCAAACACGACTTCACCGCCGGCATCGCCCCCTTCCGGACCGAGGTCGATCAGCCAGTCGCTAGCGGCAATCACGTCCAGGTTGTGTTCGATAACAACCACCGAGTGGCCTTCGTTTATGAGCCGCTCGAAGGCAGTCAGCAACACGCGCACATCCTCGAAGTGCAGTCCGGTGGTGGGCTCGTCGAACAGGAACAGGAGCTTGTTGCGGCTGCGCTTGCCGCTGCTGGCCGCGAGGTGGCCGGCGAGTTTCAGTCGCTGCGACTCGCCGCCGGAAAGCGTAGGCACCGGCTGCCCCAGCTTGAGATAGCCAAGCCCTACGGCCTGCAGCGGCTCCAGGCTCTTGATTACATCGCGGTAGTCGCGGAAGAACTCGCATGCCTCGCTAACGGTCATCTCCAACACGTCGGCGATGGACTTGGGGTCGCTGTCCAGGCCGGCGGACGGTGCCAGCTTGACCTCCAGTACCTCGGGCCGGTAGCGGCTGCCGTTGCAGTCCGGACAGCGCAGGTACACATCGGAGAGAAACTGCATCTCCACGTGCTCGAAGCCGTTGCCGCCGCAGGCCGGGCAGCGGCCGTTGCCGGAGTTGAAGCTGAAGGTGCCGGCGGTGTAGCCGCGTGCGATGGCCTCCGGCTCCTGCGCAAACGCTTTGCGTATGGCGTCGAAAGCGCCTACGTAGCTGGCGGGGTTGGAGCGCGTGGTCTTGCCTATGGCGGACTGGTCCACCAGTACCACGTCGTCGAAGTGATGGTCGCCAATGATTTCGCGAAACGCTCCAGGACGCTCGGCCGGATGTCCCTTGGATGTAGCGAGCGCGTTGTAGAGCACATCCTGCAGCAGGGTCGATTTGCCCGAGCCGGAAACTCCGGTCAAGCAGACCAGCCGGCCAAGCGGGATGCGTACGTCGATGTCTTTGAGATTGTGCTCGCTCGCGCCATGCACTTCCAGCCAGTGTTCCGGCGCAGGGCGTGTCGGCCGTTCCGTAACGACGCGGCGCCGGCCGGTCAGATACTGCGCGGTTAGCGAGTCGGCCTGCAGCAGCTCGTGGGGCGGGCCGTAGAAGACGATTCGGCCGCCACGCTCGCCGGGCCCTGGCCCTATATCCAGGATCTTGTCGGCGGCAAACATGACCTGCGGATCGTGCTCTACGACGAGCAGGGAGTTGCCCGCATCGCGCAGTCGCAACATCACCTCGTTAATACGAGCCATGTCGCGCGGATGCAGACCGATGGACGGCTCGTCGAGCACGAACAGCGTGTTGACCAGCGAGGTGCCCAGGGCCGTGGTGAGGTTGATGCGCTGTACCTCGCCTCCCGAAAGGGTGCGCGACTGCCTATCCAAGGTCAGGTAGCCCAACCCGACCTGACAGAGGTAGCGCAAACGGGTACGTATGCCGTCCAGGACCAGCTCGGCCGCTTCGTCCAGCGGTGCGGGCAGGTGCACCCGTTCGAAGAAGTCGCGCGCCCGCTCCAGGGGCAGCAGCATGATGTCGTGCAGCGAAAGGCCCGGCAGCCCTAGAAAAGCGTTCTCCGGCAGTTGGCTGTCCACGGGCCGGAAGCGACGCGCGCGGTCTATTACCGCGTCGGAGTCTTCGTGATTTCCCAGGCGCCAGAGCAGGCCATCGGGTTTGAGGCGGGCGCCGCCGCAGCTGGTGCAGGTATCGTAGGCGCGGTACTTGGACAGCAGTACCCGCACGTGCATCTTGTAGCTCTTGGACTCCAGCCAGTCGAAATAGCCAGCTACCCCGTACCAGCCTTTGTCGTCGCCTTGGATGACCCATTGGCGGTCGGCTTCGGACAGTTCGCGCCAGGGGATGTCGGTGGCCACCCCGCGAGCGCGCGCGTAGCGCAGCAGATCGCGCTGGCATTCGGCACTGCTCTTGGTCTGAAACGGTTTGATAGCGCCGGCGGCCAGCGATTTGTGCTCGTCCGGGATGACCAGACGATAGTCGATGCCCATGGTGCGGCCGAAGCCGCGGCAGGTTTCGCAGGCGCCCAGCGGCGAGTTGAACGAGAACAGGCTTTGGCTGGGTTCGGTGTAAGCGATGTCGCACTGCGCGCAATGCAGCTCTGCCGAGAAACGCCACGGCGCCTCGGGCTCGCGGGCCTCGTTGAGCGGGTAGACCGTGACGCGGCCGCGCCCTAGCCGCAGCGCCGTCTCCAGCGCCTCGACCATCCGGCTGCGATTCTCGGGCTCTATGCGCAGGCGATCCTGGATTACCTCGATCCGCTCGTCCGTCACGCTATGGGTGCGCGTGTAGCCTTGTTTGGCCAGTTCCGCACAAATCGTCTGGGGTGACATGGTTGGCGGAACTGCCACGTCGAAGGCGATGATCGCGCGTCGGCCCGGAGCGCGGGCGATCAGACGGCCGTAGATGCCATCGGGCGTGTCCCGCTGCACCAGCCGGCCGCAGCTGCGGCAATAGAGCCTGGCAGCGCGCGCGAACAGCAGCTTCAGGTGGTCGTTGAGCTCGGTCATCGTGCCCACTGTGGAGCGCGAGCTGCGTACCGGATTGGTCTGATCTATGGCTATGGCCGGCGGGATACCCTCTATGCGATCGGCCGCCGGCTTGTCCATGCGGTCCAGGAACTGCCTGGCGTAAGGTGAAAAGGTCTCTACATAACGGCGTTGGCCTTCCGAGTAGACGGTATCGAAGGCCAGCGACGATTTTCCGGACCCCGACACCCCGGTGACCACTATCAGCTCTCCGAGGGGAAGCTCGAGGTCCAGGTTCTTGAGGTTGTTCTGGCGCGCGCCTTGGATACGGATGACGTCGGACATGAGGGATGAACAGGCTCCGGAGCAGCAGAGGCAGAGAAAGCGGCAGCGACCTGACATTCGACCCGATCGGGTCGCTGGCGGTTCCGATCGGAACCGCTAGAGTTTACGCAACCTTGGCGCATCGTGGGGAGTGAAGGATCACGTCCGGCGGGCTCGGGTACGAGTTAGGCGCGACCAGGCCCGCGTTCGGCCCGGCCGCGATGGCTTCCGGCAGGCAGTTTCGCATCGGCCTGACCGACAATGGCGGCAGGTGTTCCGATTGCTGCGCAGGCGCTCGCTGGAGCTGTTAGTCAGCGATCGATGCCTCTTTGGTGCGGGCCCATGGTGGTCGCAAAGGGTTTTCCAGGATTAGCGGTTGGGGCTCGGATTCGCGGCGAGGGCACCGCTCCCACCCATAGTCGCTTCATACAGGCCGGTGGCCACAAGCCGCTGTTGGGCGCCCGGGCGCGAATGATTCCTCCAGCTGCGGTAACAAAGCGGGCTTCGCCCGGGTAAAACGCCGCCCCAAGGATGTGTTCCAGATGCGTTCCAACCGTATCGCCCGCTCTGGAAAAATCGCCATTGCGCTTTGCCTTAGCGTCAGATACCGCTAAAGTACGCGCAAGTTAGCACTGGCTGATTCCGGAGCAATGTCCATGAACATGCCCACGAGTTCGAGCACGGAAACGCGTGCCGGCAATAGCGCCATCGCTATCTGGCTGCTGGCTTGCTGCGGCTTGGTTGCAGCAATCATCGTGATCGGCGGCGCTACGCGCCTGACTGGGTCGGGACTGTCGATAGTGGTCTGGGAGCCGATCATGGGCATTATCCCGCCGCTAAGCGAGCGCGCCTGGCTGGAAGCGTTCGAGCTCTACCGCCAGTCGCCGCAGTACCAGCAGGTCAACGCGGGCATGTCGCTGGAGGCGTTCAAGTTCATCTTTTGGTGGGAGTACTGGCACCGCGTGGCCGGGCGCTTGATCGGGGTAGTGTTCTTCGCCGGCTTCGTTTATTTCCTCTCCAAGCGCAGGCTCGACACGCCCACGACAATCAAGCTTTCCGGGCTGCTCGTGCTGGGCGGGCTGCAGGGTTTCATGGGCTGGTACATGGTGAGCAGCGGCTTGGTCGACGTGCCGCATGTGAGCCACTACCGCCTTGCCGCGCACCTTGGGCTCGCGTTACTCATCTACTCGCTGATGCTCTGGTTCGCGATGGACATCCTGCAGCCGCGCGGCGCCAGTGCCGCAGACGGTGCCGGTAGCGGCTTGCGGCGCGCCGCCTGGGGGCTGCTGGTGCTCGTTGCTGTGACCATACTGTTCGGGGCTTTCGTTGCCGGCACGCACGCCGGGTTTTTCTACAACACCTTTCCGCTGATGAACGGACAGTGGATCCCCCAGGGGATGTGGACTTTGGAGCCGTGGCCGCGAAATCTGCTCGCGAATCCCATCGCCATACAGTTCGCGCACCGATGGATCGCACTGCTGACCTTCGCCGCCGTGGCGGCATTCTGGCTGGTCGCGTTGCGCAGGGCGTTGCCGCGCCAGGCGCGGATCGCCGTTCATTTTCTGCTCGCGGCTGCGTTGCTGCAGGTCGCGTTGGGGATCTCGACGTTGGTACTGCAGGTACCGATCGTGTTGGGCGTAGCGCATCAAGGCGGCGCGGTGGTTTTGTTGACCGCCTTGCTGTACCTGCTGCATAGCCTTCACCCCGCGCGGGTGGCGGCTCGGACGCCCACGCCGGTACCGGTAGCGGCGTGAGATAACGCCAGGGACGGTTGCCACGGCGTTTGGCAGCCGATCCGGCGACTTGATTTTGCGATCGCTGTCGCAGCCGCGCATTAGCTTCCGGCTGAGGCCGCGATCGGGTGTTGTGGGGAAGCGCGCTTAGCCGTGCGGGTCAGGCGGAGCCCGAAGCCCGCCCACAACCGGCATGTCGATGGTGGCGGGGACAGGGCTGCTCCTGCCAGAGCTTAGACGCGTTTGCGGGGGATTCGATGCTGGAGCGGCTATTCGGACTCAAGGCGCATGGGACCGATGTCAAAACAGAGGTCTTAGCGGGTATTACGACCTTTCTGACGATGGCGTACATCATCGTCGTCAATCCCAGCCTGCTATCTAGCGCGGGCATGGACTACGGTGCGGTGTTCGCCGCCACCTGTCTGGCCGCGGCGATAGGCAGCCTGATCATGGGGGTGCTTGCCAACTACCCGATCGCGCTGGCCCCGGGCATGGGCCTGAACGCCTTCTTCACCTTCACAGTGGTGGGACAAATGGGTTACAGCTGGCAGGTGGCGCTGGGCGCGGTGTTCCTGTCCGGCGTGTTGTTTTTCCTGCTCAGCATCTTCCGTATCCGCGAGTGGGTGATCAATAGCATTCCGCTGGCGTTGAGGCTGGGGATAGCGGCCGGAATCGGGCTGTTTCTGGCACTTATCGCGCTTCACAACACCAATATTATCGTTGCCAGCCCCGGCACGCTGGTAACGCTGGGCGATGTCAGCTCGCCGGCGGCGCTGCTTACGGCCTTCGGCTTCGTGCTCATCTGCGCGCTGGCGGCACGGCGTGTGATGGGGGCCGTTATGCTCGGCATCATCGCCGTGACGCTGGTGGGCTGGCTACTGGGCCTGGTCGAGTATCAAGGGTTTGCCTCTGCGCCGCCTAGCCTGGCACCCACGTTTCTGCAGATGGACGTGGCCGGCGCGCTGAACATCGGCTTGGTCAGCGTCATCTTCGCATTCCTGTTCGTGGACCTGTTCGACACCTCCGGTACGCTGATCGGCGCCGCGCACCGGGGCAACCTGTTGGATGAGAAGGGCAACCTGCCGCGTCTTGGCCGTGCATTGATGGCCGATAGCGGGGCGACCATGGCGGGTGCTGCGCTGGGAACCTCCACCACGACCAGTTATATAGAGAGCACCGCGGGCATCGTCGCCGGTGGCCGGACCGGGCTCACTGCCGTAGTGGTTGCCGTTCTGTTCCTGCTCGCGCTGTTCTTCTCGCCGTTGGCGTCCATGGTGCCCGCGTTTGCGACCGCGCCGGCGCTGCTGTATGTCGCCACGCTGATGACCAGCAGCCTTTCGCATATCGACTGGGAAGATGTCACCGACGCCGCGCCGGTTCTGGTAACCGCCATCGCGATGCCGCTGGCGTTCTCCATCGCCGATGGAATTGCGCTGGGCTTTATCACTTATGTGGCTGTGAAGCTGGCCAGCGGCCGCTTCCACCAGCTCAATCCGGCGCTGCTGGTGATTGCCGCCCTGTTCGTGCTCAAATTCATGTTCCTGGGCTAATTCGCTGCAGTAAGGCTGGGTAGGGCATGGAGTATTTCGGCGATATCGTCAAGGCGGCCATACGGACGGTGCCGAACTGGCCGAAGCAGGGGGTGATGTTTCGCGATATCACCACCGCGCTTCAGGATCGGCGCGTGTTCCGCATTCTTATCGATGCCTTCGTGCATCGCTACCATCCGCAGCAGGTCGACGCGGTGGTGGGCGTCGATGCCCGCGGCTTTATAGTCGCCTCGCCGCTGGCTTACGAGTTGAACGCTTCCTTCGTGCCCGTACGCAAGAAGGGTAAGCTGCCGTTCGACACGGTGTCCGAGAGTTACACGCTGGAGTATGGAACCGCCGAGGTCGAGCTGCACCGCGACGCGTTGAAAGCGGGCGATCGGGTGGTCTTGGTGGATGATCTGATCGCCACCGGTGGTACCATGCTGGCGGCGGCCAGCCTGATCCGCCGGCTGGGCGCGGAGCTGCTGGAGTGCGCTGCCATCATAGACCTGCCGGATTTGAAAGGCTCGGCCAAGCTGCGCGAGCAGGGGTTGACGGTGTTCACCGTGTGTGAGTTCCCGGACGCCGAGGATTAGCGGGATCGCAACGACGGGCGCTGATGCGTCCGACGGCGTGCCAGCGCCCGCTCTGCAGTGAGCGGGCGCAAGTAGGTGCGGCCCGGGGCTTTCGCGTAACGGACTCGTAGCGCTCGGATCCTTAAGAAGGCGGGCCGGCGCCGCGCGGCGAGGATCCTCTTACTTCTCCCGCTCGATCTCAGTGGCGATATGACGGCCGTCCCGGTACTCGAAGTCGACTTCCACGCGCTGACCTACGGCAAGATCCTCGAAGCGCTTCAAGCCGTCGTCGTAATCGGTACGCTCGTCGGTTTGGAACTCAATGCCTTGTACCGTGATGGTTTGCGCTTCGGCATCTATAGCCTCGATCTCGCCTGTGACATCGTTGCTGGCCCAGGTGCTGCTTGCGAAGGCCAGGCCTACGGCTAGGCCGAGAGTTTTCACTACACGCAGCGTGTCCATTTTACCGACCCTCATGCTGTTCCCGGGGGGCGGAATGAGGGCCGTGTGCAATCCGTTCAAGCGCTAAAGAATATTCTAAGTGTCTTTTCTGGCTTCGATTGCGATGTCAGGCCCGCGGTTTTGCCGAGCTTACGCTGTGGACACAAACGCCGGCCAAGCGCACTAAAGAGTCCCACTCGATCGCCGATACTTCGGTAGAGTAACTAGCGTTCGTTCTCGCTGGCTTAACGGTGGCACGATGCGCTGTTTTGCAAATTCGGCGAGAGCGAAGCCAAGGGATGTATGGCCGCGATATAAATGGAACGTGCGCATACCCGCGCGACGGCTCTGGCGGGTCCGGTAGTCGCCTAAGCCGCTGCATAGAGTGCGGTTAAAGGGGAGCGTCGCGCCTGCCATTTTCTCGGTGCTCGCAGGCGGGCGCCGACAGATGCAGTGCTGCTGCCCCTGCACGCTATGCATGGCCTAGACGCGCGGTTGAGCCTGGGTTGCGTGTAGCTTGCCCAGGCTGCCTGGCTTGGGGAAGGAAGCGGGCCGCGCCCAGACATTGCGCGGTGTCGTTACGGCTATGCGGTTTGAGGATGCGTGCTTGATTGAGTGGACGGACGTACACCTTGGGCTGATCTACCAAATTTACGGGTTGGCTTTCGTGGTGCTTGGCGTGTGCGCCTTGCTACTGCCGCGCCATCCCATAGCCATACGTCGGCTGACGCTGCACTTGCAGTTTCTGGGGCTGTTCGGCCTTTTTCATGGCGCGCTGGAGTTCGTCGAATGGGAGATGCTCCGAAACCCGCAGATCGACTGGCTGCATTGGGTTGGCGCTGCGTTGCTCCCCACGTCCTATGTCTTTTTGCTGGAGTTCGGCCGCCGTTCGCTGATCGAGCTGCGGCCGCAGCTGCGCTCCTTTTCAGCGTCGTTGTATGCGTTAGTCGGTGTCGGTCTGCTGGTGTCTTTGCTCTGGGCAACCGAGCCGCGATCGGCGCTGGCCGCCTGGGCGCGTTTGTTCATCGGCGCGCCGGCATCTCTGTTGGCGGCGGCAGCCTGCTGGCTCGCCGCCAGACAGCCTGCTAACGACTCTTGGACAGCCATGCTGCGGTTGCCCCTGAGATTGGGCGCCCTGGGCGCGATCTTATATGCGGTGCTGACGCCGGTGGTTTCGCTCGCAGCGACCGGCGCGCTTGCCTGGCTGCCGACCCAAGCCGATTTCGTCCAGTGGGTGGGACTGCCGGTGCCCATATTTCGAGCGGGCTGCGCGCTGCTGATTATGGCGGCGCTAGTCATGCTGGTGCGCCGGGCAGGCTGGAGTGCAACGGAGAATCTGCTCCGGGTGCTGGGCACCGTATCTGGATACGTGTTCCGTTGCCGCGACGACAGCCGCCGGGGCGTGGTCTACCTAGCCGGAGGCGTGGAAAGACTGACCGGCTACACCGCTGAGGACTTTATGCGCGGCGGAGGCCTGACCTTGGACGATCTGATACATCCCGAGGATAAGGAGTTCGTCCGCCAGCAGGTCAGGGCTGCGCTCGCCCAGCGCCGCGAGTATGAGATCACCTACCGGACGATCAATCGCGCCGGGGAGGAGGGTTGGGCATTCGAGCGCGGGCGGGGCGTCTTCGACGAGAACGGCGCACTGCGCTTTATCGAAGGGCATGTGATGGACGCCACCGCGCTGCGACAAGCGCAGGCCGATTTGGAACATGTCAGAACCACACTGGATCTTACGCTGGATGCGGTGTTCATCTTCGATGCCCAGTCGCTGCAATTCACCTATGTCAATCAGGGCGCAATTCAACAAGTGGGCTGGTGCCGGGAGGAACTGCTCCGCCTTCACCCCTATGACCTCACGCCCGAGTATCCCGAGCCTCGCTTTCGCGAGCTGATTGCTCCCATGGTGGCGGGGGAAGTCACTACGCAACGGCTGCAGACCTGGCACAAGACCAAGAGCGGTCAACTCGTGCCGGTCGAGCTCTCTTTACAGTATGTGGTGCCCACAGGGCAGGCTCCGCGGTTCGTCGCCATCGTACAGGATATTACCGAGCGCAGGGCTGCGGAGAACGCTTTGAAACTGGCGAACGAGCGCTTGGAGCGAGCCGAACGGCATACCGCAATGGGCCATTGGGAGTTCGATGCCGAGACCGGCGAAGGCTACTGGTCCAAGGGCATGTTCTGCCTGCTGGGGTTCCCGCCCGGCGAGCGGCCGCCTGCACTGGCCGACTATCTGGCGCGCATTCACGCCGACGACCGGGCGCTGGTAGAGCAAGCCTTCGTGGCCATGGAGGAAGGCAAACAGCCGCAGCCCACCGTTTTCCGTACCGCGCCCGAGCTGGGGCCGATACGGTACCTGGCGCCTACTTATCGCTGTATCCGCGACGAATACGGGAAACCCAAGCGGTACATGGGCACGCTGCAGGATGTGTCCGAGCGTGAGCGGGCGCTGGAGACCCTGCGCCGCTCGGAGCAGGAACACCGTATGCTGCGCGAGGTGGCGCAACGCGAGCAGGGACGGATGGCGGCGCTGCTCGGGGGAATGAGTATAGGTATTTTGTTCGAGGACCGCGCCGGGGACGTCGAATACGTCAACCCGGCGTTTCGCCGCATGTGGGGGATCGACGAGCAGGTAGAGCTGGTGGGGCGGCCGACCAAGGAAGTGCTGGAACACTCTACGCACCGTTTCGCTCGCCCCGACCATGCATCGCGGCATGTGCTGCGGGTGCTGGATACGCATGAGATCAGCGAGCGCTTCGAGCTGGATCTTTACGATGGCCGGGTGCTGACACAGCTGTCTTATCCGGTAATGGATACCGAGGGACGATTGATCGGAAGGCTGTGGATCTACGAGGACATCACTCACGAGCGTCAGACGGCTCAGCAGCTGGTGTATCTGGCCGAGCACGATCCGCTGACCGGGCTGTGCAATCGGCACCGTTTCCAGGAGCATCTGGAGCGCATGATCAAGACGGCGCAGCGCGTGGAATCGCGCTTCGTGCTGATGTACTTCGATCTGGACGATTTCAAGCACATCAACGACAACTTCGGGCACCGAGCCGGCGATACGGTGCTGGTCAGGGCTGCGGGCGCGGTCGCCAGCTTGATGCGGGGCGGAGAGGTGTTGGCGCGCCTTGGGGGCGATGAGTTCGCGATTCTCGCCGAGATCACCTCCGAGGAAGAGGCCGTTCGGCTGGCCGAGCGCATCGTGCACGCTGTATCCTCGATTCCGCTACGCTTCCGAGGCAGCAACCTTCGCCTGACGGCCAGCCTGGGCATAGCCATCTTCCCCACCCATGGTACGGACGCCGAAGAACTGGTCGCGCATGCCGACATGGCCATGTATCAGGCCAAGGATCAAGGCAAGAATACCTGGGCGATCTACGACCACAACCGCGCTGGCGCTGATGTGATGCTCGAGCGCATGTCCTGGAGTCGCCGGATTGCAGCGGCTCTGAGCGGCGATCTGTTCGAGCTGCACTTCCAAGGTGTGTACCATGCTGCCGACGGCCGTCTCAGTCATCTGGAAGCGCTGGTACGCATGCAGGATCCCAGCAGCCCCGGGGCGCTACTGATGCCGGGGCAATTCATCCCGGTAGCCGAGAAGACAGGACAGATTCTCGAGATCGACCGCTGGGTTCTCCGCCAGAGCATTGGGATTCTGGCCAGATACCCGCAGCTTCCCGCGCTGGCGGTCAATATTTCGGGACGCAGCTTCGACGAGCCGGGGCTGCCGCAGTACATTCAGAATTTGCTCGCCAGTCACAGTGTCGATCCCAAGCGATTGATCGTCGAGCTGACGGAAACGGCCGCGGTATCCGAGATGCAGGATGCACAACGCTTCATAGAGCTGTTGCAGCAAACCGGCTGCGTTGTGTGCCTGGACGATTTCGGATCGGGATTCGCGACCTTCGCTTACCTGAAATACCTGGCCGTACAGGTGCTTAAGATCGACGGCATGTTCATCCGCGATCTGCCCAACAATCGGGATAATCAAGCGTTCGTGAAGGCGATGATCGATGTTGCCGCCGGGCTCCAGAAACGGGTTGTGGCTGAGTTCGTGGAAGATGCGGCTACCTTGGAGATGTTGCGCAATCTGGGGGTCGATCTGGTGCAAGGTTATTACCTGGACCGGCCAAGCGCGAATCATCCCAGCCTGGGTGTTCCGAGCATTCCGGCCGATCAGCTGCACTGAGCGTTCAGCGGTGGTGCCTAAGTCATGGAAGTCGAGGGCGCTATGCGAGTTGCCGAGGCAGTGGTCGCCATCATCGCGCGCGACCGGCGCTTTCTTTTCGTAAAACGCTCCGATCATGTGGCCGCAGGGCGCGGCTATTGGTGCCCGGTCAGCGGTCGCATCGAACCCGGCGAGACCCAACCGGCCGCGCTGCAGCGCGAGGTCCTGGAGGAAGTGGGTCTGCATGTGGTGGCTGATAAGAAGGTTGCCGAGGGCATGTCGCGCGACGGTGCCTTCCTCCTGCACTACTGGAGCTGCCGCATCATAGCTGGCACTGCGCACGTCGCCAGCGACGAGGCGACCGCACTGCGGTGGCTGACGGTGGAGGAGCTGCAGCGCTTGGCGCCGGTGTTCGAGGAAAATGTCCGTGTCTGCGAGCAGATCGCCCATGAGCGCGGTTGGCGCGCTTAGCCTCCCGTAGCCCTTATCTTTTCCTGCTGCGCCATGCCTCGCTCCTGGGCAAGGAGCAAAGCACAGCCGGTGCGGTCTTAAAGATAGTGTTCCAGGAAAAGCGGTAGCGTGCGACTACGGCATGCAAGGGAGAGTCTGCCTATGCCATGCAGACGCGCGGCAGTAGCGTTGGTCATGCTCATGTTGGTTACGGGCGGCATGAGCCTGGGGGCAGCCGCGAGCAATAGCCAGCAAGAGAATACCGCGCTGGCCAAAGCGGTTACCGACGAGTTGACCCAGGGTTGGCTGGAGCCGAACGGGGCGCTGGTCGTCATAGTCGATGATGGCGTTGTCGAACTGCTTGGGACGGTCCCGTCGGCCGAGATGATCGATGAAGCAGTTCAGATCGCGGCGAATGTAGAAGGTGTGCGCAGGGTGATCAACCGCCTGAACGTCAGGCCTCCTGAGTTGTCGCTGGAGCCGGATGCTCAGCAGCCACTGCAGCCGGCGCCGATGCAGGAAGAAGTGCTGCAGGAAGATCAGGCGCGGGAGGAAACCATGCAAGAGGACATGTTGCGGGAAGAGCGCCGGTGAGAAGCTGCTGTCTTATCAGCCGCGGCTGCCGCGTTCTACCCGCACTACTTCGCCGCCGACCAGCACGGCTATGCGATCGAAATTGCGCGGTCCGAATTCGTAGATCCACTCTTCTTCGTGAGTTACCAGTACATGACGGGGCGGCTCCAGGTACGGCTGCCGTACGCGCGTTCGTGTCTGGCGCTCCAGGGGCTGGCCGCAGCGCTCCAGTAGCTCCATGCCGCTGATGCCTGGTTGTATCTCGCTGGGCTGACAGCGTCGCCCAGGGGCGGGAACGAAGCCGTAACCACCCGTACGCACCGACTGCAGACGGCCGTCATGGAACTGGAGGATGCGGATCAAGCGGCGCGGGCCGAAGTTGTAGAACCAGCGCGACTCCGAGCGCAACAGGATATGGCCATACAGATAGATCTCGCGCAGCGGCTCTTGGTAATCCGGCTCGCCGCAGGCCCGCAATACTTCGTGCTCACGTGCGCCTATGTTGACGATGCCGCCGTCGCAGCGGATCGCATCGGCCCGGACGGAGGAGAAGGGGGCGAAAGCCACGAACACCCCTAGCACGGCCCAGGCCCAGCGGCGTCTGCACCGGGCGAGCGTCCGCACAGTGTCAGAAGCTTCGGATGCCGCGCCCGCGATACGGACAAGCCACCGTTTCATCGCTGCCTCCTTGGTCCAGGGGCATTATACGCCGGCCTGCAGAGAGCGCGATTGCAAGTGTTGGACCGGGCGGCGCCCGCAGGTGGCTGCGGGCGCCGCTCCGTTACCAGATGACTTGGCGGGCTACCACTTCTCCATCGTCTATGCCTTGCTCTTGCAAGGATCCAGCGACTGCCTGGATGACGATGTAGGTCAAAGGCTCCGTGCCGGTATTGCGCCAAGTGCGCTCGCCCTCGGGCGAGACCCGTACAGCGGATCCTGCGGATACGGGAAACCGTTTTCCATCGACTTGAAACTCCCCCGTACCCGAAAGGAACACATACACCTCTTCGTGAGTCCGGTGGCGGTGCACAAAAGGGGGCCCTTTGCCCGGCGGCAGCGTGTTCAACGATATCTCCATGCCGGTGAGGTTGAGCTTATCGCTCAAGAACAGCTTCCCCGGAGCCGGCTGGGAGGAAAGAGGGTGCTGGAACAGCCAACGATCCCACTCGGAGGCTGGGCCAGCTTCGAACCGATCGACCGTTGCCATTGACGCGTCTCCGTCTTGCTTTGTTTTAACTTGCAAGTTGCAATTTGTTGTGAATGCTTGCTGATTGCAAGTTAGAAGTTAAAAGTCGTAAACTTCCTGTATGACCGAATTCCGCTCTACCTGCCCTATTGCATGTACGCTGGACCTCGTCGGAGATCGCTGGACGTTGCTGATTCTGCGCGACATGTTCCTAGGCAAGTCGCGCTACGACGAGTTCCTTGCGTCGCCGGAACGCATATCCACCAATATCCTGGCAGACAGGTTGCGCCGCCTGGAGGCGGCTGGCCTGTTGTGCAAGCGACCCTACGGCCAGCATCGCAAACGCATGTGCTACGAGTTGACGGAACGGGGCAGGAGCTTGGGGCCCGTGCTGCAGGCCATAGTGCGGTGGGGGCTGGAGAACATTCCGGGCACGGAGCGATTCGCTTTCCACACGCCCGCTGAGGGCGCTAGTCCCGATGCGCAGCAATAGTCTGGCGCAGCCGCTCCGGGGCGAGGATGCGGATGCGTCCGCGTTCGAGCCGAACCAGTTCGGCTCGCTCGAACTCTTTAAGCAGACGGCTGACGACTTCGCGGGCGGTGCCTAGCTCTACGGCAAGGTGCTGATGGGTGGCCTCGATCACGCCGTCGCGATGGCGGGCTAGCAGGCACTGCGCCAGGCGCCGGTCCATGCGCTGGAAGGCTACCTCTTCTACCAGCAGCATCAGCCAGTCCAATCGGCTGCCGTAACTGGCCATCACGTACCGGCGAAAGTCCGCCGAGGCGTCCATCAGTTCATCGAACAGGGGAGCGGGCAGCACCACCGCGCGAGTAGGCTCTTCGACAATGGCTTCCGCCCTATAGGGGTGACGGGACATCAGACAGCCTATGGATAGCGTGCAGATATCGTCCGCGCCTATGCGGTAAAGCACGATTTGGTTGCCCGATGCGCCTATCATCTGCACCCGCACGCTACCTTCGAGCACCAGGGGCAAGCCCTGGCAGCGCTCGCCGATACCGAAGACGCGATCCCCCGGCGACAGTTCCACGAGCTGCGCGGTGCGCAGGGCGCTCTCCCGAAGCATGGGCGCCAGGCTCAGTACGGCCGGATGTCGGATAGCAGTCATTGTTCAGCACCCCAGCAAACGGCGATCGATAAGAATACCAAACGCGCCTTGCTTTCTTCCCCATGCGACCCTGTACCGTTCAAGCGGCCGTAGGTGACTTTGTCACTGAGCGCTGCCGCTGAGGCTGATATACCGTCGGTACTAGCTTTTGGGGCAACGCGTATGGGGAGGTTGTAGAGATGTTGACTCGTAACGTAGGCGGCTTGGACCGGGTCATCCGAATCATTATCGGCCTTGGGCTGATTTCCTTGGTCTTTATTGGACCCGCCACGCCGTGGGGGTGGATAGGTCTGCTCCCCCTTGCCACGGCGTTGATCGGTTACTGCCCGGCCTACAAGCCACTGGGCATTAATACTTGCCGCAAGTGTTGATGCCATTTCTGCTACAGAGCGTTCGCTGGATTAACGATATCCGGCGGTGTTAGGCCTCGAGGGCTGCCGGTGATCGTCGCACCCGGCGAGGTTACCGCTGACAGCGACTTGCCGGTAGCTAGGGGTCTGCAAGTAGACTATGCGGCGCTGGAATCGCAGCGCCGAGCTTCGGGGTCAGCATTGGCGCGCCCGGCTATGGGACCGCGCCAGCGGTTCGTGGCCGGCGCAAACCCCGTCCATACTGTGACCCATGCACTGTCAACGCAGCATCCAGGATGAAACGATGCTCGCCGCCCGACAAGGGGCTTTGGCGGTGTGCGAGCCTTTTGCACAAGCTTCAACGAGTAATAAGACCAAGGGAAGATAGTGATGCGTTTTCTGACGACTCTTTTGCTGGCAGGGGCGGTCGTTTTAGGTTCGGGGCAAGCGCTTGCCGCCGATTGCAAGAGTACCGAACTGTTCGGACACATGGAGCAGCTGCGCGACAATCTGCGCGAAATCACAGCGGCTGTGCGCGGCAATCGGCTGCCCGCGGCCGCGGAGCGGATGGCCGATGCGATGGCTGCCGTGGAAGCTTCCATACCGCAAACGCCTTTCGCACTCTCCCGGCGCGGGCTTTCGGGCGAGCAGCTGGAGCAGGCGCAGGCCGAATACCGCACCATCGCCATGGAACTGCGCGAACTCTTCGAGCGCCTGGAAGGAGCGGTGCAGGCGGGCGATCGAGCGCAGGCGCTGGCGATTTTGAACGATATTAGCGATCTGCGCCGGCGCGGTCACCGCGAGTTCAAAGATAGCTCCTGCAGCTGATTTTCCAGACATGGCCAGTTCTTCTACGACCACGCAGTCCCTGCTAGCGCCTATCCCGGTATGGGATGCGCCGGTGCGCCTGGTGCACTGGACGATGGCGCTGTGCTTCGTCGCGTTGATAGTGACCGGCAAGCTGGGCTGGATGCAGGCACACTTCTACGCCGGCTACGGCATGGGCGCCTTGCTCGTGTTCCGCGTTCTATGGGGCCTGCTGGGTACTCGCTATGCGCGCTTTTCCAGCTTTTGCCTGACGCCGGCGGCGATCGGGAGGTCGCTGGTGGATACGCTGCGCGGCCGGCCCACCAGCTACCCGGGACATAACCCGGCGGGCGCAGCGATGGTGCTGGCGTTGCTTGCGGTGCTCGGCATGCAGGTTGCCAGCGGACTTGTCTACACCGATGACGTGTTTTGGTTCGGGCCGTTGTACTTCTATGCCGGCGAAGGCATCCAGAAGTGGGCGGCGCTGCTGCACCCGCAATTGCCGCTGTTGCTGCTGATCCTCGTAGCGTTGCATGTGCTGGCGGTGCTGTACCATCGGCTGCGCTGCCGCGAGCCCTTGGTCGCCGCAATGCTGCACGGGCGCAAGCCCTGGCACGATCCAGCTGCAGCACGCGAGCCAATGGGCACCGCGCGGCTCCTGCTGGCGTTGCTGCCGGCTGTAGCTTTCTTCGTTTGGCTGGCGGTGATCACGGTGTAGTGCGCAGGCGCTGGCGGCAGCAAAACCGCAAGGGCCGCAGGCAGACAGGACTGTCCGGCCGCGGTTTGCTGCCGAGCCGCGGCTAGGAAATTCTATATCTCGGATCAGGGGAAAAGGATCTGAGTCCCATAGTCGGTGCGATGTTTTACCGGGACAAAGGCGCTCCGGTGGGAGCGGCGTCCTCTATGTGAATCTCAACGTCCATCCACACACCCCGGGAAAGTCCTTCGCGTCCAGGGTGCGTTCCCACAGAGGCTGGGTCACCGGTCAGTGATAACCGCTCCCAGCGGGAGCGGTTACTCGACACGCTCTACGATCATCGCGATTCCCTGACCGCCGCCTATACAGAGGGTGGCCAGGCCGTACCGGGCCTGTCGATTCTTCATCGCGTACAACAGCGTTACCAGAATACGCGTGCCGCTGGCGCCTATGGGATGGCCGAGGGCTATGGCACCGCCGTGCACGTTGACTTTGCTCATATCGAACCGCAGCTCGCGGCTTACGGCTACGCATTGTGCAGCGAAGGCTTCGTTCGCCTCGATCAGATCGAGCTGATCGATCTCCAGACCGGCTCTGGAGAGGGCTTTGCGAGTGGCCGGCACCGGTCCCATGCCCATGACGCTCGGATCTACGCCTGCCCAGGCGTAACTGACAATACGTGCAAGAGGCTTGATTCCCAGTTCCGAAGCCTTTTCGGCGCTCATGACCACCGTGGCGGCGGCGCCGTCATTGATGCCGGATGCGTTGCCGGCAGTGACACGGCCGCGTTCCTTACGAAATGCGGGATTGAGGCTGGTCAGCTTGTCGCGAGTGGTGGGGCGGGGGTGTTCGTCGCGCGAGAAGGTAAACGGCTTCTTGGGGTGCTTGACCTCTACCGGCACGATCTCCTCGTCGAACAGTCCTTGTTCAATGGCTGCGGCAGCCTTCTCCTGGCTGGCGTGGGCAAAGTCGTCCAGCTCCTCCCGGGTCAGGTTGTATTGATCGGCAATGTTCTCGGCGGTAACGCCCATGTGAACGTCCAGCTCGTAGTCCCAGAGCCCGTCGTGAATCATATGGTCCAGCACCTGCCCGGTGCCCATGCGATAGCCGAACCGTGCCTTGGGCAATAGATAAGGGGCGCGGCTCATGTTCTCGGTTCCGCCGGCGACGATGATGTCCGCATCGCCCGCGAGGATGCTCTGGGCCGCCATCGCCACACTCTTCAGGCCCGAGCCGCAGACCATGTTGATGGTGGTGGCCGGCACTTCCTTAGGGATGCCGGCTTTGAGCAGCACTTGGCGAGCCGTGTTCTGCCCCAGTCCGGCTTGCAGCACGTTTCCGATCAGCACGTCGTCGACCTGTTCGGGTTTGATGCCGGCACGCCGCATGGCCTCGACGACGGCGTGTCGCCCCAGCTCGATTGCGGACACTTCGGCCAAGCTCCCGCCAAAGGTGCCAACAGGGGTGCGCACAGCGCTGGCTATTACGACTTCCCTTGTTCCGTTCATGATGGAATCCTCCCGCAAGGCCGGCTGGCTGTTCTTCGCTGGAGCAAAGAAGTGGGGGCACGATCCGTGATATCGAAGCCGCGCCAGGACCAGATGGCAGAGCGTTGTTGTATGCTTGCCCCGGACGTTTATGCGAAAAAGGAATCAGTCTTATGAGAAAGCGCTTGCTGGCAGGCTTATGCGTGATCGGCGTAGGTGCCGCTGTAGGCGTGGCAGCTCCCTTCTATAGCGGCTTGCAGGCGGAGAAGGCCATCACCGGATTCTCGCAGACGCGTGCCGGCGAGGTTCTCATCAGCCACAGCGTCGATTCGTACCAGCGACATTATGCTTCCGCCTACGCATTGGGGCGGGTGGCGCTGGAGGTGCCTACGCAGGACACTCGCCTGGAGTTGAAGGTAGAGCACCGGATAAAGCATGGCCTGATGGGCGCGACGGTGGAGTCTACCTACTTCCCGGCGCAAACACCCGGCGCGCCGGAGCAGTCCGTATGGTCCCGTTTTGACACGCGGGGACTGTTTACGACGACGACCCGCGTCGGGCCCCGCGCCACCACAGTGGATGTACGTGTGCCGACTCTGCAAGAGACCACCAGCGAAGGGTTTTTGCTCGAGACTCGCGAGGCAGCCGGTCGCATGGTCGTAAAGGGCAGGGAACTGGAAGGGGAGTTCCATATGCCGCATCTGCACCTGGCCGAAGCGGGCAGCAGCCTGACGGTTACCGATCAGTTGCTGACTTTCCGGCTGCAGAATCGCGATGACCCGCTGGGCGCGGCGCGTCTGGATTACGGCATCGATCGCTTCGAGTTGGTGGACCAGCATGCCGATGTCACGGTGTCCGGATTCGCTATGGCGGTGGAACAGAGCGTCACGAACGCGCTGCTGACTTCAGTGCTGGAGCTGCGGATGGCGACGCTGGCCATAGATGGCAACGAAGTCCAGGACCTGACCGCTTCTGTGATGGGCGAGAGCCTGGATCGAGGGCTGCTGGCCGCTGTCATCAAGACCTACGATAGCGGCGAACGGGTCAGCGCCGCGGAGCTGGAACAGCTGGCCGCTGCGTTCCTTGCGGCATCTCCCGCAGTGAAAGTGAGATTCGCCATGGGGCCGCAGGGCGCGGAGCGCGCCATGCTGTCCTGGACCCTTGGATATAGTGCCGGCGAAGCGCCCGGCACCAGCCTGAACGACCACCTTGGCCTGCTGACGGGATTGCACAGTGAATTGCTGGCGACCTTGAGCGATACCGGTCTGCTCGATATCGCTCGCCTGGGTGGGCAGGTGCTCACGCAGGACGATATCGAACACGTGCTGGGCATGGCAGTGACCGAAGGGCTTCTGGTGCGCACCGCCACGGGGTACGAAGCAACCGCGAGCCTGGAAAGTGGGAATGTCCTGCTGAATGGGCGCGCCCGCCCGGAACTCATCTTGATTTTGGCCATGCTGTTCGCCGGCATTCGTTAGGGCTGTGTTCCCCGCATCAGGGGGGACGGGCGAGGGCCGCTGGCTGGAGGCGCGCCCTCCCCGGTTGCCCTTCTATGCCAAGTGCAGACAAGCTGCTGTAAAGCGGAAACGGGGGAGTGCTCCCTTGTTTCGTAGTGCCGCTGACCGCATCCTCCACGGGGCATGGTCAGGAGGCGAGAGATGGTTCGCGGCAGACCTCCACTGTCCATAGTCCGCACTAAAGGCGGGGCGACGGAACTCTCCGGTGCGCATCAGGGCCGGGCATTCGCGTCTATTCGCAGTCACCGCAGCATCCTCAGCATCGCCAGCGTAGGCAGCATCCTGAGCATTGGTAGCGCCGGTAGCGTACTTAGCATAGGTAGTGCGGGCAGCCTTTTGAGCATAGGCAGTGTGGGGAGCGTGCTCAGCGTGGGAAGTGCCGGCAGCCTTCTGGCGCTCCTTTGCGCCCGCAGCGTTCTCTCGATACTGAGTGCCAACAGTATCCTCAGCGCCTTGCATTGCCGCACCGCCCGCAACCGCTCAAGGCCCTGAGGCCGGAAGCCATCAGCACCAATTGCCCTGCTCCCAGCCATGGGCTCGAATAATCCTATGCAAGGTGCGGCTGATGGCGGTGCAGTTGCGCACCATCTCAATCTTCTCCCAAGCTGCGAGCTCGCCTTCGCGAATCAGGCGCATCATCTCGTCCCGCGATGGAGGAGCGAGCAGTTGCACGGGATGGTCCCAGCGGTTGCGAAGAAAAATGTTGATGTCGGCTGTGTAATCCTGGGCCAGGACACTGTAGCTCAGATGCTGCAGCAAGCTGATGACGGGCGAGTCGATACGAATGTGGTCCCGGCTGAGCTTGAGTGCTTCTGTGACGGCTCCCTTCAGCAGGCGTGCCTGATAGTTGAAGTAGGTACTCAAAGGGTGATCGGGGCCGTCAGGATCGGGCGTCATCGCCAGCGCGGCAGGATTGGCCATGCTACAGATGAAGTGGTTGACGCCGTACAGGCGCCCGAGCCGCTTCGCCGGCAAATCGTCCACGAAGGAACCATCGATCCACTGCATGCCGGGCAAGTACGGGACGCGTTCGCCGGCCGCATTCTTGCTCATCAGTGTAACCGGGGGGTAAATCCCGTAAACGGCGCACGAGGCCATCACCGCACTGCGAATATAGACGTTCGGCGCGGTGATGGCATTGAGCAGGCGGGGCGCTTGTCTGGGCGATAATCCGGTAACGGTGATACTGAGGCTGCGTCCCGTTAACTCACGCGCTTCTTGAAACGTGAGATCGGGGATGATGGAGGCCAGATACTGTTCCAGCCGTTTCGCATCCAGCGACCGCTTGGGCTTGCCCAGTAGGGAGATCAGCGGTCGCACAGACGAGCTTTCTTCGATCTCGCGGTGAAGATTGTCGATACTGAGCCGATCACGCAGCTCTTCGTCGGAGTGCGTGCAGGCGACTGCGGCCAGAATCGAGCCTGCGCTGGAGCCGGAAATGATGCGCGGAAGCAGGTTCTGGTCGAACAGGGCCTTGAGAACACCGGCGTGGAAGAAGCCCAGCACGGCGCCACCGCTCAGCATCAGCGCTGAGCGGCCATAGCAGTGATCGGCGCGAAGGAAGAAGTCGCGTTTTTCAGCTGCGGGGATGATCGTTTCATCCACTGCGGCCAGCTCTTCCAGCGCCAGGCAAACCTCCGCAATGTACTGGTGAATCAGCTCCTTGGTGCCGAACATCGCTTTGTTGTACAGCGCGGGCTTGCCCATACCGCCCAGGTTGCCGTGAATTCCCTCGTTGAGGATGAACAGCAGCTGGTGGTAGTCGCGGCGGGTGCGTGCGCTGTGAATCGTCTCCAGACGGCTGCGAATCAGACGGTAGTCGTATTTGTCGCTGGCTTCTGTTCGTTTCCACTCGTCCAGGCCATGTTCCTGATCGTAGGCAATCGCAAGCTGCGCCCACTCTTCGTAAGTTTTCGCAGAGCGCAAGGCCTTGGGTATAGCTTTGTAGTGAAACTTGGGAAGGAACATGTTCCAGCTACCCGCCTTTTTCTTCGTAGGAACGCTGTGCATTTGGCTAACGCTCATGCTGCTGCCTCCTCGCTAGCACCGGCTGTATCGGCAACCCGCTCTTTGGCCGACTGCTTGGCGGCGGTGCGTGTTGCGGTGCGCCCGCTGCGGGAGCGGCGCGAGCGAGTGCCTTCCGTTCCAGCCGAGGCAGTTTCCTTGGGAACCGCTCGCGCGGCCGCATCCCGCCGTTCCGTCAGCTGCCGGTACTCCTGTGTGGAGTCGGCGATGCAGCGGATGTAGAGATCGATATCCGGCACAACTTGGCGATCTGCAAGTATGCCTAGGCTGATGTTGTCGTAAATCCCCGTGATGCCGTGGGTGATGGCGACCCCATCCGAGACGGGTACCAGAGGGAAGACCGAAGAGATTTTGGCGCCTGCGAAGTACTTGGGCTGCAGCCCAGGAATGCCGGGCACGTTGGTGATGACGGTGTTGATTAGGGGAACTCTGCTCAGCAGGCGCGTCTTCGAATTGGCCCAAGCGAGCAGGGCGCGCACATACGCTGGGAGCATCTCGCCGGCGGCATCGCCCAGATCGCACAATACTTCCTTCGCCAGCGGCACGCCTTGTGAGGTACGCCGTTGAACCGCAGCCAAGCGCTGCACCGGATCGGCGATGTCGGTACCGATGGGGATATACATCGCGGAGATCCGGTTGCCGCCTTCATGTCGGGAATCGTCGGGTCGCAGTGCGACAGGGCACATCGCTATCAGCGAGGCGCGCTCCGGAAGGCAGGAGCGCTGGAGCAAATACCGGCGCATGCCGCCCGCTATGATAGCCACTATGACATCGTTGACCGTGGCGCCCGCGCATAGGGCTCGCATGCGCTTGAGCTCGGCGAGCGTCCACGTGTAGCCGTCGTAGACGCGGTGCCGGGTAACCGGGGCGTTGAAGATGGTCTTGGGGACGGTGAGCTGCTCCGGTCGCGCATCGCGATACAGTCGATTCAGCAGTTCCATGCTCTTGAGCGTGACTTCCATCCCGGCGCGCATGCCGCGCAGCGACTGCCCGAACAGCCGTGGCATAGTGCGTAACCACATCTCCGATAAGGTAGGAGCGCGCTCGACGTACTGCGTATGGTCGCGCCGCCCGTACTCGTGATTGGGCGTGTCTTCCATGAGCGTCGTGCTCAGCTCCAGGCTGGACTTGCCGTCCACGTAGGCATGGTGAAAGCGAACCAGCACCGCGAAGCTGTTAGGCGGCACTCCTTCGATGTTGTTGACTCCGTCGATGATGTAGATTTCCCAGGGGGCACGCTCCATATCCAGCGTGCGTGACATGGTTCTGGCGGTAAACAGGCGCAACTGATGCCAATCTCCCGGTTGCGGCAGGCTGACATGGCGGACGTGATACTCCAGCTCGAAGTTCTCATCCTCCAGCCAATAGGGGTCGTCAAGCCGGAACGGTACGTGCTGCAGGCGGCGGCGGAATATGGAAGTGGTGCTCAAGCGGTCTTCGACGTACTGAAGAATGTCTTGATAGCGGACTATCCCGTTTGGAGCCGAGCTTTGATCGCAAAGCCATAGGCTTCCGATAATCATGGGTTGGTTTGGTGTTTCGAAGTAGAAAAAATTCGAGTCCAACGGGCTTAGTTGTTTCATTATTTAATAACACTCCCTATTAAACTGACTCGGTGTGGAGTCAGCAGGCTTTCCATAGCGCGAGCGGAGAATTATAAGTAAGGACGGAGGCCGGCCTATGGGCCGGCCATTACCGAGGAATTGGATGCTCAGGCTGCCTTCTTGATTTTTGCAGCAGGTAGTTTCTGCTGGAAAATTTTCTGGGCATCGGCCGTATAGCTGGTGCTCATTTCCAGTAATGCCTGCAGGTCGTCCTGTAACTGCTTGCCAAGTTCCTCCGCCAGCTGCGGACGGCTGTTCAGATAGTCCTGGAGCCCGCTGATGTCCTTGATATCCAGCAGGGCCCGCCACTGAGCGAAGCTGAGGCTCGTGTAGCTTTGCAGCTTTTCCAGATGAAAGTTGACCAGCTTCTCCAAGGCGCCAAGCGAGAGGCGGTTGAACTCTTGAGTGGACGATATGAAAGCTTCGAGGCCGGCGCTTCCCGATTTCCCTAGCAGTTTCTCCAGCACGACGATATCTCCTTATATTCGACGTATGTGTGGCTGTTCCTAGGCGATGTTAAGCATAGCAATGAGGATGTTGCGTCGCAACAGCTTGGGATTTTTAAGTGGTTTATTCTATAGATAGAGAATTAATTCTTAAGTTGTCTAAAGGTTGGGGTGCGAAAAGGCGCTTTATGCGAGTTATATCTTAATGTTGCTAGGGGGAATCGAGGAGGCTGCGCGAGGGGAGTTGAGCGCGCGTCGCGAAAGGCGACGGAATCGGGTTCTTCATGACGGATGGGCCGTTGCAGGGTGCACGGCCCGGAGTGTCCGTCGTAGCTTGGGAGCCGGTGAATCCGGTGAATAGGGCTTAGAGCGGTTCCAGGGCGTTGGCAATGCGTGCCGCAATTTGGCGAAGCTCATCCATATCCGCTTTCTCTCGGCCATGAAAGCGCATGCTCTTGCCGGTGATACGCGGTATCACGTGCATGTGGTAATGGAACACCGTCTGCCCGGCGGCGGCACGGTTGAACTGCGCGATCGCGATGCCGTGGGCGTCGAACGCCTTCATCTGCGCGTGCGCGAGCCGCTGTGAGAACAGTACCACTGCCTGGAGGTGTTCCTGGGACATGGGGAAGATGTCCGGGTAATGGGGTTTAGGAACGATGAGGGAATGCCCCTCGGTAGCCGGGAACAGATCCAGAAAGGTGATCAGTTGGTCGTCTTCGTACACGATTGCGGCGGGAGATTCGCCGGCGATGATTTGACAGAAAATGCAATCGGGGTCGTGTAGATGGCTCATTGCTTTACCTGCAGCTCTGATATGTGAGTCCTCGACCAGGGTGGCGTGCGCTGGCCGGCGGCCGGGCGAGTCCTTGTCCGACAGCCGGCCGCTCGCTACAGCAGGGCGGGGTACAACAGCGCCTTGAGCTGGCCGCGGAAGTTAAAGGTCCCCGACGGGATCAGCTGCGTCATGAATATGACGATCAGCTCCTCGCTCGGGTCTATCCAGAATAACGTGGAAGCGAAACCGCCCCACATATACTCTCCGGCCGAGCCGATCACGCCGGTCTGCGTGGGCCCTTGAGCGACCGCCATGGTAAGTCCGAAGCCCATGCCGTCGAAACCCACTTCGCCGTATCCGCCGGGCAGAGCGAAGCTGCGCATGTCGCCTCCGCCCGGAAAATGATTGGTGGTCATCAGCTCGACGGTTTTGCGGCCTAGGATGCGGACGCCTCCCAAGCTGCCGCCGTTTAACAGCATTTGCGTAAAACGCAGATAGTCCGCGCTGGTCGAAACCAAACCGCCGCCGCCCGAGAGGAATCTGCGCTGCTTGCGGTATGCGCTGTTTTCGGCGTTTTCTATCAGGCGCAGCGACTTGTCGGGGGCGCGGGTATAGCTGGCGGCGAAGCGGTCCAGCTTGTCATCCGGGATCCGGAAGGCGGTGTCGGTCATCCCCAGCGGGTCGAATATGGTCGACTGCAGGTATTCGTCGAAACGTTGGCCGGAGAGTATTTCTACCAGCCGCGCGCAAACGTCGGTGGAAATGCCGTAGAGCCAATGGTCGCCAGGGTGGAACTCCAGCGGAACCTCGGCGGCTTCCGCACACAGTCCCTCCAGATCGCGGTCCACGTCCAGGAAGCTAACGCCTGACGCCGGAATCATGAAACTGCGGCTCAAGCCGGAGGTGTGCATCAGCAAGTCGCGCACGATCATCGGGCGTTTGGGCTCGACCAGCCGTTCCGAGCCGTCGGGCGCACGCTCTAGCACCTTGAGGTTGCGCCAGGCCGGGATATAGCGGTGGACCGGATCGGTCAGTTGAAACTTGCCCCGCTCGTAGAGCGACATCAGGGCGACACCGGTGATGGGCTTGGTCATGGAGTAGATGCGCCAGATGGTATCGTCCATCACCGGTTTGTTCTGCTCGCGGTCCATCAGCCCCAGCGATTCGAACAGCCCTACCTGGCCTCTGCGGGCAACGACAATCTGGCAGCCGGCGATCTTGCCGGGGGCTACGTAGTTTTCCAAGAAGAACGGTGCGATGCGCTCGAGTTGGCGGGTATCGAGGCCCGCCGCTTCAGGATCGATGTGCATGAACTCTCCCCCTGTTATGCCTCGTTGTTATGAAGCCCTCAGTTTGGCATTGCCAGTGCGCGCTGAACAGTGCTGTAGGGTGAACCGGCTGCCGGACGCTATGCGTTGCCTTGCAGGAGCGGGTACTGGCTCATCGCGTTCGCTCATGATCAAGAGCGCGGCTAAGAGGACAGAGCCATGCTCGGATAGCGCGCTGTAGGTGCCTGTTGCAGGTGTGCGGACGAAATCCGCGCTGGATTGGGAGCGATGCCTCATGGCAGGCTGAGAGCGTATGAGCGATTTTGTGAGCTACGATGGACTGCCAGACGTGCGCGACGGGCTTACGCGGCTGGAACGCGTGGTGCTGCATGTGTTGGCCGAGCTACAGCGGGAGCGAGCGGGCAGATCGGTTCCTACTGCCATGCTCTACGGGCGCGTGCTCGAATATGTGGATATAAGCGAGGCCGAGCTGCAGGCATGTTTGCGCCGCCTGAGTCGCGGCGCGGCCGGAGATTAAGGGTGTTCGCGGCAGAGCAGGTGCACGCCTTGATGCGCATGCACCTGCCTAGAGCGGCGTTACGCTCGTTCCGGTGTCGGGCCAGTCAGGCGTGCCGACAGCTCGCGAATTTCCGCCGCTAGCCAAGAGAAGAGGTCTCGGCGGCGTTCGAGTCGAACTGGAGCGCTCGCTCCGGTCTCGTTGGTAAGCAAGAGGGCGCGGTATTCGGCGTTCTCCGAGCGCTCGCGGTTACGTGCTTCGGCCGTCATGATTGCTTCGACTGGGCTGAACATACGACGCTCCTTGCTGTTATGTCGCGCTGCACAATTGTTATGTTCGATTTTAATCATCCCGTGCTGCGGTGCAACATCGTTTTTCTTGAAGATGGGTAAGAAAAAGTTTTTCTGAGAGGTGGTTCGCAAGCAAAGAGACGGCTGTGAGCCTCCTAAGTTTAGGTGTAACTGGGATATTTTTTGAGGTGTGTGAGTAGGCAGTTGGCTATGGCTAAGCTGATTTCATGCCTTCATAGCCGCCCGAAGGGGGGTAACCTGTGGGGAAGCCCGCTGCCGATTTGGCCGCACCAGTCGGCAATCAGTTGCGGTCAGGTGTTTCGAGGAATGAGCCGGCAGCGCCGGTACCGGTTGCGGGGGTGGGCGAATACGGGACCGGGTGCGCAGGGACCCGCCCCGGCGGGCCCCTGCCATGCCGCACTTGCCTCAGCCGACCCGGGCGGATTGCCCGCCATCGACCGGGAGCACCACGCCGGTGATGAATTTGGCTTCGTCGCTGGCTAGGAACACCGCCGCGTTGGCGACATCCCAGGCCGAGCCCATTCCGCCCAGCGGAACCCTGGCGTTACGCTCCGCAATGAGCTTTTCGCGCTCTTCGCCGCGCGCCACGTAGCCTTCGATCGCCATGGGCGTGTTCATCAGGCCCGGCATGATGACGTTGGCGCGTATGCCGAAGTGCGCGTTGCCTATCGCCAGCGTTTGGGTGTACGCGTTCACGGCGGCTTTCGAGCTCTTGTAGGCGATGATGGGTGCAGGCGCCACCGCCGCGAGCGAGGAGATGTTCACGATTACACCGGAACGCTGCTCGCGCATGATGGGCAGCGTGTGCTTGCAGGTGAACATCACGGACTTGAGGTTGACGGCAAAAATGCGGTCCCAGGCCTCCTCGGTGATACTGGTCACCGAGGCATCGCCGGTGCCGATGCCGACGTTATTGTGCAGTATGTCGATGCGACCGAAGTGCTCGAGGCAGGCTTTCACCAGCGCCTTGCAGTCGGCTTCCTGGCTGACATCGGCAGCGAAGCAGTAAGCTTCGCCCCCGCGCTCTTTGACCATCTGCAGCGTTTCCTCGGCGGACTCCAGCCGTTTGTCCACCAACAGCAGCCGTGCGCCTTCCTCGGCGAAGCGCAGCGCCGTGGCGCGGCCATTGCCTATGGTCTCCCCTGGCGTTTGACCCGCACCGACAATTATCGCGACTTTGTCTTGTAAGCGGCCGGCCATCAGGTGGTCTCCTCGAATGTGGGCAGCCCTTCGTCGAGTTGAACGCCGAAGCTGTTCAAGGCCATCGATACCAGGTTGTACTGGCCGACGGTAAAGACGATGTCCATGAGCTGCTGCTGGTTGTAGTGCGCTTGCAGGGCCTGCCAGGTAGCGTCGCTAATGAAAGCGTCGTTGCGCAGCTCGTCCACCGCCTGTAGTAGCAAGCGTTCGCGAGGATCGCTAAAGACGCTGGTGCTCGGGCCTTCGGCGATTCCCTTGATCTCGGCATCGGTAAGACCGACCCGTTTGCCGATTACCACATGCTGTGCCCACTCGTATTCCGCGCGGCACAGGTAGCCGATGCGCAGGATCAGAATCTCCCGATCGCGCGGGCTCAGGGTGGATTTGCCTAGGATGTGATTCGCGAACACCAGCCAGCGGCGCAGCAGGCTGGGATGGTTCGCCATAGTCTTGAAAATGTTGGCGACGTTGCCTCTGGCCGCGAAGCGTTGCATCACTTCGGCGGCTTCTTCGTTCCACTGGTCGGCTTCCAGTGGCGCGATTCTGGGTTCTTTTAAACGCATGGGTTCTCACCGGGTGTTACGGATTGAATCGTTACAATAACACAGCTGGTAGAGTGGGGCTGCTAGGCCGCGTTCGCGCGCATCGGCTCCGCTCTCGGAGAGCTTCCGCTGGCCGGACGACTAACCACCGCGGGGCCGCGCGCTGGGCGGGAAGGATGTTGCCGCTGCGCAGCAGTGCAGAGATTCGCGGTCAGACCATCCGCCGGGCTCGCCGAATGCAACCCCATATCTGCGCCAGTGCCTTGTGTGGAATGATGGAGAGTCGGAACGGTATTGGTGCGGCGCGCAGCGATAGCGCCTGAGCAGGAGTGGTTGCCGCCATGAGAATCGCTACTTGGTTACTGGGTCTGACTCTGCTCGCAGGAGCGGAGCCGGTGGTGGCTACGGAGGTTTTGGCGGACGAAGCCTATCGCCTGCAGCAGCAGGGAACGCTGCTGATCGACATACGCCAGCCCGAAGAGTGGCGCGAGACCGGCATTGCGCAGGGGGCGCTCCGGATTCCCATGGCGCATCCGCAAGGCGCCGCGGGTTTTCTCAACGCTGTGCTGGAAGCGGTGGGGGGCGATCGCGACGCCTCCATTGCCTTGATCTGCCGTAGCGGCAACCGCAGCAGGCGGATGCAGCAGTTGCTGCAACAGCATGGCTTCAGCGACGTAGTCAGCGTGGCCGATGGGATGACTGGCGGTGCGGCCGGTCCGGGCTGGGTAGGCCGCGGCCTGCCTGTCGAGCATTGCGCGGACTGTTAGGCAGGCCGGGAGCCGGGTAGCGGTACCCGCGCCGTGACCGCCCCTGCAAAGCGGTCACGGCGGACTGAAGGCTGTTAGGGCAGCGAGTCAGCCTCCGGTTATCGCGTGATTGGGTGCGCTTGGCGACGGCATGGGCAGTAGCTGCTCGGCGCTTTGGAGAGTAGCGCTGATCACGCAGGGACCAGGGCGATTAAGGCTTTCCGCAAGCAGGCCGCGTGGATGTTCGCTGGCGGCCAAATCGTAGCTGCGCAGGCCCAAGCCGCTGGCTATTCGGCCAAAGTCGACAGGCCCTTCATAAGCGGATGGGGGTCGGCCCCGCTCATAGGCCCGCGCCGCTTGCCCATGTGCCGGACCCAGTGCGTCATCCCTCATTAGAACGATCTTGATGTTGAGGCCGGTCTCGGCGGCAGTCGCAAGTTCTTGCACACTCATCGCCAGGCCGGCGGCGTCGGTGAAACAAACGACCGGATATTCCGGGCGCGCGAGTGCTGCGCCTATCGCCGCGGGCAGACCGAAGCCCCTGGCGTCCGAACCCGTGCTGGTGAGCCAGCACCGCGGACCCGCTAAAGGGTACGCCTGCGCCACCCACATCTGAGGGGGCCCGACGTCGGTGGCCACCGTTACCTCTGGACCTAAGTGTGTGGCAACCGCACGTATCAGGCCGTAGGGCGTGAGGGGATGGTCCGCACCCGGCAAGCGAACAGGGGACTGGGCACGCAGTTCCGCCACGCGCTCGTTCCAGCGCGCTCTAGAGTTGGTTTTTACCCGGAACAGCAACGCGGACAGGGCGGTAGCGGCATCGGTGCGGATTGTCACGGCAGGTGTGAGGGGAGGGGTAAACCCGCTCTCGTCTATGTCTATGTGAACGATGCGCGCACCATGGGCTAAGGAGAGGGTTTTGCCTATGGCGGGCTCGTCGGTGCGAACGCCGCAGGCGATCAGCAGATCGGCCTCCTGCAGTGCCATGTGGATATGGTGTGCGCCGTGCATGCCCAGCGCGCACGGATGATCGGACGGCAGCGCGCCCAGCGCGGTCAGCGTCATTGCGGTAGGCAAGCCGGCTTTTTCTGCCAAGCGTTGCGCCAATCCGCTCGCCTGCGTCGCCAGCACGCCATCACCTAGCAGAAGTACCGGCCGTTGCGCGGCGTCGATCAATTCCACCGCTTGCTGAAGGGTCTCCGCGGCAATCGCTGGTGCAGGGGAGCGTCTGGCCAGCTCAGGCCAGGTGCCGATAGTCACGGAATCTGTCTGTACGGCGTTGGGGACGTCGATCAGCACTGGCCCTGGGCGTCCCGACGCCGCGCTGCGGAGCGCGCTGGGAATGATGTCGAGCAAATCCTCGGCCGAGCGCGCGCGAAAGCGGTGTTTGCCGGTGGATGTACCTGGCCCTTGGATGTTGGCCGTCTCGGGTATGCCGCCACGCATGGTTGCGCACGGCAACTCCGTAATACAGATCAACGGGATGGAGGCGCGGGCGGCGGCCGCCAGTGCCGTGCGCAGACCGTTAGCTTCCGTGACCGAGGAGGCAATACAGACCGCTGGCCGGCCGGATACGCGGGCCATACCCAGCGCTATGAATGCCGCACCCCGTTCATGACGCGCCAGGACGCGGCGGATCGTCGGGCTGCGGGCCAGCGCGCCGTCGAGCGGTGTGGGTACATCGCGATGTACGCCGACAACGGTGCGTACCCCCTGCCGTTCGAGCAGGCGGACGATCAGCTCGGCACCGGTAAGAGTGTTCATCGGCATGTTCTCCTTCCGCGTTGCCGGCGGGCCGCCGGTGGGAAGAAGAGCCAGAAACGACACAACCCCGCCGGCCGTCGCGCCGGAGGGGTTGCTAAAGCGAGTTGCAGCGATCCCTACGGCGCGTTGCTTACCACGACCACTACTACTACGCCCGCAACCGTTGCAGCGGTATTCGAGCGCAAAGACGTGGAGGCGGTAAAGGCCATTTAAGAATCCTGCAGTTCGTTGAACGATGGAATTAGAATGCGGAAGTTTCGACGCTTATGCAAGCCCTGATGAAACAATGCGGGTAGCCGAAAGCCCGGCCGCATTCTGGGCATGGTGCCGGCGAGCGGCTTGGCGTTTTGTGCTGGGAGGTGCAGGCAGATTCGAGGCTATAAAACGCGGTGCGACCTGATCCCAGGGGGGCAGGCCGCACCCGTAAGCGTCCTGTATCGGGCGAGGGTAGCGTTCGAATGCAGCCGCGACGGCGGCTGATGTCTCTTTACTCGCGACGGATCCGGCGAATGATGCCGGAGAAGCCGACCACCGTGGCTGCCTCGGTGTAAATCCTGCCGCGAACGAACAGCATTTTGCCGGTTTCGTGGATGACATCGCCGTCCGCGTAAAGGACATCGCCCTCGCGAGCTGCCGAGGTGAAATCCGAGTTCAATGAGACGGTTACGCCCCACTGGTCCTTCATTCGGCTACGGGCTATGGAGAACAGCGCGTAGTCGGCAAGCAGCATAAGCATGCCCCCATGAACAGCGCCCATGCCGTTACAGTGGCGACGCTCCACTACGAAGCCGCAGCGGCTCTTGCCGTTCTCGTCGCGCGTCCAATAAATCGGTCCGTTATGAACCTCGAAAGGATCGTTGGTAGCCGTGTTCCAGCCGGCAAAAGGGTGCTCGGTGCTCATCGGGAACTGTCTCCAAACTGGTACCTCAGGATCGCGTTCCCTGCGCGGCGTTGCCTCGTCCTGATGCAAAGCGCGCTAGTCTACCAGCACACGATGATTTTTTGAGCAGCGCGAGTAATCACTGCGCTCGTCGAGTCTGCCCGGCTCCACTGCGGTAGCGCCGTGCGGGCTCGAATCCGCGGGTGGGCCTGCCGAGGGAGTTGGTCTGCTCGCTGATATGGGCGGAGCTCCAACGGCAGTTGCGCGAGGCGGCGTTAATCGTTTTGCGAGTGATGGCTCTCGGCCCAGGCATCCAGCTGTGCCATTACCCTGTCCAGAGTGCGGGCGGAAATATCGGGCAACCAGCCGCCTAGATCGCTTTTTGCCTGCTCATAGCCTTTGAGCACGGCCTCTTTGAGCGCTTGCAGCTTGGAAGGGTCGTTACCGCTGGCGGCTATGGCGAAGTTGACGATGCGGGATGCGGTTTGCTCGACGCCCCAGTAGCCATCATCGGCAAGCGCTGCGGCGGCATCTTCCGAGCTCATCCGTGTCAGCCAACCGGCCTCTATGCCCTGTTGTCGCAGCAGTCCTGCGATACACTCCCGCAGCTCGCCGAAGCTGAACTTGTGTTGCGCTGCGAGGATTTGCGTACGGTAGTCGGCCGCTTGCTGAGCACGGCCTGTGGGCGTGTAACGATCCAGGGCCGGCTCCGGTTCTGCGAGCCTTGCTTCCTCCGCTGCCGAGGCGGGACGAGCGGTAGCGGTTTGTTCGGTACGCTTGGCGGAAGGGTATGCGTGGGAGGATAAGATCTCGCCGATCATAAGAGCACCCTGCGGTCGAGGCGGTGACTGTCCGTGATCGGTTTGTCGGCCGGCTGGCCAGTAACTTGAGCGGTGCCGTAATCCACTGCCGGGTGCAATAAGCAGGGTAGACGCAGTGGTAGCTAAGCGCCGCGCGCCGATGCGCTGTTATGGATCTGAACGGATTGTGAAAACGGCCCGGAATCTTTTCGCAGATTGCGAGGGTCCCGAGCCTGGTCTATCGGAAATGGGATTGTCAGCAGCGAGTGTCTGCTACGCATCGCTTTCAAAAGTGCGCGCGCAGTGAAGCGGCCATCCGATCGAGCTGTTCGCGCTGTACGGCCCGGCCGAAGATGTTGACGGCACGTCCCAACATACCGGCTACTACGCTTAGCTTATCGCCCTGGACGCGGGGAATGACATGAAGATGCACGTGCGGTATATGCTGGCCCGAGGCCGGGCCGTCGTTGACCATCAAGTTGGCGCCATGCCAGGGCAGTCCTGCGGCCTGTTGCGCATTCAGTACACGACAGCCGACGGAGAACAGGTGGCGTTGTTGTTCGGGATTCAGTTCGTGGAGAAATACCGCGTGCTGCTTGGGCATCACCAGCACATGCCCCGGCCGCAGGGGGTAAAGGTCCATGAACGCAATGCAGTGGTCGTCGCTATGGACGATGCTGGCCGCACGTTTTCCTTCGGCGATCTCGCAGAACAGGCATTCTTTCAAGTTCTTATTTCCTGCTTCGGTCGTCTCATGGGAAACCATGAAAAGCCTGCATGAATCATCTCCTGCAGCAGATGCTGCGCAGAAGCGCCGACAGGCGATGGGCAGACCCTATTCGGTAGGAGTTTTCCCGCATCCAGCGTAAGAATACAAGTCCTTGCGCAAGTGGGTTTCCCGATGGAATTAGTCGTTAGTGGTATAACACGGAAAGGACGACTGCAACGATCTGCGCCGCGTTGAGGCTGCCGCTCTTCGCTGCGCCTGGGCTTGCGCCCAAAGCTGTGTGAATAACAGTGTTGCAGCCGCTACGGCGACGCTGCGGCAGCGCTGGCTTCAAGCTCGGCTTGGATATGCTTGGACTTGGTTTTTCTTGACGGAATAGGCATATTCGAATCCCTGCATGTCGTCTTATTGCCTTAGCAGCTTGCTTTATCGCTAGGTCAGCCGTCGCTGCGGATGGCGGACACGCTCCCTTAGGTTTGCGGAAAAGTGGTTTCCGCCCGGTGATAGAGCACACCTCTGCCTGCTCTCCGGTACGAACCGAGGAGCAGGGGCTGCCCGACCGAAGGCAGGGGCGTCGGCGACCGGCTGTGCCGTAAAGTCTGCCTGCGCTGTGTCGAAATACGCCAAGGCGCGGTAGCATTTCGCAAGCTGCCGCCGCATACGTTCGCGCCAGACGGTTCTGTTGCATGGTCCACGGTTCCTGGCGTGTGCGGCGCTACAGTATCCAATTGCCATTCCACCATCGCGAGATAATGATGTTGGTCAACCCGCTGGTATCAGAGAACGATCTTATCGAACCGCCGCAAGACGTACCGCTGGAGCAAATCCTGCCGGATGAGCCGCTGCTGCTGATGGGGGCAGGGCCTGTGCCGGTACCGCATAAGGTGGCGCAAGCGAATTCCGTCGTGATCAATCACCTGGGCGAGACCATGGCTACCGTCATCGAGCGGTTGAAGATGATGGCGCGCTATGTGTTCCAGACTCGCTCCCGTTACATACTCGGCGTGGCCGGGCCGGCATCGGCCGCCATGGAAATGGCGGTATCCAACTTGGTATGGCCGGGGCGGCGAGTGCTGTGCATCTGCAACGGCCTCTTCAGCAGTCGCTTCGCGGAGATGGTACGGCGGGTCGGCGGCGAGGTGGTGTTGCTGGAGGTGCCGGTAGGCGAGGCGGCCGATCCGGATGCGGTCGCGGCGCTGCTGGCGCAGTCGCACATCGATGTGGTGACAGTGGTGCAGGGCGAGACCTCCTGCACTGTGTGGAACTACGCGCTGGCGGAGATATGCCGAATCGCCAAGGGGCACGGCGCACTGACGATTGTGGACGCGGTCTGCACTTTGAGCACCATGCCGCTACAGATGGACGGCTGGGGGGTGGACGTGGTCGTCACTGGCGGGCAGAAGGGCTTGTCATCCATCCCGGGCGTGTCCTTGGTGGCGTTTTCGCCCGATGCTTGGCAGGCGATTGAGGCGCGGACGGCGCCCATGCCGCATTGGACCTACGATGCGCGCCTGGCGCAGGAGTTTTGGGATAGGAAGGGCTATCACTACACGGCGCCGGTCGCCGGCGTGCTCGCCTTGCATGAAGCGTTGCGGCTGATTTGCCAGGAGACTTTGCCGGTTCGGTTCGAGCGGCACCGTACTTGCTCGCTGGCGCTGCAGCGCGCGGTCACCGCTATGGGGCTGGAGCTGTTCGTCAAGGAACCGGCGCGTCTGAATTCGGTCGTCGGCATAAAGGTGCCGGACGGCGTGGATGCAAAAGAGGTGCTGGCGCAGATGTCCAAGGTGCATCGGGTGGAGATTGCCGGGGCGTTCGGACTCAACATCGTTCGTATCGGTCAGATGGGCGAGCAGAGCCGAGCTCACAATATCTTCCGGACAGTGCACGCGCTGGGCGCAAGCATGAACGCTGCGGGTGCGCGGCTGGATGTGCCCGCCGGTATGGCGGAACTCGAGATGGCTCTGTCGAAACCGATGATCGCCCCTGCCTGAAGGGGCCCATCGCCTCTTAAAGATGCGCGTCGCCATATTTATTTGTATGATGCATGCAAATGAGTAAGCCGCCATCCCACGTTTGCAACGATTCAACTCCGCCCAGGGACGCATCGCACGCCGTTCTTGATGAGGCGCTGCTCGATCTGCGCCGATTGTGGATTCATCCGCGGTTGCTGCGGTGGTTTTCCGAGCAACTTGGCGTTGGCGTGGAGCTTGCCACCTTGCGTACGCTGCGCGCCATCGAGGCTGCCGGGGCAGGAGCGGGCGTCGGTGACTTGGCGGCGATACTGGCCATTGATGCCTCCACCGCAAGTCGCCTGGTCGAGCAGGCAGTGAACGACGGTTATGTCCAGCGGCGCGCTTGCTCGCAGGACCGGCGCCGCAGCAAGCTCACCCTCGCGCCGAAGGGGGAGAGGCTGCTCGCACAGTCGAGCCGCTTGCGTAGCGAGCTGCTGGGGCGAGCCACGCTCAGCTGGTCGGACGAGGAACTCGCCGAGGCAGCGCGCATCTGTCAGCGGCTACAACAAGACCTGCGAGCTTTGATCGAAGAGGAGAGTCGTAGTTGAGTCAGGATCGTTCGCCGTCCGGAACGGCGGAGCCCGAACCTCAGTCAGCTCGCGAAGAGCTCAGTCATCGCCAGATTCAAGTGATTTACGCCGGCCTGATGGTCGGCATGTTCCTTCCCGCCTTAACCATCAGTAACGTCTCCACCGCGCTGCCGGTCATGGTGCGCGATCTGGGCGGCATTTCCGAGCTCTCATGGGTCGTGACGGCCTACCTGCTCAGTTCGACGGTTGCAGTGCCGGTAGTCGGCAAGCTTTCGGACAGCTACGGGCGAAAGCCCATGTATCTCGGAGCAATCGTCGGTTTCGTGCTGGCGTCGCTGCTTTGCGGGGTGGCTCAGTCCATGGGGCAGTTGGTCATTGCCCGCGGCCTGCAGGGACTGTTCGGCGGTTCCATGATGGCGCTTACGCAGGCCATCGTGGCCGATGTGGTAGCGCCGCGCCAGCGCGGGCGTTATCAGGGCTACATAGGCGCGGTGTTCGCATTCTCCAGCGTGGTCGGTCCATTGATGGGCGGGTTCTTTGCCGATCATCTGAGCTGGCGCTGGATTTTCTTCGTCAACGTGCCGGTTGGCGCTGTGGCCCTGCTGGTAGCCAGAAAGCATCTGCGGGTCATCCAGCCGCTGCGTTCGCGTTCGGTCGACTGGGGAGGGGCAGCGCTGCTGACGATAGGAATAACGGCCTTGCTCCTGATCAGCGTCTGGGGCGGCAACGCTTATGCGTGGGACTCTTCGATGATCCTGGGGCTCGCGGCTACGGCGGCCATCGCCGCTGTGCTGTTGATCCCCGTCGAGCGTCGGGCGCGGGAGCCGATCATACCCCTGCATCTTTTTTCCAATCGAACGTTTACTACCGGGTGTGCGCTTTCGGCCTTGGTCGGCGCCGCCATGTTCGGCGCGCTGACTTTCATGCCGCTGTTCTTGCAAGGGGCCGCCGGCGTGTCCGCCACCCTCTCGGGCCTGCTGTTGATGCCGCAGATGATGGGCCTGCTGTTCAGCAGCATCGTTTCCGGCCGAATGATCACACGGCGAGGACGCTACAAGATCTTTCTGGTTGCCGGCACAGGGCTCATGACATTGGGCTATTTGTTGCTTACCACGGTGGATGCGAATGGTCACGTGGAAGTGGTCGGCCTCTATGTGGGCGTCGTGGGCCTGGGGCTGGGGATGGTGCTTCCGGTAACGGTGCTGGCGATTCAGAACGCGGTGTCTATACACGATCTTGGCGCTGCAAGCGGGGGTGCGCTGTTCTTTCGCATGACCGGCGGCATGATCGGGCTGTCGCTCTTCAGTGCCTTGTTGATACAACGCTTGCTGGTGGGGTTGTCGAACCGGCTTGGCAGCGATCAGGGTGTGCCCGAGGGGTTCGATGCCGCCACATTGATCAACAGTCCCGAGCGTGTAGCCGAGCTGCCGGTTCATCTGCAAGGCGTCTTCGTCGACGAACTCTCCTCGGCGATTTCCATGGTATTCGTGCTGGCGGCGTTGTGTACGGTGCTGGCCTTGATCGCCGCGCTGCGGTTAGAGGAGCTTCCGTTGCAGGAGCGCGCCTTGGTGGCTGAGCAGCGAGGCGTCTCCGCGGATGATCACCTGTAGCTGAATACGGCAGAGGGCAAGCGCGTCTTGCATGTCATCCGCCGTGATCCGCTCTGAGAGTTGTAGAACGGCTTTGAGTCGCCGCCGGTGCGTTGCGCCGCGGCGGGCATAGGCCGCCCACCGGCAACTCGAGTACCGTAGGAGTTCGAATTGCCGGTGGTGCCTTCCAGTGTTGCCGTTCACACTGCAGCGAAGTGCTCGCTGCCGCTGTCCGCAAGCCCTAGAAGTGATAGGCGATATTGATTTGTGTGGAGTTGATGTTGTCTCGCACCACGTACTCGCCGCGCAGCTCGAGGTGGTTAGTTAAGGCGTAACCTGCGCCAATGCCGAACATCAGCCCATCGTCATCGCCAAAGTCGATACCGGCGCGGCCGATGAACTGAAAACGCGGGTTGAGCGGATAGCCCACGACCGCGTTTAGCCACACGCCGTCGGCAGTGATGTCGGGCGAGCCCCGTCGGCTGAAATCTCCCGTATCCATGTAACCGAGTTCCGCAGCCAGGCTGATCCGGTCTACTTTCAGCATCTGGCTGAGGTTGTAGCCGATGAACAGTTGAAATCCGGTAGCGTCGTCGTAGCCGCTCCAGGAGTTGAAGTTGACTCCGCCGCCAGCATAAAGGTTCTGCTGCTGGAAGCCGGTCTGCGCCATCGCGGCGCTGCTCATTAGGGCGAGCGTAAGGCCTAACACAGTCGTTGTCTTCTTCATTGGTGCCATCCTTCCTTGTTGGTTCGTTCGCGAACACCTATTCGCGTCAGGGCGAGTCCATGCCGCCGGCGTGCCGGTCTGCGCATCACGTTCAAAACGTGTGTATCATCGACGCATTTTTCTAGCACAAAGAGGTATCTACCGTTGCTTATTTCTCCCATTGGGGCGCTGACGCCGTAATGGGAGTGTTGTACCGGCGCTTTTTTCGGGCCGCCGGTCCATGAATCATCCAAGTGCTACTCAAGGACTGACCGGTCAGGCCGATACCTCTTTAGTGGTAGGACGGATCACCTGACCGCGGTGCGTCCGGCAGACAATGCGCGAGTGCGGAGACGCCCATGAGAAAGAATCTACCGGTAACCGACGTTGAGCGACGTTATGCCCCGGACACGCGGCTGATTAGCGAGACGGATCGCAAAGGTGTTATTACCTATGTTAACGATGGCTTCTGCGAAGTGGCAGGGTTCTCCGCAGAGCAGCTTCTCGGCCAGGCGCACAACATAATTCGCCATCCCGATATGCCTCCGGCTGTGTTCGCCGACTTCTGGCGAACGCTCAAAGCAGGCAAGCCGTGGATGGGCATCGTCAAGAATCGTTGTAGCAACGGCGATTATTACTGGGTCAACGCCTACGTCACATCCAAGTTCGAAGGCGGCGAACATGTCGGCTATCAGTCGGTACGCACGCAGCCCTCGCGCGAGTTGATCGAGCGCGCAGAACGTGTGTACGCGCAAATCAGCAAGGGCAGGCGCATCCTGCCTGGGGCCAAGGTAGGTCTGTCGGTCACCGTGCCGCTGGCTCTAGCCGTTGCGGTGCTGATGGGCGCGGGGATAGCGCAGCTTGCCGATAACTGGGGCGCGCTGGCTACGGCGATAGCCGTTGTAGCGGCCGCACTGGGATTCTCAGGCGTGGGTGTGTGGCTTACTCGCAGGCTAAGGCGAGTTGCTGCGCGCGCCAGAGCGGTATTCGACAACAAAGTTGCCGCGTCGGTGTACGGAGGCGGCCAGGATGAGGCGGGCCAGTTAGAACTGGCGCTGGAGATGGAGTATGCCCAGCAGCGTACGTTGCTAGGGCGTATCGAAGACATAGCCGACCAATTGCTGGTGGCCTCGCAGTCGCTTGAGTCGGCGACACGTCTGGCACGGCAGGCGGTGGATGGACAGCGCGTGGAGCTGGAGCAGGTGGTGACCGCTATGAGCGAGATGACGGCCACCGTGCATCAGGTCTCCGTTAGCACTGCCAATGCCGCTACGGCCGCGGCGAATGCGGTGAGAGAGTCTAAAACAGGGGGGGAGGTGGTCAACCATGCCATCGACGCGATGGCCGGCCTTGCCCGGGAAGTCGAGCAGGCTGTAGAGGTGATCAACCGCTTACAGCGCGATGGCGAAGGCATTCGCGGTGTGCTGGAGGTGATTGGCGGAATCAGCGAGCAAACCAATTTGCTAGCGCTCAACGCCGCCATCGAAGCCGCGCGCGCGGGTGATAGTGGCCGTGGTTTTGCCGTCGTCGCGGACGAGGTGCGCACGCTCGCTCAACGTTCCGGCGCGTCAGCCCAAGAGATCGGCGCCATGATCGATAGCTTGCAAGCCGCGGCGGCCGCCGCGGTGGAGGTCATGACCCGAAGCCGAGACGCTGCCGTGCAGGTCGTGGAGATGGCGGAGAAGGCGGGCAATACCATCCAGGAGATGGAGACTGCGGTGCAGCGGATCATGGATATGAACACCGAGATCGCCAGCGCGGCAGAGGAGCAAACGGCCACCAGCGAGGAAATCAAGCGTAACGTCGAGTGCATCAATGGCAACGTAGGGGAGTCGGCCAACGCTACCCTGCGTGCCAAACAGGCCAGCGAAGAGCTGGTCGCAATGGTCGACAGCCTGCGAGGTATGCTGCGTCAGTTCAGCCGCGCTATCTGAGCGCACTTGGTGCCGGCAGCGGAGCGAGCAGGCGATCCATTTAGGCAGGCTTCGAAGATCCTTTGCTCGTAGTCACCGCCAGCTTTTCGTTCACTCTGTCACGGGCTGAGCGGCAAAGGGGCGCTGTCCTGGCGGAACCAGAACAGCGCCACAGGGGCCTAGCGGCGTTCGGTGATCGTTAGTCTATATTCACCGGTGTGGCCGCCAATGTGGCCGATGTATATGTGATACGTTCCTGGCTCGAAACGGGCCTTGATCTCGGCATCGAGGTTGCCGTGGCTGTCGTCGTCGCACCATACGACGTTGGGGCCTGCAATGAGCAGCGTGGAATCCACCGTGCTGTTCACATAGAGCCGCAAGTCGACGGGCGACGTTACCGTTAGCGTATGGTCCGGGGTGGCGTCCACGTTACCGATACAGTGGTTGCCGTAACGGCTGGCGTTCACCGGACCGCCTGTTTGCCCGGTGCCGTACTGCGGATCGGGCATGAAGCCGGCTCCTAGCGTGAAGTCGCGGTACAGGCTGTTGTCGCCCATGCCCGAAACGCCGGAGATTTCGCTGAGCGCCAGTACATAGCGGCCGGGATGGTCTATGTGTCCTACATAGACATCGTAGCGGCCAGGGGTAAGCATTGCGTTGATCGCGGCATCGAAGTTCCCGCCGCTGTCGTCGTCGCAAAAGACCCCTGCAGGACCCACTAGTACGAGTGTAGAGTCCACCTCGCTCTGGACATGTAGCCGCAGGTTGACCGTGCTCGTCACCTCGATCACGTGGTCCGGCGTCGCATCGATCCGTCCCAGGCACTGGCTGCCAAAACGGCTTGCGGCACTACGCCCACCGGTTTGGCCGGTACCGATCTGGGGATCCGGCATGAACCCCCGGCCTATAGAGAAGTTGCCATAGTCCTGCGCATAGGCTCCAGAAAAAACGCCCAGCAGCAGCGCCGCCGTAAGGCTGCGCGGAACGCGAATCATCATTAATCCCCCCTTCGCTGGACGCTCTCTGAATTGCCGGGAACTGGCCTCGCGTCCATCAGCGAAAGGTAACCCTTATCGCGCGCGCTGGGAAGCTCTCAGGCCGTTGCCGGTTGCCCGAGTGCTTGAGATTGCAGCTTATCTGGACACCGGACCAGGCCGCCGGCGGCTGACCAATGTGCTGGCGGCGCTGCCCAGGATAATCCCGCATGCCACGCCTGCTGTGTTAGCCAGCATGTCCAGCCACTCGAACTCGCGCCAGGGGAGCAGGTATTGAACGAGCTCTATGCAGGCGCCCAGTCCTACCATAGCCAATGCGGCGACCAGCGCTCGCCCGCGTTGCGCGAAGGACAACATGGCCAGCGTAGCGAGCACGGTGTAACTGAGGAAATGCTGCCACTTGTCCCCCGGCAATGAAGCTGGGTCTGGCACGCTTGGCAGTGTAGAGCCGGCGACGACCAGCAGCATTGCCGTGAGCCATAGGCGCCGGAAAATGAGTGGGTCGGTCAGTGTCCTGGTCATCGAACTTTTCTCTGTCGCCAATCCGGATAGGGCACCGCATGGGCTCGAAGCATACAGCATCGCGGACGCTCCGCGTCTCTACCGATGCCGATAGCCAGGTGGTCCGCTACGGTGTCGGCCTATTGTTTTTTCTCGCTTTCAACCCCGCAATTGAATCGAAACAAATCCTGCTCATGGCGCCGGCGTTCCGTTATCCACGGGAAGGTGTCCACGACAGTGAGATGGAACGCCTGGGATATCGGAGCGCCCTGCATCGGAACCGGAGCATGTTTGTTCCGAAGATTTTGGTAAGTTTTGTTTTTTAATCAATCACTTGTTTGTTCGTCCAGGCCGTGCTGCGACGTTGCTGCCCGGAAGGGTGAAAGACATGGCGCCGGACAAAAAACAAACACCAGTGTCTTGATTGGCGCAGACCTATCCAATAGCATCCTGGAAGACATAGAGTATCAAGGAAACGTTTCAGCAGACGAAACCTCGGTTGCACGACGCTGTTCCATGGCCGGGGCTGCCGGGACAATCCGGATAAGAAAAGTTGCGAGGAGAGATCCCGTGGATGCACTGTTAGAGGGCGTTGTCGTCCTTGACTTCTCCGAGTATATCGCTGGCCCCTACTGCGGATTCCTCTTGGCGGACATGGGCGCCCGGGTGATCAAAATCGAGCCGCCGGATGGTGCCGAGGAACGCCGCTTGGGCAGCCTGAAACGCTATCGCGGCAATACTCGCATGTCACTCGCGTTCAACCGCGGCAAGGAAAGCCTGAGCATCGATCTGCGCACCGAAGAGGGACGGCAGGTCGTTTATAAGCTGGTGGAAACGGCAGACGTAGTGGTGCAGAACTTCGTTCCCGGGGCGGCCGAGAAGCTGGGAATCGATTACGAAACGCTGTCTAAGATCAACAAGCGGATCATCTTCCTATCAAGCACGGCCTTCGGTGAGGTCGGCCCGTATCGTAAGCGCAAGGGCTTTGACATCATCGCTCATGCCGCCTCCGGCATCATGTCGAACTACGCCGACGAGCGCGGGGCGCCGCGCGGTCCCGGCGGGCCGCCTATCATCGACATCAGCACCGGAATGTTGAATGCGTTGGGCGTGGTCAGCGCGCTGTATTACCGCGAGCGGACCGGCGAGGGGCAGAAGATCGAAACCTCGCTGTTCAGCACGGGAATGGCGCTGCAGGCCATGTCGATGGTGCACATAGATTCGCTGGACAAACGCCAGCACGAAGAGGAGCTGCGTATCCTGCGCACCGCCCACAGCGAGGGCAAGAATCACACGAACATCATCGATGAGTTCGCGTTGCTGCGTCTGCGCGAAGAGCTGCCGGGTACGGAGCGCGATATCCAGGTGCCAGACTGCCTGCACCGCCCCAGCGACAGGCAGACATACCCGTATTATCGCGTTTACGAAACGGCCGACGGCTATCTGAGCATCGCCGCGCTCAACGTGCATCAGCGCGAGCGTCTTTGCAAGGTGCTCGATATAGTCGACGAGCACGTGGCTGCCGGAACGGCCGATATCTCCGACGAAATTTACCATCATCATCAGGAGATGATGGCGAAAATCGAAGCGCGGCTGCGACAGCATGGCAACGATCACTGGGTTGCTGTGCTGGAGGAGGCTGGGGTGCCATGCGGCCCGGTTAACTACCGCGCGCACTTGCATACCGATCCGCAGGCAAGAGAACTGAACCTGATCTGGGAACTGGAGAACCGTGACCTGGGTAACTACCGGGTCACCGGCCATCCGATTCGTTTTCTGAAAACCCCGGCCGTCCCGCGCAAGGGCGCGCCCGCAATGGGCGAGCATACCGAGGCGTTGTTGCGGGAGCACGGCTACAGTGACGAGGAGATAGCGCGCCTGCGCGAGACCCGCGTCATCCGTTAGTTCTCCATGTCCTTGGCCCCATGCCGGCACTACGCCTGCGGCGGCATGGGGCCTTTGCGTTCCTGCGCTTGTCCCGGTGCCGCTTCGGTGGGCTTGGTATAGGAGCCGAAACCGAGGCGATCGAATACCGCCGCAAGTTCACTATCCGGAACGCAGGCGATGGTTACCGTGCGGTTCTCGAACGGATGGGTAAAGGTGAGGCGGTGCGCGAGCAGCAGTAAGCGGTGGCAGTCGAAGTGCTGCCTGAAAAGCCGATTCTGTTCGCCTACCCCGTGGGTGGTGTCGCCGACTATAGGGTGCCGCAGGTGCGCGAAGTGCTTGCGCAGCTGGTGACGACGGCCGGTGAGGGGCGTTGCCTGTACCAGGGAATAGCGGGCGGTTTGATAACGGGCCACGGGAATCGGTAGCTCCACCGTTGCCAAGCGCACATAGTCGGTGATCGCCGGTTGCAGGCCTTTGCCCGTGTCCGGATCGGCCAACGCGTAATCGATCCGCCCCTCCAAGGGGCAGTAACCGCGTACCACGGCCAAATAATCCTTGCGCACTTGCCGTTGCTGAAACTGCTGGGCAAGTTGCCTGGCGGCTTCCGGGGTCAGGCCGAAAATCAGGATGCCCGCAGTGGGACGATCCAGTCTGTGAATCGGATAGATGCGCTGGCCGAGCTGGTCGCGCAAACGCTGCAGTACGATATCGGACGCCGGCGTGAGCCGGCTGCGATGAACCAGCATGCCAGCAGGTTTGTACACCGCCACGTAGTGTTCATCGTGTAGCAAAACATCGAGCGTATCCATGCTAGAGCCCGTGCGAAAATACCCTATGATCGCAAAGTTCCGCTGCTTATGCGTCAGGGCGGCATCAATTTGCGCCGTTAGGAGCCGGGCCGAAGGTATCCGGCTATAGTTGAGGATTAAGGCGGTGCCAATTTCTGTTGCGGGAGCGGAGGATGCTAACCGCAGAGCCACCGGTGTAGTGCGCAGCTGGCTGGGAGTTCAGCGAGCCGTCGCCGGCCGGGGCAGTCCAGCCGAATTGGGACCACTCGATCCAAGTGTTTTTATAAGAACAGAATGATTATATGAATCAATGACTTGTGTTGGAATGATGGCGCCTGGTGTATCCGCTTCGCGACGGCAGCCAGACGGACACGCTGTACCCGCTGACGATGTTCATCACTGAACAGGCGGCACAGGAAAGTGCCGGCGCAATGTCCGACTCCAGTTGGTGTGTCGAAGCGCTAACGCCTTTCATATCCGGCGCTGTTTGCTGCCACGGCCGTTTTGGTTCTTCGTCGGGAGAACGTGTGTCCAGCCTAGGCTAGGGAAGCGCGTTTGACTCGCAGCGATGGAGTTTCGAAAGCAATGTGCGCCATGGACATGCCAGACCTCTGGGGATGGGCGGCTCATAACCGCGCCGGTGTGCATGCGGGTAACCGCGCTTTGCGAATGCCGACCGCCGCGCACGTTATCAAGAGCACGGAAGAAGATCATGGACAGAGCACATAAGGCCACCTCGTATCGGCGTCTTCCTCTTACTCGAATCGAAGTGCTGCGCCGCTTTTCAGCGCAGCTCCGGTTCGGGCTTGAGCGGTCGAGTGCGGCTCTTAGCTTGCGTGCGAGCCGGGTCGACTGCTTCCGGCTGGACGCGGGCGCTAGCTGTCCGAGCCCCGATCCAGCACCGCTGCCGCTGGGCATAAGGGAGCCTGCACGGTTGTGGATGAAACATTGATCCGCCGAGTCGCCGCCACTTTACCGAAGTACGCAGCTCCTCATTCGCCGTATTGGATCGCCCGGCCACGGCTGTTCGCCCGCCTCGATGAACTGTCCGCTATGCCGGTGATATGGTTTGCGGCTGCCGCCGGTTGCGGGAAAACTGTGCTGGCGGCCAGCTATCTTGCCGCACGCAAGCGGCCGGTGCTCTGGTACCGCATCGACGAGCGCGATGCCGATCCCGGCGTCTTCTTTCACTCGCTGCGCGAAGCCGCCCAATACTGCGATCTTGGTGGTGCCGACGAGCTGCCGCCGCTAACCGGCGAGTACAGTGGCGGGGAAACGGCTTACGCCCGCAATTTCATTGAGAGCTTATTCAAAGGGGCGCCCGCGGGCTTAGCCTTGGTGCTGGACGATTTTCAGCAACTGCCGGAGGCATCGCCGCTGCATCGATTGCTGCCGGCGATTCTGGAGAGCGTGCCGTCAACCCATAACCTATTCGTGCTCAGCCGGCACCAGTCGCCGGCTAGGCTGGCGCGCCTGCGGGCAAACCGGCAACTGGGACTGCTTGGCGAGGCAGAACTGCGTCTGACCCAGAATGAAGCCAAAGCCTTGGCAGCCGCGTGGCCAGGCAATGCCTGGCCGCCGGAAGCGGCGAAAACGCTGCACGAACGCTTGCAAGGCTGGGCTGCGGGCATGGTAATGACGCTCGAGTATCTGAGCCGGAACGCCGGCTCCAACTTGCCGACAGCAGCCGAAGGGAGCGTTATCTTCGATTACTTTGCGACCGAACTGCTGGCCGGTCTGGATGCGCAGACGCGTACCTTGCTGTGGGTTACCGCGCTGCTGCCTCAGTTCGATACGCAGCTGGCGCAAGGGTTGAGCGGCAACGCCGAGGCAGAGGCCATTCTGCGTGGGCTGCTGCGCCGCAACTATTTCATTTATCAGGAAGGCGACAGCTTTCGTTATCATCCGCTATTCCGCGACTTTCTATTGCGTGCGGCGCGTCTGGAATGGTCCGCCGAACAGCTGCGGCGACTACAAGCCCAAGCGGCTGACCTGCTGCTGCAGCGGCGCGAGCCTGACCTGGCTTTGCCACTGCTACGGGCTGCCGGCGAGTGGCAGCGGTATGGGGCTGTACTGCTGGAGTTGGCGCCGACGATGATGGCCCAGGGGCGTCATAGCGAATTGGCCAAGCAGCTGCTTGCCCTCCCTGAGAACCTGCGCCAGGAATCGCCTTGGCTGGATTTCTGGTTGGCTGCCGCTTTGCTGCCGAGCGACCGCCCCGCGAGTTATGAGGCGTTTTCCGCGGTCTACCATCGTTTTCGCACCGAGCATAATCGGCAGGGTGCGTTGCTGGCTTGGCTGGGAGCGGTAGATGCGGTCATCCTGTCGCTCAGCGATGCATGGCGCTTAGATATCTGGCTGGAGCACCATGAGCAGCTGGCCGCCGACAACTGGCTGCCATCGGAGGATCATCCTACGAGCGGCCAGCTGACCGCGCGGCTGCTGATCATCAGCCTTTTGCGCCGACCCGACCACCCGGGGCTGAGTCGCTGGCGCCTGGATGCCTACAAGCTGCTGCCGCAACTGGCCGACCTCAACCAGCGCAGCTTGGTCGCCTTCTATCTCATGCTTGACTGCATCAGCCGCGGCCGCCTTGATGAGGCAGCGAGCCTGATGGCGGGCATGACGCCCTCGGATGGGCTCTTGCCGCCGCTGGCGGCAATCGCCTCTCGTGCCGGCCATACGTGGTTGGCTGCGGTGAGCGGGCAGCACGAGGAATGCATAGCGAGCTGCCGCGAGGCCCTGGCCGCGGCCGATCATGCGGGCATCAGCATCTGGTCCGTGGTGTTACTGATGCACGGTCTTGGCAGCTCTTTGATCCAGGGCGACATTGCCATGGCTGAGCGGCTGGCGGCCGAGGCCAGAGAACGGCTTGCGGTCGGTTCCCAGATGGATCAGGCCTATTATCACAATGAGCTGGCCTGGCTTTGCCTGGTGCAGGGCGATCCGGTACGCGCCCTGGACTATCAGCGCGTAGCGCTTCGTCTCACTGAGGACTTCGGGGCCGTCTACTCGCTAGGCGAAGTCTATTTCGGCATGGCACAGATCCAGCATGAGCTTGGCGACCAGGACGAAGCCAGCAAGTATCTCGCCAAGGCCCGCGAGATTGGCCGTCGCGCCGGCAGCTGGAGCCTGGAGTTTCGGGTGGGGTTGGTCGCTGCCCATTGGGCCTGGTGCGCTGGGCAGGATGCGCACTGCGTAGATCTCCTCCGGACGGTGTTCAAGAAAGCCCGACGCAATGGAATCCTGGCGTTCGATTGGTGGCGACGCGATGTAATCGCCCGGCTTTGCGCCATTGCGCTGACACACGACATAGAACGCGAACTGGTGCTGGCAATGATTCGTCGTTTTCAGCTGTCGCCGCCCAGCGATGTCGATGTCAGCCAATGGCCTTGGCCGGTACGGATTCGAACTCTGGGACGCTTCGAGCTGGAAGTTGCGGGGAAACCAGTCGTGCTGTCCGGCAACCGCTACCGTCGCCCCTGCGATCTGTTGAAGCTGCTGCTCGCTTCCGCTCCGAACGGCGCCGCCGAGATCGCGCTGGCAGAAACGCTGTGGCCTGACTTGGATGGTGACGCTGCCATCCGCAACCTGCGCACCAACCTGCACCGGCTGCGTCGGCTGCTCGGCAACGAGGCGGCTGTCCAAGCGGCACAAGGACGATTGTCTATCAATCCCGCGATCTGCTGGACCGATGCGGCCGAGTTGATGCGGCTGTTGGACAGTCTTCCCTCCTGCCCGCAGGCGCAGCTTGGTCATATGGTAGAGCGCCTGTTAGCGCTTGGTTTCGAGCCTTTTCTCCCGGATGAGGAAGGCGCCGCCATCATGCACTACCGCGTGGTCCTGCAACGCAGGGTTTCGGTAGCCTTGGCTTCCACCGTCGACCGGCTACGCCAGTCGGGCAACCACCGGCTAGCGGAAGAACTGGCTGCACGTGGTGCTGCTTTGATATCTGCCGAGGCAGCGGGCCCCGGTTCTCTGCAATAAACAGCAGTGCCTCACAGTTACTGCAAGGCTCGTTAGCGGGCCGCACGCCCAAATTCCCCATAAGCGCATTGCACCACGATCCGCAACCGGCCCTGTTGCCTCGGGCAACCACTGACGCAACATGTCTCAGCGCTCTCATCACCCTGCCAGGTCTGTTGCGGTGAAATCCCTGTGAAATCGCCGCGCCTTACTCTCCGGCGGTGCCATCGTTCTGGGCATGAATCACCTGGGAGAACAAACAGATGCACAGTAACAGCGTGCTCGCAGCATGGCCGCTGCTTGCCGGACGGTATGGGGACAACAAGCTTCGGGAGCGTCGCCGATGCTGAAACGACTAGCGAACCCGCGGATAAGAATATTCGGCGGAGGCCATGCGTATGGTGTCAGCCGCCGAACAGTGGCGGCAGTCCTTCTTATCTTCGCTTTGACGGCCTGTAGCGGCGGCTCAGGTTCCGGCTCAAACCCACCGCCCAGTGACAACCCGCCTGGCAGTGGTGGGAATCCAGGCGGCTCTCCTCCTGGCGGCAGCGACCCTGGCGATCCTCCTCCCGGTAGCGGCGGCGACCCTGAGGAGCCCCCACCTGGGAGCGGGGATGACCCTGAGGGTCCGCCGCCCGGCAGCGGGGATGGTCCCGATGATCCTCCACCCGCCACTGGAGCTGGGCAATGGGGCAGCGGCGCCTGGGGCAGTCTGCTCTGGGGCTAAGGCGGCGCAGCTTGCGCCCTGGTTTCGATCACCAAGCAGCTCAAGAGATCAATTCCATGAAAAAACAAGCAAGATCTTTCCTTTTCGCCGTCGTTTTCATATCCGCGGGACCGGCTCTGGCCGCCGGCCTGCCGCACACCTTTACCGCCGGCACCCCGGCTATAGCGGAGGAAGTGAATGAGAACTTCCGCTATGTCGCGCCCTTGAACGTTGTCTATGTCAATGCGGTGGAGGGTGGAACAGAGCAGGATAACGGTCAGGCTTTGCTGGAAGCGCTGGATCCGGCCACTTTGGAGGCCATCAACGGCCTGCCGGCAGCCGATAACCCGTATCTGATCAAACTCGGACCCGGACGGTTCGATCTCGGCACTGCATCGGCACGGCTCGCTCCTCACGTTCATCTAGCCGGCGCGGGGAAGAATGTCTCCTGGGTGAAAAGCGACATCTCGAACTATCTAGTGGATGGAGGCACCATCACCCTCGCTAACGACACCAGCGTTAGCCAGCTGTCCCTGATCGGCGCGGCCCCCGGCACTAATACGGCAATTCTTGCCGACGGCACCAAGAGAGCCGCGGTGCGGGATGTGGTGATCAGCCTCAGCGGAGCGACCACTCAGGTTGGCATTACCGTGGTCAACGAAGCCGATGTCGAGATTTCCGACATCAGCTTGCATCACGTGATGAGCGGCGGCCTCCACGGCGGGATAACCATCGACAAGTCCGCCGCGCGCTTGGACAACATCGCCATCGATATGCGGGGCTACGGGCAGAGAGTCATTCCCATTCAGGTCACGGACGACAGTGCCGTTCGCCTTCGCAATATCGCCATAGAGGCTCATAACACCTCTGCAAGCGGTCTTCTGCATGGCCTTGCAGTGCGCAACTCCAATGTCAACCTGCAGAATGGCTACATCTACTTGACCGGAGCGAACACGGATCGCTACCCGTTGTGGCTCAATGGTGGGTCGCTAACGGTTAACCACTCCGCTGTGATCAATTGGCCAGGCGGTGCGGCAGAGTTTTTCATGCACATTGGGGCCCAGGGCGGCCAGGTGCGCATCGGTGCCAGTCATCTTGCGCCGCATTATTATCATTACAACAGCGGCACCAAAAATATGGACGTCAAATGCGCTTATATCTATGAGTCGAGCTATACCCAGGTTGGGGGCTGTACGGCAGGGATCCTCTAACGAGCAGCGATCCTTATGAGAGTGCCGGTGGCGGCGGAAGTCTCAGGTCACGCCGCTGTCACCGCACTGCCGAATGTGGGAGCAGCATGCTATACAGCGACAGCGGTCACCAAGCTCCGCTTACTTCAGCCGGCCGCGTCCGCGCGCAACGTCTAGCACCCAGTGTCCTAGCGTTGGTTGATTCAGCATGTATTCGGTACTGCCGCAACGCGGGCATGGCCCTGGATCCGGCAAGACGTCGGACTGGGGCTGAAGAAATGCCTCGCTATAACCGCAGCGCTGGCAGCGGATGCCGAGCGGCAAACGGAGTGGTATCGGCACGTCTGATTCTCCTCCGTGGTTGACAGCAGCAATACTAATGGGCTGTTGCGACCGGCGCCGTCGCAGCGGGATCGGGCAGCATCCTGCGACGGGGGACGCCGCGTGACCGGTGGCGTATGCCCAGGGCGTAGCGTATCGCCTCTGCTCAAGCCAAACGCACGAAGCGTTCGCTGTAAGGGTTGGCGGCGTTCACTAGCAGCTCCAGCCGTACCGTAGCACGGGTCATGCCGACGAAAAGCACCCGCAGGTCGTGCTCGTGCGTTGCCGGACGCGGGTCCGCGTCCACCAGCACCACCGCCGGCGCTTGCTGGCCTTTGTATCGGTAAACGCTGTCGAAACCGAGACGGCCGTCCGTGAACACCTGCCGACCGGCGGTATCGTATTGTCCGGTAAAACGCCGCAGAGGCAGGCCGGCCAGTTCGGTTATGCTGCTCAGCACCGAGCTTTGCACGCCGCGGCAGGTCAGAACGATGATGTCCTCGGGCGCAAAGCCACGCTGCAGCAGTTCTTGAACCGTCCGCTCAGCCAGCCGGATCTGCTCCTGTGCGCTATCCCAGCAACGCACGCCAACCCCTAGGCCAGGTGTATCGTTGGCAGCGATGAACGATTGCGGCAGCGTGGCCTGGATGAAGCGGGCGATGGAGTAGGGTGTGCGGTAGTTCTCGCGGGCGTGATAGGTCACCATGCCTTCCAGCTGCAGTCCGCCGCCGCGCAGGTTCTGCGCCGGGTCTTCCAGCCACAGCAGATCGCCGCCCTCACGTTGAAACAGGCCGAGCAGCTCGCCCCACTCGGGGTCGAAATCCTGCCCTTCATCGACGATTACCGCGTCGAATTGCCACTGCTCGGGAATCTTGCTAGCCAGTAGCAATTCTTCCAGCGTTTTCCAGAAACCAGGTTTGCGGTACGCCTCGGAGTTGAAATCGACTTTATGGCCGAGGCTCTCGGCAAAACGGTGGCAGAGGCCGTACCAAGTCTCCACTAGTCCGCCCGGCTGGACCACGGTGTCGAAGCTGTCTTTCAGCGGACGGTTGAAGCAGATCAGCAGCGGCCGTTTACCGGCCGCCAGCGTGCGGTCGAAGTAGTGACGGGCAAGTTGCGACTTGCCCGAGCCGGCGGCACCGCACACCCGCAGCCGAAACGGCTGCATCTCGAGATTGTCGATCAGTCGCAGCAAACCGCCGCTCAGGCGCGTGAAACTGCGTTCCTGGGCGCTGCGATAAGCATGTACGTCCGGCACCAGTTCAAAGGTCTGGGAGAAAAAACCCAGGACTTGCTCCTGGCGGGCTCGCTGCGATGCCGCTCCGGGCCCAAGCAGCGCCTGCAGTCGTGCCACCAGACCGTCCCGCGCTGCGGCGTCGACGATGCGGGAACGCTCCAGGGCCGTGCTACTGAACCGGGCGAGCCGATGATCAGGACAATAGACTAGGTAGTCCAGCGCCAGCGCCGATTCGCGTGGATGTTGAAATTGCCACTTGGTCCGGATGGCGTCTAACGAACGGTGCAGCTGCATGGCAACATCGGTCTGCCGGTCGCCATAGTCCTTGATCAGAGCGGCCTCGCTCTCTTGTAGCGTGCCGTTCTTCTGTTCAATGACGACCACATCGCCACTCCGATTGACCACTACGAAGTCGATCTCTCCAAAAACGCTGTGGCGCTGGTAGCCGCGCGACCAATGCACGCTGTGAAAGACCGTGTAGTCGTCCGGCAGTGAACGCCGCAACAGCTCCAGCGTCGCCAGTTCATGCCGGTGGGCATTCCCCAGCGCCAGTGGGGTGAGATCATTGGGGATGATACGGGCCATGGTAGGACACTCCGGCGTGTTCAAAACCTACGGCAGCACCAACTGGTGCCCCACGTATGTCTCCTGCTGCGAGTAAAATGCGCTAAGCAGTAAACCATCGATAACTCCTGTAGCCCTCCTCAACGCGCCGCCTTAAGTCTCGTCTCGGCGTGGGATTCACTAGGTCACGTCCGAAAGCTATGGCGTTCCGCTCAACATTCGTGGCTATTGCGGAGGACTCTGGGGCAACCCGATTAGTCCGGAACCATGGTTTCGCGGTACCGTCTGGAAGACGCTGGCCAGAGCACGAGCGGTGGCGGAGGTCACTGCGGCCCGCTGGAAGCGGCAGGGACGTCGTAGTGATTAGGGCGGTCCCTTGTCGCGTTGTCTCAGAGCGAACTCCAATTGGCTTGCTGCGTGCGTTCTGATTCCAGGACGTAAAGGCCCAGTTAGGTTGCTGCTTCCTCCAGCGGCAGAAAAGCAAGGGGATCGGGTTCTGCTTTACGACGGTTGCGCGAGAAGTAGCTGTCGGCGTGTCCCTTGATTTTGAGCATTCACCGGGCAGCTCAGAGGCGCTTGGAGGCTGCCTCATCGGGCAGGGCCAGGGAGTTGGCAATAGGTAACGGTAAAGGGACTTAAGGGCAGGGACTGCCGGAATCACGCCTGCAAGTGCGTCAGGCAATACCCGCAACAGCAGCGTTTCAAGTAGGTAAAGAAGACGGGCGAACACAGACGCCGTAAGCAGATACTCGGAGCCGCCATAAGCGTAACGCCAAGCTTCGGAGTGGGGGCGACTGGTGTTGCGGGGCGGCCGGTCCCGCAGCTTGCCTTTAACTACCCTAGTCAGCATGTCCGATTTCTATTCGCTACTGCCGGGGCAAGGACTTCGCTTGCCACACAACCTGTTTTTCCTAAGCTATCCAAGCAGTTGACGGTGTGTTGCGTCTGGAAGGATTCATATAAGCTTTACGTCGAGCGGAGCGGGTCATGCAGCCTGGAAAACGGGTGGCAACATTGGTCTTGATGTAACGCCAGGCTGCTGTCTTGGAGGTATTGCTGCGGGCGAGACAGGTAACAACAACCCGCGAGGCGGTGCCGGCTAGAGCGTTGTAGGTGGATACTGCAGCGTCGGGGAAGGGACAATCTCTCCAAAACCGCAGCAAATTCCCATTTCCGACACCGCCGCCTTCGTAGATCGAATCGGTGATGTGGCTGACAATGGCGCCTAGCATGCGTATCTCTCCCCCTCCCCTTGAGAAAAGCCGCTTACCAAGCCCTGATCTACCGTCCGCGACCCTACTGGCAGTAAAGTCGGTTGTCAGAGCGCCGAGTGCGGCAGAGTTGGCGTCGGCGCTACCAGTATGCCCGCCTATTGCGGCAATCCATGACGCAACCGCATCGTGTCATTGTTCATATCGGCCGCAGTCACTGAAAATTCAGTTGCTTGCATTGGCGCGATGGCGGCATCCTGGGAGGGAGCATCTGTCCACGCTCGGCCGCTCGGTAGGTGGCGAAACCAGCGTCGTGGGTATCCCCTCGCCTATGCTTGTGCCGATGCGTTCTCGGTATAGCGACGCAGTTGTTGTTCGGCGATGCGGCGGAACTCTTCACGCAACTCGATCGGAGCGACCACCTCGACGCGGTCGCCAAAACCTAGCAGCCACCAGCGCAGTTGTTGCGTGTCGGCCACCGTGGCGCGCACCCGTATCCGTCCGTCCGGCGCCGTCTCCAGATGCTGATCGTCGCTCAGCCAGGTTTCACTCAGGTGCTGTGCAGCTTCCGGCTCGAACAGGGCCTCCAGCGTCACCTGTCCACCCTCCGGGTAATCGAAATGGTGGTTACGGATATAGGTTTCCAGGTCGAACCCTGCCGGTCGCACGGCACGTTCTGTAAGCAGCTCGACCGCCAACATGCGGTGCAGTACCAGTTGCACCACATCGCTGTAGGTAAACAGGGTGCAGACTAGGTAGGCCACCTGATCCCGCAATACCAGCCCCAGTGGGTGCACCACGTACTCTTTCTGTTGTCCCGACTTGGTGCGGTAGCGTGTTTTGAATTGCATCTCCTGCAGCAAGGCCTCATAGACGCTATCCAGCACTCCCGGCTGCATCATTGGCTCCCGCAGCCGCTGACCGCGAGGAATCACGCGCACCTTCTCAGTCCAGCTTTTTAGCGGCCCCCTGGCCTGCGCTAGCACCTCATTGGCGCGGCTGAAGTGGGACTCAAGATGCGCCAGCGTCGAGCGCGGCATCAGCCGTTCCAGATACTGCTCTACCAGCTTGAAGCTGAGCGCCAACGGCGGATCCATTCCCGGAATGTCCATGACCTTAGCCACAGGGTCCCACCGCCAGCCGTAGGGCTTGGATTTCTTGTTCGGGCGAAGTGGGAACACGCTCTCGAGTGCTAGCAGATCGCGCTCGATCGTGCGCTTGCTGACCGTGAAGCCCTGCTCCGCGAGCTTTCGATGCAAGTCCGCAATGGTGGCCTGGCTATGTCGGGGAATAGCCTTGAGCAATGCCCACTGGCGCAAGAGAGTGTCGCCGGACATGGAATGTTCTCTGCTTTTCTGTAGGACAACCATGGTGCAGTTTAGCAAACTCTTATGTATGAAAAGCCCAGCGTCTGAGCTGGATGCCGGGGTCGCTTACGAATTTGGCGTGAGGCGGGCACTGAAGCGGGTACAGTACAGGCCCACGCTGTGTCCTTTGTGTCGGCCTTCAGCCGACAACTCCAAAAGCGATGGTGCAGTAGCGAAGCAATCCGATGCACGGCCGATCCTAGCGGCCGATCCGCGCTCGTTTGCGATCGGTGAGGAACTCTCCCCTAAGTGCGCCCCTCGGCAGCTAGTTGCTTGATTGGGCCGCGGATCGGCGGATTTCCCGGATTAGCTGGTTGTGCGGGCCCTGGGTAGCGACTGAAGTCTTGGCTCGACAAGCACAGGCATGGCGCCCGCGTGGTGCCAGTCCAGCCGGCAGCGCTAATCGCTCCAGTTTCCCCTTTATGTCCTCACCGTTGTTTGTCAACAGTTGTAGGTGTTTTAACCATACGCTTGTTTCCAGCCGCCACGCTGCTGCTTTATCAAAATGTCATGTTATTAGTGCTGTCTAACTTATATGGTTTTTTGTTAGCTAATGTTTTGTTGTGCTTGACGATCTTTGTTGTGGCTTGTTTTTTTGAAACGTTTCGCGTGCAGTGAATGCTGGTATCTTGTTATGTCTCTGGGTCAGGTGTTGCTAGGTCGTTGTTAAGAGTCATAGTGATTTTGTTTTCTTAATGGGTCCTCCTATTCGGTCTATTGACAGTGTTCGCTTGGTGATGTTTATTTGTCGCTATAAATAGAAGATTCCGTACAAGAGGTGCGGATTAGGCACGGACACCATCAAGGATTACGGATAGGTGATGGGGCGGTGCCTTTGTCATCGGCAGATGGCAGGGGAGCTGGGGGTGGGAATCATGGAAGCAGGGACTGTCGTGGCCGAGAAACCGGTCAGCGCGGGCGGGCTATTGTCGCCGCCGATGCGTGATGATGCGGTTGCGAATGATGAGGCAGCGATGGCGCATGCGCTCGCAACCGGATTGGCACGCTTGATCGAAGGACAGCGGCGCTTTGGCGAAGAGTTCGGCCTTCCTTTATCGCGAGTTTTTTCCGACGACTTCGAGCCGTTTAGGGGGCGATCCGTCGAGAAAGTCATCTATGAGTGGCTGTTAGACGGCGCGTCCTCGGTTGCCAAGCTGGACCGCATATTCAATGACTTGCTCGCGCATCAGATGGCCCTGCTGGAAGCAGTGGATGGTGCCGTGATGCAAGCCCTGCGGCGGGCCAGCCAGCGCCGCAGCCGACTGCAGTTGTGGCGGGACGCCTTCCAGTCAACTTTCTTCAGGCGCCGCGAAGAACCCCTTCGCAGCGATCAAACATTGCGTTATCTGCATTTGGTCGCACCGGCTTTCATTGCCGCTTACGCGGGTGCGCGTCAGCAGATGGCGTATCCTAAACCCCTTTCTTTAATCAATAAATAAATAGTTGCTTAATATGGAACTGCGCTATGGATGCTCGGTTTAGGGTTTTGTTTTGCCTGACGGTTTTTTTAATTCTTAACGCAGTTGTAGGCTGCTCCTCTCCAGTTCTCAAGGTGGGGCTGTCCTCTACGGCGAATATTAATGTGAACGATCATGACGAGCCTTTGCCAGTGGTTGTTCGTATTTATCAGTTGTCCGAGGCGCATCTGTTCGAACAGGCATCGTTCGATCGATTGTGGAAGAACGATGTGCTCGCGCTGGGCGAAACGCTGGTAATGAAAGAAGAGCTCATCATCTCGCCGGCGGATCAGCGTCGTTTTGCGATGCCCAGACATGACCAGGCGAAATACGTCGCCGCCGTGGCGATATTCAGAAACCCTGGGGAGGAGGGGTGGAAAGCCATTCAGCCCTTATCGACCAACTTCTTGACCCGGCGAATGTCCTCTCATGTCAGGGTTTCTTTGAAGGGGACAACGATTGCTCTCGACGAGTAACCGGCGCGCGGAACCTCGCGCGTACAGGAGCAAGGTCTGGAGGAGACGTCTGCAACCTAGTTGCGGTCTCGGGCCACCGGCGCTGAACGTCGCGTTTCTGGAATGAAATGATCGAGCTTGCTCATTGGCTGTGATAAGGAATTTCGACCATGTCTGCCCTCCACAAGGTGGTTTGGGCCGAGGGAGTGTTTCTCGGTCAGCAGCATTTTCAGCTGTGGGATCGCTATCTGGAGCGAGCGCAGTTATCGCGCTGCCGCAGTCAGAACCCGTTCCATTGGGGACTGATCCATATGCGTATCGACGAGTCGGCGCTGGCCAACGGGCAGCTCCGTCTCGTCGCGTGTGAGCTGATCTTCCCGGACGGTCGGCTGGCCGCCGTCGATGCCACGGCAGGGGTGCCGCTGGTATGCGACCTTACCGTGACGACCGCGGATAGGGTGGAAGTGTTTCTCGCCTTGCCGGCTAACGACGGCGTGAGCGGGATTGCCGGCTATCAGGACAAGGGACGGCTGTGCGCGTGGCAGGCGGAGTTTGAGCAAGTCGCCGATGAGCACGACCCCGGGCGCGTTCGTGAGGTGATGGTCGGACGCCCTAACCTGTTGTTGCTGCGAGGGGACGAGCCGCGGGACCAGTTCACTAGCATAAAGATCGCGGAGCTGGTGGCGGTAGGCGATGGTGGGTTTCGGTTTGCCGACGAATTCATTCCCACGGTATGCCACATCGGCGCTTCCCCTAAACTCAAACAGCTCCTGCAAGGTGTGCTGGAGCTGGTGCAAGCCAAGGTGCGGTTGCTCAGCGAGCGGCGGCGCGGTTTCGGCGCGCTCACCTCCTTCGGTCCAAACGAACTGGGACAGTTCCTGCTGCTGCAGACCTTGCGGCCTGCGCTGGCGGCGTTGCAGCACCTGTGCGACCACGTGGAGCTGCACCCGGAGCGCTTGTACTGCGAACTTGCCCGACTCGTCGCCGGCTTGCTGGAGTTTCATGCCGAGCAGCATGCGGGCGACGTTCCCGCCTATGTCCATGGTGATCTGAGCGCGGTATTCACGCCGCTTCGGGCCCTGCTGGGAAACTTGCTTAGCGATGCCGTGCCCACCGCAAGCTCCGGCATAGAGCTTCGCCAGGAGAGCCAGGCGCTCTATGTGGCCCAAGAGATCGATCCGTCTTTGTATGCCGAGTCCAGCATTTTTCTGGCGGTCTTGCACGCGACCGAGGATCCCGGTTGGGTAATCGACTTTACCCGGCAAGCCAAGGTGGGAGCCCGGGAGGATATCGAGCTTATTCTCAGCTCGGCTCTGCCCGGCATTCGCTTGGTGCACACGCAGCGGCCGCCTAGCCGGCTGCCGATCAGAAGCGGGTATGAGTACTTTCGCCTCGAACCGCATGGCGAGTTCTGGCAACGGGCGCGCGAACACCGCAGCTTAGCCGTGTTCTTGCCGACGACCTTCCGCGAGGCTCGCCTCGAGCTGCTGTGCGTCAAGGAGTAACGGTACGACCATGGATATCGGCACGGAGCACAAGGTCAACCCGTTACTCGAGTGCGCAGCGCAGCTGTTTGCGTTGGCTGCTCCGCTGCGCGCCGGACGCGAAGCGCAGCAAAACTTGCCCGAGGACTTTCGCGAGCAGGTGCTGGCCGGATTCGATGTGCTGGAGCGCATGACGTTCGAGCGCCAGATCGATACGGCTACTGTTCAGGAAGCCAAGTTTGCGCTGGCCGCCTTCGTCGATGAATCGGTGATGGCGTCGGAATGGCCGGGCCGGCTCGATTGGATGAGCAGGCCCCTGCAACTGGAGTTTTTCGGCGAGCACACGGCCGGCGAGCGCTTCTTCGAACGTCTAAACAAGCTGCGCCACGGCGGAGAGCAGAATATCGATCTGCTCGAACTTTACTACGTGTGCCTGCAACTCGGTTTCGAAGGAATTTACAAAGTACGTGGCCTCGAGCAGCTGTTGGCGTTGCAGGTCGATCTGCGCGGGCAGATCGATGCAGTGCGCGGCGTTGCCGATCCACGCTTGGCCCCGGATGGCGTCGTCAAGAACAGCGTGCTCGCCCGCGTCGGTAGGCAGATCCCGTATTGGGTGATAGGCGCCGTTACGCTGGCCGCTCTGGTCCTGGGGTATGGCGCCTACACGGCAGCTACCTATAGGGCCACCGACCGTAGCCTGGCAGCCATTGAGCGGGACATCGAATTCATCGCCGCTTATGGCGCGGCTAATACCCGACGAGGCGAGCAGCGATGAACACAGGCCAGAATGCGGTACTTGCGCTGTTGCAGCGCACTCTTCTGTCGCGAGCAAGCGCTTCGCTGGTGGGGTTGATCGCGCTTGCTGCCTTGATCTGGTATGCGGGCGCCTGGTTCGGACTGAGCGTCGCGCAACGCCTTTACCTGATTGGCGCCATCATCGTCCTGGCCTTATGCGTCTACGCAGTCCGCTGGTTGATGACACGGCGCCGCGGCGCTCGTTTACAGGCCGAGCTGCAGAGTCAGGATGACGGCCGCGGTGCCGAGCGCGAGGCGGAGATCGCGTCCATACGGGCCAAGATGGACGAGGCTATCGCATCGCTCAGAGCCTCGGAACTTGGCGCTCGCTACCGGGGCAGAGCCGCCTTGTACGCTTTGCCGTGGTACATGATCATCGGCCCCTCGGCGGCCGGCAAGAGCACCTTGCTAAGACAGTCGGGATTGCACTTTCCGTATGCCAACGCCGACGACCTTCACCTGCGTGGCTTTGGAGGCACCCGCAACTGCGATTGGTGGTTCTCCGACCAGGCGATCCTGCTCGATACGGCAGGCCGCTACACCACCGAGGAGGACGATCGCGAGGAATGGCTGACATTTCTCGACCTGCTACGCCGCAATCGTCCCCGTATGCCCATCAACGGGGTGCTGGTGTGCATAAGTATCAGTGATCTGCTGACCGCCGATAGCGCTGGCCTGGAGCGGCACGTAAAGATACTGCGCGAGCGCATAGACGAGTTGATGCGCCGGCTGGGGCTGGTCTTTCCCGTCTACGTGGTCTTCACCAAGTGCGATCTCATCCATGGGTTCGAGGCCTTCTTCGAGGACCTGAGCGAGCACGAACGCAAACAGGTCTGGGGCGCGTACCTGCTCGACGACGAGGGTGGAGACCCCGCAGCGCTGTTCGAGACGAAGATGCGCGCGCTGTACGCCAAGCTGTGCGAACTGCGGCTGCGCAAGGTCAGCATGCAGCGCAACCTGGCGAGAAAGGCCCTGCTGTTCGACTTTCCGCACCAGTTCGCCGCGGCCACCGAGAAACTCACAGAGTTCGTGCACCTGTTGTGCCGTCCTAATCCCTACCAGGAAACGCCGCGATTTGCGGGCGCTTACTTTACCAGCGGCACCCAGGAGGGAACGCCGCTGCAGCGGCTGGTTGGTAGCCTGCGGCAGGCCTTCGGCTTCGCCTCCGAGCCGGTGCCACGCACCGGCCAGCCTAAGGCGTTTTTTATCCGCAACTTATTTACGGACGTCATCTTCCAGCTCCAGAGCCTGGTCCATGGCAATCGGCGACGCGTGATCGTCCAGCGCTGGTTGAAAAGCGCCTCCCTGGTCGGCTCCTTCGCCCTGTTGACGGGTACTGCTTTGCTGCTGAGCGGCACTTATGCCGTCAACGGTCTGTTGCTCGATCGGGGGACAGCTGCCGTCGCGTCGCTGCGTGAGGCTGTGGCTGCGGAACAGGCGGAGCCGCTGCGTCAGTACCGGGCCCTCGCGCGCGTGTTCGATCAATATCAGGCGCTATTGGCACACCAGCGCAGCCGCCCCCTGGTGTCTTACGTAGGCGTCTATACAGGTCATCGCCAAATCGAGGCGCTGGAGCGTCTGCTTGATCTTGGCATGGAATCGCTGTTCCGCGACCGCATCTTCCGCTCGCTGGAGCATCGGCTGGAGAATTTCGCGCGGCAATGGGCTACCGCTGACGACGATGGCCGAGAGCATTTGCGCGAGGAATACTACCAGGCGCTCAAGGTGTACTTAATGACGGTGCGGGAGCCCGGTCGCCTGGACGTGGAGTATGCCGGCGCCTTGCTGAGCGACTTGTGGGCTCGCCAGCTGGCGTTTGCCAACGCTGATCAGTCCTATACCGAGGTGCAGGCGCAGGCTCCTCAGCTGGGAGCGCTGGTAGGGTTCTATCTGCGACGGGCGGATACCACGCAATGGCCGGCTCGGAACGACCTCATCGCTCAGGCGCAGGCGCAGTTGCATACGCCGCCCAACGCCGAGCAGCTTTATAACCAGATCGCCGCCAAGGGACGCTTGCAGTTCCCGGCGCGGGGCGTGGACGCGCTGCTCTCGGGTCAGAATCAAGGTGTGCTGGTCAGCGACAGCCGTATCCCGGGGATCTACAGCGCGCGTGCCTGGAACAGCTACGTGCGGGCTGAGATCGCCCAAGCGATCGAGGCCGCTACCCGTGGTGACTGGGTACTGAGCCTGAGCGCGGAAACCGACCAGCAAGCCATTGACGACGGGGATCAAATCGTCGATCGCGAGCTGGCAGAACAGCTGGAGCTGGCACTACGCGAGCGCTACTTCCGCGATTATGCCGATGCCTGGCTCGCCTTTATGCAGACGGTGTCGCCACGCCGTTTCGAGTCTCTGCAGGATGCCACCGCCAAGTTGATGCTATTGGCCCGCAGCGACGGACCTATCGGCGAGCTTATGCAGGCGGTAGCGAACAACATCAACCTCAACGAAGTAGAGCCCTTGCGGCTGAGGGAGGCTGGCGGGTTAGGAGAACGTCTGGGCGATGCGCTGGCGGCGCGCAACCGCGTTCCCGAACTGGACGTGCGCCTGGCTGATCTGCGCCGCTTCACCAACCCGGCAGAGCAGAAAAGCGTCAGCGAATTGATCAACCAGTACCTGCTGGTGCTCTCCGGACTCAAGAACGAGGTCGAGCGTCTGGCAGCGGCCATAGACGTACAGCGCGAAGCGCAGGCGTTCGCGGCCAATGTGCTCGGCAGCGGCAGCTCGAATACCGAAATCTACAAGGGCTGGGTAACCGCTAACAGCCTGCTCAACGGCACCGATGTGCGCACGCGCGAGGCTTTGCAGCCCTTGCTCATGAACAGCCTGCGCTATGTGTGGGCGGCTGTTCTGGAGGAAGCGCGCCAGCAGTTGCAGCACGATTGGCAGAACGTCGTGGTCAGCGTGTACCGGCAGCAGATCGACGGCAAGTTCCCGTTCGCACCGGCCGGTCCGGATGCGGCGCTGTCCGATGTTGCGGAGTTCTTCCGGCCCGACGATGGCGTGCTGTGGGCCTTTGTCGAGCAGACACTGGCACCGTTCCTGGTAGAACAGCGCCAAGGTTGGCAGGAACGCCGTTGGCTGAATATGGGCCTGGGGTTCAACCGCAGTTTCCTGCGTTCCCTGAGCGAAGCGCGTTTGATTTCGCAAAGCCTGTTCCGTCGCGGCAGCGCCAATCCCGAACTGGTCTTCTACGCCTATCCGCTGCCGGCCCAGGGCATGGCGGAGATGGTGCTGGAAAGCAACGGCCAGGTGTATCGATATCGCAACGAACCCCAGGAATGGCGACGTTTTCTCTGGCCAGGTGAGGCGGACCAAATAGGTGCCAGAGTCGCTGGGCTGTCCACTGCCCAGGTGCGAGCCGAATTGCGGGCAAGCGGCCAGTGGGGGCTGTTCCACCTGCTCAAGGATGCCCGTCTTACCAGCGAAGGCGGCACGGTTTACTTGGCCGAGTGGCAACTGGAGAGCGAGGGGATGCGGCCGCTGACGGTGCGCTACAGGCTTCGGGCCGACCGTCAGCACAGCGTATTCCGGCAGAGCATGACCGGTTTCCGCCTGCCCACCGTGTTGTTCTCGACCTCCGAAGTTGCAACGGGAGGGCGCTGATGTTCCGGTTCCTTCGCTCTTCCCGCGCCGCTGCCAAGCCAGCTCCAGGCTCGCCGGAGGACGAGCAGGTCGGCTGCTTCGGGAAGTTGCCTATACGGGCGGACTTCATCAAGTACAACGTCACCCAGAGGGAGGTGCTGGTTGTAGACCAGTGGGTGCAACAGGGCCACGCCTTGTTCTCGCGGCGCGCCCTAGGAAGCGACGAACTTGAGGGGGACGTCTCGTCGCCGGAGCCGCGAGTCTTTCATGGCGTTTTTGCGGGCTCCAGCGAGGACCGCACAGTGCTGGTTACCTTCACGCCGAGCCGAGATCGGAGCGGGCGGCGTTATCCGTTCGTGGTATTCAACGTGGCTCAGCCGTACTGGCTCGCGTTGCGGCCGGCGGGGATAGCGCCGGCGTACGACGCGTTTTTTCGCGGCGCAGGCGAGTTGTGCCGCCAGCGCTGGCGCAACGAGCCGTTTGCCACCTTGACGGGCTGCATCGACTCCTTGCGCGGGCTGAGCGTGTTGTCGAATCCAGAGCAAATGGCGGCGATGGAGCTGTCGTTGCTGCAGGATACGTCCGTTCAGTGCTTGCTGGACATCCTCCGACCCGACGCCGACACCCGTGCCGCCGTGCTGCATGCCTTCATCGAGCTTATGCGTCTGGTGGCTCGGCGCACGCCGCTGCGCGTGAACTGGGGGATCGGCCTGCCGCTGGCGCGGGATGCCGCCAGCCTGGCAACCCTGGTGTTCTGGTTGCGCTTAGTGGATGGGGTGCTGGGCAACGGCCATTGGCGCCCGACCTATTTCTGGACGTCAAGTCCAGGCAGCGCGGGCCGACTCGTCGTCTTCTTCCGCCCCGTTGCCGCGGCGTTCCTCGTCCAGTGCATGGAGCCGAGTGTGCGTGATAGCAACGTCCTGGATGTGGAGTCGGAGGCCGCCACGTTGGGCGCGCCGTCGGAACTAGCCCGGCGCCTGGCCGCGGTGGAGGAGGGCACGCTGCTGGATCTGTTCCGCAGCTTCGGCAATGGAGTACGGGCATGAGTGCGGTAGCGAGTCCGGAGAGCCTGCTGGAGACGATAGCGCGTCCTATGGGCGATGCCGCTTGCGGAGTCGATCCCCGCTACAGCGACAGCTTTACCGAGGTCAAGGAAGAGATCGAGAAACTGTCCGGGACCGACTTTGCCCGCGTGTATGCGCAGGCTGCGCAGATTCTGGCATGCGAGAGCAAGGACCTGCGCGTGCTCGGCTACCTGGCCTTGGCCGCGCTCTACGAGCATGGCTTGGGTGCTCTGGCACGAGTCATCGAAGCATACCGTTATGTGCTGGAGACTTGGTGGGAAGAATGCCATCCGCAACGCGAGGCAGCCCGCGCCGCCGCTTTGGATTGGCTGGACAATCCGCGCTTCCTCGCTTTTCTGGACCGCGCCATCGACAGGCACGATGCGGACGCGGTGGCCGCGCTGCAGGCCGCGATAAACAACTGGCAGGCGACAGTCGCCGCGCGTATGCCCGATCGGCCGCTGCCCTGGCGCAGCTTTGCGGAGCAGCTGGCGAAGAGCGCGCCGGCGGCGCCTCCGCCTGCTGCGCCGGCCGGACCGCTTGTGCAGTCGCCGACTCGCAACGCTGCCAACGGCTCCGATACGGCGAAGGCGCCGCCGGTTGTCACAGCCGCCGGCTCTGTAGCGTCCGATCAGGAACTGCAGACCGCGACTCGCGCGGTACTCGCTTACCTCAAGCAGCAGGGCGACTGGCTACGCATGGCGGCCTTCGCCCGTGCGTTGCGCTGGGGCGGCTTGGTGCTGCCGCCGAACGATGGCGGCCGCACTCGCATCGCGCCGCCCAGGCCGGCAGCGCTGGCCGAGGTGGAAACGGCACGCGCCCAAGGCAACTGGCAGGACGCGCTACTGGCCTGCGAGGCCGCGTTCATGGAGCCCGGAGGTCAGTTCTGCTTGCGGCTGCAGCATTGGGCCCATGACTGCGCGCAGCGGCTGAACAATACGCAGCTGGCTACCTATCTGGCCAATGCCGTTCGCGATCTGCTGGAGCGGGTGCCCGAACTGGCGAATCTGCGTTACGACAACGATCAGCCTTTCTGCGACTACGAGTGCCGGGATTGGCTGGAAGCATTGCTTGCACCGCCACAGGCGGCACCGTCCCTGCCTGTCCCTGAGATCGTCGAGATTCCCGAACAAGAGGCTGCGGAGCTTGCCAAGGCGCAAGGGCTTGCCAGTGGCCTGGCGCTGCTGGATGCCTGCGCCGTGCACAGCGAGCGGCAACGTGCGCAGCTGGAGCTGGCGCGAGCGCGGGTGTGTCTGGCGAATAACCGTGGCGATCTTGCGCTGCCTTTGCTGCAGGCTCTGGACGCCAAGCTCGAGCAGGCAGCGGTCGATCGTTGGGAGCCGGCATTGGCACTGCAGGTCTGGCAGGCGTTGCGGCAGGCCTTGAGTGCCGCCGGCAAACGGTCAGGGCTTGGGGAGGCGGAGCTCAAGGCGGCGCAGGCCGCGATCAAAGCGAAGATTTGCAGGACGGACTTGACGGCCGCGGCGGTTCTTTTCGGGCATCAGGAATGACGGCCTTTGGCCGCGCGAGCAACTGATTCTTACAGGGAGGAGGGGCAATGGCGAAGAGTTTTCAACACGAAGTACCCCGCGCACGGGTGAACATCACGCTGGACGTGGAAACCGGCGGCGCGAAGAAAAAGAAAGAGCTGCCGCTCAAGCTGCTGGTCATGGGGGATTACACCAAAGGGAAAACCACCGGCCGGGTGGTCGAGCGCGAGCGCATTCAGGTCAGCCGCGACAATCTGGAGTCTGTGCTCGAGGACCTGTCGCCCACGCTCTCTTACTCGGTTGAGAACAAATTGCGTAACGACGGCTCGGAGATCCAAGTCGATCTCAAGTTCGACAGCTTCAAGGCATTCCATCCTGAGCAGGTTGCCGCCCAGGTACCGGCACTGAACGACATGCTCGCCATGCGCAATCTGCTCAAGGACCTGAAATCCAATTTGCTGGACAACGGCAGATTCAGAAAGGAACTGGAGCGGATTCTTCAAAACCGGCCGGAGCTCGAGGAGTTGATGCAGGAGCTGACCAAGCTCGCTCCGATCGCGGCTACGGGCGAGCAAGCCCAGGGCCAGGGCGAAGCCAGGGAATAAACAGGAGAGCGGATCATGGCAATTCAAGAGCAGGCCCGGCAAGTCGATACCGCCGTCGTCGAAGCCGAAGAGAGCACGTACGAGCGTTTGTGCCAGCTGGTGAACATTCAGCCCGTGGGCGAGCCGCTCAGCATAGACGCTTTCCATAACGCGGTGCTGGCCGATGTGCCGCTGGAGAAGCGGCTCACCGCCGCACTGCAGGTTTTCCTCGATCTTGCAGCACGCAGCGGTCAGCAAGTCGAGCGTATAGACAAGACTCTGATCGATCAGTACATCGCGCGGCTGGATGCGGCCATGAGCGAGCAGCTGGACCTGATCATGCACCATCCGCAGTTTCAGGAGCTGGAGTCGGCATGGCGGGCTCTGAAATTCCTGGTCGACCGGTCCGATCCCCGTGCCAATGTGAAGGTGGAGCTGCTGGACGTTTCCAAGCAGGATCTGCTCGAGGACTTCGAGGACGTACCCGATGTCACGCAGTCGGGGCTCTACAACCACTTGTACGTGCAGGAGTACGACACGCCGGGCGGCGAGCCCGTTTCCACGGTCGTCTCCAATTACGAGTTCGACTGCTCGGCACCCGATATCACGCTGCTGAGCGAGATCTCGCGCGTGGCGGCGGCTGCGCACTGCCCGTTCCTGGCTTCCGTAGGCGCCAAGTTCTTCGGCAAGGATTCGGTGGAGGAGCTGCCGAAGATCCAGGATTTGAGCGCCTACATGGACAAGGCCGAGTACACGCGCTGGCGCAGCTTCCGCGAAACGGAGGACGCGCGCTATGTCGGCCTGCTGCTACCGCGTTTTCTGCTGCGAATGCCCTACGGCGAATCCAATCCGGTGCGCTCGTTCAACTACCAGGAGAACGTCAACGGCGAGACTCACAACAAGTACCTGTGGGGCAATGCCGCCTTTGCCTTCGCGGCGAATATCGCCCGTAGCTTCAAAGATCATGGATGGGCGGTAAACATCCGCGGTCCGGAGGCCGGGGGCAAGGTCGAGAATCTGCCGCTGCACCATTACGACATCGGTCGTGGGGTGCAGGCCAAAATCCCAACCGAGATTCTCATCTCCGAAACCAAGGAGCTGGAGTTCGCCGAACAGGGCTTTATTCCGCTCAGTTACTACAAGAACAGCGATTTCGCCTGTTTCTTCTCCGCCAACTCGGCGCAGCGGCCTGCCGAGCACGACACGCCGGAGGCGACCGCCAACGCACGCATCAATGCGCGTCTGCCGTATATCTACCTGGTTTCGCGGCTAACGCATTACCTCAAGGTGTTGCAGCGGGAGAACATCGGTTCCAGCAAGAGCCGCCAGGACTTGGAGAACGAGCTCAACGACTGGCTGCAGACCCTGGTTACCAAAATGAACAACCCGGATCCGGAGCTGATAGCGACGCATCCGCTGCGCGACGGTTCTGTGGAGGTGACGGAGATCCCCGAGAACCCGGGGTATTACCGCGTCAGCATGTGCGTGATGCCGCACTTTCAGATCGAAGGCATCGACGTACGTCTGTCGCTGGTGTCGCAACTGCCGGCCAGCAAGTAGAGGGTGGCCGGAGCGGTGCCAGCATGCTGTGGCGGCTTGTCACCGTAAGAGCTTCATCGCCCGTGCGGCGAGCGACGGAGTGGTGTCCGAAGCCGGGTGGGAATGTCCACTCGTGAAGAACCAACCGCCTCATCCGGGAAACCGGGCCGGCCCGGACGGCCGAGGGTCGACCGTCCGGGCCGCGTTAAGAGGCCGGTGAATCCGCGCGCCGCTGCAACGGCTACGGATTCGTTTATGGACGCAACATCTCTTAACAGGAGGTTATTGTAATGGCAATTCCTGCCTACATGTGGATCAAAGACGATCAGGGCAATGACATCAAAGGTGCTGTCACTGTCGCCGATCGTGAAGGCAGCATCGAAGTTCTGCACTTCAACCACGAACTGCGTATCCCCACCGACAACGATACCGGGGCGCTGACCGGTACCCGCAAGCACGAGCCGTTCGTGTTCACCAAGGCGTTCGATAGCTCGTCGCCGTATCTGTACAAGGCGTGCAGCAACGGTCAGACGCTCAAGGAGCTCGTTCTGCGCTGGTACCGCATAGACGATACCGGGACCGAGAAAGAGTATTTCCGGCACACCTTGCAGGACGTGAAGATCACCTCGGTCAAGCCGACGATGCACAACGTCAAGGACATCGACAAGGAGCGCTACCCGCATCTTGAAGAGGTCGCTCTGCGTTATGGGCGCATTACCTGGACCTACGTCGACGGCAACATCGAGTTCTCCGACTCCTGGACCGAAGGCCGCTGAGCTTGCCTGAACGGTAACGTACAGGAGCCACTACGGTGGCTCCTTCTTGACGTTAGCGACACCGTGAGTGCAACGATGACCAAGGAACGGGTTTCCACGCTTGTGGCCATGCGGCTGGCGGCTGATGGGAACGTGCGGCCGTGTGAAGAGCCAGTCCGCGTGCTGCGTAGGGGCGGCCGCCGGCGATTGCGAGCTTATCCGCTGGCTTCGGCAGTGGTGAACGGGAGGTGCTAGCGATGGCCCATGCGTTGTTCGATGTGCTGCAGGGACGATTCGCCGATGGCACTCCGCTTCCCGAGCCCAGGGATGCCACAGCGGTGATGCGCAGCGTGCGCGACCATCTGGCGCGGCTTCTGAATGCCCGCTCGGGGGCACTGCAGCACTTGCCCGACTATGGCTTACCGGATCTACCCAGTCTTTATCAGGCGTTGCCGTACTCGGTGGAGGACCTCGCGCTGGCCGTGCAGGAACTGATCTCCCGCTACGAGCCGCGCCTGGAATATGTACAAGTTCGCGCGAATCCGCACGATCAGCACAACTGCGTGGTCGCCCTGGAGATCTGCGGCATCCTCACCGATGGCTCTCTGGGCATGTTCAAGAGCTACTTTCAGAGCGGCGGGCACGCGCGGATTCGTGAAGCCGGCTTACGGAGCGGACATGCGAGAGTACTTTGAAGCCGAGATGCGCTTGCTGCACGAAGCGGCGCAAGACTTCGCCCGCGCCTATCCGGAGCAGGCGCGCATGCTGAACCTCAGCGAGCTGCGCGACCGCGATCCTTACGTGGAGCGGCTGCTCGAGGGTGTCGCTTTCCTGACGGCCAATATCCGCCAGCGCATCGACGAAAGTCGCACGGCGATCAGCGAGCAGTTGCTGGCGCAGGTTTGTCCGCAGCAGCTCGGTCCCTATCCGTCCACCACCATCGTGGAGTTCCAGCTGGAGCGGCACCGGCAGACGGCGTTTACGCTGCCCAAGGGCGTGGAGCTGCTATCCGAACCCGTCGGTAGCCGCGCGGTAGCGTGCCAGTTCCGCACGCTGCGCGAAGTTACTTTGCTGCCGCTGGCTATAGACAGTATCGGGGTAGAAGAGCACGCCGCCGGCTTTTGCACGCTGCGCATAGGAGTGCGCGTGGACGGGCGGTCGCCGCTGAACGAGCTGCCTCTGGATTCGCTGCCGCTGTTCTTGCACGCCGATGTGCCGCTGGCGCTGGCGCTGTACGAAGGGCTGTGCAATGGGACCCGCTGCCTGCGGGTTCACTTCGACACCACTGGCATGGCAACGCCGGTCGACGTGGGTGGGCAAGAGTGCGTCAGGCCGATGCACCTGGGAGTGCAGGATTCGGTGCTGCCCGTCGCCGATAGAGGACAGCCTGGCTTCGCATTGCTGCACGATTATTTCTGTGCCCGCGAGAAGTTCTTCTTCGTTGACCTGCAAGGCTTGGATCGGGTGTCGTGGCCGCCGGACTGTCATCGCTTCGAGCTGGAGCTGCAGTGTCGGCTGCGCCTGCCGCCGGAGCACACGCTAGGGCCCGAGAATGTGCGCCTGCACTGCGTGCCGGCGGTGAATTTGTTCCGCCGCGACAGCGAACCGGTGGAGCTGGACCATAAGCGCAGCGAGTATCCCATCGTCGCCGATGCGCGGTTGCGCGACGAAATCCAGGTCTACAGCGTGGATCGTGTCAGCAGCCGGGAGCATCGGACTGGCGCGGTGCATGATTATCGGCCGCTGTATGCGTTACGCCTGCGCGCCGATGGCGAGCGTTACTTCTACACCCAGCGTCGGGATTACGGTACCGGCATGGCGCAGACCTACCTCAGCATCGGCGGCAACGGCGCGCTCGAAGCCGAGACGCTGTCGTGCGAGATCACCGCCTGCAATGGGCACCTGCCTCGGCAATATTTGCATGAAAACCAGATTTGCGTTGCCTCCGCCGAGGTGCCGTCCGGGCTGGTGTTTCGCAACCTCACTCGCCCGTCGCCACTGTGGCAGCCGCCGCACGAGCGCGAGTACCTCTGGCGCTTGAACGCGCTGCTTACCTTGGGCGTGAGTTCGCTGGCCGACGTGGCGGCACTGCAGCAGGCGCTGGCGCTGTTCGAGTGGACTGGCCGCAAGGAGAATCGCCGCCGCATCGAGGGAATAGTCAATGTGCGTGCAAGCCAGATGAATCGGGTCATGAAGGGCATATTGCACAGAGGCTTGGAGATCACTGTCACGCTGCAAGAGGAGTTCTTTCTCTCGCGTGCGGATATCTATCTCTTCGGCCAGGTGCTGCATGGTTTCTTCACCTTGTCGGCAAATCTCAACGAATTCATCCAGACAAGGATTGTCTGCCAACCGTCCTATCAGGAGTTTTTATGGGAACCCCGAGCTGGCCACAGTTGCCCGCTGTAATCGAATCGCTGTTGAGCGAGGCGAGTCAGTATGGGCTGTTTCAGGCGATGCGCCTGGTCGAGCAAGTGTGGCGCGAGCGTGGCGAAGTGGGCGGTGCGCTGGACCGCTGGCTGCGCATTTTGCCCACCGCCGAACTGGGGTTCCCCGCATCGGACGTTCGCTGCTGCCGCCTTGACGACGAGGGTGCGCTGGAGCTGCGGGTTAACGTGCTGGGGCTATACGGCGTCGATGCCCCCATGCCGCACTACTTTCTCGAGCATGCCGTGCGGGACGATGAGGCGGCTGCCTGCCTGCGTGCCTTCCTCGATGTCTTCAACCACCGATTGTATGCGTTGCTCTATAGAGCCTGGTCGCTGGCGCAGCCTTTCGCCGAGCGCGAGAGCTCAAGCTATGCCGCCAACGTTGAGGCCATTGGCGGCAGGCTGGCGCCTGCCGCCGGGCCGGTGGTTCCCGGCGTGAGTTGCCGCCGCAGCCGCTCGGCGGCAGGGCTGGCGAATCTGATACTGGCGCTGCGACCGGGATTTACCGTGCAGGTGCACCACTGCTTGCCGCAGTGGGTTGCGGTGGCGGGAGGAAAAGTCGGCACAGCTCGTTTAGGCGAGGACAGCTTGCTGGGCGACGAGGTGCTGGTGGCAGGGGGGAGGATTCGGATCGAGTTGAGCGTCCTCGATGAGGACGAGGCGCGCCGCTTGCTTCCCGAGCAGCCGCAAGGCCGTACGCTGCTGGAAGCGGTGAGCGCTTATCTGGGAGGCAGCCGCGATTTCGAGTTGCGGCTACAGGTGCGTGCGGGCGCGGCACCGCTGCGCTGCCTGGGCCAGGATGAGTTGCGGCTCGGGGAATCAGCCTGGGTGGGCGAGCGTCGCGAGCATGTTTATGAGCTGCGTATAGGCGGCGAGCAATTGCATTCGCCGCCGCCGGGCGCGCCGGAGGCCAAACTGCCGGTTGCGGCCTGAGCGTTGTCGAACGGGCCGCGCCTTGCTGCGTTCGGCGCACTGGCGTTGGGCTGGCTAGGGAAGCACTGCCATAAAGGGCTTCGAGCACGGGAGAGTGCATGACCATGACGAAAAAACAAATAAGAACGCTGTTGGAGCGCCTGAGCCCGTCTTGTGCGATGACTGTGGAGGCGGCGGCCGCGTTCGCCGCGGCGCGCAGCGATTATGAGGTTCAGATAGAGCACGTCGTCGTAAAGATGCTGGAGAGCCGCGGCGATGGCACGGCGGAACGCGTGCTTGCGCATTTTCAGATCGATGTGGACCGCCTCTGGCAAGGGCTGACGGAGAACATTGGCCGCTTGCGCGCCGGCAACCCCAGTAAGCCGGCCTTCTCGGCGGTTCTGCTGCAGTGGCTGGAACGGGCGTGGCTGGCCACCAGCCTGTACTACGGCGGCGACCGCATAGACACCCTGGGATTGATCGACGCGCTGGTCGAGCTGGCGCCCCGCTTGCCAGGTGCGCAAGGGTTCGAGCCGCTGGAGGTTATCTCGCTGGAGCGCCTGCGCGAAGAAGGCCGACGCCTGTTCGAAGCCGAACGGCCCGCCGAGGCAGCGCAAGCGACACGCCTGCAAGCCGAGGGCAGCGCGCTGGCGCAGTACACCGTCGATTTCACCGCCAAGGCCGAGCGCGGCGAGATCGACCCGGTGCTGGGCCGCAACGACGAGATCCGAATGGTTATCGATATCCTGTGCCGGCGCCGCAAGAACAATCCTATCCTGGTTGGCGAGCCTGGCGTGGGAAAGACTGCGGTGGTGGAGGGGCTGGCGCTGCGTATTCATGCCGGGGAAGTGCCGCCGGAGCTTAGAGAGGTGCGCTTGCACGGGCTGGATCTGGGGCTGCTGCAGGCAGGGGCTAGCGTCAAGGGCGAGTTCGAGCGCCGTCTCAAGCAGGTACTGGAGGAGGTCAAGCGTTCCGCGCAACCGATCATCGTGTTCATAGACGAAGCCCACACGCTGATCGGGGCCGGCGGCGAAGCCGGGACCGGCGATGCCGCCAACCTGCTCAAGCCCGCGCTGGCGCGCGGCGAGATGCGCACTATCGCGGCTACCACCTGGTCGGAGTACAAACGGTATTTCGAACGCGACGCCGCGCTGGAGCGCCGCTTTCAGATGGTCAAGGTCGACGAGCCGGACGCGCGCCGCGCCCTGCTGATGCTCAGCGGCGTGAAGCGGCACTATCAGGCGCATCACGGCGTGCCCATCACGGATGACGCCCTGGTCGCGGCCGTTCTCCTATCGCAGCGCTATATCGCCGGCCGCCAGCTGCCCGACAAGGCCATAGATCTGCTGGATACCGCTGCTGCGCGCGTGCGTTTGGGGCAAGCCGCGCGCCCACAGGCGCTGGAGGCTGCGCGTGAGCGCATCGAGCACCTGCGCGCACGGCTTGCGGGCCTTGCCGAGGAAATGCGGCAGGGACTGCCGGTGGATGAGCGCCTGCAACAGAGCTTGCGCGAGGAGCTGGGGACGCTGACCGCCGAGGCCGAAAAGCTGGAGCAGCGGTGGCGCAGCGAATGCGAGCAGGTAAGGCGCATCCAAACTCTTTGCGCGGCTCTCGCCGCCGATTCCGGGCAAGACGTCGCCGAGCGCGGGCGGGCACTGGCGGAGCGCTCGCGGCTGGAGTCCTTGCAGGGCGATGCCGCACTGGTGCAGCCGGAGGTGAATGCCGCGGCGGTGGCCGCGGTGGTGGCGGACTGGACTGGGGTGCCAGTGGGCAAGATGCTGCGCGACGAGGCGAGCGCTCTGATGGAGTTCGAGGAGCGTGTAGGCACTCGAGTGATCGGGCAGGAACAGGCCATCGCAGCGATCGGAAGCAGCCTGCGTGCCGCCAAGGCCGGGCTGCGCAAGAGCGAAGCGCCGCTGGGGGTGTTCCTGCTGGTCGGCCCCAGCGGGGTTGGGAAAAGCGAGACAGCCCGCGCTATCGCCGACGTGCTGTTCGGGGGCGAGCGCTTTCTTATCACGATCAACATGAGCGAGTACCAGGAGGCGCACACCGTCTCCCAGCTCAAGGGTTCGCCGCCGGGGTACGTGGGCTACGGCGAAGGCGGGGTGCTTACCGAGGCGGTGCGGCAACGGCCGTATTCCGTGGTGTTGCTGGATGAAGTTGAAAAGGCCCATCCGGATGTGATGAACCTTTTCTATCAAGTGTTCGACCGCGGTTTCATGCGCGATGGGGAAGGCCGCGAGATCGACTTTCGCAATACCGTCATCCTGCTCACTTCCAATCTGGGCAGCGAAACGCTGCTTCAGCTCGCGACGCCGCCCCAGGCAGAGGCTGCGGTGGAGCAATCCGCCGTACCGGAAACGTCCTGGCAGCCCCCGGACGATAACGAGCTGCTGGAAGCGATCAAGCCGGCTTTGCTGGCTCGTTTTGCCCCGTCATTGCTGGCGCGAATGCAGGTCGTTCCGTTCCGTCCTCTGGATGCGGTTGCCCTGCGCGATATCGTCGCCCTCAAGCTGGACGCTGTCGCCCAGCGCTTATCCGATGCGCACGGTATGGCGCTGCGCTGCCAGCCAGCAGTGCTTGAGCAGTTGGCCGCGCAGTGCGAGGTGAGCGACGGCGGGGCGCGAACGGTAGAAGCCTTGATCGAGCAGCGGCTACTGCCCTGCATTGCGCACAGCTTGCTCGGTTTCATGGCGGCCGACGATATGCCGGACGTGCTTTCGTTAGAAGTCGACGAGCACGGCCAGCTGAGCTGCGTGTTTGCCGACCTGCAGTCCGCCGAGCCACCCGCGTTGGCTGAGGCCTGATCATCGAAGCTAAGGGAGTAGCGTATGACCTCCATGATTGATACCGCGAGCCGCACGCTCTTTGGCAGCGCCGCCAGCAGTCACTACACGTTCGACATCCAGGGGCTTGCCCCCGGCACATTGGCCGTAGTCGGGTTCAGTTCCGAAGAGCACGGACTTTCCAAGGACTATTGCTTTACGGTGGAGGTGGTTGCACGCGGCGCGTTCCCGCTCGAGCGGGCAGTGGGGGCGCCGGCAGTGCTGGCCATCCGTTGGGCCGGACAGCGGAGCCGAGTGCACGGGGTAATCCACTGCATGAGCCAGATCGGCGAGAGCCTGGAAGGGATGCGCTATACCGTGGAGTTGCGCTCTCCGCTATGGCCGCTAACGCAGTATCGCCACAACCGGGTATTTCTGGGCAAGAACGTGGTCGAGATCGTCACGGAGGTACTGACCGAGGCGGGCCTGCCGGCCGACACCTTCGTATTCGACGTCGCCGAGAGCTATCCGCAGCGCGAGTTCGTGGTTCAGTATGAAGAAACCGATTTCCAGTTCATCAGTCGTTTGCTCGCTTTCGACGGCATTTTCTTCGCATTCGAGCAGGGCGAGCGCAAAGCTGTGGCGGTGTTCAGCGACGATAACAACAAGCTCGCCGAGCGTCTGGGCGCGGTGCATTTGCCATACGTGACTCACAGTGGCCAGAGCCGCAGTTCGGAAACGGTGTTCGCGCTGCGTCGCAAGCTGGAGCTAAAAACCGGGAGCGTAACGCTGAAGGATTACAACGATCGTACGCCGGAGCGGCGCTTATTGGTCGAGCTGCAGTCGCAGTCCGGACTGCCCAGCGTGGGCAACGACTATAGATTCGGCGAGCATTTCGAAGACGAAGCCGAAGGCGAGCGTTTGGCCCGATTGCGTGTGGAGGCATTGGACTGGCAACGGGATACCGTAATCATGGAGAGCGATTGCCGAGGGCTCGCGCCAGGCAAGCGTCTGGTGCTTAGCCGCCATCCGGACGCAGCCATGAACGGCGATTGGCTGGTGCTCGAAGTCGACCACCGTGGCGATCAGGGTAGTGGACATGCTTACGGGGGCGAAGCCAAAGGCCCCACATATTCCAATAAGCTGCTTCTTATCCGTGCCGCTACGCCGTATCGGCCGCCGCTGCCGCCACGGACCCGCCATATTTTCGGTAGCTTCACCGCGCGCGTCGAGGGGGATGGCGGCGAGTACGCCTACGTGGACGAGGATGGCCGTTACCGGATCCGCATGCCGTTCGATCTGAGCGACACGCAGCAGGGCGAGGCCAGTCATCCGGTACGCCTGATGCAGCCTTACGGCGGCAAGGATCACGGCATGCACTTTCCTCTGCATGCCGGAACCGAAGTGGTGGTGGCCTGTGTCAACGGCGATCTCAATCGTCCGATCATACTCGGCGTGCTCCCCAACCCGGATACGCCGACACCGGTCACCGCCGAGAACCCCAGTCAGAACATCCTGCGCACCTGGGGCGGCAACGAGCTGTTGATGGACGATCGTATAGGCGAGGAACGCATAGAGCTGTTCACGCACGATCGCGAGAACATTCTCGTACTGGACGCCAAGCAGGATGCCCACCAAGTGCGTCTGGCGACCGAGCAAGGCGACATGACGCTTTACGCGGGCAAGTCCATGCACCTCGAGTGCGGCCAGAATCAGAATATCGAGGTCGGTGCCGACCACGAGGTGGTCGTGGAAGACTCCCAGCGGCTGCTCACCAAGCAGGGCCAGATCGAGTATCAGGCGGCTACCGACTTTCTGCTCAAGGCCGGCGAGAACATCTTCCTGACCGCGGAAGGGCAGGATATCGAGCTGCGCGCCGGGGCCGACGTCGTAATACAGAGCGGCGCCAACCTGTCGCTGGAGGTGCTGAACGAAGACATGAGCGTTCTCATCGACCAGGGGGACTTCCAGCTCCAGGCGGCCGGTGCGATTACCATCAAGGGCCAAGGCGGAGGACCTATCAGAATCGAGCAGGGAGGCGGCGTGCTGGAAATTACGCCCGACGGCGATCTTACGATAGACGCCCCGTCGGTGGAGATTAACGCCAACAAGATCGCGATCAAAGCTCAAGAAGTCGGCAACAACTGAACCCGGCAAGGAAAGCAGCTGCAGGCACCAGCGCCCCAGCGCTAGCGAGCGGTCTCGGGCGCTGGAGCCAGGCGCATAACAATAAGGAGAACAACAATGCCAACCTCACTGACTCAGCTCCGTCGCCCGCTGGTACCGAATTACGCCGGCAGCGAGTTCGCCATCGTGGTCTCGGCCAAGGACGGTTGCGCCGAAACGGTGGACTGTGCCGACGGCGTTCGTTTGCCGGTGCGCGGCCACCTGGCAAGCGTGGACCGCTTGAGTGAAGGCGATGAGGTGCTCATTAGCCGGCGCGGCGACAGCGTGCTCATTCTTGGCCGGCTGCGCCGGCCCGGCGAAGCGGCCCAGGCCAAAATCACCGAAAGCGATGGGGTTGTACGCCTGGATGCCGTTAAGTCGCTCAAGCTCACCTGCGGCAATAGCACCGTGGAGCTCACCCATGACGGTTATATCCGTGTAGACGGGCGGAGGATCTACGGGTTCGCCAAGGGGCAGCTGCTCCTGCAGGGTGCCACTATCGAGCTCAACTGAGCCTTGCCCATGCGTATAGCCTATCTACGGACCCATCTGCACTCGGCGCTGAGCCTGTACCGGCAGCGCGAGCAGCTGCAGCAGGCTTGGATGATCCCCGCGGCTACCCTGGAGAATCTCGAGCAGCGGCTGTCCATTCATATCGAGGCGCTGGCCGGCGCGGGCCACAGGGAGGAGGCGCCTGGCCGGCCATGTGCCGCTTTTGTCGCGGCAGCCTGCTCGCTGCTGCGCGGGGATGACGGGGCGGCCGATACCGCTATCGCACGCGCCGAAGAGCAACCGGAGCTGATGCCGGCGGTAGTGGACGCGCTGACCTTGTACCCGCCTACCGACATCGTCGCATGGATAGAACGTAGTTACCACGAGCGCAGTGCTGCGCGTCCAGCGCTTCTGGAGATTGCGCGCCGTACGGCTGCCGCGGTGAGCCCCGCTTTGCTAGTCCAGGCCGAATTGCACAGCGCGGCGCCCGCGCTGCAGGAGAGCGCCTTGCGCTGTGCCGCCGAACAGGCCCGTTTCTCCACGGAGCTGTTCCGTCCCTACTATCGCGGCAGCCCTCCCGCAGTGCAGGCGACGGCGCTTTACGCAGGCTTGCTACGCAACGATGCCGAGGTAGGGCAGGCGCTGTTGAGGGCTTGTCAGCGCGCCGACGAAGCCGCGCGGCCTGAATTGCTGCGATTGATGGCGCTGAGCGGAGCGCCCGAGTTCTGGCCAGTGCTGGAGGCGGCCGCAGCGCAGACGGTGGAGCATCTCCCCTTGTTGGCGGTATACGGCCGTAAGGCGGTGGTTCCCGTGCTGCTGAAAGCATTGGCCCATCCGCGTTCCGCGCCGTTTGCCGAACGCGCCTGGCAGTTGCTCGTCGGCGCATCCGTGCCGCGCAGAGCGCGTCTGGAGCTGGTGCAGGACGATAAGCATCAGCCGTTGCCGCACGGCGATATGCCGGATACCGCACAAGCGGACGGGCAGTGGCGAACGTTGGAGTGGGCCGACGACCAACGTTTGTTGCTGGGCAGACCGCACACCCAGGCGTGGCTGGCAGCTGCCGCAATGGCCCATGGCGGGGCGGCCGGGCGCCACTGTCTGAACTTGCTGGCTTGTACGGGAGCGGAGCCGGTGGACGATCGCGGCTGGGTGGCCTGCCGGCGCTTGCGTCTGGCCGGTTTTGCAGCGAGCACGGCGGAGCGGCAGGCCTATGCTTGAGCTGGCGAACGAAACCTGCTGGGCAGCGATGCTGGTGTCCGGTTGGGCCCGCGATCGCAGCCGACAGCTGACGCTAGTGATCAAGCAAGGCTACCGTTTCGAGCTGGACGGCAGCGTGTCGCCATTGGAGCGGGAAACGCTGGAACTGGAAGGCGTCGATCGCTACCACGGCGATCCGCTTGCCAGCAGTCTGGCGGCAGCCTGCGAGCTAGTGCCCTTCAAAGCCGGTGGCGAGTTCTTGCTCACCGGCACGGCCTATCCTCCCACCGAGCAGGCACGCGTCATGCGTGTGGAAGCAGGTATTCGCTTTAGCGATGGCACTGCCTGGCAGAAGCGCTTGCACGTTTTTGGCGAGCGCCGCTGGCAGCGGAGCTGGCTGGGATGGCGGCCCAGCGGTCCGCAGCCGCTGGAACCGTTGCCGCTGCGCTATGAGTATGCCTTCGGCGGTTACGACGAGGTGCGCGACGAGAGCGATCCGCGTAATCCCGTGGGCTGCGGTTTCACGGTGCGCGGGCGGGCGCAGGCGGGACAACGCCTGCCGCAGATCGAGTGCGAATCCGATCCGGTGCGGCGGCCGGGTGATAGGCCGGCGCCCGCAGGTTTCGGCCCGCTGCCCGTGCAGTGGGAGCCGCGCAGCGACTTGGCCGCGATAGACGAGGAGGCGCTGGCGCTGGGCCTGTGCCCCTACCGCGAACCGGTATCGGCGGCATTGCACAACGCCGCGCCGGTGGATCAGCGCTTTCCGCAGCCGTTCAAAGGCGACGAAGTCGTCGTGCTCAAGGGCTTTTTCAAGGAGCGGCACGCGGCGGTGGAGATCGCTCTGCCGACCGCCATTCCACAGGCGTTTCTGATCGGGCCGGATCGCTGGCATCGACTGGAGCTGTGTTGCGACACCATCAGCGTCGATGCCGATGCGCGCCAGCTTAGCTTGCTCTGGCGCGGCGCTATCCCGTGGGCGGAAGCGAAGCCCCGCCAAGGTTGGGTTGCACTGCGGTCAGCTGCGAGCACAGCGGACAGGGAGCGTATTGCATGAAGCAGGTTCAGCGTCTTGGATTAGTGGGTAGCGGCGTCTCGACCCAGGCCGGCGATGCGGATTTCGCGGCCATGGCCGCCGTGGCGACGCGCCTCAGCGGTGCCGAAGCCGACGCCGAGTTGACGGTGGCCGCGGAGGATGGCAGGCAGTGCGGCTTCATGAGAGCGAGGCTGGACGAAGATGTGCTGGACCCGGGGCTGGAGCCGTCCGCTCGCATAAGCATGCTGTTCGCCGAAGCCATGGGAAGCCTGCTGCGGCAGCTGCCGACCGAGTGGCTGGGACCGGGGGTCTTGATCGATGTGACGCTGCCGCCGTCGCAGAGCCCTCGCGGCGCGGGCTTGGATTTGGACTTTCTGCCCACGGCGATCACGACCATGTATCCGGCTTATCAAGGCTGCCGCTGGCACTTCAGTTGCGGCAGCGCCAGTGTGGTGGAACGTCTGGACGAACTCGCGGCGGCAGATTGGCAGCTGCTGATACTGGCTGGCGCGGATTCGCTGATCGATGTGGCGACGTTTCGGAAGCTGGCCGCGCAAGGCCGGCTCATGCTCGCGGCCAGCGGCGACGGCATAGTTCCGGGGGAGGCAGCGGCTGCCGTCGCCTTGGCGCGGCCGGCTACCGTCGTCTCACCGGCCGCCTGGCTACAGGGGTGGCAGGCATTGCCCGAGGCGGCCTACCGCCAAGCCCAGGACCGCCCTCAAACGGCCTTGCGGCAAAGCATGGAACACGCCTTGGGCGCGGCCGAGAAGACTCCGCAACAGGTTGGCTCGATCTGGCACACCCTGGGAGCCGAGCCGGTGGGCGAGCTCGAGTGGTTTCAGGTCCAGCGCACGCTATGGCCGGCGGCCGCCGGTGTCCCAGTGCCACGCCAGCTGCGTCTTTACGAGGCTTTCGGCGAGGTAGGAGCCGGCAGTTTCCCTCTCCAGCTCGCACTTGCCTGCGCTTATCTGCGCTACGAACGCCGCATGGCGCGGTTCGGTTTCCCTGACCCGGGCGCCGCGCTGGTTTGCGACACGCCGGATGCCCCGGTTCGGGGGGCGCTTTGCATGAGCTTGGAGTGAGATCGGACGCTAACAGGGAGGGTCAGCGATGTCCAATGTCTTGATCAACGGCCGCAGCGCAGTGCATGCCGGCTCCGGCGGCGTGCTGACCACGGTCGATGTCTGCCTGACCAAGGTGGGCAAGTCGGTCAAGCCTATTCCGTATACCAATGTCGCCCGTTCGGCCGACGCGGCGAATACCGCAGCGACGGTCTTTATCAACGGTAACCCCGTCTGCCACAAGGAGTCGAACTTCGCTACCAGCACGGGCGACGAGCCGGGTAATCGCAAAGGCGTGGTTTCCGGAACCATTAAAGGTAAGGCGCAATTCGTCACTGCATCGCCGAACGTGTTCATCGAGGGCGTGCCTGCTGTCAGGGCGTTCGATCTGATGGTCTCCAACAACCAGAACACGGCGCCGGCTGCGCTTGTGCAGAGCAGCGGCTCGCCACCTCCGGCGCTAGTCGCTGGGACGTCGGCGGACCAGCAGGCGGCAGCCGGGCCCAATGCGCTGGCTATCGCTGTGGGAACGGCAGGGGACGAGCTGATCAGTGCCAGGATAGGCGTGGAGGAGATGCCCGAATGAGCCGCGAGCAGGCTATCGCGCAGGCTACGCCCTTAAGCTCGCCAACGCGGGTTGTATTCAAGGGATTGTCCGAGCGGCGCATGAAGGTCGAGCTGCGTTATGCGGATACCCAGGGCGGGGACTACGCAATTCCCTTGGCCATGGATGTGGAGTCGCACGATTACGACTCCTTGGGCCGGATGGAGTGGGAGCACGTCCTGGTGCCGCTGTCCTTGCGCCGGTATGCCACACCCAAGCTCGATACCGGAGAGAGTGTCAGCTTGGCTACCGGAGGCTTTGTTTACGTTTTCCGCGATGGGCACCTGTGGCGCGAGCTCAAGGTCGTCGCCTATGGCGCGTTGGCCGACGTCAACCTGGCTCGCGAAAAAGGAAAGGATGTGCGGCAGGCCACTGTGAGAGCGGATACCGTGCTGCTGGTTCCCTACTTGCTCAAGAACGAGCAGCCGCAGATAGAGATTTGCTACAGCCCGGTGCAGTGGTCGTGGGCGCGAATTCAAGCCATGGGCGGCATGGCAGCCGACGATCCGCGTCTTGCGGTGGAGTCGGAGGTGAAGGTCGCGCCGGGTGCCGATACCGATGAGGCTCGCGAACTGCGCCGCTTGCGAATGCAGCGGGTCGATATCGAGCACGACAAGGCGTACTTCCATCGCCCCTATTTGAAGGCACCAAGGGGTGTGACAAGTAATTCCGCCGAGGATTCGCACGTTGCGGATGTGAGTGCGCCGGGCGAGTACCGACTTACTTATTACCTGTTCGATCCGATCGGCGTCGCCGAGGGGCTGAAAAGGTGGCATCGAGACCGCGTGCAGGATCTGGAGGTTCTGGTACATAGCTTGCAGGACGGCGAGTACACCCTGGCCAAGCTCATTCGTTCGTTGCTGATAGCGGAGCAGTGCCAGCGCCGGGGGCAGTCAGTGCCAGCCGACGAGAAGGAAGTGGAGCGGCTGTGGCCGGAGCTCTATGCCCAGCTTAGCCGGGGCGGCGACGCCGCCTCGGGAACGGTGGCATCCAGCATCAATTTCAGACGGCTCAATGAAGTGTTGGAGGGCTGGGGGAAAGTAGAGCGCGAGATCGCCGAGAATCTGCAGCAAACCGGAATAGAGCTGGTCGAGTGGATGCACGGCCAGGAAGAAGAGCGTGGCACGCGCTTCGAAACAGCGCTGCAGGACTATTTCTTCGGCCAGGAGAGCTGCCCCGAGCGAATGGCGGCGGGGGTATCCCTATGGCTGTCGCTAGTGGAATACCTCGAATTCCCGGCCGGACGCGAGTACCTGCAACGCCTGGCTGATACGGGCTCGCCCGGCCTGTTCGATACGCTTACCAACCCGCCATCGCAACTAGTTGACTGCCTGCGCGGCTGGGAAGACGGCGAGCTGCGTCTGCACGCCGATCACGAGGCGGTGCGGGCCCTGCATCCGCAGACCGTAACGGACCTGCTCACCAAGGCCGGCACCGCGGTCAGCTCCCTGGTCGACTTGTTCATAGCTGTCAAAGCCTCGCAGGGCATCGCCGGTTTAGAGTGGCTGGCAGGGTTGATCCAGCGCCTGCTGGGCAGGGAGACCGAAGCGGTAACCCTGAGCGTGCTGGAAGCCCTGCGTCTGAAAGTCTACCTGTCCGTGAACTTCCGCACCGGCCTAGTGCAGCCTGTTCTGACGGTTAAGCAGTACACGACAATGATTCGCGAGCTGAAAGATGTGCGGGTACCGCAGATACGCATTGCCGGTGCCGATCCCGCCGACACTGCGGCCAAGCTGAAGAGCGGAGGCAAGTACAAGGCGCTCGTGGGTGCGCTGGGGGCGGTGCACTTGGCGAATGTGGTAGCGGCGTTGGGCAAGGTCCTGGCCGAACGAGACATGCGGGGGTGGGATGTCGCGGTGGCGGGCGCTGCCACCGCGGCAGCCGCGGCCTTCTTCGCAGAAACGGTGCAGCCACTAGTGCTGGCGCGCTATGAGAAGGCCAACGCCGCGCTTAGGAGCAGTCACCACACGCTGCGGAGCACAGAGGCGGCAGTGGCGGCCGTGCCGCTCTGGGAACGGCAAATAGCGAGAAGTGCTGCTCTGAGGGCCCAAGTGGTGGTTCTAGGGAGCACTGTTCGAGCGGGCGTATTCGGTGTTGCGAAGCTGGCTGTTCAGATAATTATCCGGTATGGGAACGCGCTGGCGCTTCTCATTGAGGCTACGCTCTTTGGTCGCAACGCGGTCAAGGCATGGAAAGCCGGTAATTATGGCGCCGGTCTGGGTGCCTCGACTGGCTTGCTTGGCATCGGGCTGCTAGTCCTTAGGCTCCTCCTAGTAGGTAGAACCGCAGCCGCGGGGGCTGGTGCTGAGGTGATTGGTGTCGAGGTAATTGGTGTCGCGGCGAGCAGATTTGGGTTATGGGTTTCCTTAATACTGCTGGTGATCGGCACAGTGCTCGTCTTCGCAGGTGAGATTTATTGGCAATTATCGCAGTGCAGTGAATTAGAGAAGGTATTGCGGCATGGCTGGTTCGGCGTGCGCCCGTATGCCGATGCCGATGTGCCGTTTCAACGGCCGGTGAGCGTGAGCTTTAACGGTAGCAGTCTATGGTTGCCGGGGCAGCTTTCCTTAGTGGATTTGGGACGGGAATTTGCCGCCATTATGCGGGTGCTGTGCGCTTTCGAACTGGACTTGGCTGCCGGTAAGGAGGCAAGGCCTGGTTCGCCCTGGTATTACTACGACTCATCGGCACAAGTGTCATGGGAAGAACTGCCACTGTGGCAAGGGCCCAAGCACATAATTATTTGCGGTACGGTCCTGCTAAGTAATGTCATTCCAGGAGCTACCATCGTCGAACCGGAAATTGTGGTCGGCAACTTTCCGGCGACATACCGCTTCGTGCTGGAACCGAAGCCGGGCGAGGCGAACACCGATATTTTGATAGCGGAGCCTTTGAGCGAAGTAGGCCGAGTGACGCGGGTGAATTACTATTGCCGAGTGCCAATACCGCGAGGAGTGCCGTTGGAAATGATGGAAACCAGGAACACCGTGGAGTTCAGGGTGTGGTTGGATGTCTTTGGCGATGGCCGGGTGCGCGTGCCGCTTGAGGGGGCGACAGTTTTACGGCGGAAGCTGGCACGGCTCAGCGGGCGCTTGCCAATGAGCATTGCCAACGTGGCTAACTTCGAGCGCCTGCGCGCACAGCATATGGAACGGCTGGAGAAAGCGCGCGATGCCGGTCTTTAGAAGCGGGGGATTAGGGCATAGGGCGGCGGCGAGGGACTTGCGCCGCGGCAGGTATCCGGTCTCGCCGGTGAACGATGAGTCAGTGCTGTGGTACATCACGCCCGAGG
>CAYWPG010000002.1:0-56433 GCA_964460035.1 uncultured Alkalilimnicola sp.
GGCGATGGGAAAGCCGGTCGCCTTGGACGCGAGCGCGGAGGAGCGCGACACGCGGGGGTTCATCTCGATCACGATCATGCGTCCGTTTTTCGGATTGATCGCGAACTGCACGTTGGAGCCGCCAGTTTCCACGCCGATCTCGCGCAGCACTGCGCAAGAGGCATCGCGCATGCGCCGGTATTCCTTGTCGGTCAGCGTCTGCGCCGGGGCCACCGTAATCGAGTCGCCCGTGTGCACGCCCATGGGGTCCAGGTTCTCGATGGAGCAGACGATGATGCAGTTGTCGTTCTTATCGCGAACGACCTCCATCTCGTACTCCTTCCAGCCCAGCACCGACTCTTCGATCAGCAGCTCTTGGGTGGGCGAGAGGTCGAGACCGCGCTCGCAGATCTCGATGAATTCCTCGCGGTTGTAGGCGATGCCGCCACCGCTGCCGCCCATGGTGAACGAGGGCCGAATGATGGCCGGGAAGCCGATTTCCTTTAGCGCTTCCAGCGCTTCGTCCATGCTATGAGCAACGCGCGCGCGCGGCGTCTCCAGGCCGATACGGGTCATCGCCTCTTTGAACCGCTCCCGGTCCTCGGCCTTGTCGATAGCGTCCTGGCTGGCCCCGATCATTTCGACATTGTACTGGGCCAGCACGCCATGGCGAGCGAGATCGAGCGCGCAGTTGAGCGCCGTCTGGCCGCCCATGGTGGGCAATATGGCGTCCGGGCGCTCCTTCTCTATGATCTTGGCCACCGTCTGCCAGTCGATCGGCTCGATGTAGACGGCATCCGCCGTCTCCGGGTCCGTCATGATCGTGGCAGGATTGGAATTCACCAGGATGACGCGGTAGCCCTCCTCGCGCAGCGCCTTGCAAGCCTGGGCGCCGGAATAATCGAATTCGGCCGCCTGACCGATCACGATCGGTCCGGCGCCAATGATCAGAATGCTTTCGATATCGGTTCTTTTGGGCATCGTAACTCGTCAGCCAGAAGCGGTGTGTGGACGTACTACTGGCGGCGCGCGGCCATCAGCTCGATAAACTGCGTAAATAGCGGCGCCACATCGTTGGGGCCGGGACTTGCCTCCGGATGCCCCTGAAAGCCAAACGCCGGCTTATCGGTACGCTGAATTCCCTGCAGCGAGCCGTCGAACAGCGAATAGTGGGTAGCGCGCACGTTCGGCGGCAAAGACGCCTCGTCAACCGCGAAACCGTGATTCTGGCTGGAGATCATCACCCGCTTAGTAGCGACGTCCAGCACAGGATGATTGGCGCCATGATGGCCGAACTTCATTTTCACCGTGCGGGCGCCGCTGGCCAGGCCGAGTAACTGATGTCCAAGGCAAATGCCAAATACCGGAATATCCAGCTCAAGCAGCTCGCGTATCGCCTCGATCGCATAAGCGCAAGGCTCGGGATCGCCAGGCCCGTTGGATAGCAACACACCATCCGGATTCAACTTCATCACGTCGGCGGCAGCGGTGCTCGCGGGCACGACCGTCACCCGGCACCCGTGATCCACCAGTCGACGCAGGATGTCGCGCTTGACACCGAAGTCGTACACCACGACGTGATACGCCGCGCCTTCGTGTTCCCTGTCGGGTGCCGGCTCCAAGCCATCTTCCACCCTCCAGGAAGGCGAACGCCATTCGAAGGGCTGCGCGCAGGTCACCTGCTGCACCAGGTCCATCCCCTTGAGCCCGGGGAAGGCGCGCGCTGCTGCCAGCGCCTTGGCCTCGTCGATCACGCCGGCCATCACGCAACCGTTCTGGGCGCCCTTCTCACGCAGGAGACGGGTAAGCTTGCGGGTATCGATGCCGGCGATGGCCACCACGTTGTTTGCCCGCAGATACTCGGGCAGGCTCTGGGTGGCGCGCCAGCTGCTCACTATGGGCGGCACGTCGCGCACCACCAGCCCGCTGACCATCACCGAGCCCGCTTCGGCGTCAATCGGATTGACACCCACATTGCCTATATGCGGATATGTCAGCGTAACGATCTGACCTTTGTAGGAGGGATCTGTGAGGATCTCCTGATAGCCGGTCATGGCGGTGTTGAAACACACTTCGCCGGTTGCCATGCCCTCTACGCCGATGGCATCCCCACGAAAAACGGTGCCATCTTCCAGCGCGAGAATAGCCGGTGTACTCAAGAGACCCTCCTGCCGCTGCGCTCGCAAAAACGGGAGGGATCTGCTGATACCCTCCCGTTGCAAGCGTGATTGCCGACTCAATTCATTTGGTGCGGGAATTTTAATGGCTAGGCGGGATGGTGTCTACGCCTATCCCTCCCGCGCGGCGCAAACTGCCAACCTTGTCGTTACATTGCCGTAACCTATAGAATTGCCAGCTTCCGGGGCGACTCCGGCCGAAACGCACCGAGGGAGTTCCCGCCCGGAAGCTGCACGCCACGGCAGGCCCGGCAGCACGGAAACGCGAACTGCAGCCTGGAACGCCACGCCTCGCTGCGCAGTCTTGCGCGCGTTTCCAGCGACGGCCCGCATACTCCACTCGAGCCTGTTCGGCCGTCTCCACCACCGCAACCGGCGTGAATCGAGGTCCATGAAGGCTCTAGCGTTAACCAATCTGCGCAAAGTGTATCCTAATGGGGTCGTCGCCCTTGATGGAGTCGATCTGGTTGTCGAGGAAGGCGAGTTCTTCGGCTTGCTCGGCCCCAACGGTGCAGGCAAGTCCACGGCAATCGGCATAGTCTGCTCGCTGGTCAAGAAAACCTCCGGCAGTGCGGAAATTTTCGGTTACGAGATCGACCGCCACCCCTGGCAGGCGAAGTCTCTGCTGGGCCTGGTTCCGCAGGAGTTCAACTTCAACGGCTTCGAGACGGTACTGCAGGTCGTGCTCAATCAAGCCGGCTACTATGGCGTGCCGCGCCGCGCCGCCTACAACCGGGCCGAGCGCTTGCTGCACCAGCTCGATCTGTGGGACAAGCGCAACGAGCAGTCGCGCACCCTGTCCGGCGGCATGAAGCGGCGCCTGATGATCGCCCGCGCGCTTATCCATGAGCCCCGACTGCTGATACTCGACGAGCCCACTGCGGGGGTAGACATCGAGCTGCGGCGCTCGATGTGGGACTTTCTGCGCGAAATCAACGCCGATGGCACCACAATCATTCTGACCACGCACTACCTGGAAGAGGCCGAGAACCTCTGCCGTAACATCGCCATCATCGACCGCGGGCGCATCATCGAGAACACCAACGTCAAGGCCTTGTTGGGCAAGCTGAACACGCAAAGCTTCATCCTCGACATCACCCCGCCCGCTGCCGCGTCTGTGGCGCTGCCCGGCTATCGCACCGTGCCGCTGGACGACAGCACGCTGGAGGTAGAGATCCAGGCAAGGCAAAGCCTCACCGAATTGTTCGGGCAGTTGGCTGCGCAAGGCATAGAAGTCGTCAGCATGAAGAACAAAGCTAACCGGCTCGAGGAACTCTTTCTGGACATGCTGCAAAAGAACGACCCGCCCGCGGGGGCTGCTGCGGGGGAGCGATAAGTATGAGACCGGCTCGGCTGCACCAATACCTAACCGCTCTGGCAACGATCGCCTATAAGGAAACGCACCGTTATCTGCGCATCTGGGTGCAGACACTGGTGCCGCCTGCGATCACCATGACGCTGTACTTCATCATCTTCGGGAACCTGATCGGCACCCGTATCGGCGATATGGGCGGGTATTCGTACATCGACTATATCGCCCCGGGCGTGATCATGATGGCGGTCATCACCAACTCCTACTCCAACGTGGTATCCTCGTTCTTCAGCGCCAAGTTTCAGCGCCACATCGAAGAGCTGCTGGTGTCGCCCACGCCGAACCTGATCATCTTGCTCGGCTACGTAGCCGGCGGTGTGGGACGCGGCCTGTTGGTCGGACTCGTCGTTACGCTTATTTCCATCTTCTTTACCGACCTGAAAATCCACAACCTTTGGGTTACTACCTCCGTAGTGTTTCTCACTGCAGTTCTGTTCTCATTAGGCGGTTTTATTAACGCAATCTTCGCGCGTAAGTTCGACGACATCTCCATCGTTCCAACATTCGTGCTTACTCCTTTGACGTATCTGGGCGGAGTGTTCTACTCGATCAGCTTATTGCCTTCATTTTGGCAGCAAGCTTCACAACTCAATCCTGTGTTGTACATGGTGAATGCGTTCCGCTACGGGATTCTGGGCACCTCGGATATCGCGATCGGCCATGCCTATGCCATCATCATTGCCTTCATCATCGGCCTGGGCGCCTTGAGCCTTATCCTGCTGAACCGCGGCACGGGACTACGCCAGTAGCCCGCTCCGGCGGGCCGCCCCATCCGGCAAGAGAAGCCGGGCGCTGCGCCCCAAGCGCTGGCCTTACGCTTGGCGTGGGCGCGACCGCCCCGATGCCGCGCGGCGTGCAGTAAGCGCTTAGTGGCCCGGCGCTTTTCCAACCAGGCCCGGTGCTGCCCGGCAGCGAACCACGCGGCCACCCAGATTGGGCGAAAGATTAGGGGCCATAAAAAACCGCGCCGAAGCGCGGTTTTTGAGTCGCGGAAAGCCGTATGCTCAGGAAACGCGCAATTCGTCCAGCGAACGCCCAGAGCCTTCCCACTCCTTGACCCAGGACGGCTTGCGGCCGCGCCCAGACCAAGTCTTGTCGGCGTCTTCGGGATGGCGATAACGCACTATGCCCTTCGCAGCACCCGCTTTCACACCGGGCGTAACCGCCAACAATTCGTTCAGGCTGAAACCATAACGTTCGGCAACGGTTTTGAGTTCTCTTTGCGCCTCCCTGACCTCTTGCTTGCGGCGCTTCTTCAGTTCGCGCTCAATCTCCTTTCGCAGCTCTCGCAACTCCTGAGAGTTATATTTGGCAAGATCCATCGGTGCTCCTTAGCGTAGTCACGTCATTGCATTTGTAGTAGTAGCTTGGCTGACACAGCGCCAGGAAGTGTGGGCCATGCCGTCATAAAGAATGACTCTGACGCCCCGGAAGAGTTCCAATTCTGGAGCTGTGCTGCCTAACAGAGCATCCTGCTCAGCGAGCGCACCTTTGTACGGACGCGCTCAAGCGGGCATTCTATTTAGTTTCCGCTCTATATTGCAACAATATGTCCGGGCGGGGAGAAATACAAAACTGAAAAACGTAGCTTTTTTTACACTACTTTCGTTTTAGCTCTACTGGACGCGTGGACTAGTCGATACCTGCAAGTTCCTGAGCGGGCACGCCGCACAGCGGCCGGGGAAGCGGCGAGCCGCGCCGCCAATGGCTTTCGTCGGTAGGCCTATTGTACAACGGGTCGGCCTAATCCATGTCCGAACAGCGCTCTTGCCGGCAGGTGATACGGCGTTGGAGCGCTACCAATCCGAGGTGAAATTCCGTTCCCGACGTTACATTCAAGCGTGGTTGTTCATTCTATTTCGATGCAATCGCGCGTTTGTGCATACACCTGTGTACAGTCCTGCCACATTGGGCATCGAAATCGTTAAACTAGCGCGATCGCCAACTCCGTGCCCGGTCCAGCCTTGCGACCGCCCTGCTCGGTAGCGATATCCGGCGGCTAGTAGTTTCGTTTCGGCGCTCTAAGGCTTGCAAAGAGCTGCCACCCCTGCACGAGGACATGACCATGGATTCGCTTCGCCCCGGCCTGTCCGCCACACCCGCGGCCCTGACGGTGGAACTTGATCTGAACGAGGTCGCAGCGGGCCTGCGCCCGCCTGCACCGCTTACACGCAGCCAAGCGGAACGACTTGCCGAAGCCGTGGGCGCCGATCTGCGGCGCATCCTCGGCGAGGAACTAGCTTCCTGCGGCATGATCGTTCCAGGCGCTCTCTACGACCTCACCGAACTGCTGCGGCCGGGGCTGCCGTTTATCGAAACCCTGCTCGAGCTTTATCGCGGCAGCTTGCCGCAGGGACAATTCCGCCCGCAGGTGGTCGCCATTGGCAGTTCCGGCGACTCGTTTCCGGTCGAAGCGCTGGCGCCGGCACGACGGCCCGGCTCCGGGCCATTACTCGTCATGCCGATACTGTTTGTGGCCCCCGCTGCGGAGATTGACCGCTTGCAGAGCATTCTGGAGGAAATACTGCTCGAGAAAGGCACAGCCGAACCGCCCACCGAGCAGCGTCTGCGCGAGGACTTTGGACTCCGTCCGGTGAATATCTCCTACGCCACCATCAACGATCTGTGCGCGTTGCTCAAAATTCAGCTCGAACACAACGAGCTGGGCGGTTTGTGGCAATTACTGGAAGCGGTGCTTTATCGTCCGGGAGAGGCCGCTCGGGTCGATCTGCCCGAGGGCAATGTTTTCCTGTTGGATGGCGCGGAAGTTTATAGCCCCTTCTACAGTTTTGCCGAGTGGGTCGCACAGGTAGGCAACGAAGGCGATCCTGGTCAGGGTTACGCGCAATGGGTCAAGCGGCAAAGACAGTATATGGCCGGTCTGTCCGCTCACGGGTTAAAGACATTTTGGGTGGCCGCGGACCCCGCACTGCGCTCGGGCTGTGCCAACAGCGGCCTGCGCCGAGCCAAGGGAGCCGTTCTGCCCGATCAGGAGCTGGTCACCGAGCCTGCCCCTCCTGCCCGAGCACTGCCGGATCCCAGCATCGTTCTCCTCAGCGAGCAGGCTACACCGGAGCTTGGACCGGTAGCGTACTCGGTGCTCGTGCAAGCCGCCAGCGGCGAAGTACTGCATCTGGGGAACGAATACCCGCTCAACCCGCAGGCTATCATCCGCATCCGCGATCGCTGGGGGAAGCTCGCCGCGCAGATGGGCGTGGAACTTCATGTCGCCAGGCCATACCGGCTGGTCACCGCCGAGGACGGCAGCGACCTGATCCCCGATTTCACCACCGTGGGCGGTCTTCAGTAGCGTAGTCCATGCGCGCTGCGCGGGCCTTTTCCCAATGCCCGCGCGGCTATGAGAAGGCCCGCATGCGCCTCGGTCGCCCCACTGGCACGCACCCTGGGGCCCGCGCGTCGGCCAACGTGCCGAAACCGCCTGGCAGACGCACGCAAAGCGCGCTACCGCCGCTGGGTTAAGTAGCGTGGCGCCGTGAAGTTGCGGCGCCACCCATACCGCCCCGGCGCGGGCGGCTGGAGGTTGGGTTGCCGGCTGGCCGACTCCCGGCGCCGGCCGCACAGCCTTATCCGGCAGCCCTTCTCACGGATTGATCAGGCGCCGGATCCATCGCTCACCATCGAGCTCGTAACGCAGCCTATCGTGAAGCCGCCCCGGCCGTGCTGTCCAAAACTCGATCATATCGGGCACCACACGATACCCGCTCCAATGGGGCGGCCTCGGCACCGGCTGGCCGGCAAAACGTGTTTCCACTTCCGCCAGCCGTTGCTCCAGCTCTTCGCGCGAACCCAGAGGCTGGGACTGCAACGATGCCCAGGCTCCGAGCTGACTCAAGCGCGGCCGGGTCGCCCAATAGGCGTCGGCCTCGGCCGGATCGATCTCCTCTGCCCGTCCCTCGACTAGAACCTGCTCCCACATCGGCTGCCAGAAAAAACAGAACGCCGCGCGAGGGTTGTCTTTGAGCTGCTTCCCCTTCCGGCTGGTGAGGTTGGTGTAGAAAACAAAGCCGCGCTCATCCACGCCCTTGAGCAGCACGGTACGTGCGCTGACACGGCCGTCGGCATAAGAGGTGGCCAGCGTAACGGAGTTGGGCTCTTGCAGCTCGGAACTGCGCGCCAACTCAAGCAGATTCTTGAAGCGGTCGATCGCTTCGCGATAGAGGTTGTTAGCCAAACACAAACTCCGCAATTGAGCTCGCGCCACAACGGCGCGCAGCTGAGATTACCGCGTTTTTACAGTGTAGCGACAGCCCGGCCGAGGCTTACCGGCGCTGGCATGCAAATACTCTCTGCCGCTACCGGCTATCCTCAGCGCCCATTGGCGTTACCTTTAGGCGCAAACCGTCGCGCGCCACCACGCGAAGTGCTTGATCCTTCGCCAGCGGGCGATCGGTAGTTGCCATCCAAGCCTCGCCCTGCACCATCACTCGCCCCGTTTCGGCAAAGGCTTCCAAGGCCTTGCCCTCGGCTCCCACCAGGCTTTCTCCGCCAGCCACTACCGGGCGTCCACGCGAACGCACCGCCATGGTGCCTACGCCAATGAACACCAGCAGACTCGCTAGCGTAAAGCCGGCGATCAGCCCCAGCGACAAGCGGAAGGTTTCGGTCTCGGTATCCAGCAACATCACCGAACCTACCGCGAAGGCGATCATCCCGCCGATGCCGAGAGCGCCGAAACTGGGGAGAAACGCCTCCGCGAGCATGAAGGCAACTCCCAGCAGTATTAACGCAAGACCCGCGTAGCTAATCGGAAGCGCTTGAAAGGCGAATAGCGCTAACAACAGACAGATCCCTCCCAGCACGCCCGGCACTAACGCCCCGGGATTGGCAAGTTCGAAGATCAGCCCGTAGATGCCGACCAGCATCAGAATATAGGCCACATTCGGACTGGTAATTACCGCCAGAAACTGCGTCCGCCAGTCCGTTTCTATCACTTCGACATTAGCGGCTGCGGTGCTCAGCGTCACCGGACCGGCAACGGTTTGTACCACCCGCCCATCGACCCTCTGAAGTAACTCGCTAAGATCGGCCGCAATGACGTCGATCACATGCTCATCCAGCGCCCGGCCAGCGGAGAGGCTGGCCCCCTGACGCACCGCCTCTTCTGCCCAGTCAGCGTTGCGTCCGCGCAGTTCGGCCAACGAGCGCAGATAAGCCACGGCATCGTTGACCAGCTTACGCTCCATCGCGCTTCCGACAGGCGCCTGGTCAGCCTCGTCGGGCTCCGGCTCCGACTCGGGTGCGCCGGGAAGCCCTCCTACCTGCACCGGCGTGGCTGCGCCGAGATTCGTTGCGGGCGCCATCGCAGCGACATGCGAGGCATACAGGATATAGGTACCGGCACTGGCGGCACGCGCGCCGCTCGGCGCCACGTACGTTATCACCGGAATTGGCGAGGCGAGGATGGCGCGGATGAAGTCTCGCATTGCGCTGTCCAGTCCGCCCGGCGTATCCATGCGCAGCACGACAGTGCTGGCGCCATCGTCGGCTGCGCGCTTCAAACCGCGCTGGAAATGGTCGGCGAGTGCAGGACCAATTACCCCGTCGATGTCGATCACGAAAACTTTGCCCGGCGCGGGCGATGCATGGACGAAGCCAGTGCCGAGCCAAAGCAGCAGCAAGACGAGAAGACAGCGGCGCATAATTGGCCTCCCCAATTCAATCCCTCGACAGCGTAATAAAAAACGGGGCCAGAGGCCCCGTTTTCGACTATCCGCACCTGCTATCGGACTGCGGAAGCGCTTGCCTTCGTCGCCCAATCTTCGACCTGCACCTGCATGCAGACCTGGAAAACGGACTCGAAGGAAAACGGACATACCGGTCCTATCGATCTCCGATCAGGCTTCCAATGCGCCGAGAATACGCTTCTTCACATCCTCCACGGCGCCCGTGCCGATAATCGTCGAATAATTCGGCGCGGCGGGATCGCCCTGGCGAGCCCAAGAGGAGTAATAATCGACCAGAGGCTTGGTCTGCTCATGATATACCTGCAGACGCTTGCGCACCGTCTCCTCTTTATCGTCATCGCGCTGAACCAACGGCTCGCCGGTCACGTCGTCCACGTTGTCGTGCTTGGGCGGGTTATAAACCACATGGTAAACACGCCCCGAGTTGGGATGCACACGCCGCCCGCTCATGCGCTTGACGATTTCCTCATCGTCCACCTGCAGCTCGACGACGTGATCGATTTTGATACCTTCCTCCTTGAGGGCATCGGCCTGAGCGATAGTGCGCGGAAAACCGTCAAAGAGAAAGCCTTTGGCGCAATCCGGCTTCGCGATGCGCTCCTTGACGAGCCCAATGATGATATTGTCGGAGACCAAGCCACCGGCATCCATGACCTTCTTGGCTTCCAGACCCAGCGGCGTGCCAGCCTGGACAGCAGCCCGCAACATATCCCCGGTGGAGATCTGCGGTATCCCGAAGGTTTCGGAGATAAACGCCGCCTGTGTGCCTTTGCCCGCTCCGGGCGGCCCTAATAGAATGACTCGCATGGATTCAACCTCTGCTGTTTCGATTCTGCCGCGGGAGGCTCGATCGCCGTCCGCTGCGATCGCCAGCCCCTTAAGTGGGGCAGCGTTACGAACAATCGGAATCGGCAACGAACCATCTCCGCCCGGTCCTTGCCGGAAGACGTTCGATACCCGAGGAGCGCGGCTGCTAGCCGCCAGCGGGCCCACGTGTACCACCATGGGCCGTGAACGCAAAGCCGCCCGACCCGACATACCGTCCGGGCGCGCACGGGCTGCAATGACACTGGGCATAATTCTGGCGCAGAGCGTACCATCGGCCTGGATCAACTGCAACGCGGAACCGACTTCTACCGTCGACCGGGCTCGGCCGCGATAAGCAACATGCGGCCATAGCCGCTTTCAATCCAGCAAGAGCGACTCGATAGCGCTAACCTGCGGCTTTTTCCCACCGGCCGGGGAGCCAACGGCTGTGGGAGCCCCCTGGCACGAAGGGCTTTCCAGTTGTTGCAGGGAGGCGAAGAATTCGCGGCGAGTGCGCCGCTCCCGCAGCTAGTTCTTTCTACGGACCGGTGGCCACCAGCCGCTGTGTTAGCGCCCCACGGGCGCGAAAGACTTTGCCTTGTGCCCCAGTTTCCTGGCCGAGACACAGAGTCTCCCGCGCCTCAAAGGCCCGCAAAGCCGGCTAGGACGGCTTGAACCGGAATTCACGCTCTCCGTTGGGAATGCCTTCCGGGGTATAACTGCGTTCGGCAAACAACCATTCGCCATCGGCGCGCACGATCACCACAGCCGAGGAGCGGGTGCCGTAAGTAGGGCTGTTGATGAACATAGGTGCCAGCACCCGCTCCCACTCGGGAGCCACGCCCGTTTGGGGCAGATCGCGATCGTCCGGCACATGATCGTCGGCCAGCAGTTCGAACAGCGCCGCCGGCGTGGGCGCTCCACGGTTCAGGCACTCCTGCAATAAGCGCTTGCCGCGCAGAACCTTAGGCCAGGGCGTCTCCAGCAGGTGATTGCTAAGCCCGTAGAGCCCGGGCTGCAGCGACTTGCCCTCTGCTTCGCGGTTGCTGAACGAGTAGAGCCCGCCAGGACCGCCAAACAACAAATTGAAGCCGTTGTAGCGGTCGCCCTCGCGCGCTAACCGCGCGAGCTGCTCTGTCGGGGGGCTGTTGTCTAGCAGTGCCTGAACGACCAAGCCGCCGCGGGAGGCTCGCTGCGGATCGTTGTTGGCAGGATCGCGGAAATTCGTCAGCGCCGCGAACCGCCCTTGTCGCGTTACGCCTAGCCAGGTACCCCCGGCCTGCAGGTCGCGGCCGGCAAGTATGCCCTCCGGCCACCAATGAGCCGGCTCCGTCGGCCGGTGGTGATACTCATCACGATTGGCTGCGACAACCAATGGGTAATCCGGGTCCACTCCCTGGGCGAACAGCAACAAGCACATGCCTCACCCCTTGCTTGACAACCTGTGCCGAGTCAGTCGCGCGGAATGCGATAAGCGCCTAGATCGCCGCCGCTGCTCAGCACGTACAGCATACCACCGGCCAGCAGCGGCGGCTGAACCACAGCGCCGCTGCCGACGCGCATGCGATCGACCAGCTTGCCGTCGCGCACAGCGATCCAGTTCAAATACCCTTGGTTATCGCCCAGCACCACGTAGTCCCCCACCGCTACCGGCGCGGTCAGGCGAACGCCCCGAAGCTGCTCCAAGCGCCATATCGCCGCGCCGCTGAAGCGATCGAAGGCCCATACGTTGCCATCGGCTGCCACGGCAAAAACGCGCTCGCTGTCCACAGCCAGACCTGTGTACGAGGAAAACTCCCGCGACCAGCCAATGCGACCGTTCTGCAAGCCAGCCCCTAGCAGCCGTCCCTGGTAGCTGGCTACATAAACATCGTTCCCATAGATGGCCGGATCGCCATCGATATCGACCATCCTCTCCAGCTCGGTACGGCCTTGGGGCGTCCCCACTTCAAGCTCCCAGACCACTTTGCCGTCGCGGAGGTTGAATGCGGTCAGCCGCCCGCTATCCATCCCCACCAGCACCAGCGGACCAGCCACCACCGGGCTGCTGGTGCCACGCAGGGTGAGCACGGGCGGAGTGCGATCATGCATCCACAACCGGCGCCCGCTGCGAACATCCAAACCGGTCACGCGGTCGTCGCCGCTGCGTACCACTACCACCCCCGCAGCCACCACGGGAACGGCCATCACCTCGCTACTGACCGCGACATCCCAGCGCAGCTCACCGCTGGCGGCATCGAGGGCCGCGACGCGGCCCTCGCGACTACCGACTACGACGATACCATCGCCGGCACCGACGCCCCCGCTCAAGGTATGCGGTAGAGACGTCTGCCACAGGCGCTCGCCGCTCTCGGCGGCATACGCGCCGACCAGGCGCCGATCGGCGCTGGCAACGAAAATGCGGCCGGCGTTCATGGCCGGCCGCAACACATAGCTTTCGGTGGCGGGCGTGGCGCCCACACCCACTTGCCATTGCCTCTGCAGTTCGATCGACTGTTCGAACCGGGTCGGTGGCGGCGGTGGCGGCACGTCCGGCGTCGTGGCGCACGCACCTAGTCCGACCGCCAACACAAGCGGCAGTAGGCGCCTCACGAAACCGGCTCCCCTACATCGACACCCAGGTCGACCAGTTTGAGCTGAATAAGTACGCGCCGCTGTCCACCGTTCTCGCTGGCGGCCAGCGCCGCCTGGTAGGCACGCACGGCGGCATCGCGCTCGCCTCGCGCCGCATAAATATCGCCGCGCAACTCCTGATACTGCGAGCGGAACGCCCCTTCATCGCCCGTGCGGACGGCATCGAGCGCCGCCTGATAGTCCTGCTGCCCGAGCAACAGCCTTCCCAGCCGCAGACGCGCGATATGACGCAGGCTGTCGTTGTGGCCGTTCTGTACCGCCCAGCGCAACTGCACCGCAGCCGCATCGAACTCGCCGCGCTCTACCTGATACTGGGCCAGCCGAAGCGCTGCCAGGGTCGCATAAGGCGTACCGCTGTATTTGTCTACCAGTTTCTGCCCACGGGCGAGTGCCGCTTCATACCCGTCCTCGCTGCGAATTTCGTCCAGTAACAGCGCGTATTCATTGGAGGCCGCCTCGGCCTGCCGCTCCTGGTAGCCGTTCCACTGCTGCCAGCCGAGGACGCCGACCAATGCCAGCACGACGCCCGCGATAATCGCGCGCCCGTTCTCCCGCCACCAGCGCTTGAGCGCCTCCAGTTGTTCCTCATCGGTTGCGTAGCTCACGCTTGCTCCCCTCTTTCCGTATGTTCTAGCGCGACCCGGCGCAGCCACTCCGCCACCTGCGCCTGTGCCATGCTCTCCTGTGTGCCGGCCCGCAAGTCCTTGACCGTAACCGTGCCGGCCGCAACCTCCTCATCACCCAGAACCAAGGCCAGCGCTGCACCGCTACGATCCGCGCGCTTGAACTGGTTCTTGATACTACCCCCGCCGCTGTTCACCACCAACCGCAGCTCGGGCACTTGGTCGCGCAAGCGCTCGGCCAGAGCGAAGGCCGCCACCGCATCGGTGGTCACGACGTAGGCGTGGGGCGGCGGCGCCGTCACCGTCGTACCGCTCTCCTCGAGCAGCGCCACCAGCCGCTCCAGGCCGGCGCCGAAACCCACTGCGGGAGTGGGCTTGCCGCCGACTTGTTCGATAAGACCATCGTAACGGCCGCCGGCGCATACGGTGCCCTGTGCCCCCAGTCTGTCCGTTACCCACTCGAACACAGTGCGACTGTAGTAATCCAGTCCGCGCACTAGGCGTGGATTGATGCGGTATGGCACGCCGGCCGCATCGAGTATGGCGAGCACGCCGTCGAAGTGCTCCCGCGACTCGGGATCCAAGTGTTCCAGCAACTGAGGAGCGCCAGCCAGCAGCTCCTGCATGGCGGGGTTCTTACTATCGAGAATGCGCAGCGGATTGGTGTGCAAGCGCCGCTGGCTGTCCTCGTCCAGTTGGTCGTGGTGCGCCTGGAAATACTCGACCAGCCGCTCGCGGTACGCAGCGCGACACTCCGCACTGCCCAGCGAGTTGATCTGCAGCTCTACATCGATCAGCCCGAGGCGGCGCAGAAAGCGCGCGCTAAGCAAAATCATCTCGGCGTCGATGTCCGGGCCGGCAAAACCGTAGGCTTCCGCACCAATCTGGTGGAACTGCCGCATCCGGCCCTTCTGCGGCCGCTCGTAGCGGAACATCGCGCCGCTGTACCAGACTCTCTGCTGCTGGTTATGCAGCAGCCCATGCTCGATACAGGCGCGCACGCAACCGGCGGTACCCTCGGGCCGCAGCGTCAGGCTTTCGCCGTTGCGGTCCTCGAAGGTGTACATCTCTTTCTCAACGATGTCCGTCACTTCGCCTATCGAGCGAGCGAACAGTTCCGTGCGCTCCAGGTACGGCAAACGGATCTCCCGATAGCCGTAGCCTTCCAACACGGCTCGAACTTGCTCCTCGAGAAAACGCCACATAGGCGTCTGTTCGGGAAGAATATCCGCAAAGCCCCGAACGCTCTGTATCGCCTTGCTGGCCAAGCTACCTCCGCGTGCTACTCGTTGACGTTGTTGGCGCGTCCGATCGTCGCTGCGCTGACGGCAGGCGAGCGCGCCGTTACGGTTGTCCCAGGCTCAGACGCGCCACGCGACCGCGAGTGTAGCGGCGCAAGTCCACCGGCTCGCCGTTCAGCTCCAACTCGACGCCTGCCGCATTTCCTATCACCAGCGCGAACGGCGGCGGCCCGGTGAACTCATATGTCCGCGGCCCTACCACGTTGCCCACCAACAGTTGATTACCCTCGCCATCTCGAATGTCCATCCAGGATTCCTCCAGTACGCGCAGGGTCAAGCGTTCGGTGTTCGCTACGGCTGGCGCGGTCTCCTCGACCACCGGCGCCGCGGCAGGAACCTGGGGTGCGGGGGGAGTGGCCGGCGGCAGCGGCGTATCCACCGTCGTCGCTACCGGCTCGCTCGCCGACTCCTCCACGTCCGCGGCCAGCGGCTCAGGCGTCTGTTCGATGATGGCTTCGGCACCGCTGCTCTCCTGCGGCAGCGGCTGCTGCTCGTCGACGCTGGGTGCAGCCGCCGGCGCCTCGGGAGCCGTGTCCGACCGGCTCTCGCGCCACTCGCGCACCGCCCACAAGCCTGCCAGCACGACCACCAGCAGCACCAGTATCCCTAACAGCAGACGACCTCCGCCGCTGCTGCTGGAACGTTGGCGCGTCGACAACGGCGGCGGCTCGGCGTTGCCATGCAGCCTATCGAACGCCGCCATCACCTCGTGCTCGGGGACTTCTACCAGCTTGGCATAAGCCCTGAGATAGCCTCTTGAGAAGGTCGCAGGAGGGAGCTGGTCGTAGCGATCATTCTCCAGCGCGTCCACCACGCTCACGCGCAGGTGCAACGCATCCGCCACCGCGTGCTGCCCGAGTTGTTTACGCTCGCGCGCTTCGCGCAGCAGGCGGCCAGGCCCCTCGACCGGGGGGAGCTGTTGTGGGGTATCAGCGTCCGTCACGTTCGATCTCCAAGAGCTTGCGCGCTTCTTCACTGTCGGGGAAACGCGAGCGCAATGACAGGGAGTAGCTGGCGACCGCATCCCGATTTCCGAGCGCCTGCTCAATGCCGATCCCTAGCAACAAGGTCCGCGCCGTCTGCGGCGCCACTTCCAGATAGCGCTGGTAGAAACCTCGCGCCGAAAGATGGTGTCCGGACTGGTGCCTGATCTCGGCCATAGGCAGCAGAGCCGGGGCGAAGCGCGGGTTAACCTGCAGCGCTTGCAACAGATACTGTTCGCCGCGCTCACGCTCGCCGGCCCTCAGCAGACATAATCCGGCATTGGTAAGCGGCAGCTCGCGGCCCCGATAGAGCGGGTTATCCGCAGCCAGCTTGAACAGCCTCTCGGCTTCTTCGACTTCGCCGTGTTCGCACAGGAAACGGCCGTAGTTATTCAGAATCGACGAGTCTTCCGGCGCCAACTGCAATGCGCGCTGATAATGCCGCCGCGCCGTGGCCTCCTCGTTCAACTGCTCGTTCAGCAGCGCAAACGCGGCATGCGCCTCGGCGTTCTGCGGATCCTGGCGCACGGCACGAGACAAGCGCTGCGCTGCCTGCTCGAGATCGCCCTGACGCAGGTACTGCACGCCCAGCTGCGTGTTGACTTCCGCCAGTCGCTGCTGCTGCGTGCGGTCGGTGCCGACGCTGGCGCAGCCGGCAAGCATCGCCAGCGCTAGCATTAGAGGCCAAAGCGAGACCTTCATACGCCCCCAGCGTGACTCTGCTGCTCGCGACGGAAGCGGCGCTTGGTGCGATCCTGCACCTTGCCGACCAACTGCCCGCAGGCTCCGTCAATGTCGTCTCCGCGCGTCCTGCGCGTGGTGGTGGTATAGCCGGCGGCCTGCAGAATCCGGGCGAAACTGAGAATCCGCGCATCGCTAGAGCGCCGGTATGCCGCTCCCGGGAACGGATTGAACGGGATCAGATTGATCTTGGACGGAATACCCTCGAGCAGCTTCGCCAGCTCGCGAGCGTGCTCGTCGCTGTCGTTGACACCATCCAGCATCACGTACTCCCAGGTGATCTTGCGATGCGGCTTGTCCTGGATGTAGTTCTTGCACGCCGGCAGCAACTCGGCAATGGGGTATTTCTTGTTCAGCGGTACGATTTGCTCCCGCAGCGCGTCGTTGGGCGCATGCAAGGAGACCGCAAGACTGATATCGGTAGCTTCCGCCAGGCGATACAGCGCCGGCACCACGCCGGAGGTGCTGAGCGTAACGCGCCGCTTGGACAGCCCGTAGGCATCGTCATCGATCATGATGTTCGCCGCGGCCACCACATTGTTGAAGTTCAGCAACGGCTCGCCCATACCCATGAACACGACGTTGGTGACCGGGCGATCCCGGCCCTCGTCGGCCAAGGCCTGTATCGCGAACCAGAGCTGGCCGATGATCTCGGCCACCGAGAGATTGCGGTTGAAGCCCTGCTGAGCAGTGGAGCAGAAAGTGCACTCCAGCGCGCAGCCCACCTGCGAGGAGATGCACAAAGTGCCGCGATTGGGCTCGGGGATGTAGACGGTTTCGATGGCGTTGCCGCCGTCAAGGGACAGCAACCACTTGCGCGTACCGTCCACCGATTGCTGATCGAAGATCGCTTGGGGCAGCCGGATTTCCGCCACCTCGTGCAGTTTGGCGCGCAAGGCCTTGCTGAGGTCGGTCATCTGATCGAAGTCAGTGACCCGGCGCTGATGAATCCACTTCAGCACCTGAGAAGCGCGAAAGGGTTTTTCGCCGAGTTCGGCGAAAAACCCTATCAGTGCCTGTCGATCTAGACCGAGCAGGTTGCGCTTCGCCGCCGGAGCGGACGGCGCTTGTTCCCTGCTGGGCAGCTTAGGCTCGTGAACAGATGTCATTAGCTTCGAAGAAAAACTCGATTTCCTGCTTGGCAGTGTCCGGGCCGTCGGAGCCGTGCACAGCGTTGGCGTCGATGCTGTCGGCGTAATCGTGACGCAAGGTACCGGCAGCTGCTTCCTTGGGGTTGGTGGCGCCCATGATTTCGCGGTTCTTGCGGATAGCGTCCTCGCCCTCCAGCACCTGGACCATCACCGGGCCGGAAATCATGAATTCGACCAGATCCTTGAAAAACGGCCGGTCTTTGTGAACCGCATAAAACCCTTCGGCCTGCTCGCGGCTGAGCTGCATCATGCGCGCAGCGACGATCTTCAGGCCAGCCTTCTCGAAACGGCTGTAAATCTCGCCGATTACATTCTTTGCGACCGCATCCGGCTTGATAATGGAAAGGGTACGTTCAACAGCCATTTCGAACTCCTATCTAATGCTGGTTGGGAAGAGCGTTCAAATGCGCGAAACCCGCGGGTGGCCGCGGGCGCGCCAGTTTAGCGTGAGAGCGTTGCGGCGGCAATTTTGCCTCGCTCTCACACGGCGAAACTCTCCCCGCACCCGCACGAGGCCTTCGCGTTCGGGTTGCGGAACTCCAGACGCTGATTCAATCCCTCGCGTACGTAGTCGACCTCCATGCCATCGAGAAACGGCAGGCTCTTGCGATCGACCACGACTTTGACACCGTGCTGCTCGTAAACCGTATCCTCGGCAGTGACCTCGTCGGTGGCGTCTACCGTATAAGCGAACCCAGAGCAGCCGCTGGCCTTCACGCCCAGGCGCAGCGCCACTGCGCCAGCCTGCTTGCTCAACGTCCGCCGGATGTGGCCGGCTGCCGCTTCGGTGATCCGCAGTGCCATATCAACCTCCTACGCTACGCGTCTTCTCGGCGTACTGGGCCAATGCATCCTTGAGCGCGTCCTCCGCCGCCAGTGCGACGCCGGTTTTCTCCGGCGCCAGCTCCAGCGCGTGCGCGATCTCTAACCCGGTCAGCCGCTGCGCCTCTGCCAGCGTCCGCCCCGGCAGCCACCCGACCAGCCAGGAGCCGCAGGCAATGGCCGAAGGACAGCCGAAAGCGGCAAAGCCGGCTTCATGGCATCTGCCTTCGACCACGCTCACCGCCAGTTCGATGAGCGTGCCGCCGGCCACTGTGCCGGCGCGCCCGATCGCCATATCCTCGCGCATCACGCCGCGATTCGGGTTCTGAAAGTGCTCGCGCACCGGCGCGCTGAGAAGCGCCGAAGCCGGATACATACTAATGCCCATTAGCATACAGTGTAGCGATCGGCACCCCGCTACGGTAGGCCCGCCACACAGGCGAAAGCTCCCGCAGCCGCCCAAGCGCAGCCCCGACGGTTTCGACCGCTTCATCGATATCTTGTTCCCGGCTGAAGCGACCGAAGCTGAAACGCAGACTGGCATAAGCCAGCTGATCGGGGCGCCCCAGGGCTCGCAGTACATGCGACGGATCGCCGGTAGCCGCCGTACAGGCCGAGCCGGTAGCGACGGCGATTCCTTCCAGGGCCGCGGCCAGCGCTTCGCCGTGAACGCCTACGAAGCTGACGTTGAGAATGTGTGGCGCGCCGGCCTCCGGACCGTTGCGCAGCACACCTCCCAGGGCCGACAGCCCCTTCCAGAGGCGCGCTTTCAGCATGGCGGCATGCGCGGCATCAACCATCAACTCCTCGGCCGCGATCCGAAACGCTTCGCCCATGCCTACCACCTGATGAGTCGCGACCGTACCCGGTCGCAACCCCTGTTCCTGGTCCCCGCCATACAGCAAGGGCTTGAGACGTACGCGCGGTTGCCGCCTTACGTAAAGCGCTCCCACGCCTTTGGGGCCATAGAGCTTATGAGCGGACAGCGTCAGCAGATCTATGGGCTGGCGCTGCACGTCCAGTGCCAGCCTGCCCGCCGACTGCACCGCATCGACATGCAGCAATGCGCCACGGGCTTTGACCAGCGGCGCCAGCGCGGCAATATCCTGCACGGCGCCGGTTTCGTTATTGGCATGGGCGATGGAAACCAGGATGGTGTCGTCGCGCAATGCGTCCGCCAAGGCTTGCGGCGCCACCAGGCCCTCGGCATCGACCGGCAAGTACTCCACCTCGAAACCCTCGGCGCGCAGCGCAGCGCAACTTGCCAACACCGACTTGTGCTCGGTGGGCGTGGTGAGCACGTGCAGTCCGCGGCGACAATAGAATCGCGCCGCTCCCAGAATGGCCAGGTTATTCGCCTCAGTTGCGCCCGAAGTCCACACGATCTCCTCGGGCGCGGCGTTGATCAGGGCCGCCACGTCCGCGCGCGCCGCCTCCACGGCGGCGGAGGCGTTGAGTCCCAATGCATGAGTGCTGGCAGGATTGGCAAGCAGGGCCCTATCGCGCAGGCACCCGCTCATCCGTTCCGCAACCCGCGGATCCAGAGGCGTGGAAGCCGCATAGTCTAGATAGATCATGGCACCCCATGCTGGCGAATCAGTCCGTACGCGAACGCGGATCCTCGCGTCTATCGCTTCTCTGCGCACGCGTTTGCGGATCTATGCAACCCTCGATCTCGGGCAATTCGACGTCGCTCAGGCTGGCGCCCAGCGCGCGGATCGCCCGGCACATTTCCTCCATGCGCCGATCGCTGGCGTGAATATGATCCAGAATCGAATTGATCGCTTTAGCCACCGGGTCGGGGGCCTGCTGTGTCGCACCGTAGGCATCGAAGCCGATTTTGCGCGCCGTTTCTTCGCGCTGCTCGTTGCGATCGACCCCGCGTATGCCAGCTATGCGCGCCGGCACGCCCACGACCGTGGCCCCTTCCGGCACATCCTTCACGACGACGGCATTGGAGCCGATGCGGCTGCCGCTGCCGATCTTCAGCGGCCCCAGGATCTTCGCACCGGCGCCTACCACCACGTCATCGCCCAGCGTGGGATGGCGTTTGCCGGCCTCCCAACTGGTTCCGCCCAGCGTTACGCCGTGGTAAAGCGTGCAGTCGTCGCCGATCTCCGCCGTCTCGCCTATGACCACGCCCATGCCGTGATCGATGAAGAACCGGCGGCCGATCTTGGCGGCCGGGTGAATCTCGATCCCGGTGAACCAGCGTGTGAGCAGCGATAGGAAACGGGCCAGCCAACGCAGCCCGCGCTGCCACAGCCAGTGATTGAGCCGGTGCGCCAATACCGCGTGCAAGCCGGGATAACAGGTGAGGACTTCAAAGGCGTTGCGTGCTGCCGGATCCCGCTCCATGACACAGCGGATGTCTTCTCGCAATCGTTTGAACATGCAAGCTCCTCAACCAGCCAGCGTGGCAATGGCCCAGCCGCTTCCTACACGCGGATGCCGATATCTCGATCGGCGGGCCGCTATGGTATCTCGGTCGCCCGATCCAGGTACAGTCAGGTATCCCGGCGGCGCTCGAAGTAACTCAGCATCCCGCGCAGGATATTCACCTCTTTGCGATCAGGCCCGGCACGATTGAATAGCCGGCGGATGCGCCGCATGAGGATGCGCTCGTTGCGCTTATCCATGAAGCCTGTATCTCGGCACAACCGTTCGAGGTAGCGGTAGAACTCTTCCAGGTGTTCGGATTCCACCGCTCGGCCGCTTCGCGTCGGCACAGTTCCTTCGCCCAAAGCCGCCATGCGCAGTTCGTAGCAGACCACTTGCACCGCCGCCGCCAGGTTGAGGGAGCTGTACTTGGGATTGGCGGGAATATGCACCAGCAGGTGACAACGATCGAGCTCGTCGTTGGTCAGCCCCGAGTGCTCGCGACCGAACAGCAGCGCCACCTCCTGCTGTCCCGCAGCGCTCATCACCCGCCGCGCGCATTCGCGCAGCTCGACGGCGGGCGCGGCCAGGCGCCGCGGCCGCGCACTCAGCCCCACGATCAGAGAGGCGCCCGCCAGCGCCTCTTCCAGGCTGGCGTACACGCTGGCGCCGGCCAGCACGTCGTTGGCATGGGCGGCCATCGCTTGCGCTTCCGCGCTAGGAAACTCGCACGGCTGCACCAATTGAAGGCGAGTGAAGCCCATGGTCTTCATCGCTCTCGCAGCGGAACCGATGTTGCCAGGATGAGTCGTACCTATCAGGACGATGCGCACATTGCTGAAAGTCATTTACCATGAGGCCCGAGAAGTCGTTCAAGGCGGTTAGTTTTGCTGGTATGCTACCGCCCGTCCACCACCCCTGAAGACGAATCCCGCCATGCATCCAATGGTCAACATCGCCGTGCGCGCCGCGCGCAGCGCCGGCAACATTATGGTCCGCTACCTTGACCGGATCGATACGCTCACGATCGAGTCCAAGGGTCGCAACGACTACGTCAGCGAAGTCGACCGGCTCGCCGAGCAGGAAATCATTCGCACGCTGCGCAAGGCGTACCCCCATCACGCAGTGATCGGCGAGGAAACCGGCAGCCACGGCGACAACGAGTACGAGTGGATCATCGACCCGCTCGATGGCACCACCAACTTCCTGCACGGCGTACCGCACTATGCGGTATCCATCGCGCTGCGCCACCGCGGCCGGCTCGAAGTCGGCGTGATCTACGATCCGATACGCCAGGAGCTCTTCACCGCGCATCGCGGCGGCGGGGCGCTGCTCGATGGCCGGCGTATCCGCGTGAGCAATCGCCCAGATATCAACGGCGCACTGGTCGGCACCGGTTTTCCGTTCCGGGCGCAGCACCATTTCCCGGCGTATATGAAGATGTTCACCGCACTTACCGAGAAGGTAAGCGACTTGCGGCGCGCCGGTGCGGCGGCCCTGGATCTGGCCTACGTAGCCGCCGGCAGACTGGACGGTTACTGGGAGATCGGGCTGCAGCCATGGGATATGGCGGCCGGTGTGCTGCTGGTGAAGGAAGCCGGCGGCATAGTCAGCGATTTCAAGGGCGGCGATGACTACATGAACAGTGGCAACATCGTCTGCGGCAGTCCTCGCGTGTTCAAGGGGCTGCTCACCACGATCAACCCGCATTGCACCCCGGAGTTGCTGAAGTAACGCGCCGAAGGCGCTTGCACAGGGTCGCGAGGCAAGGCCCGCGACCCTCACGATCGAGCAGCGTCCGCCCGCTACGTGTCGACGAACTCTCCTCCATTGGGGTGCAGCACCTGTCCCGTCATATACGACCCGTCCGCCGAGGCCAGCAGTACGTAACACGGCCCCACCTCGGCCGGTTGTCCTGCTCGCCCCATGGGCGTGTCCGAGCCGAAGCTCTGCACATGCTCCTTAGGAAAGGTTGCCGGAATCAGCGGCGTCCAGATCGGACCGGGCGCAACCCCGTTCACTCTTATGCCGCGTCCGACCAATGCTTTTGACAAGGAACGGGTAAACGCCACGATGGCTCCCTTGGTGGCCGAGTAGTCGATCAGGTGCCCGCTGCCGCGATACGCCGTGACCGAAGCGGTATTGATAATGGCGCTACCCGGCACCATGTGCGGCAGCGCCGCTTTAACGAAGACGAAGTACGCGAAAAAATTGGTCCGGAACGTGCGCTCGACCTGTTCTAGTTCGATCTGCTCGAACGTATCCCTGGCATGCTGCTCGGCGGCGTTGTTGACCAGCACGTCAATGCGTCCGTAACGATCCACCGCCCGGGCGACCGCCTTGCGGCAGAAACGGGCATCGCTCACGTCGCCCGCCAGCAATAGGCAACTGCGCCCTTCCCCCTCCACCAGCCGGCGCGTCTCGTTCGCATCGTCGTGCTCGTCCAGATAAATCAGCACGCAATCCGCCCCCTCGCGCGCGAAATGCTGCGCGACCGCGCGGCCTATACCGCTGTCGCCACCGGTGATCAGGGCGACCTTGTTCTGCAGTTTGCCGCTTCCCCTGTAGTCTTCGCGGATGAAGATCGGCGGCGGCTGCATGACGTGCTCGCGTCCGGGCTGGGCCGGCTGATGCTGCGGCGGACGCCGCTGCTGCTGGCGTTCATACTCATCCATAATCAAGCTCCGATATGGTCTGCCGTAAACATTGGGCTAGCCATGCTGCCGAGCAAGCCGCCACGGTTTCTCCTGACGGCCGGGGCAAGGTACGATGGCGGCAGATACAACAACGAGTCGAGGGACCGCACCCGCGCGTCGCGCCGAATGGCCGGCGGCTGAAGCAGAACGAGAACCGGAGGTCCCGGGGGGAACGATGTCCGAGCAATTTGTGAGTGTTCTTCCGCTGCACTCTGCCTTGAGCGTAGTGCTTGTGCTGGCCGTTACCGTACTGGTGCTCTACCTCGCCCGTCGGCAGGCGCATGCGCTGATCAGGAGCGTCACCCGCAATGGCCAGCGCGTGCTACAAGTCGCCGCGCAAGCTGTCGTACAAGGCGAACGCCGCCTGGCCGCACGCAACCGCCAGGTGCTGCTCGCTATCGCCAAGGGTTATCAGGAACGGCAGGTGGAGCGCGAGTTCGAGCGCGTGCAATTCGCCCTCCAGCGCGATATGAGCAACTATCCAACCATGCACCATGCGCTGACCGGGCAGATCTCCCGTATCGAAGAGGATTATCAGCGCTCGGCGCATACTCCGCCCACCCCGCCGGCGTGGCTGGAAGCCATCGAAGCGGTTGCGCGCGTGCAGAACAGCAGCGACCCGGCGATCAAGCAGATCCTGGAGGACATGCGTGAGACGCTGGAGAACGCTTGTCATCAGGCGCTGCTCGAGTACCGCGCCGTGAGCCGTCGCCGCCACCGCGGCCTGCAGCGGCTGCTGCCCTACTGGCGCCGGGTCGAAGGATCGCTGCGATCGCTGAACGACACGCTGCAGACTCTGCAGCAGCGGGCTTCCGCCATCGACAGTCAGATGGAGGCTTACCGCAAGATCCGCGAGTCGGACGATGACACCGCTCGCGCGCTAAGCTCGTCCGCATTCAGCCGTTTTCTGATCTCCACCTTCGTGCTGGTCATCGCCACGGCCGCTGCTGTGTTCAATTACGACCTGCTCTCGCGCGGCATGAGTGCCTTGCTCGACGGCTCCATAGGGTCTGTGTCCAGCGCCGGATTGGCCGGGGCTGTCATCACTTTGCTGCAGATCGGCATGGGCATGACGATTCTGGAAAGTGCCGGCATCACCCGTATGCTGCCCCTGCTTCGCGGCTTGGACGATCTGGCGCGCACACGGCTGCTGACGGCGGCAACCGGGGTGCTGCTAGCCATGACGGCACTGGAAGCGAGCCTGGCCTTCAGCTCGGCGCACACCCTGCTGCCTGCGCTCTCCCCGGAGGGAGGCGAAGCCCCGCGCCTGGTAGGCGGCCTGATGCTCATGCTGCTGGGCACGGTGCTGCCACTGGTGCTGGCGCTGGTCGCCATCCCGCTGGAGGCATTCATCGCCTCCGTACGGATTGCGCTCGGTGCGGCAGGAGTTCTGCTGCTGCGTGGCCTCGCTGCCCTGCTGCGCCTTGCGGGTACGCTGCTGCAGGCATTGGGGCAGGGGCTGTTGCGGGTCTACGATTTGATAGTGTTCGCGCCCTTGTGGGTCGAAGGGCTGTTTAGCGGAACGCGGGGTAAACGGCAGGCGGAGCAAGCGCCCGCCAGTGCCGATAAGGTCGAACAAGCGTCCTGATCGTCAGGAGCGCTGGGCGCCATTCGCGGATGGCAGCCAGCGCTCCAAGCCCTGCAGCAATTCCACGAACCGCATGAAACTATTCGGCTTGACGATGTACTCGACCGCGCCGAGGTCGGCTGCTCGCTGGCGGTCCTTGGGATAGTCGGATGTGCTGACAATGGCGACGGGGATATCGCGCAGATGGTCATGGCGCTTGCAGTAGGCGAGTATGTCGTGCCCCGACGCGTCGGGCAGATTCAGATCGAGTAAAATCATATCGAATAGCGGTCGGCGAGACTGCGCACTCAATAGCTGCAGGGCTTCTTTCGCCGTGGCTGCGGCCGTCAGGGCAATCTGTATCCCACTCTCCTCGAAGGCGATGCGGGTCAGCTGAACGTCGCCCGCACTATCGTCGACCAGCAACACGCGGGGCCTATTGTCCGTGCTCATGCATCCCGTGACTCCCGTCTACCAACGTATGAACCACCGAGGCAGGTGGAAACGCGTCGCAGTGTGGCCGCCGCCATAATCATCGATTAGCAAATACGGCCTGGATATGCCAACGCAACCGCGCATTCCCGGCGCAATTTCACACCCACTAATGTAAGCATATTCTGATAATGCTCTCAGATTTCTGCCTCTAGCTTAGGCGGTCAAATCATGATGGAATGAATTACCGTGCACGGAAACGGCGCGGTACACAGTTGTACAGCTCAAGGAGGAGATATCATGGCGAAGCCGAGCGGCCCCGATAAATCGCAGCGTCCGTTGCCGAACCATGCCGACGCCTTGGTCGCCTATACGAACCGCCTGCTAGACCTGTTGAGCGACGATGGCGGTGCCCGGACCCGGGATAAGCCGGCGGAGCCCCCGCCGAAAGATCGCGCCCCACAGCGTTAGTCCCTGTTTGCCTTTGCATCCGGCTCGATTAGGCCTAGGGCCGGGCGTCCAGTCTGCAGGGCGCCGGCCCGCCTCCCCTCAACTGCCAGCGCCGACTCATCGGCGGGCCAACTGCACCCAGAGTTCGCCATCGTTTCGCTCCCACAGGCAGCCCATGCTACAGGCCAGTGGCCACAAGCCACTATGGGAGCCCCCAGGCGCAAACGGCTTTGGCTATGTTCCCCAGCCCCCATGCTCCGGGACATGGAATCTCCCACGGCGGGGCATTCCCGCCGGATGGGCTTCATCCGGGTAAACACAACGCCAACGGTGCGTCTCGATCCGAAACATCGCGCCCCACACCAGCGGCTTGCATGTGCCCCGGGTCGGGCGCCGCAAGTTCATTGCTGCTAAACGAGCGGCGCGCGCCCACGCAAAAGGCAATAAGCCGCGGCTAGGCAGGCGTCGGCACCGCCACAGCCGATGGCGCCGCAAGCGGGGCCGTCACCTCATGAACGTACACCGGGTTCTGACGCAGCAACGGTAACTGGAATCCGTAGCGGTAGATCCTGCCGGCTGGCTGAAATGCGGCGCGCAAAGCGAAACGGTTCGCCGCGGCATTGTCGGCATGTATATGCGTCAGCAGCTGGCTTAGCCCAAGCCGGCGCGCAACGGCATACATCGCCAACTCGAAGTCGACGGCGACATTGCGACGATCCCCGGCGGTGCTGAAGCGGAACAGGTTCTCCACCTGGCCGCAACCGGCCTCCAGCGGGGGGTACATTCCCGACCAGCTCGGCAGCCGCGCTATCAGCTCGTGATCCTGCGCGAGCAACAACCACTGAATGCAGATAGGCGTGTCGTCGGCCATCCAGATATAAGCGCGGCGCAGCCCCAACTCCCAAAAGCGGAAACCCGACACGACCTGGTTGTGCGTGCTGTCAGGGTGTTGCTTCAGACGTTCTATCGTTGCGTCGGTCACTTGCTCCAAGTGGACATGGGCGGGCGCCTCAGGCACCTCGGAGAGCACCGCCTGGTAGCGTATCCAGCTCTCGCAGTGGATACGACGCCCCGTCAAACTCTGCAGCCCACGCATCAGCACCCGCGCAGCGCCAGGCCGCCAGCGATGATGACCGCGATTGGTACTTACCCAGTATGAAGGCGATAAGCTCATGCCAACCTCCTGTCCAGCACGGCGATAGCGACTTGATCGAACAGCGCGGGAGAGCCTCCGGCGCGGGATGCAACAGCAAAGAAGTAGAGTCTTATTTTGTTCCTAAGCTGTGGTTCATCTTGATGTGCTTCAAGAGCTATCACTTGCGCCGTGCCGAATCAGGCACCTAAGCATCATCATCGCTTGAATGCGGCCCCTGCGGGGCCGACGTTCTTCTCGCTAGCGAGCGGCAAGCAGTAGGAGGACGCCCACATGCAGCTACACGAATTCATTGGCCGGGTTCAGGAACGCGCGCATCTGCAGGACAAGGATCAGGCACTGGCCGTAACGCAGGCGACGCTGACCACGCTATGCGAGCGGCTCTTTGGCGAAGAGCCGCGCCATTTGGGCGCGCAGCTGCCGGATCCGCTGGGAGAATGGCTGGATCGGCAAGGCGCGGGCGAGCGCTTCTCCGCCTCGGAGTTTTGTCAGCGAGTCGCGGATCGCGCCCATGTTGCCAAGCGGCAGGCGGAGGAACAAACGCGAGCGGTGCTGCAGACACTTACCGATGCCGTCAGCGAGGGTGAGATTCAGGATGTGCTCGGCCAGCTCCCGCACGACTACGATCGCTTATTCGGCAGCGGAATCGAGCGGCGACACTGAGCGGCGCCCAAAGGCGCGGATCGCGGCTGCATGCTGCGCGGCCGTCGACCGGACCGGATGAGCGAAAGGGCGACGTTGACGGACTGCGAGTCTACAAGCGGCGCCGCAGCGTGCAGCGCAGCTTGCAGACTCGTGTAGTGGCGTGGGTATGAAGGGGGCGCCAGAGCTAGCGTCACTGGGTCATCGCCGCTGCTTCGCAAGCCCGATCAAACCCAGCCCGCCCACCAACGCGGCGATCACCAGAACCCACTCGGACCCTAGCCCGAGCAAATGGGCGCCGTAGCCGGTCGCGCCCGCAACCAACAGGATACCCAGCAAATAGAACAGTACCTGCACCATGTACCGGCTGCATAAGATCAGCGGACCAGGAACTCAAGCAGATTCTGATCTTGCAGCAGTTGCGCGATGGCCTGCTCCAGCGCCGTGTTAATAACGCGCTCGCTCACCTGACGCGAGTCCAGCGGCCGCCGTTCGGCGTAACGGGCTCGATACTGGCTGCGGTAGCGCCGGCCGGGATCGGCCGAGTCGTTGATCGCCGTCGCTTCCAGCACCGCCACGGCGACGAACTCGTTGCCCTCTATGGTGCGCTCCAGCGTGCGCACGTCGATTCGCAGGTTGCGCCGTCCCACAGGCCCTACCAAGGGGCGGAAACCCTGCGCTTCCAGACCGCTGCGAACGCTATAGGCAACCACATTGGCGATGTTCTGTTCGGTGAAAATGATCGCGCTGCCGCCCTCCTCCTGCCGAGGACGCCCCAGATGCGCGCGGCCGCGCTTATCGCCCACCTGCAGACTCAGCCCGCGCCCCTGGCCGAACTCGCTAGCGCTCACCTTGGGCCGGGGGTCGAGGGTAATTTGGTGAGAGGGAGCGGCACAGGCACTGACCAGCGCGATCAGTCCTCCCACTAGCGCAAGGCGAAAAAAGGTTCGCATTCGCATACTCCTTGTAAGGCAGAGATCCGGACTTTCGATCTTATACCAGGCGCCGTCCGCGAGCCGGACCTTCGTCAAGCTCGCCCCGCGTTCCGGCCGGCCGCAGCGTGCAGCCATGCGAAGATTCTCGGCCAAAGCGTTCGATGGGCCTGCAACCCGACCAGCATCCCCACATGTTGCAAGGCCACGCCGATATCGCCTGAATACTCCAGCACCCGGCGCTGCGCACGCCCGCTGTACGGCAACCCGAGCACAGACGCCGGCGGCACCAGGCGCGAGCGCGGATCCACCACACAAAGCAGCGCCGCGGCGAGCGCCGATGGCCGCACCGGCTTACCGTTCAGCACCAGCCGGTTGGAGCAGAAGGCATCCCGCCGATACAACAACTCGACGGTTTCCTCGAACAAACGCCGGCTTAGCGGCTTTTCGTCCAAGGTCCAGCGCATCACGCGCTGGTGCCGTACCCAAGCCGCCGGCGACAGCCCGCTCAGGATACGGTCCCGCCAACGGCTGCTGATGAAGGCGTCCGGGTCGGCGGCCACGCTAGCCAGGTTCAGCAGCGAGCCCGGAACGCAATCGGCGTTGCCCAGCAACGCCGCCACTGGCGGCAAAGCCCCCAGCAATGGCGCGAAAGCGCCGCTGGCAGCTCCGAAGCACACGGGCGAGTCCAGCAGCACCAGCGCCTGTACCGTCTGCGGATGCAGCGTCGCGAACAACGCGGCAAGCGTACCGCCCAGCGAATGGCCCGCCACGAGCAAGCGCCGGTCGCCGGCATCGGCAACCGCTGCCGCGGCGCACGCGGGCAGCATGACATCGCTGTAGGCGGCAAGCCCCCGGTCGCGATCGGCGGCGGCAGGCGCAAGCCATTGCAGCACATAGGGCGCAAAGCCAGCCCGCTGAGCATGACGCACCACGCTAACCGCCGGTTCCAGATCCCAGATGTAGTGAGCCTTGATCGGCGCGGGTACCAGCAGCAACGGCGGCCGCCCGCGCGCCGAGGGCAAGCGCCACAGCCGTGCAAGTTCTTGTTCATGAATCGGCTGCAAAGGGCTGCACTGCGGCCCGAAGCCCAGCTGCTCCAGCCACGCCCCACGCCGCTGCCGGGCCCGATCGTGGGCCTCCAGCCAAGTCGCGTTCACCGCCTAGTCTCTCTCGAAAAGACGCTGCCGCCCTAGCAGTTCGCGTGCGCGCTCCAGCTCTTCGAGCAGATCCAGGGCCAAGGCGGCTCCGGCCAGGTTGACGCGCAGATCGCGTGTCAAACGCAGGGTCGTCTGCATGCGCTTGAGCTGCTCGCCGCGAAAGCGCCACTCGGGAGGATGGCTGCCCTCCGGCACCACAACGCCCTCATCCACCAGCTCGATCACGAACTCGGCACTGACACCGAAGCAGCGGCAGACTTCGCCCAGGCCCATCACCAGCGCCTCGTCGAGTATCACCCCGGCAATGACGTCACGCTCCGCCATATCACACCCCTAACGCAGCCCGCGGATTCATCGGCATCTCGGCCGCCATGCGCTCGTACAGCGCTTTCGCCTGCGGCGTATCCGCCTTCGGCGTAACGATGCGCAGCACTACATACTGATCTCCGGGCGGGTCGCCGGGCAGACCGCGTCCTCGCAGACGCAGCTTGCGGCCGGTCTGCGAGCCTTGCGGGATGCGCAGCTCCACGGTGCCGCCCAGCGTGGGAACCGTGACGGTGGCGCCCAGCGCTGCTTCCCAAGGCGTGATCGGCAAGTCGAGAAAAACATCGCGCTGTTCCAGATGAAAGAACGGATGCGGGCGAAACGCGACCTCCAGGTACAGATCGCCTGCCGGCCCGCCGCCTATGCCTGGCCCTCCCTGGCCAGCGAGGCGGATGCGCTGCCCGGCCGTAATGCCGGGCGGGATGCGCACATTGAGCGTGCGCCGCTGTGGCGGCGCTCCCGGCGTAGAGGATGGAGCAGTGAAGGTCAGCGTGCGGGTGGCACCACGGTAGGCGTCTTCGAGATCGATTTCGATACGCATCAGCTGATCCTCGCCGGCCATTCGAAAACCGCGTCCGCGCTGGCCGGCGCGGCGCCGCCCGAACAACGCCTCGAAGAACTCGCTGAAATCGCCGGCGTCGGTATAACCGCCGCCCGCAAAATCGAACTCCGCACTCCAGTCCGGTGGCGGCCGGAAGTCCTGCCCCGCCTTCCAATCGGAGCCAAAACTGTCGTATGCCCGACGTTTCTCCGGGTCCTTGAGCACCTCATAGGCTTCGCCGACCTCCTTAAAGCGGGCTTCGGCATCGGGCTCTTTGCTGACGTCCGGGTGATACTTGCGTGCAAGGCGCCGATATGCGCGCTTGATCTCATCCTGCGATGCGGTGCGGGAAACACCGAGGATCTGATAATAGTCCTTGAACTCCATCGCGACTCCCTCTCCAAAGAGAGGCGCTACCACCCCTCTCCTGTCCCAATCCATGGCGGTAGCGACCGGCCCGCGCAAGCGCGTTCGCGGCAGCGCGCGTAACGGCCGCTTACTCCCGCCCCTCATCCGGCGCGCCAAGGACCTGCCCCGTACTGCTTGAAACCGCCTGGCAGCGGCCTAAGAGTCGCTGTGTATAAACAAATAGGAGTACTCGCAGTGGAAGCGAAAGCCGTCAAACAACGCCTTCAAACTCACCCGGAAACGCTGCCTCAGCTCGACGACGTCAGCACCTGCATCGCGGCGACGCTGAATTGTGCGCAAAGCTGCGCTACCTGCGCCGACGCCTGCCTGGCCGAAGAGCACAGCGAGGGGCTGGCCCGCTGCATACGCCTTAACCTCGACTGCGCGGACGTTTGCGAGCTGACCGGCCGCATGCTCTCGCGTCAGTACGAGCCCCAGATGCAATTGCTGCGGGGCGCCATCGAACTGTGCAGCAAAGCCTGCGACGTATGCGCGACCGAATGCGAAGCGCATGCCGGCACGCACGAGCACTGCCGCCTGTGCGCCGAAGCGTGCAGAAAGTGTCAGCAGGCCTGTAACGCGCTGCTGGCGGCGTTGGCGTGATGCAGGCCGCGCCGCTCCTGCCAGGCGGTCCGTCGCTGTGGATGGCGACCAGCGAGCAGGTCCAGTATCCTCCATTGACCCAGAGCCTGACCGTAGACAGCGTGGTCGTGGGCGGCGGTGTTACCGGCCTGACCACAGCGTACAAGCTGGCGCGCAATGGCGTGCGCGTCGCCGTTATCGAGGCGCGGCGCATAGGCGGCGGCACCACCGGCTACTCGACGGGGAATCTATACGCCCCTGTGAGCGCTTCGCTCTCTAAAATCGCCCGCGTATGGGGCGACCGGGTCATGCATCAGGTGGTGCAAGCGCGGCGGCACGCGATCGAATTCATAGACGCCACGGTGCGCGAGCACCAGATCGATTGCGGATTCACGCGTTGCCCGTGGGTGCTGTTCTCGCCCAGCCCCGGCGAGCAGGAAGACCCCTTGCTCGGCGAATACCAGGCGGCGCTCGATGCAGGCCTGCCCGCCACCCTGATCGGCGCCGCGCCGCTACCCTTCGCCACGGGTCAGGCCCTGCGTATCGACGACCAGGCGCAGCTCAACCCGTCCCGCTATGCGCAGGGCCTGGCAGCAGCGATCCAAGCCCACGGGGGACGGATCTTTGAACAAAGTCCTGTGCGCAGCATAGACTCCGCCACGGGCGTGATCGAAACGGCATCGGCCTCGGTCCGCGCCGGCAGCATCGTGGTCGCCACCCACACACCCAAGGGCTTAAGCCTGCTTCATACGGAGCTAGGACCTTATCGGGAGTACGCCATTGCCCTGCGTTTGCAAGGCGAGAACTACCCGCAGGGAATTTTCTGGCAGCTGGGGGAGAAACGAACGCTGCGCTCCTATAGCGACGGCCACCATCGGTATCTGGTAGTCGTCGGCGAGAAGCATAAAACGGGACAGGAACCCGGAGCCCGGCGGCGGTATGCGCGCTTGGAACAGTACGCCCGCCAGCGTTTCCCGGTAGCGGAGGTAACCCATCGCTGGTCGGCCCAGAGCTATCGTCCGGCCGACTTACTCCCTTACATAGGCCGTGCCTCGCATAAGGGTTCCCTTTACTACGCGACGGGATTCTCCACCGATGGATTAGTGTTCGGCACGGTGGCAGGACTGCTGATCGGCAACCAGATCTGCGACGAGTCGGACCCGCTTGCCGAGCTGTTCGACCCCAAGCGCTTCACGCCGCTAAAATCGGCCGCCAATTTCGGCAAGGAGAACGCCAACGCGGCCGCGCACTTCCTCAAAGACCGGCTGTTGGACGGTAGCGTCGAGAAACCGGAGCAGATTCCCCCTGGCGAGGGCCGGCTGCTGCAGCGCGATGGCGAGAGGCTGGCGGTTTATCGCGACGAGCACGGCAACAGCCATGCCTTATCCGCGGTATGCCCGCACATGCGCTGCCTGGTGCACTGGAACAACGCCGAGAAAACCTGGGACTGTCCCTGCCATGGCAGCCGCTTCACCCGCGACGGCGCCGTCATCGAAGGCCCGGCCCTGGAGCCGCTATCCCCGCGCCGCCTGGACTAAGCGGCACGACTCGCTTTACAAGGTCGGGGGAGGCGGCTCCCGCCTCTCCCGCTCCGACTGGGCCTCGAAGGTGCGTACTGCCGTGGGGTTGGCCTGCAAGCGCTCGAAAGGAATCGGCTCCCCCGTGTCCACGCATATGCCGTAGGTGCCCTCGCGCATTCGCACCAGCGCCGCCTCCACCTCGTTCAGCTCCTGCACATGGCGGTCCAAGGTTGCAAGATTGAGATCGACCAGCAGGGAGGCCACCGACTCTTCCTCGGCGTCATGCACCTGACCGGCCAGTTCCACGAACTGCTCGTTTTCCTGTTTGAGCAGCTCCTGACGAATTTCCTCCCGCAGCTCCGTATAGCGTTCCCACAATGCGCTGCGCAATTCGCTGAGCTGTGCATCCGTCAGATGCGATTGCATGGATCTCTCCTGGACTGACACATAGGCGCGGCACAGTCCGCCACCTTGTCGAGACATCAGGTCAGTACGCCCCAGTGTCAACGTACGCACGCGCAGCGTTTCACGCTCTTGCCCGCCGCTTGGCGGTATGGTGGCGAGAACACCGGTCGAGGAAGGATCATGAGCGGGTTCGAAACTGCTATAGCGGCTGCCCTTGCCGCCCAGCCGCAGCAACGGCTGTTGCTGTTGTTCGTGCGCGCCGTTCCAGCCGAACCGCATGCGGCATACCACTTCGCCGGCGCACGGCTACAGCCGCTGGTGTCGCTGGATAAAGTGCTGACCAAAGAGCTGTGTTTCGCCGAGCTCGCCGCCGAAGCCGACAGCATCGACGATCGTTGGGACTTCGTGCTGATCGCCGGATTGTCCAAGCACGACGGCAGCCTGCCCTCTTCCAGAGAAGCACAGGATCGCTTGCACCAACGCACCGAAGCCGCCTTGGTCGACGGCGATTTCAGCCGCTTCCTGGCATTGGATCGCAACGAGCGGCCATTGGTGTTACGCGCTGAACGGCGTCTGCATTAAGAGTTTCCATGCAGACTTAGTCCGCTGGAGGCGGGGATATGCTGGTGCGGCGAAATGCCCGCAACAGCTACGGGGTACTGGCGAATTCCTCGGGCGCTCACGACCGGGCAAATCTCGCAGGCTACCTCTGCCCACCGCCGGCGTCGTCCCAGCTTCGTTGTTCGGCACGTCCCTGTGCCGCCGGGATCTACCGCGACTCGGCCTGCGCCTGCTCGCGAGGCGTTTTCTCCTCCTCTGCGAACGCTTCGACCAACGCATCGTCCACCCGCTCCAGCCAGACGAAACGCAGCTGGTTGCGGGCCGCCTCGGGAATCTCCTCGAAGTCGCGCTTATTGCGGGCTGGCAACAGCACGGTGCGTATGCCCGCACGCGCCGCCGCCACGCACTTCTCCTTGATCCCGCCGACCGGCAACACCAGTCCGCGCAGGCTGATCTCCCCGGTCATGGCGGTGTCGGAGCGCACGCAGCGGTTGGTCAGCAGCGAAGCGAGCGCGGTGAATATCGCTACGCCCGCGCTGGGGCCGTCCTTGGGAATAGCGCCAGCCGGCACGTGCACGTGAATGTCGCTGTCGGCAAACATCCCCGGGTCCAGCCCCATGTCCGCGGCACGTGTCTTGATCAGGCTCAGCGCCGCTTGCGCGCTCTCCTTCATCACGTCGCCCAACTGACCGGTGAGGATCAAGCGGCCGCTGCCCGGCATCCGCGTGGCCTCGATGAAGAGAATATCGCCGCCCGCCGCGGTCCAGGCGAGTCCAGTGGCCACGCCCGGCACGCTAGTGCGCATCGCCGCCTCGTTTTCGTAGCGCGGCGGTCCGAGAATGGAGCGCACCTCGTCCACGGTAACGTCCACCGAAGTCACGCTGCCCTCGGCTATGCGCACGGCGACATTGCGGCATACGGCGCCGATCTGCCGCTCCAGATTGCGCGCTCCGGCCTCGCGCGTATAGTCCCGCACGATGGCGTGCAGCGCCTCGTCGTCGATCCGGCATTGCTCGGGCCGCAGTCCGTTCGCCTCAAGCTGACGCCGCACCAGATAACGGCGCGCGATCTCGACCTTCTCGTCCTCGGTGTACCCGGTAAGCTCTATGACCTCCATGCGATCGCGCAGCGGCCCGGGAATGGCGTCCAGCACGTTGGCGGTGGCAATGAAGAACACCCGCGAGAGGTCGAACGGCACACCGAGATAATTGTCGCGGAAGGTGGTGTTCTGCTCCGGGTCCAGCACCTCCAATAGCGCCGCCGAAGGATCGCCCTGAATGCCGCTGCCCAGCTTGTCCATCTCGTCGAGCATGAACACCGGGTTGCGAGTCCCGGCCTTGCGGATGCCCTGGATGATATTGCCCGGCAACGCCCCTACGTAGGTGCGGCGATGCCCGCGCACCTCGGCCTCGTCGTGCACTCCGCCCAAGCTTGCGCGCACGAACTTCAGCCCCATGGCGCGCGCGATGCTCTGCCCCAGCGAGGTCTTGCCCACCCCCGGCGGCCCGACGAAGCAGAGGATGGGGCTGCGTCCTTCCGGATTGAGCTTGCGCACCGCGAGGTATTCGAGAATGCGCCGCTTGATCTTCTCCAGTCCGTAATGATCCTGATCGAGCACCTCACGCGCATGCGCGATATCGATGGTTTCCTCGCTAAGGGTTTGCCACGGCAGCGCCAGCAGCCAGTCGAGGTAGTTACGGCTCATCGAATACTCGGTGGATGCTTCGGGCATGCGCTGCAGGCGCTTGAGTTCCTTACGCGCCTCTTCCTCCACCTCTTCCGGCATGCCGGCCTCGGCGATGGCTTTCTCCAACTCGGCGATCTCTACCGACTTGCCATCCGTCTCGCCCAGCTCTTTCTGGATGGTCTTGAGCTGCTCGCGCAGCAGATATTCGCGCTGACGCTCGTCCATGCTCTCCTTGGTGCGCGCGGAGATCTCCTGCGACAGGCGCATGATCTCTATGCGCTGGTTGAGCAACTCCAGCACCCGGTCCAGCCGCGCCTTCAGATCGAAGGTGCTCAGAATCTCCTGCTTCTGCTCGGACTTGAGATCCATGAAGCTGGTGATCAAATCGGCCAGCGCTGCCGCTGAGGTAATGCTCTCTATCGCGTTGACCAGCTCCGGCGGAACCTGCGGCAGAAGCTGCAGCGACTCGGCCGCCCGCTGCTTAAGATGATGCAGCCGCGCGGCGATTTCGGGGGACTCGTCGTCCTGCTCCGCAATCCGCTCTACCCGCGCGACCAGGAACGGATAGCCGTCCAAGAACTCGATAATGCGAAAGCGTTGCTCGCCCTGGCAGATCAGATGATGCGTGCCATCGGGTCCAGTCACGTAGCGCAGTATGGACGCTGCCGTGCCCACCGTGTGCAAATCCTCCGCCGAGGGCGTTTCCACCTTGGGATCCCGCTGCAGCAACACGCCGATGGGCCGCTCGCTGCGCGCCGCCTCCTGAGCCGCCGCAATCGATGGCCCGCGGCCCAGCGACAACGGCAGAATCACACCGGGGAACAGCACCGCATTGCGCACGGGTACGACAATGAGCGCGTCCTCCGGGAATGGTACGCTGCTACCTGCTGCTTGCTGTTGTTCTGCCATGCTCCCTCTCTCGTCAGACCTTACGCAGGCCCAGCAACAGACAACCGTTGGTCAGCTCCTGGTGCTCGAGCCTATAGAGCCCCTGGGGCAACTCGATACGGCGCTCGAAACGGCCATGGGGAATCTCCAGCCGATGGATCTCGGCATGCCGCACGGCAGCGGGCAGCGCCCGGACACCGGAAACGACCAATGTGCCCGCTTCAACGGCAACCTGCAGCTGATCGGCATTCACGCCGGGCAGAGCGACCAGAATGGCCAGTTCGGTTTCGGTCTCGTAAACATCCACTGGCGGTGCCCACGCCGGCGCCGCAGTCCTGCCCAGCTGGAAGAACTGTCGCTGCATGCGCTCGGCGCGGTCTATCAGTTCGCAGGCTTCCGCCCACATCCAAATTCTCGGATCGCGTGACATCGGGCCTTTCCTGGAATAGTCGCCAAAAGGAATGAAGTTACATCTAAAAATACCACCACCGGGCACAAGGACGAAAAGTCGCGCGAGCTTGGGAAGGCAACAGTTAAGCCTATCTCGTGCCTGTTTGGGGGCGGGGCGAGCAAAGCAAAACCGCGGTTTGACCCCTCGCCGGCACGCCCATACCATCCCCCAGATCCGCGCTCGCGTTTCGCGCCTGCGCCAGGGCTGCGTACATGCGGTGCTGGACGCGCACATCAGGGCATTGCCTGACGGGTTGGCGCGTAGCGTCGCGACACACGCGCAACGCGGCGCAGCAAGCCGGCACAAGTCCGGAAGGGGCGTTCTCGGCACTGCGCCCGCATTCCGAATTGGAGGTAAACCGATGAGCCGTCACTTCGAAACGGCGCCTGGGCTGTGCGAACAGCCGGACGCCGCGACCCGCGATTTCGTATTCAACCAGACCATGCTGCGCATCAAAGACCCGCAGCGCTCACTGGACTTCTATACGCGTGTGCTGGGAATGCGCCTGATCCGCAAGCTCGACTTCCCGGAAATGAAGTTCAGCCTGTACTTTCTGGGCTTCATAGACGACCGCACCGCCGAGACCGTTCCGGCCGACGATCTGGAGCGCACCACCTGGGTGTTCCGGCAGCAGGCCATGCTCGAACTCACCCACAACTGGGGCACCGAGGACGATCCCGAGTTCCGTTATCACAACGGCAACGATCAGCCGCAGGGCTACGGCCATATCGGGATCACCGTCCCCGATGTGTATGCGGCCTGCGAGCGCTTCGAAGCGCTGGGCGTGGAGTTCGTCAAACGGCCCGACGATGGCAAGATGAAAGGCCTGGCTTTCATCAAGGACCCGGACGGCTACTGGATCGAGATCCTGCAGGCCGACATGATGGAGCGGCAAAGCCGCGGCTGAAGAACGCGCGCGGCGAATGCCGCGCAACCGGCAGGGAGATAATCATGGGCATGCTCGTCAACGGCGTCTGGCAGGATACTTGGTACGACACCAAGAGCACGGGCGGACGCTTCGTCCGCCCGCAGCCGGCATTCCACCACCAGGTCAGCTCGGCGGCGGATGCCGAGTTCCCGGCCGAGCCGGACCGCTACCATCTATATGTCTCCCTTGCCTGCCCCTGGGCACACCGCACGCTGATCGTGCGCAAACTCAAGCGCCTGGAAAAGGTCATCGGCGTTTCGGTGGTGCATCCGTACATGGGCGAGCAGGGCTGGAGCTTCGATACCGGGCACCCGGGGACGACTGGCGATCCGGTCAACGGCGCGCAATACATGCACCAGCTCTACACCAAGGCCCGCCCCGACTATACCGGCCGGGTGACGGTTCCCGTGCTGTGGGACAAGCAGCGCGGCACCATCGTCAACAACGAATCCTCCGAAATCGTGCGCATCCTCAACAGCGCCTTCGACGCCTTCGGCGATGCCGAGGTGGACCTCTACCCCGAGCCGCTGCGCGCAGAGATCGATCGCATCAACGACTTCGTTTACGACCGCATCAACAACGGCGTCTACAAGGCGGGCTTCGCCACCTCGCAGGAGGCGTATACGGAGGCCGTGACGGCTTTATTCGATGCGCTGGAAGAAATCGAGCAACGTCTGGGCCGACAACGCTACCTGGTTGGTGACCGCATTACCGAAGCCGACTGGCGGCTGTTCACCACCCTGGTGCGTTTCGACGCCGTCTACGTCGGCCACTTCAAGTGCAACCTCAAGCGCCTGGTGGACTTCCCCAACCTCTGGGCCTACACCCGCGAGCTCTACCAAGTGCCGGGCATTGCGGATACGGTCAACCTGGAGCATATCAAGCGGCACTACTACACCAGCCATCCCACGATCAACCCGACCCGCATCATTCCGGTCGGTCCCCAGATCGACTTCACCGCCCCGCATGGGCGGGGTTGAGTGTACAGGGCCCGACTCCTGGCGGTAGGGCATTTCGCGACCGGGCCCTGTGGGAGAGGATGAAAGCGCTCAGTCCTGGCAGCGCACTCGGGCCACAGCGTCCAGCCAGCCGGCGTACAGAGCATCGCGCCGCTGCGCATCCAGCTCGGGCGTAAAACTGCGCTCGCAGTGCCAGAGTTCGGCGATCTCTTCAAGGCTGCCGAACACACCGGCCTCCAGCCCGGCCAGGTAAGCCGCGCCCAGCGCGGTGGTTTCGGTGATCGCGGGGCGGTCGACGCGAATGCCGAGAATATCGGCCAGGAACTGCACCAGCCAGCTGTTGACGGCCATACCGCCGTCCACGCGCAGCGTGGTGGGAGACGCGCCGTCGTTGGCCATGGCCTCCAGCAAGTCCTTGGTCTGGTAGCACACAGCCTGCAGGCCGGCGGTGACGATCTCCTTGATGCCGGTGTCGCGCGTCAAGCCCAGGATGGCGCCACGAGCCCGGGGGTCCCAGTAGGGAGCGCCCAGCCCGGTAAACGCCGGCACCATGTAGACGCTGTTCTCGTAGCCCGTGGCGGCGGCAAGCGGTTCGCTGTCCGGCGCTGCCTGAATCAGCTTGAGCCCGTCGCGCAGCCACTGCATGGCGGCGCCCGCCACGAAAATACTGCCCTCGATCGCGTAACTCACCTCGCCGCGCAGGCGATAGCCCACAGTGGTGAGCAGCCGATTCTGCGATTGCAGCGCTTTGCTGCCGGTGTTGAGCACCAGAAAGCACCCCGTGCCGTAGGTGCTTTTCGCCATCCCGGGCTGGAAGCAGGCCTGCCCCACCAGCGCGGCCTGCTGATCGCCAGCCATGCCGGTGATCGGCAGCGGAGCGCCGAACAACTCCCCCTCGGTGGTGCCAAAGAGCGCGCTGCTGTCCTGCACTTCGGGCAGCAGCTCCGCCGGAATGCCGAAGCAGTCCAGCAGCTCCGCATCCCATTCCTGGGTGTGTATGTTGAACAGCAAGGTACGCGAGGCGTTGGTCGCATCGGTGCGATGGCTCTTGCCCCCGGTCAAGCGCCAAAGCAGGAAGCTGTCGATGGTGCCGAAGGCCAGCTCGCCGCGCTCGGCGCGACGGCGGGCGTCCGGTACGTTGTCCAGCAGCCAGCGGATCTTGGTGGCGGAGAAATAGGGGTCGATCAACAGGCCGGTCTTGGCGCTTACCATGGGCTCCACGCCTTCGGCACGCAGCCGCTCGCACAGGGGCGCGGTGCGCCGGTCCTGCCAGACGATGGCGTTGTAGATCGGCTGACCGCTGGCCCTATCCCATATCACCGCCGTTTCGCGCTGATTGGTGATGCCGATGGCGGCCACATCGCGCACGTTCACGCCGGGTGCTGCCAGCACCTCGCGGCACACGGTCAGCGTAGTCTCCCAGATCTCTTCCGGGTCGTGCTCTACCCAGCCGTCGGCCGGGAAAAGCTGACGGAACTCGCGCTGCGCCATTTTCACCACTTTTCCGGAGCGGTCGAACAGTATCGCGCGCGAGCTGGTGGTTCCTTGATCGATTGCGAGCAAGAAAGCGGCCATGGTTGGTTTTCCTTACGTAGTTGCCTGATCCGCCGCCTTGCACTCCGTTGTCGCACCACCGAAGTCCGATATGGAGGCGTTGACTTCCAGGGCGGGCGCGAGCAGCGGGGCAAGTGCTGCTAACATGATCTCACTCTAGCTCACGAGTGCGGTCATGACCGAGTTGAACCATCGCCAACACGAAATCCTGACCTTGGTGCGGCAGCGCGGCTTCGCCGCCATCGAAGCGCTGTCGCAGCACTTTAATGTCACCACTCAGACCATTCGGCGCGATATCAACGAACTCTGCCGCCGCGGCCTGCTGCGCCGCTACCACGGCGGCGCCGGCCTGCCCTCCAGCGTTCAGAACCTCGCCTACTCGGCCCGCCAGGTCATGAGCCAGGAAGAAAAACGGCGCATCGCCGAACTCGTGGCCAGCCACATTCCAGATCAAGCCTCGCTGTTCATCACTTTGGGCACTACCACCGAGGAAATCGCCAAAGCGCTGAAGCATCGCCGCGGGCTGCGCGTGATCACCAACAACCTGCATGTGGCCACGCTGATGGCCGACTACGAAGACTGCGAGGTCATGCTCACCGGCGGCAAGTTGCGCCGCCCCGATCATGGCCTCACCGGCGAGGCCACCATTGCCTTCTTCAACCAGTTCCGCGCCGACTACTGCCTGATCAGCATCTCCGGCATCGACGAGGACGGCACGTTGCTGGAGTTCGATTCCCACGAGGTGCATGTGCTGCAGGCCGTGATGGCCAACTCCCGCAAAGTCTGGCTGGCGGCGGATCACACCAAATTCGGCCGCAACGCCCTGGCGCGGCTGGGTCATGTGCGCGACCTAGACGCGCTGTTCACCGACCGGGCACCGCCCCCGCGCCTTGCCGAGGCGATAGCCGAGGCCGGTACGGAGCTTCACGTCGCGGATATATCACAGCGAAAGTAAGCCACGCTGCCGCCGCGATACCGCTCGGTAGAGCACCCGCAATGTTCACTTGCAAAACACCTTTGGGCTCACTATGTTGCTAATTGAACATTGCTCACAGGCAAGGAACGCACTGCCGCCAGCGCTGGAAGGCGGCAGCACCGCCGCCATCATGGGTGTAACCCGCTGTGAACAGGGAAGAAAACTACGACATTCTAATCATTGGAGGCGGGATCAACGGTGCGGGTATCGCCCGTGACGCTAGTGGTCGCGGCTTCTCCGTGTTGCTTTGTGAACAGGACGATCTGGCGGCCCACACGTCCTCGGCCAGCACCAAGCTGATACACGGCGGTCTGCGCTACCTGGAGCAATACGAATTCTCCCTCGTGCGCAAGGCGTTGCAGGAGCGGGAAGTGCTGCTGCGGGCAGCGCCTCACATTATCTGGCCGCTGCGTTTCATTATGCCGCATGCGGCCAATCTGCGCCCGGCATGGATGATTCGCGCCGGGCTGTTCCTGTACGACCACCTGGGCAAGCGGGAAAGACTGCCCGGCTCGCACAGTCTCGACCTGCGCAGCCATCCGGCCGGCACGCCGCTAAAGAGCGCCTTCAGCAAAGGCTTTGTCTACTCCGACTGCTGGGTGCAGGACAGCAGGCTGGTGGTGCTGAACGCAATGGACGCGGCAGCGCGCGGAGCCCGTATAGAGCCCCGCACACGCGTCGTGTCGGCCCAGCGCAATGGAACGGACTGGCGGGTCAGCGTGCAAAACCGCAGCGGCGCGCAGCGCACCGTGACCGCAGGCATCCTAGTCAATGCCGGCGGGCCATGGGTAAAGGACGTACTGCAGCACACCGCGCGCGTTGCCACCAACGTGCAGGTGCGGCTAGTCAAAGGCAGCCACATCGTCGTACCGAGGCTCTTCGAGCACCCCTTCTGCTACATCTTCCAGAACCCCGACCGGCGAATCGTGTTCGCGATTCCCTACGAGCAGGATTTCACGCTGATAGGCACCACCGACGTTCCCTTCGAGGGCGATCCACAGGCACCGCGGATCGACCGGCAAGAAGTGGAATACCTGTGCAAGACGGCGAACCGTTATTTCACGACCAGCATAGGCGCCAGCGACGTGGTTTGGAGCTACTCGGGCGTACGGCCGCTGTACGACGAGCGGGGCGAGACCAACGTCTCCAAGGTCAGCCGGGATTACTTGCTCACGCTGGACACCCACGGCGCGCCCATCCTGTCCGTATTCGGCGGCAAGATCACGACCTATCGCCGTCTCGCGGAGGAGGCGATGCAGGATATAGAGGCGGTGCTGGGCAAGCGCGGACCGCCATGGACCGCGCGCGAACCCCTGCCCGGTGGTGATATGCCGGGCGCGGAGTTCGACCGCTACCTGGCCAAGTTCCACAGCCGCTACTCCTGGCTGCCGCCGACACTGGCATACCGCTACGCGCGCAACTATGGCACGCGGGCGGAACGCTTGCTGGGCGATGCGGCAAGCATCGCCGATCTGGGCCTGCGCTACGGCAGCGATCTGTACGAGCGCGAGGTCGCCTATCTGATAGAGCACGAGTGGGCCGTGGAGGTGGACGACATCATCTGGCGCCGCTCCAAGCTCGGCCTGCGCCTTAGCCAGGCCGAGGTCGCCAAGCTGGCAGCGCGCCTTGCGGCGCAGCCGCCGCGCCGAAGCGAGGAGCACGCCTCATGAGCCTGCAACTGGTCGGCATCGGCAAGCGCGTCGGCACCGCCTGGCACCTGCAAGACATAGATCTCGAGTTGCCTGCAGGCAGCTTCAACGTCCTGCTGGGGCTGACGCTGGCAGGCAAAACCAGCCTGATGCGCCTGATGGCCGGCCTGGACCATCCCAACGAAGGCCGGATCCTGATGAACGGCCGGGACGTCACCGGCGTGCCGGTACGCAAGCGCAACGTCGCGATGGTGTACCAGCAGTTCATCAACTACCCCTCCATGACGGTCTACGACAACATCGCCTCGCCGCTGCGCATGGCGGGGCTGGAGCGCAAGGAGATAGACCGGCGGGTTCGAGCCGAAGCCGAGCGCCTGCACCTGAGCGAACTGCTCGACCGGCTGCCCTCCGAACTCTCCGGCGGGCAGCAGCAGCGCACCGCCATGGCCCGGGCACTGGTGCGCGATGCCGAACTGCTGCTGCTAGACGAACCGCTGGTCAACCTGGACTACAAGCTGCGCGAGGAGTTGCGCGCGGAGATGCGCGATATCTTCGCCCGCCGCCGCGCAGTAGTGGTCTACGCCACCACCGACCCGGCGGAAGCGCTGAGCCTTGGCGGCCATACCGCGGTGCTGCAAGAAGGCCGTCTGGTTCAGTACGGCCCGACGCTGACCGTGTTCAACCGACCGGCCACCGAGCACGTTGCATACGTTTTCAGCGACCCGCCGATCAACATGAGCCTGGGCGAGATAAAGGGCGCCAAGGCGATAGTGGCGGGGGTCGAGTTCGCGCGTCCCCCGCAGCTGCAAGGCCTGCCCGACGGCCGTTACCGTTTCGGCGTGCGCGCCCGGCACCTGGGCTTGCGCCGCAGCTCACCCAGAGAAATAGAACGCCGCGCCTGCGTAACCGTGGCGGAGATCACCGGCTCGGAGACCTTCATCCACCTGGACTGCGACGGCAACCGATGGGTGGTGCAGGCCGGCGGCGTGCACGATGTGCGCATCGGCTCGACTCTCTCCATCTACCTGGATCCGGAGCGCTTGTTCGCGTTCGACTTGGCGGGGCGTCTGGCCGCCGCGCCGGATCCTCTTACTCGTGCAGCGGAGGCATGAATGGCCCGGATCGAACTCGTGCAGCTCGCCCATGCTTACACCGACGCTCCGAAAACGCCCCGCGACTATGCCTTGCGCCGCTTGGACCACGTCTGGGAGGACGGTGGCGCCTATGCGCTGCTAGGGCCATCCGGATGCGGCAAGACCACGCTGCTGAACATCATCTCCGGCCTGCTGGCGCCATCCGAGGGGCGGGTGCTGTTCGACGGCGAGGACGTCACCTCGCTTTCTCCGCAGCAGCGCAACATCGCCCAGGTTTTCCAGTTCCCGGTGATCTACGACACCATGACGGTGTACGACAACCTAGCCTTTCCCTTGCGCAACCGCAGGGTTGCCGCCGCCGAGGTGAAACGCCGCGTACACGAGATCGCCGAGCTGCTCGGGCTTGCCGAGGTGCTGCACAAACCCTGCCGCGGCCTGGGCGCCGACGGCAAGCAGTTGATCTCCATGGGGCGAGGGCTGGTGCGAGAGGACGTTGCAGCGATTCTCTTCGACGAACCGCTGACGGTTATCGACCCGCACCTGAAATGGCAGCTGCGCCGCAAGCTCAAAGAGATTCACGCACGGGTGGGCACCACCATGGTGTACGTGACCCACGATCAGACCGAGGCGCTAACGTTCGCCGACCAGGTCGTGGTGTTGTACGAAGGGCAGGTCGTGCAGCTCGGCACCCCACAGGAGCTGTTCGAAAACCCCGCTCACACCTTCGTCGGTTATTTCATAGGCAGCCCCGGGATGAATCTGCTGCCGGTACGGGTAGAGGCCAACCGCGTCTGGGTGGATCAGTACGCGCTGCCGCTGCCGACTGCGCGCGCCCCTTACGCCGGCAGCCGTCTGGAGCTGGGCATCCGGCCCGAGTTTCTCGAAGTCAGCCGCAATCCGACTGCTGATGCCGTGCCCGTGCGCATCGCCGGGCGCGAGAATCTGGGCACGTATTCCATCGTCACGGTAGAACTCGCGGGATACCGCCTGCACGCGAAAGTACCTGAAGGACATGAGCTGCCGTCCGAACGAGGCTGGGCCCGTTTTCCCCTGGCGCACACCAAGCTGTACGCCGACGGGCGACTGATCGCCTGAGGAGACGCTGATGGACAAGCCGATCAATCACAAGGCATGGCTGTTGGTACTACCGGTAGTCGTGGCCGTCGCCTTCAGCGCGGTAATCCCGCTGATGACGGTAGTGAACTATTCGGTGCAGGACATTTTCGATCCGCAAACGCGCTTTTTCGTCGGCGCCGACTGGTTTCGCGACATTCTGAGCGATTCGCGCCTGCATGCGGCTCTCGGACGCCAGCTCCTGTTCTCCCTGACCATTCTCGCCATCGAGATCCCGCTGGGCATCGCCATTGCGCTGTGCATGCCCAAGCGCGGTCTTTGGGTGCCGGTGCTGCTGGTGCTGCTGGCGCTGCCCCTGCTGGTGCCTTGGAACGTGGTAGGCACGATCTGGCAGATCTTCGCCCGGCCCGACATCGGCCTTGCCGGCCGCGCCATCAACGCGCTGGGAGTGCATTTCAACTACACCGGACAGCCTTCCCACGCCTGGGTCACCATCATCGTCATGGACGTCTGGCACTGGACTTCGCTGGTGGTGCTGCTTTGCTACGCGGGGCTGCGCGCCATCCCCGAGGCGTACTATCAGGCGGCGCGCATAGACGGCGCGTCGCGCTGGGCGATCTTTCGCCACATCGAGCTGCCCAAGCTGCAGGGCGTGCTAGTGATCGCCGTGCTGCTGCGCTTCATGGACAGTTTCATGATTTACGCCGAGCCCTTCGTGCTCACCGGCGGCGGGCCGGGCAATGCGACCACGCTGCTCAGCCAGCTCCTTACCACCATGGCCGTAGGTCAGTTCGACCTGGGGCCGGCGGCGGCGTTTTCGATCATCTACTTCCTGATCATTCTGCTCTTCAGTTACCTGTTCTACACAGCGCTGAACAATATCGGCAAAACCACGGAGCAAGGCACATGAAACTGCGCTACCTGGTGCTGTTGTTGTATATCGCCTTTCTGATGCTGCCGCTGTACTGGATGCTCAACATGTCGCTGAAGCCGACATGGGAGACCCTGTCCAGTTTCACACTGTTCCCCGAGACACTGACACTGGACAACTACCGCGTAATCTTCAGTCAGCCCGAGTGGTACGGCTCGTACCTGAACTCTATCGCCTACGTGAGCATCAACACCGTGCTCTCGCTATTGATTGCGCTGCCGGCCGCCTACGCGTTCTCGCGCTATCGTTTCCTCGGCGACAAGCATCTGTTCTTCTGGCTGCTGACCAACCGCATGGCGCCTCCCGCGGTGTTTCTGCTGCCGTTCTTCCAGCTTTATTCCACGGTAGGGCTGTTCGATACCCATATCGCGGTGGCACTGGCTCACATGCTCTTCAACGTTCCGCTGGCGGTTTGGATTCTGGAAGGATTCATGCGCGGCGTACCCAAGGAGATCGACGAAACGGCCTACATAGACGGCTACAGTTTCCCGCGCTTCTTCGTAACGATTTTCCTGCCGCTGATCCGGGCCGGCGTCGGCGTGGCGGCGTTCTTCTGTTTCATGTTCAGCTGGGTCGAGCTGCTGCTTGCGCGGACGCTAACCTCTACCGACGCACGCCCTATCGCCTCCGCAATGACCCGCACCATCAGCGCATCCGGCATGGACTGGGGCGTGCTGGCCGCCGCCGGCGTGCTCACGCTGGTGCCGGGCGCGCTGGTCATCTGGTTCGTGCGCAATCACATAGCCAAAGGCTTCGCGCTGGGGCGCGTATAGGGGTGCCGGCATGAGCTGGATGGTGTGGACCATGCCCACCGCGCTCTTTTTCATAGGCATAGGCTCGCTGCTGGTAACCATGACGGCGCTGGAGCTGGTTCGGCCCAGTATCGAGCGCAAGGGCTTTCTGCCCATCGCAACGACCAGGGGCGATCGCCTGTTCATCGGCCTGTTGAGCGCGGCATTCATTCATCTCGCCTGGTTAGCGCTCACCGACCTGAGCCTGTGGGGAGCGCTGGCCGTTTCCGCTTGCTGGCTGCTGGTACTGCTGCGCTGGGGCTGAGCGCGGCGCTTGGCGGCGCCTGCTCGGCGCGAACCGCTTTCGGGTGTGACAAGGAGGAGCCACCGGCTCGCAGGGCAACGATACGATAACAACCGCTCCGCAAGGAGTCATGGAGGAAGCGATGAGCATCAAGGGGAGATTAGCGAGGGAAGCCGCGATAGGCCTTACCGTGCTGCTCGCGGGCGTGGCCTTGGCCAACGCACAAAGCGATCGCGATGCGCTGATAGAGAAATGGCTGGACGAGTTCCAGCCATCCACGTTGTCGCGCGAGGAGCAGCGCAAGGAGCTGGAGTGGTTCATCGAGGCCGCCAAGCCCTATCGCGGCATGCAGATCCGAGTGGTGTCGGAAACCATCACCACGCACGAGTACGAATCGCGAGTGCTGGCCCGCGCCTTTAGCGAGCTGACCGGCATCCAGGTCACGCACGACCTGATTCAGGAAGGCGACGTGGTCGAGCGCCTGCAAACCGAGATGCAGTCCCGGCGCAGCATCTACGACGCCTACGTCAACGACGCCGACCTGATCGGCACCCACTTCCGCTACGGGGCGGTCTACCCGATCAGCGACTTCATCAAAGACGAAGCCCAGGACATCACCCTGCCCACGCTGGACCTGGACGACTTCATCGGCCTGAGCCAAACCACAGGACCGGACGGCAAGCTGTATCAGCTCCCGTCGCAGCAGTTCGCGAACCTCTACTGGTTCCGGGCCGACTGGTTCGCCCGCGAAGACTTCAAGCAGCGCTTTCGCGACAAGTACGGCTACGAGCTTGGCGTGCCGCTGAACTGGTCGGCCTACGAGGATATCGCTGAGTTCTTCACCAACGACGTGCGCGAGATCGACGGCGTCCGCGTCTATGGGCATATGGACTACGGCCGCCGCGACCCGAGCCTGGGCTGGCGGTTTACCGATGCCTGGCTGTCCATGGCCGGCGCCGGAGACAAAGGGCTGCCGAACGGGCTGCCGGTGGACGAATGGGGCATCCGCGTCGAGGATTGCCACCCGGTCGGCTCCAGCGTAGCCCGCGGTGGCGCGACCAACGGGCCGGCCGCGGTCTACGCGGTGCAGAAGTACGTGGACTGGCTGCGCAACTACGCACCGCCGGGCGCTGCCGGCATGAACTTCTCGGAAGCCGGGCCGGTTCCTGCGCAAGGCCATGTTGCCCAACAAATCTTCTGGTATACGGCCTTTACCGCGGACATGGTGGCCGAAGGGCTGCCGGTGGTTAACAGCGACGGAACGCCCAAATGGCGCATGGCACCCTCGCCCACCGGCGCTTACTGGGAAGAGGGCATGAAAGTGGGCTATCAGGACGTGGGCTCCTGGACTTTCCTGCGCCATACCGATCCCAAGCGCCGTCAGGCTGCGTGGCTCTATGCTCAGTTCACGGTGGCCAAGACAACCTCCCTCAAGAAAACCCATGTGGGTCTGACGCCCTTCCGCGACTCCGACATCCGCCACGAGTCGTTCACCGAACGCGCGCCCAAGCTGGGCGGGCTGGTAGAGTTCTACCGCAGCCCCGCGCGCGACATGTGGACCGATACCGGCACCAACGTCCCGGACTATCCGCGCCTGGCGCAGCTTTGGTGGCAGTCCATTTCCAATGCGGCCAGCGGCAACATGACGGCGCAGGAAGCCATGGACGAACTGGCCGAGCGTCAGGACCAGGTGATGGCCCGGCTGCAGCGGGCCAGCGTACACGCCACCTGCGGTCCGCGTCTGAACGAGCCGCGCGATGCGGAATACTGGCTGTCGCAACCCGGTGCGCCCAAGCGGCGGCTGGAAAACGAGAAGCCGCAGGGGCAAACCGTGGCCTATGAAGATCTGTTAAAGGCTTGGAGCGAAGGGCGGGCTCGCTGAGGGGCTTAGTAGAGGCAGCCGCAGGCATGCGGTCGCCTCGCCGTGTGTTAATCGGAGCCGACGCATCGTCGGCTCCGTCGGTTTCGGGTGCCGCTCAGGGAATCAGGATGGCCGCTCCCGTGGTTCTCCGCCCCTCGAGGTCCGCATGCGCTTGCCTGACGTCGCGCAACGAATAGCGATGATTGACCACCGCCCGCACGTCCCCTCTTCGCACTGCAGCGGCGTAGGTTTCCGCTGACGTGCGAAGCTCCTCGCTGGTCGCCGTGAAGCTGCGCAGCGTTGGCCGGCAAACGATCAGGGACTTGGCGTGCAGCAGCTGCAAGTCGAACGCCTCCACGTCGCCCGATGCCGTGCCGTAGTTGATCGCCATGCCGCGCGGACGCAGACAGTCCAGCGACGGCAGGAACACATCGCGGCCTACAGCATCGTAGACCACATGTACGCCTTCGCCGTTGGTGATCTCGCGCACCCGCTGAACGAAGTCCTCGGTGCGGTAGTTGATGGTGTGATGGCACCCGCACGCTTTCGCGACTTCGCACTTTTCGTCGGAGCCTGCCGTGCCTATGACTTCGGCCCCCAAGGCCCGCGCCCAGGCCGACAGGATCTGACCCATCCCGCCGGCGGCGGCGTGGATTAGCACGCGGTCCCCGGGGCGAACGGTGTACAGCCGATGCAGCAGGTACTCGGCGGTCATACCGCGCAACAGCGTTCCGGCGGCGGTTTCGGCAGTGAGCCCCTCCGGGATCGGCAGTGCGCGGCTGGCGGGAACCAGTCGCACCTCAGAGTAGGCACCGGGATAAAGGTAGGTCACCTCCTGCCCCACCTCGAAACCCTCAACGCCCTCGCCGATGGCCTCGATCACACCGGCGCCCTGCGATCCTAGCACCACCGGAAATTCTTTTGTCTCGTGGGGACCGGCAGCCCCCTGACGCTGGTAGATGTCCGCGTAGTTAATCCCGATCGCCGATTGCACGATACGCAGCTCACCCGGGCCCGGCGCGGGCACCTCCAGTTCGGTGAGCTCCAGCACTTCGGGTCCTCCGTGACGGTGAATCTGCACGGCGGAAGTGCGCACACAAGACATCGAACTTTCCTTCTGCTGAATGATTGGGAAGGCGAAGAGCGATACGCCCTTTGCAGGTTCGTCAATATACCAAACGGGACAGCGCACATGACGCCCCGCAACTGCGCCCCCCTTCGGCACCGATGGCAGGCTTGCCCGCTACCTGGGCAGCCGCCGGCTCAGGCGTCCTGCGCCCAGCGGCCGCCCAAGGCCCGAAACAGCGTCGTCGCCGCCGTCAGGCGCGCCAGCTCGGCCTGCACCAGGCTATCCTCTGCCTGCAGCCGGCTGCGCTGGGCATCCAGCACCGTCAGCAAATCCACCGCCCCTTCTTCATAACGCACGGTCGCCAGCCGATAGGCTTCGCGTGCCTCGGTGGCGGCGCGGCCCAACGCCTCTACGCGCAGTTCATTGGCGTGCAGTGCAACCAGCGCGTCCTCCACCTCTTTGAGCGCGCCCAGCACCGTCTGGCCGTAGCGGAAAACGAGCTCCTCCCGCCGCGCTTGCGAGAGCTCCAGCTGGCCTCGCAGCCGCCCGCCCGCAAAGATTGGCTGCGTCAGGCTGGCCGCGAGCGCGGCCAGCGTGGTCGAGCCCGAGGTCAACAGCCCCGTCACGCCCGCCGATGCCGACAGCCTGACGCTTGGATAGAACGCCGCACGCGCGACGGCGATGTCGGCACTGGCCGCTATTAGCTCGGCCTCGGCGCGGCGAATGTCCGGCCGCCGCTGCAACAGCTCCGCCGGCTGACCAGCTGCAATGGCGGGCAACTGCAAATCGGCCCAGGTCGCCGGCTGCAGCTCGAAACCCTGGGGCGGCTGTCCCAACAGCACCGCCAGTGCGGTGCGCGTCGCCGCCTCCTGCTGCGCAAGCTGCGGGATCTGCGCCTCCAGAGAAGCCACTGCGGAACGCTGCTGCGCCAGCTCCAGGCCACCCGCCGCACCCTCGCGATAACGCAGCTCGACCAGCTCCAGGATCTCGCGCGCACTTTGCAGATTGCGCTGGGCGAGCGCACGCCGTTCGGTCAGTGCCAGCGCAGTGAAGTAATGCTGCGCCACATCCGCCTGCAGCGTCAGCGCCAAGGCCGCATAGTCGTACTCGCGGGCCGCCAGCGTGGCGCGCGCGGCGGTCGTGCGCGCCCGTTGCGCGCCCCACAGATCGAGCTCGTAGCCTATCGCGAGCTGCCACTGATCGGAGTCGACGGTGCGGCCCGTGTCGTCGCGATAGTTACGACTGGCCGAGCCGCTGGCATCGACGCTGGGCAGCGCGCCTGCCCCGGTCGTCGCCAAACTCGCCCGCGCCTGCGCGATGCGGCTCAGCGCCGCCGCCAGATCCCGGTTCTCGGCCAAGGCGCGGGCTTGCAGCGCTATCAGCTCAGGACTGCCGAAGCGGCTCCACCAGTCTCCTTCCGCCACCGCCTCCGCCGCCGCGGGCGCCTCCCAGGCACTGGGCAGCTCAAGCTCCGGCCGCTGATACGGTGCGGTTATCGCGCAACCGGTCAGCATGAAGGCCATCCCCAGCGCAACAGGACGGGTGAATCTTCTCATCTATAACGTCTCTTACTCGGTCGCCAGGGCCACCACCGGATCCATGCGCGCCGCTTTGCGCGCCGGCAGAAAACCGAACAGAAGCCCCGTTGCAAATGCCACCGCGAAGGCCAGCAGCGGCGGCCCCGGCGAGAACTGCACCGGCATGTCCAGCCAGCGCACGGCTGCCGCGGCGCCTACCCCCAGCGCGATGCCGACTAGCCCCCCAATGCCGCACACCACGAGCGCCTCGGTGTTGAACTGCAGCAGGATGCTGCTCGCACGCGCCCCGGTGGCCATGCGGATGCCTATCTCCCGCGTGCGCTCGGTGACGCTGACCAGCATGATGTTCATTACGCCTATGCCTCCTACCAGCAGCGAAATCGCGGCTACCGAGCCCAGCAGCATGGTGAGCGTGTTCTGCGTCGCCTCGACCGCTTCCATGATCGAAGCCGTGTTGCGGATGCGGAAATCTTCGGTGCCGTGGCGGCTGAGCAGAAGCTGGTGAATCGCCTCCTCCGTGGCCTGGATTGCCTCGCCGTCCACGACCTTGACGTTGATGGAGTTGAGGAACTGTCGGCCGAACAGACGCATGAAACCGGTGGACAGGGGCACCAGCGCGATATCGTCCATGTCCTGGCCGAACGCGTTGGCCCCCTTGGACGCCAGCACGCCGACCACTTCGAATGGCACGTTGCTGACCAACACATAACGGCCCACCGGGTCCGAACCGTCCGGGAAAAGGCTTTGCGCCACCGTGCTACCGAGGACGATAACCGGCGCGAAGCTGAGCAGATCCTCCCGCATGATGAAAGTGCCCGAACTTAGCTGCCAGTCGCCGGCGATCAGATAATCGGGCCAGACACCCTGCACATTGCTGCGGTAGTCGACATTGCCATGACGCAGGGTGGTGCGCAGGCTGCGCTCGGGGGAGACGGCGGCGATATTGGGCAGCTCGGCAATGGCCTCGGCATCTTCCGGCACCAGCGTGGCGAACTCGCCGCTGCCGCGCATCCCCGCACCGCCCGGCCGGATCAGCAGCAGGTTGGTGCCCATGGACTCGATGCGCTCCAATACCGCCTGTTTGCTGCCGGCACCGATGGCCAGCATCGCCACCACCGCGGCCACGCCTATCACCACGCCCAGCAAGGTGAGCGCGCTACGAAAAAGATTGGCCCGCAGCGAACGCAGCGCCATCTTCACCGCTTCGGTCAAATCCGGCAGCAAGCCCGGATGGCGCGGCGGTGCCGCCCACACCTGCGTGCGCGGTACCGACGATCGACGCGGACCGCTATCCTCTATTACACGGCCATCCGCCAGGCGTATGATCCGCTGCGCATGCGAGGCCACCTCGGGATCATGCGTGATGAGCAGAATCGTGTGGCCCTCGGCGTGCAGTTGTTGCAGTAAAGCCAGCACTTCAGCGCTGCTGCGACTATCCAGGGCGCCGGTAGGCTCGTCCGCCAGAATCACCTCGGCGCCGTTCATCAGCGCGCGAGCAATGGAGACGCGCTGCTGCTGGCCGCCCGAGAGCTGATTAGGCCGGTGATCCTCCCGCTCCGCCAAGCCGAGCCGGGCCAGCAGCTCGCGCGCCCGCTGGGTGCGCTCGCGGCGCGGCCGGCCGGCGTAGATAGCGGGAATTTCCACGTTTTCGACCGCGCTGGCGGTAGGCAGCAGGTTATAGCGCTGGAATACGAAACCGAAGGTATCGCGCCTCAGTGCCGCCAGCTCGTCGGCCGTAAGGGCCCCCACATCGCGGCCGCCAACGCGATAGCTGCCGTAAGTGGGCCTGTCCAAACAGCCCAGAATGTTCATCAGCGTCGACTTGCCGGACCCCGACTGGCCGATGATGGCCACGAACTCGCCGGCGTAGATATCCAGGCTTACCCCGTCCAGCGCCCGCACCTCGGCCGCTCCCGAGGCGTAGACCTTGCCGACGCCTTCCAGCCTAAGCAGCGGCTCGCTCATAACCGCCCCCCTAACCCGCGCGGACCGCCGCTGGGAAGATTGGGCGCGCCTTGACCCGCCACGCCCCCCAGCACCAGCCGCTCGCCCAGCTGCAGGCCCTGGCGAATTTCAGCGTGGGTGCGGCTGGTTACGCCCACCTCCACCTCCCGCGACTCAATGGCGCCTTGGGCGTTGAGCACCTGCGCCCGGTAACGCTTGCCCTCTAGCGGGGTCAGCGCCGCCAGCGGCGCCACCGGCACATCGCGCGCCTGTTCGAGCAGGAAGAACACCTGCACCGTCATCTGCGTCATGAGCAAACGCTCACTGTTGTCCACGTCCAGCAGCACGTTATAGAGCACCACGTCGTTGACCACTTCCGGCGTGGGCAGCACTTGCCGCACCTGGGCGTACCAACGCCTCTCGGGCATGCCCAAGGTCGTGAAGTACGCATCCATTCCAGGCCGTATGCGCACCACATCGGCTTCGGCCACCTGGGCCCACACGGTCATGGTATCCAGATTGGCCAGCTGTACGATCACCGGGGCCTGCTGGCTGGCGTTCACGGTCTGGCCCGCCACGGCGCTTTCGTCGACCACCGTACCGGCCATGGGCGCATGAATGCGGGTATAGGCAAGATTGGCGCGGTCGCCCTCCAAGGTAGACTCCGCCGCGCTGATTTGCGCCTTGGTGGCGGCGACCCGAGCCGCGGCCACGGCAGCTGCCGCTTCGCTGTCCTCCAGGGCCTCGCGGCTCAAGGCGCGCTGCTCGTGCAGGCGGCGGTTGCGCTCCAAGCGACTGCGGGCGAGCCGCAACTCTGCTTCCTGCTGCTCGAGCTGGGCGCGCAGCTGGGCGAGGTTCGCCTGGCCCGTACGCACACGGATCTCGTAAACGGTGGGATCGATCTCGGCCAGTAACTGCCCCTTTTCCACCCTGTCGCCGATTTGCACATGCACCGCCCGCAGCTGCCCGGAAACCTGGGTGCCTACGTCGACATACTCCTTCGGACGCAACGATCCCAAAGCGGTAACGGTGCGCTCAACGTCGCCGCGCGTCACCGCAACCGTCCGATACGATACGGCGCTGTCGCGCCCGTTGAGCCAGTAGGCATAGCCGGAGACTACAGCCGTCACCGCCAGGATCGCCCCCACTAGCCAGAGCAGACGCCCGCGGCGCCGGTTGTTCGCGTTGTGCATACTCTCGTCCATAACTTCGTAATGCCATGCAGACGCAATAGTAGCGTGCTCTTGAGCGCCGTAGCGTCAAGCACTTCATTCCCCGCGTAAAGAATTGTCAGGATTGTGCTGGATTGACGATCGCGATCGCTTCCGCCACGATCAGGCGGCTTATGAAGAACGATAGAGGCACTCCCAGATGAACCTTTCCGACCTGCTGGCTCAGCTCGACCAATCCCCTAACAACGAGATTACCGTACCCGACGGTTGGGCCCAGGGGCGGGCGCTGTTCGGCGGTCTGGTAGCCGCTTTGCTCTACCAGGGCATGCGCAAGCACATTCCGGACGAGCGGCCGCTGCGCTCGTTCAGCATCAGCTTCGTAGGGCCGCTGGCGGCTCATGTCCCGCAGCGCATCGACTCGCGTGTATTACGCGAAGGTCGTGCCGTGACGCAGACCGAGGCCCACGCTATCCAGGACGGCGCCGTGCTCGCCGCCGCCTTGGCAAGCTTCGGCATGGCTCGCGAGTCGCAACTGCGCGCCCCAGGTGCGCCGGCTCCGGAGGCGCCGCGCCCTGAAACCCTCGAAGAGCTGCCGCCCAACTCCATGGGGCCGTCGTTTGCCAAACACTTCAGTTACCACTGGGTGCTGGGTGGGCTGCCTTTCAGCGGCAAGGACGTGCGTGACATGGGCGGTTGGGTGAGGCTGCGCGAACCCGTGGAGCGGCTTACCGAAGCGCACGTGCTGGCGCTGGTCGACGCTTGGCCGCCCGCGGTATTCCCGATGATGAAGGAGCGCGCGCCGGCCAGTACGCTGACCTGGAGCATAGACTTCATTCAACCGCTGCCGGCCATGAGCAGCGAGAACTGGCTGCTCTATCGCGCCTATGTCGATCATACCGCCGACGGCTACGGCCAGACCTCCGCGCAGATCTGGACCGAGAGCGGCCAGCTGATCGCCGTTAGCCGACAGACAGTAGCCGTCTTCGCCTGAAGGAGCTCGCATGGATAAACAGGCAACATTGCAGCGCTGGCTTGAGGAAGGGGCTGCGGCCGAGGCCAGGCTGGCGCCGCCCGGAGTTACTCCGCCCGAAGTACGCGCCCGCATGAGCGGCCTGGAACTGTTGCAAGGTATCGCTGCCGGCACGCTGCCGCGCAACGCCATGGCGGCCACGCTGAACATCGTCCCCATTACCATGGAAGCCGGTTATCTGGTGTATCAGGCACAAGCGACGCCGGCGCACTACAATCTCAGCGGCACCGCTCACGGCGGCTGGGTAGCGACCGTGCTCGACACTTGCGTGAGCAGCGTGGTGTTTTCGCTGCTACCGCCCGGCAAGGCCTATACCACCATCGAGCTGAAGGTAAACTACATGCGTGCCATCACGGAGGAGACCGGCCCCGTGCGCGCGGAGGGCCAAGCCATTCATGTGGGCGGCCGGATCGGCACCGCCGAGGGGCGTTTGCTCGATGCCGCCGGCAAGCTCTATGCGCACGCGATCACCACTTGCCTGATCTTCGACGCTGCTGGGAATTGATCGTCCATCGGCTCGGCCAGTCATCGAGGGAGCGGCGCGCC
>CAYWPG010000002.1:56533-163620 GCA_964460035.1 uncultured Alkalilimnicola sp.
AGCGGCGCGCCCTGTCAGCGGTAGACTCTCGGCAGCCAGCATGCATAGCTTGCCCACACCTCTCAAAGGCCGTGCGATCGCGGGGTAACGCATGCGTCCCAAAATGGCGCGCGGCGCTCTTGCAAGGGCGGCCCTTGCCCAAGAACTGCGCCCGCAAGTACTGCCGCGGGAGCTACAGCCCCGGCTGATTTGGAAAGCGTGTTGCTACCCCGTAGTGAACTTTGGACTGTCTCTAGCGCTGGCGATTGTGCTCGCTGGGCATGACTACGCTATGCCGCCAGGACTCAAGCCAGGCTTTCACTGTGGCCGGATGCAAACCAAGATTATTGGCGATGGTGTCCTGAGCCACCCCGGCTCTGTGCAAGGCCAGCACCATCCTATGTAGGTTCACGGGTGACATCCTCATGGGCGCCTCCGATGTCGCGTTAGTTATAGTTGTTGCCACACGGCAGGTCTTAGCAGAACACTTCCACCTTACGTCCGTATGACACGCCCTACTGTGGCGGACTTGGCAAGGGATATTGCCAACTGGCGCACAGTCCGAATCGGGCCTGCTGCAACAACCCGATTCGGGGCGCTTAATTTCGATATCTGGCGTCTGTTTCGAAGCGGCACAAGATGGCGGGCTGTCGCCCAGCGCAGCGGCACGGCGCCTAGCCGAGCGCCCAGCCACGGCGGGGAGGAACGCGGGGCGCCGGCAACCTCGTGCCATACAAGGAAGTTTCAGTTACGGCTCAGGCAGGACAGAAACGGCCGCCGGCAATGCAACACCGGAGTGCTGGCTTCTTCGGCCGGCGCAAATCCGGTGTCTTCATCTCCTTCTTCAAGGCCTGGCGGTGCCCCCCTCATGGGGCCGCCGCTCGACCGCGGCGTGGGCGCCGCTTACGCGGCTGCCGGCTCATGGCTTGTGGCCACGGCGATGCCGCGACGCTGATTGACCGGTATGGCCACCAGCAAGGCCAGAGAGAACAACACGGCGCAGAACAGAATAGCGCCCTGCAGGCCGACCTGAGTCTGCAGCACGCCAAGCCCCAGCACACCGGCCACGCCAGCCGCCTTATTGGCCAGGCCCCAGAAGCCGAAAAATTCCGCGGCCCTATCCCGCGGCGTCATCAGTCCAACCAGCGCACGACTGGCTGACTGCGTGGGGCCAAGGCTCAGACCTGCCAGGCAGCCCACCACCAGGAACAGGTGCTGCGCCTCCCAGGTCAGGCCCAGATACTGATTGAGGAAGCCTGTCACCTGCGGGGTTGCGTAAATTCCTACGGAAGCGGCGACCCACATCACCAGCGTAATGCTGTAAGTGAGCTTGGCGCCTATGCGGTCCTGGATAAAACCAAAGGCCAGCGCTCCAAGTGCGGCGCTGATCTGCACGATAACGAACATCAGTACACGGATATGCTCGTCCCAGCCGATGACCTGCGCGCCGTAGATGAACGCGAAGGTGACCACGACATAGATCCCGCACATGGCAAAAAACACGGATCCCAGGAACAGCGCCAGATCGCGGAACTCGCTCAGCTCGCGGAAAGTCCGGCCCAGCCGGCGAAAGCCGATTTGCACGTAGCTAACCCCTACGGGCGCCTCGCGATGTTGGCCGCGCTCATTCAGCCAGAGGAAAGTCGGAATGGCGGCGATCAGGAAGAAAGCAGCGGCAAACGGTCCTACCCAGCGGATGCGCTCGAAGTTCGCCGCGCTGACCTCGCCCAGGAACGCGAGCACGAACGCCGCCGAGACTAGCCCGCCAACATAACCCAACGCCCACCCAAAGCCCGAGATCTTCCCCAAATCCTCGGGCGGGCCGAGGTCGGGCAGAAAGCTGGCGATGAAGGACTCGCCGATCGAGTAGGCGAAATTGGAGACGATGATCAGAATCACGCCCAGCAGGATGTAGCCGGGCGCGACGAAGTAGAGCAAAGCCGTGCTGGCGACCGTGATGATGTAGCTGTAGAAGAGGAAGCGCTTCTTGGCGGCCGAAAAGTCCATGATCGCGCCGCATACCGGCCCGCTGACCACCACCATCAGATAGCTGACCGCAAGCGCGACGCTCCAGAGCAGGTTCCCCAACCGGTAGCCGTCGCCGCGGTCCCCCACAATCACCTGCGTGAACAGATCGCCGAACACCACGGAGATGATCAGCAAGGTATAGGCTTGGTTGGCGAAGTCGAACATTGCCCAACCGAAGATCTCCTTCTTCGACGCTCGCTCCTGCGCTCCCATGGCACTGCCCCTTTTAGTTATATGTGACGACCTGATCGGGTCCGCTCTCGCCGACTTCGCGCCAGCCCCGATGCCGCGGCACCACCCCCTCCTGCACGCAGCTGCGAAGTCAATGAAAGCGAGCCTTGGTTCTGCAAAAGTATATGACAGGATAAGCCTTTGACATTTTCCTGGTGCTCTTTGACGATAGCCCGCCTTGCGCGGGCGAGCTGCGGCTTGGAAGCGGATGCCTCGACATAGCGTGGCGGCGGCCAGTACATTCGTTCCGTGTGCAATCATCGCCATGACGAGGGCTGCGTGCCGGCCGGCACATCGCCTGTCCGCGCACTCGCTGGTCCGGACCCTGCGCCCCTGCCGCACGAGTGTGAGAGACTACGTGGGCGAGGCTGCCAATAGGAGGTTTGCATGAGGATTAGAGCTCGAATTGCCGGCGCGATCGCGTTCTGCATTTTTATGGGACTGTGCTTTGGCAGCAGCGCTGCGGCTCAGAGCAAGGAACCGGACCAGCTCATTAACGACACCTTCGCGGAGGCGATGACAGCGCTCAAGGAAAATCAAAGCGCCATTCGCAACAACCCGCGCGTTGCCTACGATCTGATGGAAAAGATCCTGGCGCCTCACGTGGATGTGGAGCTGATGAGCCGGCTGATTCTCGCCAGGCACTGGACGGAGGCAACGCCCGAGCAGCAGAAGCGTTTCGTGGCCGCGTTTCGCGAGTCCCTGCTGCGGACATACAGCCGTATCCTGTCGGACAATGTCGACGAGGCGGTACGCCAGCTCGAAAGCGATGAGCAGATCCTGCGCGTGCTGGGGGTGGACGGTCCTGATCGGCGCGGTCGGGTGAGCGTCCGTACAACCATCACCTTCAACGGTCAGCGTATTCCTATTGACTACCGCATGTACCAGCGCGACGGCCAATGGAAGGTGTTCGACGTACTGATCGAGAACATCAGTTTCGTCATGAACTATCGCAGCGAGTACGACGCCGAACTGCAGCGCGGACAGCTGGACACGCTGATCGACCGTATAGAGGAGCGTAACCGTCGTGCCTGGACCGCTCCCGAGGCCGAGGTTCAAGACCCCGGTCTCCCCGTCCCCCGCAAACAAGCCGACTAGTATCCTTAGCAGCCATCGGCAATAGCACAACGGCCGGCATGAATGCCGGCCGTTGTGCTGTCCAAGCTGCGCCAATCCGGATTATCGGCGCCGAACGAGGTTTCTCGACCGCAACTGCAAATCGTTGATATAGCGCTGTAACAAGCTTTCCTTATCGCGCGGCAGACCGCGATAGGCCAGCCCCACCCGCTGTCCGCCGCGATCGGAGGACACCTCATCCTCCTGCTCCCGCTGCGATGCATTACGGACCTCAAGATCGACGATGAACTCGCCAACCTCGGGTAGCGAGACCTTGCAAGCGTGGAAGATCGTGCCCGGCTCGGCGTTCAGTTCGAAGTCCGGATCGAGCACCCCGATCCCGCCCAGGCTCATGTCGGCAATTGCGAATGCCCGCCCACGCGGACTAACCGGGGTCGCGATCGTGCAGGTTGCCGGTTGGCTGACCAGAGTGGGAACGCGAAAGTACTCCCGTCGCTGCAGTCGTAGCACCCACTCAGGCAGCGGCGTCACGAAAACGCGCCCGTCCTCGTGATCTTCAATCGACACCGGTCCGCACTCGAAGCGCACGTCTACCTGATCGAGCTTGGCCTCGCACATAAGGTACCGCGCCCGCAACGCTTGGCGGTTGGCGCTCTCGTCCGGCCCACAATCCAACAGGAGACGGTTCGCTTCCGGCTCGACAGCCACAACGACGGTTCGTAAATAGCCGCCGTCCCCGTCGTAGTAGGCTTTCACAGTCTCCGGCTTCTTCGCCAGGCTCCTGAGCACCTGCGTGATGTCGGAACGATTGGAGAGTCGATATTTCTCTTCTATGTCCACAAAGCTATCCACGGAAGTAATGCGGGATGCGGCGAACGGTCAGGCAAGGCCGCTCGCGTAAAATTGATTATAGCGGCGCTCCCGACGCTGGGGCTGACAAAAGGCAACATAGTCGGCGATATCCGCCCGGCGCGCAGCGCCCCCCGCTCGCTCGAAAAACCCTGGCCTTGAGCTTAGCGCCGCGCTCCCGCGCGGCGCAGTCTTTGGATCAATATGGCTACAGCCGGGGCACGCAAAATCAAGGTGGCCCCCAAGAGCAAGCGCAGCACAGCCGCCAGCAAGGCGGCCCAAAGTCCGGAATGGAAGCCGGGCATCTCGCTCATCTTGAGCCGATACGCCCATACGCCATGGACCGTACGAGCCAGCTCTGGCAACCCGCCCAGCAGCAGAAACAGGCCCACCGCGGAATACGCGATGACCTGCGCCTGGTAATTGCCCAGCCGCGGACTACGGCCTTGAGCGGTTCGTATGGGCAACACGATATCGGCCATACGGCCGACGCCGAACCAGAGCAGGCCGGCCAGCACCGGCGGCAAGAGCAGCACCAGCGTGACAGCCAGGTAAAAAGAGCCGCCCGGGGGCGTTCCGGCCGCCGGCAACGCCAGATAAGCTACCGTTTCCGGCAGCTGGAACAGCCACCACACGAGAATCAGCAGCGCCAGCAGCCGCAACCCGAGCACGGCCGCGCCGCGATTGGTAATCGTCATTACGGCAGTCTCATGCGTCGCCGGCCACCACGCGTTGCTGAACCCTGCCGAACTCGAGCATGCGGCTCAGGGAAACCATCGCCCGCTCGCGTATCTGTGGATCGACGTGAATCTCGTTGGCGCCTGTTTCGAGCACGTGCGCCAAGCTGCGCAAGCCGTTCATCGCCATCCACGGGCAGTGGGCGCAGCTGCCGCAGCTGGCACCGCGACCGGCGGTGGGCGCCTCGAGCAGAATCTTGTTCGGCGCCGCCAAGCGCATCTTATGGAAAATGCCGTTATCGGTCGCAACGATGAACTTGTTGGCGTCCATCGTCTTCACCGCATTCAGCAGCTTAGAGGTGGAGCCGACGACATCGGCTTGCTCCACTACCGCTGGCGGCGACTCCGGGTGCACGAGCACTACGGCATCCGGGTGTTCGGCACGCAGCTTGGCCAGCTCATGGGCCTTGAACTCTTCGTGCACGATGCAAGAGCCGTCCCACAGCAGCATGTCGGCCCCGGTTTCGCGGCGGATGTAGTCGCCCAGATGCTTGTCCGGCGCCCACAGGATCTTTTCGCCTCGGGCGTGCAGATGCGCCACCACTTCCACCGCGATGCTGGAGGTAACCACCCAATCGGCCCGCGCCTTCACCGCAGCGCTGGTGTTCGCATATACCACTACCGTGCGATCCGGGTGCTGGTCGCAGAATGCGGCGAACTCGTCGGCCGGACAGCCTATATCCAGCGAGCAGGTAGCCTCCAGGTCAGGCATTAGTACCCGCTTCTCGGGCGTGAGAATCTTGGCGGTCTCGCCCATGAATCGCACCCCGGCAACGACCAGCGTCTGCGCTGGGTGCTCTTTGCCGAAACGGGCCATATCGAGCGAATCGGATACGTAGCCGCCCGTCTCGTCAGCGAGAATCTGCAAATCAGGGGCAGTATAGTAGTGCGCCACCAGCACCGCGTTCTGCTCCTTGAGCAGCTTGCGGATGCGGTCCATCAGCTCCTCGCGCTCCCCCTGCGCCAGCTCCTCCGCCGAGGTAAAAGGCTGCTCGCGAAAATGGGCACTAGGCTGCCGCAGCTCGATTACTTGCGCCTTGCTCGTCATGCGACCCTCCCGAGGGTTCTGCTGCCGTCCGCCGTTAGCGGCATCGGCTATCGATAGCGGCCAAAACCGCCATCACTTGATGATATCCACCCGTCCCGGCGTCTTCAGCCGGAACAGTTTGGCCGGACGATGGTTCCCCGCACGGTACTGCTCGCCGGTATCTTCGAGGCATGCCAGATTCTGGACTCGCTTGCGGAAATTACGCTTATCCAGCGGCTCGCCGAGAATGCTTTCATAGACGGACTGCAACTCGCTGAGCGTGAATTTGTCCGGCATGAATTGCAGCGCGATGGTCGAGTAGTCGAGCTTCGCGCACAGACGCTGCTTGGCCATGGCGACGATGCGACCATGGTCAAAAGCCAATTCGGGCAATTGATCGACTTGGTGCCAGGCAAGCTCGGCGCTGTCGCTGTGTACCCGCACGCGGTTGTAAGGCACCAGTGCATAGTAGGTAACCGAGATCACCCGTCCGCGCGGGTCCCGGTCCGGATCGCCGAAGGTATAGAGCTGCTCAAGATATACTCCGGTGATCCCGGTTTTCTCAGCAAGCTGGCGGTTGGCAGCCGCCTCCAGAGTCTCATCCGGCCGCACTCGGCCGCCAGGCAAGCCCCATGCGCCAGCGAACGGCTCGCGCGAACGGCGCCGCAGCAACACGGCAAGCCGATCGCACAGAATGGTGAAAATCACCATGTCCGCCGTGACCGATGCTTGATTGTTGGGGCTTCCGTTGACCATGAGCCGTCGAAGTTCGAATCGCAGTCGGGCCAAGTTAGTGTCTTTCAGACACTATGTCAATCGTATGACAGCACAAATGCGACAGAGCCGTTAGCGGGGCTTTCGCCTCGGCGCTCGCGCTGCGTCTCGTCCCTGCAAGCGACCGCCGATGGCGTTTTGACGGGCTGGAGCACAGTCGGTTCCCTGCCCGCTCCAAGCGCCGGCGCTGGGGGGAGGAAACAACACCGCGAGCAGGCCTGCGGCTCGGGCGAACGGGCTCGGCCTGCGAGCGGGTGAAAAGCCGGAGGGCGGCACCAAGCGGCGCAGCGGTCAGCTATCTAGGGGCAGGATGACGTCGGCGCCAGGACTCTGCTGGTACAGCGCGTCTATCAAGGCTGTCCGGCGCGCTCTTACCGCCCGTTGGTTCACCGATCCTTTCTCGGTTACCTCGCCGGCATCGAAGGAAAGCTCATCGGGCAGCACCAGCAGCCGTCGTACGCAGGTGGACGATCCGGAGGCCGTGCTGACATGGCGCGCCAGACGCTGCGCAAGCCAGTGCCGTAGCACTCGGCTGCCGGCCAGGTCGGCAGCGCCGCCCGCACCGCCCACATCGGTGGCTACTGCCTGGCAGGCGGCCACATCGGGGATGAGGATTCCGGCCAGAAAATCGCGATTCTCGCCGACTAGCACGATATCGCGTGCGCACGGCGCGAACTCGGCGATCAAGCGCGCGCGCAGCTCGCCTACGTTCACCCAGGTGCCGGAGGAGAGCTTGAAGTTCTCGGCCACGCGGCCGTCGAACTGCAGGCCCAGCTCAGGGCGCTCCGCATCGAGCAGCTTGACGGCATCGCCCATGCGGTAATAGCCCTCCTCGTCGAACACCTCCGCCGTATGCTCCGGCGCGCGCCAGTAGCCTGGCGTGACATTCGGTCCCCGCACTCGCACTTCGTAGCGCCCATCGAACGGGACCAGCTTCACCTCCACCCCCGGCGACGGCACACCGACCGCCCCGGGCTTGGCGCAGCTGGGCGTTGTAAAGAGCACGGCGGGTGCCGTCTCGGTGGCGCCGAATCCGGTAAGCAGCGGCACGTGGCCTGCCCCCTCCCGATCGGCCAGCTCCCGCAGCTGCTCCCACAGATGCTCCGGCAGCGCGGCACCGGCGTAGAAGAGCATCTGCAACCGCGCGAAGAAACTCTTGCGCAGCTCGGCATCGGCCCGCAGGTGCGGCAGCAGCATCTCGTAGCCTTTGGGCACGTTGAAGTACAGCGTCGGCGATATCTCGCGCAGGTTGCGTACCGTAAGACCAGTCTCGCTCGGAGTCGGCCTACCGTCATCGATGTAAAGCGTACCGCCGTTATACAGCACGAGGTTGAAATTCTGATTGCCGCCGAAGGTATGGCTCCACGGCAGCCAATCGAGCAGCACCGGCGGCTGCTCTTCCAGGAACTGCCAGAACGCCTGAATGGTGGCCTGATTACTGCAGAGCATCCGCTGCGTATTCGGCACGCCTTTGGGCTGCCCGGTGGAGCCCGAGGTAAACAGGATCTTCGCCAGGGTATTGCCGTTCACCTGCCGGCGCGCCCGTTCCACCGCATCGGTAGGACGCGTGGCCAGCAACTCCTCGAAATGCTGCTGGCGCGGCGAGTCCACCCGGGAGCCGGCCACCACATCGATCTGCGGCGCAACGCGGCTGATGGCAGGCTTATATAGCTCGCCATCGGCTACATACAGGAGCTTGGGCGTGGTCAGGTCGAGCACATGCTGTAGCTTGCCGAAGTCGCTGGAGAGCAGCGAATAGGCAGAAGACACCGGCACGTACGGCACACCTATATAGAGTGCGGCCAGCCCGAGCAACGCGTGCTCTATATCGTTGCCGGAGAGGATCGCCAGCGGCTGTTCTACCGACACACCGCGATCGAGCAGCGCCTGTCCCAGCGAACGCACCGCAGTCAGCGCTTGCGAGTAGGTCACGGTGCGCCAACCGCCCTCCGCGGTACGTTCGGCGAGAAAAGGTTGATCGGGGCGCCGCTCGGCCCACAGCAGCAGGCGATCGGTGAGGCTGTTCGGATAGGACGGCAGAGGTCGCGGCGATCGCAAGTAGATCACGCCTTCGGGTAAGCGTTGCACCTGCGCCTCCATGGGTCCCAGACGAAGCTGCTTGCCCTGCGCGTTCATCTCTCCTCCACATATTTATTGTCTATGCACCGGCTCTATTACTCTTCGCGTGGCGTGAGCCGTGTGCTGTTACCGTTGCTTGCTAGAGCCATACGGCCGGGCTCGATGACCCGTATTTCAGACTACGCTTAATATCATGTTACTTGATATTTGTCTTATACTATCTATCAGGCCTCGCCAGGTGCAAGCAACTGTGTGCGGTTTTCATTGCACATAGTGTTTGACTAGACCGGACGGCCGTTTCTAAGATGTTCGACTAGCGCATTAAAGTGCGCATTGCGTACCCCAAAGGAGGACGGGCCTCTCATTTACTTCAGCGGTCGATTGTCAAACCGCTCTGCATCGAACAGGCCACTGCGGATGATGACGAGTTTCGGCAGCAACGAGCTAGAGACAGTCCCTGCCCCATCGACTTACCCCAGGAGGAGTCCATGAACCAGATCAAGCTGTTGATCGGTGCCAACCACGCGCAGGCCAGCAATGGCGCCACTTTCGACCGTATCGATCCGATCACTGGAGAGGTCGCCACGCGCGCTCCCGCGGCCACGGTAGAAGACGCCCGTGCCGCCGCCGATGCCGCGCAAGCGGCGTTCGCGCGCTGGTCGGCGCTGGGTCCCAACGCCCGCCGCGCGCACCTGCTCAAAGCAGCCGATCTGCTGGAGGCGCGCGCTGACGAATTCACACGGCTGATGATGAGCGAGACCGGCGCCACCGCGCCGTGGGCCGGTTTCAACGTCATGCTGGCAGCGGGTATTTTGCGCGAAGCCGCGGCACTGACCACCCAGGTGACTGGCGAAGTCATTCCCTCGGACGTCCCGGACAGCTTTGCCATGGCAGTCCGCCAGCCGTGCGGCGTCGTACTCGGTATCGCTCCCTGGAACGCACCCGTCATTCTAGGCGTACGGGCCATTGCGGTACCGTTGGCGTGCGGCAATACGGTGGTACTGAAAGCATCGGAGCTCTGCCCCGCCACCCACCGCCTGATTGGATCGGTGATGGAGGAAGCGGGCATGGGCGAAGGCGTGGTCAACGTCATCACCAACGCGCCGGAAGATGCTCCGGCGGTGGTCGAAGCGCTGATTGCCCATGATGCGGTAAGGCGCGTCAACTTCACGGGCTCCACCCGCGTCGGCCGCATCATCGGCGAGACGGCGGCGCGCCACTTCAAGCCGGCGTTGCTGGAGCTGGGCGGCAAAGCGCCGCTGCTGGTGCTGCACGATGCTGACCTGGATGCCGCGGTAAACGCTGCTGCCTTTGGCTCTTATATGAACCAGGGGCAGATTTGCATGTCCACCGAGCGGCTGATCGTCGAAGAAAGCTGCGCTGACGAATTCGTGAGCAAGCTCGCCGCCAAGGCCGCATCGCTTCCTGCAGGAGATCCGCGTAGCGGTAACGTGGTGCTCGGCTCCTTGGTCAGCCCCGAAGCGGCTGCACGCATGCGCAGCCTCATCGACGATGCTGTTTCCAAGGGCGCCAAGATCGCGGCCGGCGGCCAGATCGACGGCACGATCATGCAGGCGACCGTCATCGACCATGTGACTCCAGAGATGAAACTCTACTTCGAGGAGTCCTTCGGCCCTCTGGTGGTAGTGATCCGCGTCAAGGACGAAGAGGAAGCGATCCGTGTCGCCAACAGCTCCGAGTACGGACTTTCCTCCGCCGTATTCAGCCGCGATATTGCTCGCGCGCTCAAGGTGGCCAAGCGCATTGAGTCGGGCATCTGCCACATCAACGGCCCCACGGTCCATGACGAGGCCCAGATGCCGTTCGGCGGTGTCAAGGCTAGCGGCTACGGTCGTTTCGGCAGCAAGGCCGCCATCAACGAGTTCACGGAGTTGCGCTGGATCACGGTTCAAACCGGGCCCCGCCACTACCCATTCTAAGCACTCTCACGCAAGGCATCTCTCTGCTTTTACGGCAGCCGGACCAGCGCCGGCTGCCGTTCTTCTCTTATTTATATATACCTCTATACCTCTTTTGATATACGCCCTTATACCCCCTCCTATATGCGCTTCCACGCAAGCGACGCTTTGCATACCGCGGTCTATACTTCCAGATGCGATTTGCTGCAGATCGACGCGCATCCAGCCGCCTGCGGCATGGCGTAAGCCTGCGGCCAACAGACCAAACACACCAAACACGAGGAGCACGCACCGCGCGTTCTTGGGGGCATTATGTTTCACTTCGTGCGTACCAGCCTTCGCAACAAGCTGCTGCTGATAACCGGGACCGGCACTGCGTTGGTACTGCTCTCCGTTGCTGCCGGATTCTGGCAGTTGCGCGGCAGCCTCGCCGAGTACGGCGTGCTCGTCGATCAGGAGATGGCCAGCGTTCGCAGCATTCTTGAACTGAGCACGAAATTCGATCAGCAGATCGCGCTCTGGAACGAGCTGCTTCTCTCCAGCCGCGACAGCGGATTCCTGCAGAGCAACCTGCAACGTCTGCAGACACACGAAACCGTGGTTGCGCAGCAAGCTGCCCGGACGCTGGAAATCATTGCAGTACCCGAGGCGCGCGAGCCGCTGCGGCGTTTTGCCCAGGCTCACGGAGAGCTCGATACCTATTACGAGGATGCCGCCACGCTATTCGAACTCGCGGACTTCGATGCCGCCATGGCGAATTTTACTGTTCCCGGCTTGCACCGCGATCTTCAACAACTGATTGAACAAGCGCGGGACGCCGTGTTCGCCAGTTTGGAGCAGGGCGCGAGCGTGGCTGCCCAGCGCGGCGAGCGCGCCATGCTGACGACTATCGTAATGATCGCGGTCGCGGTCGCCCTCGCCTTCGTAGCGTTCTTGGGGCTGATCCATAAAGGCATCGTCCGGCCAGTGCGCGTGCTGGTAGCTGATCTGGAAAAGGTAGCGGACGGCGACTTCGCGACTCCGGTGCGCCGCGTCACCGACGATGAACTGGGCCTGCTGGCAACCAGCGGCCAGCAAATCCAGCAACGCCTGGGCAAGGTGATAGGCCAGTTGCGAGACGCCATCTCTCAGGTTGCCGCCGCAGCGGAGCAAATGGCGGTCGTCTCGGCACAGACCAGCCGAGGCGTGAGCGAGCAGCAGCGCGAAACGGCTCAGGTCGCAGCCGCGGTGACCCAAATGGTCGCCACCGTGCAGCAAACAGCGCGCGGTACGGCGGAGGCCGCCAACGCGACGACTGTGGCCGATGCCCAAGCCCAGGAAGGGCGCCAGATCGCGAACAGCGCTGTGGAACATATAGAAGCATTGGCTGCCGAAATAGAACGAACGGCCGAGGTCATGCGCACGCTGGAACGCGACAGCGAGGAGATTGGCGCGGTGCTCGGCGTCATCCGCGGCATCGCCGAGCAGACCAATCTATTGGCACTGAACGCAGCCATTGAAGCCGCACGCGCAGGCGAGCAAGGACGCGGCTTTTCGGTAGTAGCGGACGAGGTGCGCACCCTGGCTCAGCGCAGCCAGGCCGCCACTGAAGAAATCGACGCCGTGATCGCCCGACTCCAGCAGGCCACGCAAAGCACCGCCAACGCGATGGGCGCAAGCCGCGAGCGGGCTGGCGGAGCCGTCGAGCAGGCCAAGGGAGCTGGCGCCGCCTTGAGCGCCATCGCCGATGCCGTAGCTGCCATTAAGGATATGAACGATAGCATCGCCAGCGCTGCCGAAGAGCAGCATGCGGTGATGGAAAACATAAATGCCAGCATCGCCGCCATCGATCGGATCGCCGCGGAAAGTGCCGAAGGAGCCAGCCAAACGTCCCGCTCCAGCAACGAGCTTGCCGGCCTGGCCTCGCAACTGCAGGAACTGGTCCGGGTATTCCGCGTCTAAAAGGTGCCGAGGTCCGCTCGCTCGGCCGCACAGGAGGACCGCCAGTCGCAGCGCTCGGCATAACTCAGACGCCTCAAATGCGGGTGGCGCCTTCAGCGAAGGCATGTGTGAGCGTGTACCGGCGAGCCATGGCCTGGGATAATCGGCCGCTACCCGACCAGGAGTACGCGCTCTGATGTTTTCAATGGACGGTAGTCTCCCCCGCTATGCAAAGTAGCGCGCCAGATAAAGCCGGCGTGCCGCAGACCGCGGCATTGCTGCTGATCGCGCTGCTCGCATCCATTGCGGCAACCAGTCCCGCAGCGCGCTCAAGCCTGCAACCCGATCGGGTACCGGCCGCTGCAGCGCAGGCAAGCCCGCTGGGCGAGGCGTTGCAGCGCGCGCATCTGCGCGCTTGCGACAGTCCAGATGTCAGCGCCTCGGTCCAGGGCCTGGATACAGACGGGCCGCTGGCTATTGCGTCCATCTCTATTTCCACAACGTTCGCCGCGCCCACCGACCTGCCGACGGCGTCGGCGTCGCGCCGGCACATTACGAAACCGCTCCGGGCCTCCCCGCTAGCGCCGCGCGCACCGCCTCTTCGCACCTCACTGCCGAAATAACCCTTTCGGGCCGTGGCTGCGCCTGCGCGCAGCCACGGTCATGGAGAGCCGCTTTCCGGCTTTCCCAGTCGAGGACTGCTCATGCGTCAGTATCGCGGAAGAATCCTGGCCTACCTGGCCATTATCCTAATCGGCCTGATGAGCGCGCTACCCAGCCTGCTCCCACCAAAGGCGCTTGAATCATTACCATCCTGGTTAACCGATAACCGCATCACCCTGGGACTGGATCTCAGAGGCGGCTCCCACCTGCTGCTCGAAGTCGACACCGAGCGGTTAATCGCGGACGAGATCGACAACGCCGCCGCAACCCTTGCGCGCGCTCTGGATGCTGCGCAGATTCGCCATGGAGCGGTGGCGAATAATGGCCGCGCGGCCAGCATTCCCGTGCGCGATGCCGCCGCACGGGAAGAGGCGGCGCGCCTAGCGCGCGAGTTGGCACAGCAAGAGGGAGTGGGCTCCTACTCGGTGTCGGTCACCGACTCTGCGGTGGTACTAACGCCTACCCGCTTTTTCGCCGACGAACTGATCGCCGACGCCGTGGAGCGAAGCGTGGAGGTATTGCGCCGGCGCCTGGACGAGACCGGTGTAGTCGAGCCCACTATTGCCAGACAAGGCAAGGACAGCATTCTGATCCAGCTGCCCGGCGTGGAAGACCCTTCGCGCATCCGCGATCTGATCGGGACCACAGCGCAGCTGAGCTTCCACCTGGTAGCGCGCGAGGACGCGACCCCGGGCATGGTCATGACAGTGCCCGGCCCTACACCCGAAAGCGAATATCTCCTGGAGAAGCGGATCTTGCTCGAAGGCGGCCGACTGCGGGATGCGCGCACGGCGTTCAACCCCGAGACCAACGCGCCGGTGGTCAACTTCCGCTTCGACAAGGAAGGCGCCGAACGTTTCGCCGAGATCACCACCGCCAACGTCGGCAGGCAACTGGCAATCGTGCTCGATGGACAAGTCATCACCGCCCCCGTGATCCAGAGCGCTATCACCGGCGGCAGGGGCGAGATCAGCGGGCAGTTCACGGTAGCGGAAGCCAGTGACCTTGCGCTGCTGCTGCGGGCCGGCGCGCTGCCCGCACCGTTGAAGGTCATCGAAGAGCGCACGGTTGGGCCGGATCTGGGTAGCGACGCCATACAAATGGGGCTGTTGACAGGCATCATTGGCGCCGCATTGGTATTCGCCTTCATGCTCGGCCTGTACGGCCGCTGGGGGCTGATCGCGAACCTCTCGCTCGCCCTGAACGTGCTGCTCTCGCTCGGCGTGCTGAGCTTTCTCGGGGCGACGCTAACGCTGCCCGGCATTGCCGGCCTGATCTTGAGTATAGGCATGGCCGTAGATGCCAACATTCTGATCAATGAGCGTATCCGCGAGGAAACCCGGCGCGGCAAAAAGCCTTTCGCCGCACTGGATGCCGGGTTCAAGAGAGCTTATCGAACCATTGTCGACTCCAACGTCACCACGCTGATCGCGACCTGCTTGCTGTTCCTGTTCGGCACCGGTCCTGTGCGTGGATTCGCCGTGACCATGGCGATCGGTATCTGCATGTCCATGTTCACAGCCGTTGCCGTTACCCGCCTGATCATGGAATGGCGCGTGCGCGTGAAGCGCCCGGCACGCCTGGAAATATCGGGCTTCAAAGCGCTGGATGGGCTGGGAGCGAGTGGCCCCGTCCCCTTCATGCGCACGCGCGGGTTCGGCCTGTTGCTGTCTGGCCTGCTCTCGCTGGCCTCGCTTGGGCTGCTCGTATATCCCGGCCTTAATCCCGGGCTGGACTTCCAGGGTGGCACGCTGGTGGAGGCGCAGACCTCCGAGAACATTGCCGCCGACACGCTGAGGAACGCGCTAAGAGAGCATGGGCTGGGAGACGTGGCGATCCAGCAATTCGGCAATGCCGGCTCGTTCCTGATCAGAGCGCCGCTGCAAAGCTCGGAAGATGCCGCCAGCCGAGCGGTGGTCAATCAGGTCAAGAGCACCGTGCAGGAACTCGACCCTAGCTCCAGCTTCCCACGCGTAGAAGTGGTGGGCCCGAAGGTAAGCGGCGATTTCGCGGACCTGAGCATACTGGCAGTGATTCTGGCCAGTCTCGGCATGCTCGCCTATCTATGGATACGCTTCGAATGGCCGTTCGCGGTCGGGGCGATGCTGACCATAGGGCTCGATATCACCAAGACCTTGGGCTTCTTCGCGCTTACCGGGCTGGAATTCAATCTGGTCGCGGTTGCCGCCCTGCTAGCGCTGATCGGCTACTCGGTGAACGACAAGGTAGTGGTGTTCGACCGGATCCGGGAGACGTTGGGCAAGAACCCAGAACGGCCGCTGAAGGAGGTAATCGATGAGAGCATCACGGCCACGCTCACACGGACGACCTTCACGTCCGCCACTACGCTGCTCGCTCTGCTGCCTATGGGCATAGCCGGTGGCGCGGCGGTTACGAGCTTTGCGCTGCCGATGCTGTTCGGCATCGTGATCGGAACCAGCTCGTCAATCTTCGTTGCCTCGCCTATCGTGCTGCTGCTCGTCCAGCGCTTTCAGCAAGGACGTACGGCTTTGGGCAAACTGAATGCCTCAGCGAAGCAGGCGACCGAGGCGTCATCGCACTGACGGCACCCCAACCCGCCAAGGCCAGGCTGTCAGCTTCCCGCCGAGGAAGCTGACAGCCTTCGCTCAGTTGCCCGCATTGCGCCGGTAAGTATCCAGTCCCGGGCGGATGCTCTTCTCGTCGAGGAACTGCTTCAGACCCTGCTCGCGCCCTTTTTCCGGGTCGCGGAAGTTCGACTGATCCAGTTTGGCGTACAAGTAGTCCTCCGCCTGATCCCAACCGAACTCGCGGGCGACTTTGAAGCCCACCTTCGCGGCCCGCACGACCACCGGGTTCTTCTGCAGCAGGCTCTGCGCCAGCTTCTCCACTTCCTCACGCAATTGCGCGCGCGGAACGCTCTTGTTGACCAGCCCCATCTCCGCCGCGCGCTGCCCGCCGAAGGTCTCACCGGTCATGATGTAGTAGAGCGCGTTACGCATGCCCACGGTATCAGCCAAAGCTTTGCTCACCAGGTTTCCGGGCGGGATCCCCCAGTTCACCTCCGATAGCCCGAACGTAGCCTCATCGGCGGCAATGGCCAGATCGCAGGCCACCAGGGGCGTGAACGCGCCACCGAAACACCAGCCGTTGACCATGGCAATAGTGGGCTTGGCGTACAGCCGGAGCAGGCGCCACTGCCAGAGGGAGGCTTCGCGGCGCACTTTCAGCTCCAGCACTTCCGGACCGGCGTCCGTTTCCCGAAAGTACTCTTTCAAATCCATACCCGCGGAGAACGAATCACCCGCCCCCGTGAGCACCAGCACCTGCGCCTGCGCATCCTGCTCCAGCGTCTCCAGAACGTCCGCCATCTCCCGGTTTAAGGTGGGATTCATCGCGTTGCGTTTGTCCGGCCGATTCAAGGTGACCCAGGCGATACCGCCCTCTACGTCCACCTTGACCGTTGACCAACGACCGTCATAACTAGCCATAGCCCCTCCAAAATCACATTTATATCAGGTTGGTTGATATTAGGAATGCTATAGTAGTGTTCCAATACACGCAACCGGAAAATGCCACACGGGAAGGCTTCTATTGATCGCACGTAACTTGAACCAGCAGGGCGCCGCCCCGGCTTCGCGGATTTCGTACCTGGTAGGGCGGCTGGACCGCGCGCTACGGCGTCACATAGCCGACGCCGTCGGCCCTTTTGGGCTCACCACCCAGCAGTACACCGCGCTCTCCGTGCTGCATGCCAAAGGGCGGCTATCCAATGCTCGGCTCGCCCAGCGCTCGTTTATCAGTCCTCAAGCCGCTAACGAGATGGTGAAGACGCTGGAGGCCAAGGGGCTGGTTTGCCGCGAGCACAACCCGGCGCACGGGCGCATCATCTGGATTCGGCTTACCGAAGAAGGCGAAAAGCTGCTCGCTCAATGCGATGAAGCGGTAGACCGGCTGGAAGCGATCATGCTCCAGGAGCTCTCGGACGAGCAGCGTACGCAGCTGGCCCGCGCTCTGGCCGCCTGCGCACGAGCCCTTGGCGCGGGATCGCCCGAGGTTTAAGACAAGCTTCGCCAGCCGCGGCACAGCAGCGCCAAGCACCGTCCGGGAAGCAACGGATGCGCAATAGCGTCGATGTGACCGGTCGCCGTGCCCCCTGAGAAACTACGCTGGCAGATCGCTGCGCTGCCCGTTCGGACACGGAGCGGCGTTCTCGCTGTGGCTGGCTTCAGACCAGGCTGCTGCGAAGGCGAAAGGCCTTGGGCGAAACCCCTACGTAGCGTTTAAAGAAGCGCGTGAAATAAGCGGGCTCCGAGAAGCCCAGATAATCCGATACCTGGTTGATCGGCATGCTCGTATAGATCAAGTTCCGCTTGGCCTCCAGAACCAGCCGCTCGTGCACTATCTGCAACGCGGTACGTCCGGTCAGGCGCCTGCACACGGTGTTGAGGTGCCCAGGGCTGATCCCGATCCGGGCCGCGTAGTCGTCGATAGAGAGGTGCTCCTTGAACGAGCGCTCCACCAGCATGGAGAAACGCGTCAGATATTCGCCGCCCGGCGTCGGCGCGGTGCCCGCGGTACCCGCCTCCTGTACGGCTTGACGTTCGACCCAGATGACCAGCGCAGCGATCAGCGATTGCAGCGCAAGGTCGCGCCCGCTGTCACTACCGGCATACTCGCGCCCTATGGCCTCGACCAAGGTCCTGACATAGTCCTCGTCGCTGCCCAACGCGTAGCAACCGGCATGCTGCAGCGCATCCCGCTGCGGGCCCATCTGCTCGCGCAGGCGCTGCGTAAGCGGCGCCGCCAGAGTGATCACCTGCCCGTCTATATCCTCGGAGAATGCGAAGCCGTGGATGCACATTTCCGGCACCAGCACCAAGGACGGCTCGCTCAGCTCGGATTGGCGGCCATCCAGATGCACCAGGGCCTCGCCGCTTTGCACGCACAAAAGATGCACTAGATCACGGTGACGATGAGGCTTAATTATCCAATTGTGCTGGCGACTGCGAAGCGCGATGGTCTCGCAGTGGATCAGATCAGGCGTCGGCCAATCCCGCGTCTCGCCGTACAGTTTGAAAACCGGGATGCCGTTGTCGCGCCGCTGGTTAAATGTTGTCTGCATCACCCCAACCACTGAAAAGTCCAATTTTTCCCGCTCATCGTGCCTGTAGCTGCAGGTCCTCTTGTGCGAACAATACTGAGTTCGCGAGACGACGATAAAAAGCGCCCGGCCCTGCCCCAACGACTGCGAGCCCTGGGTGCTGCGTACGGAGGAGAGTACCGATCATGAAAACGAAGGTTGCGATTATCGGCGCCGGCCCATCGGGGCTGCTGCTTGGCCAACTGCTGCATCTGCACGGCATCGATAACGTCATCCTGGAGCGGCAATCGGCAGAGTACGTGCTCGGACGAGTTCGCGCCGGCGTGCTGGAACAAGGCATGGTCAAGCTGCTGCGCAAAGCCGAGGTGGGCGCTCGCATGGATCGCGAGGGCATTATTCATGACGGGATAGAGATCGCTTTCGAAGGCAAGCGGGTACGCCTGGACTTGCGCGAACTCACTGGCGGCGACACGGTCATGATCTATGGCCAAACGGAGGTTACGCGCGACCTGATGGAGGCGCGCGCCGAATCCGGCGCTACGACCATCTACGAAGCGAAGAACGTGCAGTTGCACGCGCTGACCAGCAACCGCCCCTATGTGACCTTCGAGAAAGACGGCGAAACCATCCGGCTGGACTGCGACTACATCGCCGGCTGCGACGGTTACCACGGCGTCTCGCGTCAATCCATCCCGGCCGACGTGCTGGAGACGCACGAACGTGTCTACCCTTTTGGCTGGCTCGGCTTGCTCTCGGATACCCCGCCGGTGTCGGATGAGCTGATCTACGTCAACCATGAGCGCGGCTTCGCCCTTTGCAGCATGCGCTCGCACACCCGCAGCCGCTACTACGTACAAGTGCCGCTGACGGAGAAGGTGGAGGACTGGTCCGACGACCGCTTCTGGGACGAGCTGACACGGCGGCTTCCGGAAGATGTGGCGGCCAAGCTGGTCACCGGGCCCTCGATAGAGAAAAGCATCGCGCCATTGCGCAGTTTTGTCGCCGAGCCCATGCAGTACGGCCGGCTGTTCCTGGCCGGGGATGCCGCTCACATCGTGCCACCCACCGGCGCCAAGGGACTGAATCTGGCGGCCAGCGATATCAACACGCTCCATGAGTTGCTGGTCAAGATCTATCATGACGGTCGCACCGACTTGATCGAGCGCTACTCCGACACCTGCCTGGACCGGATCTGGAAGGCGGAGCGTTTCTCATGGTGGATGACCAACATGCTTCACCGCTTCCCGGACCACGATAGTTTCGCGCGCCGGATCCAACGCGCCGAACTGCGCTACTACACCCAACACGAGGCCGGCCGCCGCGTGCTGGCAGAGAACTACGTGGGGTTGCCGTTCGATACGCTGGAGTGAGCGGCAGGGTATTACGCGCCAGAGTATCGATAGAAAATCGAGAGGTGCGGCAGCGAATGCTGCGGCACCTCTCGCACATTAGCTAAGGAGCATGAATAGTCCGGCGATACGCCACTAATGCAGAGGGACCTGGTTTACTGTCCCTGCTGCGTGTAGTGCTCGATCAGCGCCCGTGCGTCCTCGATCAGCGCACGGCCATCCACACCGCGGCTCTCCATCCGCTTGATCCAAGCCTCCACGACTCGCTGGGCCGGTTCCTTCCACACATCAAGCTCGTCCTCGCTGACCTCGTGCACCTGGTTGCGCCCCGACGCCCGAATTCGCTGGAGCACCGAATCGTCGGCGGCGAGCATGATGCGAGCGATCTCCTTGGCTTCGCCCACACCCGAATTGGCGTCGATAACCGCCTTGAGGTCGTCCGGCAACGACTCGTAACGCTGCTTGTTCATCGCAACGATCATGGTCGAGGTGTAAATAGCCCCGCCGGAGGGGAACAGCGTGTGATTGCGCGCGAGCTCGTCGACACGCAGCGGCCCCACCACCTCCAGCGGAATCACCGTACCGTCGATTACTCCGCGCGACAGCGCTTCCGGCACCTGCGGCACCGGCATGCCCACCGGCTGCGCGCCCAGCTCTTGCAAATACTGCGTCATAATCCGGCTAGGACCGCGCATCTTCTGGCGGCGCAGATCCGCCGGGCTCTTCACTAACACGTTGCGCATGTGAATCGCGCCGGGCGAGTGGGTGAAGAAGACCAGCATGTGGACATCGGAGTACTCGTCCCGCAGGTGTTTCTCATAGAACGCGTGAGCCGCCTGCGCCGTGGCGGAGAATTCTCCCGGAATGAAAGGCAGGTCGAACACCTCGGACTTGGGGAAGCGATCCACGGTGTAGCCGGTTAGCGTCCAGACGATGTCCACCTGGCCGTCGCGGGCCTGATCGTACAGCGAAGGCGGCGTGCCGCCCAGCTGCATGGCCGGGAAGATTTGAACCCGCAAGCGACCGTTAGACTGCTCCTCCACCCGTTGCTTCCAGCCCTCGAAGTAAGTGTGCATGGGCGCGGCGGGCGACAGGAAATGGTGCAGACGCAACGTTATCGGCTGCTGCGCGTGAGCGACTACGCTGCCGAGCAACATACCGGCGGCGACGGCGGCAGTGACCGCGGGTCTGGCAAATGCCTTCAAAAAGCGTTTTCTAATCATTCTTCTCTCCTACCTGTGCTTGCTGCGGTTGTTATCGTTGGTCTTGCTTCGGAACGTGAAACACCACGGTACAGCGCTTGGCTAATCAATCAACCTCACCAGGGCCAGCGTAATGATGGGGAAGGCAACCAGGACCGCCACCCGCACCAGGTCTGCGGCCAGAAACGGCAGCACGCCGCGTATGGTCTCGCTCATACGCACACCGGGCGCCATCGAGTTGATGATGAAAAGATTCAGCCCCACCGGGGGTGTGATTAACCCCATTTCCACCACAATCAACGCCAGGATGCCAAACCACAACGCCGTCTCCTCCGGCGTCAGGCCGAAATCCAACGACACCACGATGGGGAAAAATATGGGAATGGTCAGCAGAATCATGGACAGACTGTCCATCACGCAGCCCAGCACCACATAGCAGGCCAGAATAGCGATGATGATCAGCCAGGGGCTGACCTCCAGCCCCGCCACCCACGCCGCCCCGGTCTGCGGCAGGTAAGTCAGCGCCAGAAAATTGTTGAACAGCGATGCGCCCAGGACGATGAAGAAAATCATCCCGGTACCGGTGGCCATGCCGAATACGCTGTCGGCAAAGCCTTTCCAGCTCATGCTCCGGCGCAGCACGGCGAGCACGAAGGTGGCCACGGCGCCAACGGCAGCGCCTTCGGTAGGCGTGAAAATCCCGACATAGATGCCGCCGATTACCAGGGCGAAGATGAACAGCACCGGCCCGACCGCTTGCAGCGATGTAAGACGCTCGCGCGCGGGCGCTTTGGGCACTACCGGCGCTGACTCGGGGAACAAGCGTACGTACAGCGACACCGCTGCCATGTAACTGAGCATGGCCAGAATGCCGGGGACCAACGCCGCTGCGAACAGCTTAGCAATGTTCTGCCCAGCGAGAATTGCATATACCACCAGGACGATGGACGGGGGAATCAGAATTCCCAAAGTGCCGCCCGCAGCCAGGGTGCCTGTGGCGATGCCGCCCGCGTAGCCGGCGCGCTTCATCTCGGGCAACGCAACCTGCGCCATGGTGCCCGCCGTGGCCAGTGAAGAGCCGCTCACCGCGCCGAACGCACCGCAGGCGCCGATGGCCGAGATCGCTACGCCCCCGCGCTTATGGCCTAGCCAACTGCGCGCGGCACGAAAAAGCGCCGCGGACATGCCGGCCTGCGAGGCGAACTGCCCCATCAGCAGGAACATGGGGATAATGGATAACGAGTAATTGGAGAAATACTCGTACGGTTGCGTTTTCAAGCTGTTGAGGAACGGGCCGATGCCGATGATCCCGGCCGAACCGATAGCGCCCACCAGCAGCATGGCAAGCCCGATGGGCACACGGATCGCCATTAGAACGAACAGGGCAAGAAACCCGATCAGACCAAGACCTACGCCTTCCATCACTCCCCCCCCGTAGCGTGATCGCCGCGCACGGAACGAGTGCTGGCAGGATCTTCGGACAGACAATCCAGGAACGCTTCGACCGTAGTGTACGCGCAGACCAGCGCCAGCAGGCCCAGACAAACCACGCTAGGCGCGTAGCCGTACCATAACGGCAGCGCGAGAATCATGGTGGTTTCCTGATACCCCATCTTCTCCAGCATCCCTAGCGCGAGCCGCCAGGTAAGCAGCGCCGCCACGGCGGTGAAAAGCCCGTTGCCGAGTACGGTCAGCGCGGCCTTTACGCGCGGTGGCGCTGCGTCTACCAGCAGGTCCACCGTCACGTGCCCATAACGCATTTGCGTATAGGGCAGAAAGGCGAATACAGCGATCGCCACGCCCATCTCGGTCAGCTCCACATCGCCCGCGATACCGGACAATGCAGGAAACCAATCGCTTATCAGTGGCAGACCGGAAAGCCAGCGGCCGAGAATGCTGATCACAGCGACGAAGGCTACCACTGTGATCATGAGGCCGCCGAACAGGGCGAAGCCTTGGGAGATGCGCAAAAGTACCGTGCGTACCCCGTTATCCATATGCCGGGGTCCCGTTCGCTCGGGGTGCATCAGAGTTCTCTCCTCCGGCAGCGCAGGCTGCCTTGCTCGTTATTCTTTAATCTTTCTGCATTGCGGGGAGCGGGCCCGCCCCCTGGTCTCTACGCTGAGCGTTACCGTTCAGACTTACTCGCTGTCTCTTGCTCCCTCCTCCTCCAGCTCTTTGAGTGCTTGCTTGGCAATCTGGAACGCGTGATTGGCCGCCGGTACACCCGCGTACACTGCCACGTGCAGCAAAGCTTCGCGAATCTCCTCGCTGCTCGCTCCGGTATTGCGCGTCGCCCGGATGTGCATCTTCAACTCATCGTAATGACCCAGGGCCGCCAGCAGGGCAATGGTCAGCAGGCTGCGGTCGCGCTTGCTCAGCACGCCGCGCTGCCACACTGATCCCCAGGCATAGCGCGTAATCAGTTCCTGAAAAGGCGCATCGAATTCGGTGGCCGCTGCCGAGGCGCGGGCGACGTGCGCTTCGCCAAGCACCGATTTGCGCACCTGCATCCCCTTCTCGTAGACATCGTCAGCCATGCCGACTCTCCTTAGCAGGATTCTGGGAAACGACTTCCGCCCATCGCCCGGGCGGAACGCCATGAATCGAGTACCTGCGAACCCTACCCATGGACTACATATTCCTGTGCCGATTTGTCGAGCGACTGCACGAGCTTTCCGTCAGTTCCGCGAAAGAAAAGCGCGTATGGAAGCAGCCACCTGTTCCGGCTTCTCCAGACAAGGCAGATGCGCGGCCCCGGCTATCGTCTCGAAACGCGCGTTCGGCAGAGCATCGGCCAACTCTTTGACCACCGCTGGCGGTGTCGCCAGGTCGGCATCGCCGACCAGTACCAGTGCAGGTATGCAAATCGCCGCCGCCAGCGGCCGCAGATCGGCATCGCGGATCGCCTCGCAACAGGCAGCGTAACCTTCGGGCGAGGTACGGCACAGCAGATTGCGATAACCCGCTACCCCTCGTTCCAGCGTAGTCTCGGTGAACCAGCGCTGCATCACCGCATCGGCGATTGCTTCCATGCCCCCGGTACGAACGGCAGCCGCGCGCTCGTTCCACATCTCCGGGGTACCGATCCGCATGGCAGTGTCGCAGAAAACGGCGCTGCGCACGCGCTGCGGATAGCTGGCAGCTAGCTGCTGCGCCACCATGCCGCCTATGGACAGCCCGCAGACATGGACTTGCTCCAGCCCCAGCGCATCGAGCAGCGCCGCACAGTCCTCGGCAAGGCTGGCGATCGAATAAGGTCCGGGCGTCACGTCGGTGAGCCCGTGGCCACGCATATCGTAGCGCAGCAAGCGATAACGATCGGCGAGCGCAGCGGCGACCCTATCCCAGATACGCAGGTCGGTGCCGATGGAGTTGATAAACACCAGCGTAGGACCGTCGGCGCGCCCTTCCAGCGAATAATGGACGGTGATGCCGCCCGCAGGTATGAACTCCATGGTGCTATTCCTCAACCGAACTGCGCGGCGGGCGCGCGCCGCAGCGTAACCCCGACCATGCGTTGCAGCTCCTCGAACGAGAGCCCGTCCACCAGCTCGGCCACCACCGCGCCGTCTTCAGTGATGTCGAACACAGCGACATCCGTATAGACCCGATCGACGCACCGTAACCCCGTGAGCGGATAGGTGCAGCGTTCCACCAGCTTGCATTCGCCTTGCTTGGTGAACAGCTCCATCATCACGAACACCTGCTTGGCGCCTATCGCCAAGTCCATGGCGCCGCCCACGGCTGGAATGGCATCCGGAGCGCCGGTGTGCCAGTTGGCCAGGTCGCCGTTGACCGAGACTTGGAATGCGCCGAGCACGCAAATATCGAGATGCCCTCCTCGCATCATGGCGAAGGAATCGGCATGGTGGAAGAAGCAGCCGCCGGTTAGCAAGGTCACCGGCTCCTTGCCGGCGTTGATCAAGTCCGGATCTTCTTCGCCCAGCGCCGGCGCCGGCCCCATCCCCAACAAGCCGTTCTCGCTGTGCAGGAAAATCTCCCGATCGCGCGGCAAATAGTTCGCGACTCGGGTGGGCAGGCCGATGCCCAGATTCACGTAAGCGCCTTCCGGGATGTCTTGGGCCACCCGGGCCGCCATCTGCTCACGAGTCAGTCGTTTCATGGCGCCCTCCTCAAGCGACCGCCGTGTTTGCGGCGGCCACCGCAACCACACGCTGAACGAAAATGCCGGGCGTAACCACGACTTCCGGATCCAATGCGCCCAGCGGCACGATCTCGCTGACCTGGGCAATGGTGCACTTAGCGGCCATCGCCATGATCGGGCCGAAGTTACGCGCGCTCTTGCGGTAGACCAAGTTGCCCCAGCGGTCGCCCTTGTGAGCTTTGATCAGGGCGAAATCGGCGTGGATGGGATACTCCAGCACATAGTTGCGACCGCCGATTTCGCGGGTTTCCTTGCCCTCGGCGAGCAAGGTGCCATAGCCCGTGGGCGTGAAGATCCCGCCGAGACCGGCGCCGGCGGCATGGATGCGCGCCGCCAGATTGCCCTGCGGCACCAGTTCCAGCTCGATCTCCCCGGCGCGGTAAAGCGCGTCGAAAACATGAGAGTCGACCTGGCGCGGGAAGGAACAAATGATCTTGCGCACGCGGCGCGCCTTGAGCAGCGCCGCCAATCCCACTTCGCCGTTGCCGGCATTGTTGTTCACGATAGTGAGATCCTTCGCACCGTGGTCGATCAGAGCATCGATCAACTCGCTGGGCATGCCAGCGACGCCAAAGCCCCCGATCATGATCGTGGCGCCATCGAAAATGTCGGCCACGGCCGCGGAAGGCGAACCGACAGTCTTGTCTATCATTGTTCCTCCTGGCGGCGCGCCGGAGCCACTGCCCGAAGCGGCTGCAGTGCACGCTTTCGACGAACGCGCCGGACCTACGATGTTCTATTTTCGCACACATATTCGCATTACGAACGAAAAATGTGAAGAGCAAGGTAAGCAAACCGCGATCAAAGGGATACCAAAAAGGAGAACGTGGAAGGGGACTGACAGAACGGCCTTTGCGCCGCAAACGCCGGGAGAGCTGGAGCGCGGCGGGCGGCGCCCCGGCGCTGACACGCGCCAGCGGAAATGCTGACTAGCGCGTGCAACTGCGAGGGGAAATAAGAAAGGTCAGGGGACGTTAATCGCTTAGCGCCCTATCGATGAACTGTGCGCTGGCGCCCAGGTACCCGGCCGGATCAAACAGTGCCGCCAGGCGTTCGCGCCCTAACTGAGCGACGAGCTGCTCATCGCTCATCAGCACATCCTGCAGCGTCATGTCCTGGGCGACCGCTCGCCGGCAGGCTTCCTCCACCCTGGCGTGCGCCTCGCCGCGGCCCAGGATGGGCGCCAGTACCATCATTACCGCTTCGGCCATCAACAGCCCACGAGTCAGATCCAAGTTCCGGCGCATGCGAGCACTGTCTACGTTCAAGCCGCCGATGGCGAAGCCCACGTGATGCAGGGCAGCCGCGGTCAACCGCAATGCTTCGGTTACGGTTTGCCACTCTGCATGCCATGCGCCCGCGGCACGCTCATGCTCCTGCACGAGACCGGCGTAGACCGTCGGTAATAGGGCGTGCAACCGGCGTACCGAGGCCAGCGCCAGGGTCGACGCCACCGGATTGCGCTTGTGCGGCATGGTCGAAGAGCCTCCCTGTCCGGCCCCGGCCGGCTCGCTGACTTCGGCCACTTCCGTCTGCATCATCAGCACCACGTCCTGGGCAATCTTGCCAACTGCCCCGGCGACCAGCGCCAAGGCGGAAATCACACGGACTATGCGATCCCGCGCGGTATGCCACGGCAGGTCGGGCTCCGGCAAGTCAAGCTGCAGCGCCAGCTCGCGGACCACCGCCACGCCTTGCTCGCCCAGCGAAGCCAGAGAGCCGACCGCGCCGCCAAACTGCACGGCAAGCGCCTCTTTCTGCGCCCGTTCCAGTTCGCTGCGAACCCGCTTGAGCTGGGATAGCCAGCCGGCCGCCTTCAACCCGAAGGTGATGGGTAGCGCCTGCTGCAGCAAGGTCCGCCCGGGCATCACCGTATTGCGGTGCGCATCGGCAAGCTGCGCGCAGTGGCGCTGCAAGGCATCCAGATCTCTGAGCACCAGGGGCAATGCGCGCGCCAGCACCAGCATTAGCGCGCTGTCGACAACATCCTGGCTGGTGGCCCCCCAGTGGACGAACCCCGCAGCGGATTTATCCACCCGCGCGGTCAGCAGTTTCACTAATGGAATCGCTGGGTTGCCGCCCTTGACCGTTTCCTCTGCGATGCGCGTCAGGTCGTATGCGCGCGCATCGCAAGCGCTGGCGATCGCTTCGGCCGCATCCGCCGGGATGAGCCCTACCCGTGCCTGCGCGCGCGCGAGGGCCGCTTCGAAGTCCAGCATGGCCTGCACGCAGGCTCGGGCATCGGTAGCGAGCTCCATTTCTGCTGTGCTGAACGCGCATCGAAGAAGTTCATGATCCATATCATTGCTCCTGAAAAAGGAGAGGAAAGACTAAACGCCGCGGCTATACCTTACCGACTTGCGATGCTAGAGTTCGCACTGCGAACCTCCATGCGGAGGAATCCGAGTCGCCTTCCGTCTCGGCCTGCCCCGAGAGAGCCCCGGAGTTGGAACCCCAAGCAACTGACTCGAGGTGCCCCGCCAGGAGACATGGTTCATGTCCGCCTTGGACTTGTTTTGGCTTAATGCCCCGCGATATAGGCACGCGCGGCTTACCACTGATCGAGAACTACATACTTGATCGATAGGCGGTACACCTTGGCCTGCCCTGGCAGGCTAGACGCGCGCTTGCGAAAGCGTCAAGCACGCCATTCGAGCAAGACTGACCCAATTGCCGTCACGGATGCGCTATGAAAAATGAAACCAAACAGCCCAAAACCCCGGAACAGGATCGCGATTTCGTCACGTCCTTAGCTAAAGGGCTGGCGGTTATTCAGGCGTTCGGGCCGGGAAATGCCCGCATGACGCTATCGGAGGTGGCGGCGGAGACTGATCTCTCCCGCGCCGGGGCGCGCAGACTGCTGCTCACCCTTGAGGCGCTGGGCTTCGTCAAGCGTAGCGGACGCTACTTCGAGCTCTCGCCGAAGGTGCTCGATTTGGGCTTCGCGTTCCTGGCATCGCACAACTTCTCCGGCGTCGTGCAGCATCATCTGGAAGCGGTCACGCGGGAGCTGCAAGAGTCTTGCTCGCTAGCGGTGTTGCAGGACCAGGACGTGGTGTACGTCGCCCGTTCGGCGGCCGAGCATAGGCTGATGTCTATTCAGCTGTCGGTAGGCTCGCGCTTGCCGGCCTGCGTAACCTCCATGGGCCGCGTGCTGCTTGCCGCGCTGCCTGACGATCAGCTTGATGAGTTTCTCGCCAAGGTAGAGATCCCCCGTTACACCGAGCGCACCATCACCAATAAAGGGGTATTAAAGGAAACGCTGCGGGCGGTGCGGGAAGCGGGTTACTGCATCCTGGACCAAGAACTGGAGCCGTCGCTGCGATCGCTAGCGGTGCCCGTCCAGTCGGCAAACGGCACCGTGGTGGCAGCGTTGAACGTCAGCACCAATGCGGGCCGTATTTCCATTGACGATTTGGAACAGCGATTCCTGCCCGTATTGCAGAAATGCGCGGCGGCTATCCGCCCCTTTATGACCTGAGCTGCATCCTGCAGCGCGGCTTTTCCGGCACATCGTCACCTGGCTGAGCGAGACGCCGCGGCGCCGGCACTACCGAACCGGCCCGCGACGGCGCGCTGTCACGCGACTTGCGGTTTGCCCAAAGCTCTCCTACCCTTGGCTTAATGCGGTTTTCGACCAACAGTTCGAAATACGAACAACAACGGTGATACCAGGGAAAATCCTATGTCGGGAGATGCCGATACAGGTGCGCACCTCGCACTTTCTCATGTGACCGATATCTTCGTCGAAGTCGACGCGCCGCTGGAATTCGGCCCCACTCCCGCGGGCTTCCGCCGAACGGTGCCGATCCGGGGCGGTTACTTTCGCGGCCCGCTGCTGCGCGGCGAGATCCTCCCCGGCGGCGCGGACTGGCAGGTGACCCGGCCCGATGGCGTTACCGAAGTGGTCGCCCGGTACGCACTGCGCACGGATGATGGCGCGCTTATCCATGTGGTCAACCGTGGTTTTCGCCATGGTCCGGCCGACGTCATGCGCCGTCTGGCCGCGGGCGAGGAGGTGCCGCCGGATGCTTACTACATGCGCACCTCACCGCGCTTCGAAACCGCCCACGAGGACTATGCGTGGCTCAACCGCACCATCTTCGTCGCCCGCGGCATACGTTACCCAAGGCAAGTAGTGATCAAGGTGTTTGCCGTGGATTGAGCCCCTCACGTCGAAGTCGGCACGAATCGGCCAGGGAGAATAACAACGCCAATCAGGAGAGATTCGTATGCCTTTCACCGTCTTACGCTCGCTCGCCGCGAAAGCCAGCTTGCTGGCGATGTTCGCACTGACCCTGCCCGCCGCCCACGCCCAGACGATTACGCTGCGGCTGCACCACTTCTTCCCGTCTAGTTCGCCGGTGCAGAAGGGCTATTTCGAGCCCTGGAAGCAGAGCATAGAGAAAGCTTCGGAGGGGCGCATAAGCGTGCTGATTTTTCCGAGCATGCAGCTGGGCGGCACGCCGCCTTCGCTGTTCGATCAGGCTCGCGAAGGCCGGGCGGATATCGTCTGGACCGTACTCGGCTATACGCCGGACCGTTTCCCGGCCGCCGAAGTATTCGATCTGCCGTTCATGCCGTCCTCGGCCGAAGCGACCAGTCAAGCCGCACATGAGTTCGCGATGAAGCACTTGCGGGAAGCGTTCGCGGACGTACATGTCATCGCCGTGCATACCCATAGCCCCGGCGCTATTCACACCCGCGACACCCCGGTACGCCGCTTGGAGGACATGCGCCGACTCAAGATCCGCGGCCCCTCGCGCATGATCAACCGCTATCTGCAGGCGCTGCAGGCCGAGCCCGTGGGGTTGCCGGTACCGGCGACGCCCGAGGCCATCTCCCGCGGCGTTATCCAGGGCACGGTAATGCCCTTCGAGGGAATTTACGCGCTGGGGCTGGCCGAACTGACGCGGTATCACACGCGCTTTGCCGGCAACCGCGCCATTTACTCCACGCCCATGCTGGTCGCCATGAGCAAGCGGCGCTACGACTCGCTGCCGGAGGATCTGCGGGCGATCATCGATGCGCATTCCGGCATCGAACAGGCGCGCGAGATCGGGCGAGTGATGGATGCAGCCGACCAGCCGGTGCTGACCGGGCTTAGCGGCTCGAACCGCAACGAGATCATCACCCTCTCCGCCGAGGAGACAGCGCGCTGGATAGAAGTGGGCCGCCAGGTGACCGAAGACTGGATTCAGGCCATGAACGCGCGCGGGCTGGATGGCCAGGCGCTTTACGACGAAGCGCGCGCACTGGTCGAGAAGTACACCGCGCAGCAGTAGTTAGAGCACACCGGCTCCCTCGCACGACGGGCACGCTCGCAAGGCCGGTTTAGTAGCGTGCTTCAGTAAGTCAGCTTGCATTAATCCTCTCATTGCCCTCAGTACGCATGACGTACTATAGTGCGTCATGCGAACGATAATAATGTCGAGGCAATCCTGGCGCATCCGCGCCACAGGAGGAGTTGCACAATGAAGCTCGCCCAACGAAAAACCCTGATAAGCACTCTAGCGGCAGTGGCCCTAGGTGCGCTCACCCTGGGCACAGCACAGGCAAGCCCCCCAGCGAGATCCGCATCGGCTATGCGGTGTCGAAAACCGGCCCCTATGCAGGCGGCGCCACCACCACCACGATCCCGAACTATCAGCTCTGGGTAGAGGAGGTAAACCGTGCCGGCGGCATAGAGATCAACGGCACCCGTGTGCCCGTGCGCGTTATCGAGTACGACGACCGCAGCAGCTCCGAGGAAGCTGTGCGCGCCATCGAGCGCCTGATCAACCAGGACAAGGTACACTTCGTGCTGCCGCCTTGGGGCACCGCGCTCAACCTGGCCGTGGGTCCCATTCTGCATCGACACGGTTATCCGCACCTGGCCGTAACCTCCGTATCGGACCGCATCGTCGACCTCGCCCAGCGCTGGCCCAACGCCTTCTTCTTCGGCGATACCTCAAGAAGCTACGCCGAGAACGTCGTGGGCGCGCTCAAGCAGCTGCGCGAAGAGGGCAAGCTCGAAGGCAAGGTCGCGCTGGTGCATGTGGCGGACCAGTTCGGCATCGAGCTGTCGCGGGCGGCCACGACTGCGCTGCGCGAGGCCGGCTTCAATATCGTTTACAACCGTAGCTACCCCGCCGGCAGCCAGGACATGCAGTCCATCGTCAACGAAGCCCGGCGTCACGACCCCGAGGTGTTCCTGGCCTTCAGCTATCCGCCCGACACCTTGGCTCTGACCGACCAGGCTCGCCTGCTGGGCCTCAATCCCAAGGTGTTCTACACCGCCGTTGCGACCGCTTTCCCTTTGTACAAACAGCGCTTCGGCGACAACGCCGAAGGCGTCTGGGGCGCCGGCGGCATCGACCCGAACAACGCCGAAATCAAGGCCTACATGGCACGCCATCTGGAGGTAACGGGCCGCGAACCGGACCGCTGGCTCAGCCCAGTGACCTACGCCAGCCTGCAGGTACTGCAACAAGCCATAGAGCGTGCCGGCACCCTGGACCGTGCCGCCGTTGCCAAGCAGATGCGCGAAGGCAGCTTCGAGACCATCGTGGGCACCATCACCTTGCACGATCAGATCTACCGCGGTGGCTGGATGGTCGGCCAGTGGCAGGACGGCGAGTTCCACGCCATCGCACCGAACCGGGATGGCGCGCAGCCGGTGCGCTTCCCCAAGCCGCAATGGCAGTAGCGCCCCCGCGCGCTTGATGCTGCGCCGGCGGGGCACTCGCCCTGCCGGCGTCCGCTCATAGCAACGGAAGTTACACCCATGCCCATTATCGACGCCTTGCTCAACGGGCTTACGCTCGGTGGCATGTACGCGCTTATCGCCATGGGACTCACGCTCCAATATGGCGTCGCGCGGATAATGAATCTGGCCTACGGCGAATTTCTGATCGCCTCGGCCTTCGCAGCCTACTGGCTCTTCGTGACCTTCTCGCTGAACCCGCTGCTCGGGCTGCTGCTGATCGTCCCCGTCGCCTTCGGTTTGAACTGGCTGATCTACCAAGTACTGCTCTCGCCGCTGGTTCGGCGCTCGGAAAACCGAGCCACGCTGGAGGTAAACAGCATTCTCGCCACCTTCGGCCTGCTGTTTATCGTGCAGGGCATAGTGCTGGTGAAGTTCGGCGGCGGCTACTTCAGCTATTCGTTCCTGGATTCGATAGTCGTGGTACTCGGCTCGCCGCTGGCCGGCGATCGTCTGCTTGCAGTGGGATTCGGCGTTGCGATCGGCGCCGCGCTATATCTGCTGTTGAATTACACGCGCCACGGCACAGCCATTCGCGCCGTCGCCGTCAACCCGGTCGCCGCGCAACTGGTCGCCATCGATGTGCGGGCGGCCGCCGCACTGGCTTTCGCAGTCGGTGGCGGGCTGGTCGCAGCCAGCGGAACGCTGGTCAGCATGTTTCTGACCTTCAACGCGGCCATGGGTGTGGCCTTCACCATGAAGGCTTTGATCGTGGTCATCATGGGCGGCGTGGGTAACCTGCTTGGCTGCCTCATTGCCGGTCTGCTGCTAGGGCTAGCCGAGAGCTTCGTGGCAACCTACGTCGATCCGGGCCTGACGCTCGCCGTGACGTTCGCGCTATTCCTGCTGATCTTGATCTGGCACCCCAACGGCCTGTTCGGGAGGGCAACCGCATGAACCTGCGCCCTGTTCTGCTCGCCGCCGCTGGGGTCGGTGCACTGGCCTTCAGCGCGGCACTGCCATTCTTCGGCAGCGGTTATGCGCTGTCCATGGCGATCAACCTGCTGATGTTCACCGCGCTCGCCACCAGTTGGGCCATCTTCTCGGGCCCCACCGGCTACATTTCGCTGGCGACGGTAGCCTTCTTCGGTATCGGCGCCTATACGGTAGGCGTGTTCGGCGAAGCTTTGCCCTGGCCGCTGGTGCTCGCCTTGTCCGGACTGCTCAGTGCGGTCGTCGCCGCCGTGGTGGGGCTGGCAACCCTGCGCCTGCGCGGTGTGTACTTCGTAATCTTCACCTTCGGGCTGGCTGAGCTGATTCGCCAGTTGGTCACCTGGTACGAAGCGAACCACTCCGGTTCGGTCGGCCGCTACATTTTCCTGAACATCAGTCAGGAACAGATCGTGTGGCAGCTGACGGCTCTGGTAGCCGCCGTCTTCGTCGTCGGCTGGCTGATCCAGCGCTCGCGCACGGGCCTGACTCTGCGAATGATAGGCGACGACGAGGTGGTTGCCGTGCACTGCGGCGCCAATACGACCATCGCCAAGCTCGCGGTCTTCATCGTCAGCGCCGTGTTCATGGCCGTGGTCGGCGCTATCGTCGCCCCGCGCTGGACCTATATCGACCCGACCATCGCCTTCAACCCGGTGATCTCCTTCCAGGTACTGATCATGGCGCTGCTGGGGGGTGCCGGCCGCCTCTACGGACCGGCTTTGGGCGTGATTCCGCTGGTACTGCTGTTCGAGTACCTGTCGGCCAACTTCCCGAACTACTTCAGCATCTTACTGGGCGTCACTTTCATGGCCATCGTGTATCTGGTACCCACCGGCATCGCCGGCCTGGTCGAGAGCGCCGCACCTAAGGTTCGCGCGCTGCTACGACGCGGCAGCAGTAGCACCGTGGCCAAGGGAGGTGCGGCATGACTACGCCAACTCCGATTCTCTCGGTGGAGGGACTGACCAAGAACTTCGGCGGGCTGGTTGCCGTAAACGAGTTGTCGTTCTCTGTCTACGCCGGTGAGATCGTGGGGCTGCTGGGCCCCAACGGCTCCGGTAAGAGCACGACCATGAACCTAATCTCGGGCGCGCTGGCACCCAGCGCCGGAACCATCGTGCTGGACGGACAGGATATTACCGGTCTGCCGCCCCATCGCATCGCCCGCCGGGGCGTCGCGCGCACATTCCAGCTGGTGCGCGTGCTCGGCTCGATGAGCTGCGTGGAGAACGTCAAAGCCGGCCTCGCTTTCGGCCCCAACTCCCTGTGGGGGAAAGAAGCGGAGCAGAAGGCACGCGCCCTGCTGGAGCGGGTCGGTATGGGAGAGGCGGCGGAGCTAAGAGGGGCGGATCTGACCTACATAGACCAGAAGCGCCTGGAGCTCGCGCGCGCCCTGGCGGTACGGCCGCGCCTGCTGCTGCTCGACGAGTGGCTCGCCGGGCTGAACCCGTCCGAACTGCAGCAAGCCATCGCACTGCTTCACTCGTTGCGCGACGAGGGCATCACCATGGTACTGGTCGAGCATGTGATGGACGCTATCCGCGCGCTGTGCGACCGCTGCGTGGTAATGAACGCAGGCCGCAAGATCGCTGACGAATCGCCGGAGCGGGCCCTGGCCGATCCGGAGGTGGTGCGGGCCTATCTGGGAGACGATGATGCTTGAAGTTGTAGGCGTTTCCGTCAACTACGGCCAGCATTTGGCCTTGAGCAACATCGGCATCAAGGTCGGGACCGGCGAGATCGTGGTCATGCTGGGCGCCAACGGCGCCGGCAAATCCAGTCTGCTGAAGGCCATCGCCCGCTTGGTGCCGGTACAGCCCGGTGCCGCCATTCGGCTGGGCGGAACCGATATCGTGGATCTGCCGCCCCACCGCGTGGTGGAGGCTGGTATCGCGCTGGTGCCGGAAGGGCGGGGAGTCTTCGGCGAGCTGACCGTGCGCGAAAACCTGTTGCTGGGCGCGCATGCGCGCCGCGCGCGCGCCGGCGAGAAGCAGCGGCTAGCGCAGGTCATGGAACTGTTCCCGCGGCTTGCCGAGCGCATGGGACAGCTGGTTCAGACCATGAGCGGCGGCGAGCAGCAGATGGTAGCCATAGGACGTGCGCTCATGTCCAACCCGCAGGTACTGCTGCTGGACGAGCCCTCACTGGGCCTGTCGCCCATCATGACCAGCGAGCTGTTCAAGGCATTGGAGCGGATTCGCGGCATAGACGTCAGCGTGCTGCTGGTAGAACAAAACGCCCGCAAGAGCCTGGCCATCGCCGACCGCGGCTACCTGATCGAGAACGGCCGTATCGTCGGAGAAGGCAGCGCGGCGCAGCTGCGTGACGATCCGGCAGTACAGAAGGCGTATCTGGGTGGCCGCTGAGGCCTGCTCGTCAGTTGCTCGTGCCCGTGCTGGCGCCGCGCCTGCCTCGTGTCGGGGCAAGGCGCGGCGCCAACGCGGCCATGTAACTACGCCAAGAACTCCACCAGCGCCGGCACGAACTCCGCTGCCCGTAGCGCCCCCATATGATCCCCCGGCACCGAGAGCAAGCGCGCACCCGGTATAGCGTCACTGAGCACCTGCGGTCGCTCGGCTAATGGATCCTCCGTGCCGGCCAGCACCAGAGTCGGCGCATTGATGCGCTCGACCGGTATCCGCTCGGCGTGAACCGAACGCGCCTGCGCGGCAAGCGCTCTGCGATCGGCCTGGATCGCATCGGCGAAGGCGCGGAAGTTCGCCGCTCCGGGATGGGTAATCGTACTCGGATCGTCGGTCAGCAATGCCTCGGCAAGCAGCTCGTTGGGAATGGCGCGCGTGTCCACGCCCCCCACTTCGACTATGCCCGCCCCCACGCCGCCGACCACCAGCCTACGAATGCGCGGCTCCTGCGTGGCGGTGATCAAAGAGACAATCGCGCCCATGGAGTAGCCCACCAGATCGGCCTCCTCCGCGCCAATGGTGTCCAGCAGCACAGCCAAATCGCCCGCCATTTTGGACTCGCCGTAAAACGCCGGATCGTGAGGCTTGCCGGAACGCCCGTGGCCGCGCGCGTCGGGCGCGACAACGCGGCGCCCCGCCGCAACCAGCTTGTCCACCACACCCGTGGCCACCCAGTTCAGGTTGGCATCGGCAATGAAACCATGGTGCAGGACTACTGGCGGCAACGCGCTGGACTCCCCCCACTCCTGATAAAAGATCTCGACGCCGTCGAACGATATGAATGTGCTCATTAAATCCTGCCTCTGCCGATCGTGAAGCGGATTGCATCCGCGCGAAGCCAAGTTTTTATCAGGCTAGTTTAGATCGGGCACGGCAAATCGCCAGGCGCCTTCTACTCGAAAGCACGGAACGCGATGCACGCGCCAAGAGGATCCACGGCAGGACCTGGAAACTATTGTCCCGGCAGCGCGAGCACGACCGACTGCCAAGCAAAGCCCATGCTTTCCAGCCGCTGCTTGAGCTCTGCCATCGCGGCCCTGACCAGTGCCGGTTCGCCACGCAGCCCGAGCTCCACCTGATACCCCTGGTCGGCGTTCGGCAAGCAGGACAGCCGTAGCATCGGATAGCGCAGCTCGAACTCTTCCAGCACGCTCATCACCTGGCTCTCGCGGCAATCGAACACCGTGATCGCCTCTTCCACGCGCGAGCCGGCGGCGTGCAAATGCGCGTAGTGATGATCCAGCACCCATTCGATCATAGGCCAGGCCATTTTCGGAAAACCCGGCACGAAATGATGGTGACGTATGCTGAAGCCCGGCACCCGGTTAACCGGATTGGGTATGATGCCCGCCCCCGCCGGGAACTCCACCATGCGCCGGCGTATCGAGCTGCCCTCGGGACCGAACTGCGCTTCCAGCGCCGCCAGACCTTCCGGATGAGCCACCAGTGGCAAGCCGAGCGCCTCGGCAACGCATTGGCGCGTACGATCGTCGGGGGTAGCGCCTATCCCGCCGAAGCTGAATACGATGTGCCCGCTGGCGAAGCTCTCGCGTAGATGCTGCGTGAGCAGCGCCGGCTGGTCGCCCAGCACCCGCACCCACGACAACTCCAGTCCGCGCACGGCCAGCATCTCGATCAAACGCGGCAGGTGCTTGTCTTGCCGCTTACCCGACAACAGCTCATCGCCGATGATGAAGGCGCCGAATACGGCGGGACTAGACTCGGATACGCTCATGATCGTGCGTGCTCCCACTCAGATCGCGTTATGCAGGTGCAGGTCAGTGTACGACCTATCAAGATAGAGCTGCTTGCTCACATACTCCTGCGGATGGCGGCGGAAATGATGCCTGAGCAAAGTGACAGGAACGATCAAGGGCGCCCGCCCCTGGCGGTAATCCTCTATCGCCTCGACAAGCTCCGCCTTATCCATTCCGCCCAGCTGGCGCTTGAGATAGCCCATCAGGTGGAACAGCACGTCGGCATGGCGACGCCGCGTCGGGCGGCAGCTCAGAGCCTGCATGAACAACGCGATATAGCGCGCCGCCAGCTGCTCTATGGGCTCGCTGCCCACTACAGCGACCAGGCGCCCCAGCTCCCGCAGCCGCTCCTTGCTATGAGCCATCAAAATCAGCTTATGACGGGTGTGGAACTCCAGCAGGCGTGGCGCGGTAACGCCCTCGCGCAACAGGTCCTGCCAGCGACGGTAGGCATGGACGCGGCTGAGAAAACTCTCCCTGAGCTCGGGGTCCTGCAGCCGGCTCTCGTCCTCTGTCGGCAGCAGCGGCAAACGGCGCATGAGTTCGGCCGCATAGATGCCGCGCCCCTGCTTGACGGGCCTGCCGCCGTCCAAGGGGTGAACCTTCACCCGCTGCATGCCGCAGCTGGGCGATTTGCTCTTGAACACATAGCCGCTGATAGGCCCCAAGGCCTGCGCCATCTTGGCGCCATAAGCGGCAAGCGGTGCGGTGAAGTCTCGCTCGGGCTGCGCCACACCCACAGCGCGCGGGCAGCGCGGATCGCCCGTCAAATGGATAGGCGGCCGCGGCACGCCCATGCCGATCGCCACCTCCGGGCACACCGGGATCAGCTCGAAGTAGCGTGGCAGCACGTCCGCCACGAAACTGTCCCGCTTATCGCCGGCATCGTAACGGACCTTCTCGCCCAGCAAGCAGGAACTGACACCTACCCGGATAGGGGTATCAGCCACGTTCTCGCTCTTTGAGAACATCTTGCAGCAGCGCCCCCAGGGCTTGCAGCGAATCGAGCTTCATGTGCGGCACCAGCGGCAGCCCCTCAGGCCACTCGCGGCCGTCACGGTCTATCCAAGCGGCCCGCATGCCGTAACTGGCGGCACCGAACACATCGCTCTCGGGCTCGTCGCCCACATGCAGAATCTGCTCCGGCATCACGCCGGCGCGATGGTGCGCCGCCTCGAAGATCAGATGATCGGGTTTGGCGGCCCCGATATCCACCGCCGACACTACGAAGTCGAAGTAGCCGCCAAGGCCGATGCGATGCACATCGGCATTGCCGTTGGTAATGACTCCCAGACGGTAGTGCGGGCGCAGCGCCTCCAGCAGCGGCACCGTGTCCGGATACGGCGTAACCTCGTGACGCGCGTCTAGAAACACAGCGAACGCTTCCTCTACCAGCGTTTCGCCGTAACCGGCCAGCGCGGCCAGCTCGGCAAGGCCGGCCTTGCGCCAGGCCGTGACGTTATGGCGCAGCTCCGGGCGCTGCTTGAGCAACATGCGCCGCCGCTCGGCCAGAGCCTCGCTGTCGAGGTGCTCGACCGTGCGCGGATAACTCTGCGCCAGGAACTCGCGCATACGCTGCTCCGCACGCTGAATCACGCCGCCCAGGTCCCAGAGCGTGAAGTCCAGATCGAAGCTGATCGCGCGTACCTCTGCCAGCGCGGCGGTCCACTCACTCATCGGCTATCGCCTCCGCAGGCGCCTCATCCAGTCGTCGCCACAGGCAGCTGCCTCCCGCGGCCTTGTCCAACCGCTGCAACCAGCGCTCGTGCTGCTCCAGCTCCTCGGCACTGGCGCGCACCACACGCAGCGGCGGCCGGTCCGCGGGCAAACGACGAATACTGCGTCGCCCGCTCAGGCCCACGCTCCCCGGGTCGCCCTCGTCCTGTTCGGCGAACAAGGCGGTCTGACCGCCGGTCATCGCCAGGTAAACGTCCGCGAGAATGCGCGCGTCCAGCAGCGCGCCGTGCAGCTCGCGCTGCGAGTTATCTATACCGTAGCGCTTGCACAGCGCGTCCAGGCTATTGCGCTGGCCTGGGTGCATATTGCGCGCCAGCAACAGACTGTCCACCACGGTACAAAAATCGGTCACCTTGCCCCGCGGCGGATCCAGCAGCGACAACTCGTAGTCCAGGAAACCGATATCGAATGCGGCGTTATGAATGATCAGCTCGGCGCCGCGAATGAACTCGATGAACTCGTCGACGATATCGGCAAAACGCGGCTTGTCGCGCAGAAACTCGTTGGTGATGCCGTGCACTTCCAGCGCGCCCTCGTCTATCTCCCTGTCGGGCTGCAGGTAGTGATGGAAGTAATTGTTGGTCGGACGACGGTGGATCAGCTCAACGCAGCCGATTTCGATGATCCGGTGCCCCTGTGCGGTTTCCAGGCCTGTGGTTTCCGTATCGAGAACGATCTGTCGCATCGAGACCTCGTGTTTGCTCTTGTCGAACCCGCGCGGCCGGCATCGGCCCACCCTGCTTCTTCATAGCCTTACAGGCTGTCGACGCTGATTAACTTGAACGGCTCCCCCCACCGCCGCGGCCGCGACTGGCGCCGGCAACGATGGTCAGCCGCTCTTGGCCAGCAGCTCGTCGATGCCTCGGTTGGCAAGCGCGTCAGCAAGCTCGTTCTCGGGGTGTCCGCTATGCCCGCGCACCCAGCGCCACTCCACCTGATGGCGCTGAGCAGCCGCATCCAATCGCTGCCACAGATCCGCGTTCTTGACCGGCTGCCGGGCGGCGGTCTTCCAGCCTCGGCGCTTCCAGTTCTCCAGCCACTCGGTAATGCCCTTGCGCACATACTCCGAGTCGGTGGTCAGCACCACCTGGCAGGGACGCTTCAGGTGCTCCAGCGCCATGATCGCCGCCATCAGCTCCATGCGGTTGTTGGTCGTGGAGCGTTCGCCGCCGTACAGCGTTTTCTCGTGCCCCCTGTAGCGCAGCAGCGCCCCCCACCCGCCAGGGCCTGGGTTACCGCGGCAGGCACCGTCGGTGAAAATCTCAACCATGCTATGGCCTATTCATATAGTTGCGCGGGGTCGGTTGCGGCAAACCGCCGGAAATCAGCTTGGTATGACGGCGCCAGCGCGGACGCAGCGGCGTTAGTCCCGCCACATGCTTACGCGCTTCCATAAGATACACGCCGCCGAACCAGGGAAGCCACCGCTCGCCCAGGCCTTCCAATACCTGCAGCCGCTGTTGCGCGCCCTCGCTGTTCCAGGGTGGGCGAAAATAGAGGTACTCCGTGTGCTCCAACTCCAGGCCGAGCAAGGTAAGCCAATCGCGGGTGCGCCGCACCGCCAGATAGCGCCCGCCCCATGGTCCTTCGGCACCCGGGTAGCCGCGCCAGGCGCGGGTGACCCCCCACAGGCTCCAAGGATTAAAACATAAGGTCAGCAGCGTGCCTTCCGGCACCAGCACGCGCTCGGCCTCCCGCAGCACGACGTGGGGGCGGCTGGCAAAATCCAGCGTATGCACGAGCACCACGATATCGATGGTATTGGACTGAAAGGGCAACTGCTCGAAATCGACGATGCAGTCCCCGGGCTCGTCCGCTCCCTCGCATGCAAGCCACTGCCGGCCGGTGTTGGCGCCCAGCTTGGGCTGGCTGCCGAAACCGCCAAGCTGAAGCATGGCAGCGCCCGTCAAGCGATCCAGGCAGCGCCCTAGCGCCTCGCGCTCCGCCGCTTCCAATAACCGCCCTACCGGCGAGCAATACCATTCCTGCAGCGATCTCATCCGATGACAGCGCCTCCCATTGCGAATGGCACAGCATAACCCGCCGCCGATGACGCCTCCAGCGCGGGACTTTGCCCGCCAGGACAAAGCCGGTAGCATCGGAGCCACAGCGGCATAGTCGTGCCTGCCGCGGCATGATCGGCCTCACCGCCACCCCTGGGGGACTGTTAGCGCTCCCTCGCGCGGGCACGTCGCCATTTGCGTCATTAACCTTAGGCTAGCGCCTGCGAGGGAACCGGGTGGAGCGTTACCGGTATTCGAAGGCGGCAACCCGAACTCCTAACAGCAAGAGGGCCACCATGGACCGAGTCATCGCAGTCAGAGCCTTCTCGGACAACTACATATGGCTGGTGCACGACAGCGCACAACGGCTCGCGGTCGCGGTAGATCCAGGCACCGCTCAGCCGGTGCTGGAAGCGCTGGACCGTACCGGCATGAAACTGGCAGGCATCCTCATCACCCACCACCACCGCGATCATACCGGCGGTATCAACCAGTTGCTCGAGCACTATCCGGTGCCGGTCTACGGACCTGCCACCGAGAAGATCCCGGGCATGACCGATCCGCTGCGCGAAGGCGATCAGGTGGCGCTGGAAGCGTTGGACTTGCACTTCCAAGTCCTCGATATTCCGGGCCACACGGCAGGACATATCGGCTACTACGGCAACGGCATGCTGTTCTGCGGCGATACCCTGTTCGCCGGCGGCTGCGGCCGGTTGTTCGAGGGCACGGCCGAGCAGATGTACGCCTCGCTGAGCAAGCTCGCCGCACTGCCCCCCACGACCCGCGTGTACTGCGCGCACGAATACACCGAGTCCAACTTGCGTTTCGCGCTGCAGGTTGAGCCGCAGAATCAGGCGTTGCGCGAGCGGCTGCAGCGGGTGGAGGCGCTGCGCGCACGCGATGCGATCACCATCCCCAGCACGATAGAAGAAGAATTAGCGACCAACCCGTTTCTCAGAGCCGGTAAGAAGTCCGTGACAGAAAGCGCGGAAAAGCATATACAAAAACCATTATCATCTCCCGTCGACGTCTTCGCTGCCGTGCGCGCATGGAAGGATGCGAGCTAGCAGGCCGTTAGCGGAGCAGAAACAACATTGTCGGCGGTCTGTCGGGGACAGAGACGGTGCGGCTGTCCTAGCGCTACAGACCGGCCGGTTGAAGAAGGAGCCGCCGAGCCTACAGATGAATCTGTAAGGGTATCGGCACGGACAGTAGCCATCTCGGGGGGATCTGCGGGCAGATTGCATAGCCGCAGACGCGGCAGGAGCCTATCGCGATAGCTGATGCGGACCGCGGGCGCGGCTGCCCAGCGTCCGTCGTCGCGACTGGCCGAGCCGCTCGCCTCGCTGGGATAGAAACGAAGAATAAACGCCCGGAGGTAGGATCGTGCGAACCAGGGGTCTGGTGTTGGTCTTTGGCTCGGCATTGGCGCTCGCCGCCTGCGCACCGCTCTCCTCTTTCCGCTCATCGGACGCAGCAGAGACAGCGGCGACGGCACAAGCTCCGACATCGTTGGTGCCAGCGCCGCCGCGCCGCTTACAACCCGTCCTGGAACCTCAGCCGCCGGAAGATCTGTGGGCGCGCATCCGGTCCGGTTTCAAGATGGCGCCGGTCGAGCACCCGCGCGTGGAAGCCGAGCTGGCCTTCTTTGCCCAGCGCCAGAGTTACATAGACCGGGTCGCCGAGCGAGCCGAGCCCTATCTGCACTACATCGTCGAAGAAATCGAGCGCCGCGGGTTGCCGATGGAGCTGGCGCTGTTACCCATAGTAGAGAGCGCTTTCCAGCCCTTCGCCTACTCGCCGGGCCGTGCCGCCGGCATCTGGCAGTTCATTCCCAGCACTGGGCTGCACTTCGGGCTCAAGCAGACCTGGTGGTACGACGGCCGCCGTGACGTGATCGCATCCACTAACGCCGCGCTTACATATCTGGAGCGGCTGCACAGTCAGTTCGGCGACTGGGAACTGGCATTGGCTGCGTACAATGCCGGTCAGGGTACGGTGCGCGGCGCTATCGCGCGCAACAGCCGCGCCGGCCGCCCCACCGACTATTGGAACCTGCCGCTACCCACCGAAACCCGCCACTACGTGCCCCGCCTGCTGGCCCTGCGTCATCTGATCGAGCAGCCGGAGACCCACGGTATCGCGCTGCGCCCGCTCCCCAATAAGCCCTACCTCACGGTAGTGGACACGGGCAGCCAGATCGACTTGGCGCTGGCGGCGAGTTTAGCCGAATTGGATATAGAAGAGATCTACCGGCTCAACCCCGGTTTCAACCGTTGGGCCACCGATCCCGACGGTCCGCACCAGCTGGTGCTGCCTATAGACCGTGCCGAGCGTTTCATGGCCGCGCTCGCCGAGCTGCCGCCGGAGAAACGGGTAACCTGGCGTCGTCACGAAGTGCGCCAAGGGCAAACGCTCAGCCACATCGCGCGCGACTACAACACCACGGTGGCCGTGATCAAGCAAGCCAACGGCCTGCGCAGCCACCACATCCGCGTGGGCTCGCATCTGATAGTGCCGGTCGCACGCAAGGACGCCAGCCATTATACGCTCAGCGCCCCGCAGCGCCTGGCGGCGGCCCAATCGCGCCAGCGCGAGGGCACGCGGCACGTGCACAGCGTCAGCAGCGGCGACACGCTATGGGATTTAGCGCGCAACTACGGCGTCACCGTGAATCAGATCTCTCGGTGGAACAACATGGCGCCGAACGACCTGCTGCGCCCTGGTCAGCAGCTGGTAATCTGGCTGCCCAAGGACAGCGACGTCCGTCCGGCCGCTGCCACCGCGCCGGTCCCGCGCGTGCAGTCGATTCAGTACACCGTTCGCCGGGGCGATTCGCTGTACACCATCGCCAAGCGCTTCAACGTGACCGTCGCTCAGCTAAGGGAGTGGAACCGGCTGCCGCAGCGCGGCTATCTGCAGCCCGGCCAGCGGCTGGTAGTGAAAGTGGACATCACCAGTCAGCATGGGCGAATCTGAGCCGCGACGAGGCGGTACTGCCCCGCCGTGGCACACCGGGCTTATCCCCGCGCTGACAATAAAGACTCGTTGGGCTGGCCGCTGATCAGCGCACGCGCGCAGAAGGGGTCGTGGGCTCCGGCAGCGTGATGTTCAGCTCCAGCACTTCGTAATCGCCCTCGCGATCCAGCGCCATGCGAATCGCTTCCTGCTCCACCGGCACGTATTTGCGGACCACGGCCAGCAGGTCTTCCTTCAGCATCGGCAAATAGTCGGGGCCATCACGCTGCACACGCTCATGAGCGACGATGATCTGAAGCCGCTCCTTGGCCACGGTGGCGCTATTTTTCTTCTGCGACCGAAAATAGTTCATAAAGCTCATCGTCAGCCCCCGAACAAGCGTCCTAGCAGGCCGCGCTTCTCATTGAGGAAGCGGTGCGGCCGTTCTTCGCCCAGAAAGCGGGCGACCGCGTCCTTATATGCCTGCCCGGCATCGGCGGTTTCGTCCAAAATCACCGGAATCCCGGCGTTGGACGCTTGCAGAACCGACTTCGACTCCGGAATCACCCCGAGCAGGTCGATCGCAAGTATCTCTCGCACGTCGTCTACGCTGAGCATTTCGCCGCGCTCTACTCGCGCCGGCGAGTAGCGTGTCAGCAGCAGCCGTTCGCGTACCGGCTCCTCGTTGTTCTCGGCACGCCGGGTCTTGCTGGCGAGAATGCCCAGCACGCGGTCGGAGTCGCGCACCGAGGAAACCTCGGGATTGGTCACGATGATGGCTTCGTCGGCGAAATAGGCGGCGAGCATCGCGCCGCGCTCTATGCCGGCAGGAGAATCGCAAATGATGTAGTCAAAATCCTTGGACAGGGCGTTGAGAACCTGCTCCACCCCCTCCTTGGTCAAAGCCTCTTTATCGCGCGTCTGCGATGCGGGCAGGATGTACAGTCCGTCAACGCGCTTATCTTTGATAAGCGCTTGGTGCAGACTCGCCTCGCCGGCAATGACGTTGACGAAGTCGTACACCACCCGGCGCTCGCACCCCATGACCAGATCCAGGTTGCGCAGGCCGACGTCGAAATCGATCACCGCCGTTTTGTGGCCCGCCTGCGCAAGACCCGTGGCGAACGCCGCGCTGGTCGTGGTCTTGCCCACGCCTCCTTTGCCCGAGGTGACCACGATGATTCTTGCCACGTTTGACTCCCTCCGAAAACGTAATGCAGCAGCCGCCGCAGCGGCTGCTTAAAGCGGTTCGATACACAAGGATTCGTCGCGCAGATATATTTGTACTGGCTGACTGCGCGCCTCGTCTCGAAATTGTTCGCTGATTTGATAGTTCCCCGCGATGGAAATCAGCTCGGCTTCCAAACTGCGACAGAAAATGCGTGCCTCGCGGTTGCCCTGCACGCCGGCCAATGCCCGTCCGCGCAAACTGCCGTATACGTGAATGTTCCCATCGGCCAGAATCTCGGCGCCCGCGCTGACCGCCGCCAGCACGATCAGATCGCCGCCGCGTGCATAAACCTGCTGCCCCGACCGTATGGGCTGCCGCACCACTAGCGACGTCGCCGGCCGCTCCCGGCTGACCTCCCTGATGCGACGGGGCGCCTCCGCCGGACTGACAGGTATAACTGCCAGCCCTACGGCCCTGGCGGCGGCATCGGCAAAGCCGGCACGCACGCCCGCCACCTCCAGCCCGCGCTCGCGTAGCACCGACAGCAAAGCCGGAAGATCGAACTCCATCGCGGCGACCGGCTCCATATCGAGCAGTACCGGCAGCCCGCGAAACAGCTCGGGAGCTTGCGCGATCTTGGCATCCAGTTGCGCCGCCACCTTTGCGGGACTGACAGACAACAGCCGCAGCACGGACAAAGTCAGCATCCGCCCTTTAAGGTCAAAAGCGGCGGTATTGTCGACGGCGCGACTGGGGCTAAAGGACATGAATTATCCTGATTCCGGCCTACACGGCAGATCGAAAAATCTAAACGAGCCAACCTGGAGCCATATCCGCGAAAAATCGCGGACATGGCGCCCTTTATAGCGTGCCGCGGCCCGAAGATTCAAGCAGCGGTAGCAGATCCAGAGGTACTAATGAGCAGATCGTTGATGCGCCGCACGAATCCGGCCGGATCTTCCAGCTGCCCGCCCTCTGCCAGCAGTGCCTGTTCGAACAGCACCTGCGCCCAATCGTTGAAGCGCTCGCCGCTGGCCTGATCCTGCAACTGGCGAATCAATGCATGACGCGGATTGATCTCCAGGATGGGCTGGGCTGCGGGCAGGTTGTGACCGGCGGCCTTCAGGATCCGCTGCATGTTGATGCCCAGCTCATGCTGGTCGACCACCAGACAGCTTGGCGAATCGGTCAGGCGGTGGCTCACGCGCACCTCGCGCACCTGCTCGCCCAAGGCCTCCTTGAAACGCGCCAGGAGGTCCTTGTACTCATCGGCAGCCTTATCAAGTTCCGCCTTCTCCTCGGCATCCGCCGCCAGCTCGCCCAGGTCGAGATCGCCTTTGGCCACCGACTGCAGGCTCTTCCCCTGGTAACTATCCAGGTGTGCCACCAGCCACTCGTCCACTGGATCCGAGAGCAGCAGCACCTCGATCCCATGCTTGCGGAAGACCTCCAGATGAGGACTGTGCAGGGCTGCTTTGAAAGAGTCCGCCACCAGGTAATAGATCTTGTCCTGGTTAGGCTTCATGCGTTCTATGTACTGGTCCAGGCTGACGTCCGCATTCGGTTTGGCCTCCAGCGTAGAGGAGAAACGCAGCAGCTTGGCGATACGGTCGCGATTGGCCGGGTCCTCCGCCGGCCCCTCCTTGAGCACGCGGCCGAAAGTCTGCCAGAAGGTATCGTAGCGCTCGGGCTCGTTGGCGGCCATGTTCTCCAACAGATCCAGCACACGCTTGACCGAAGCGCTGCGAATGCGGTCGAGGATCTTGTTGTGCTGCAGTATTTCGCGCGAAACGTTGAGCGGCAGATCGTCCGAGTCGATGATGCCGCGCACGAATCGCAGGTAGTTCGGCATCAGCTTCTCGGCATCGTCCATGATGAACACGCGCTTCACGTAGAGCTTGATGCCGCGAGTGCGCTGGCGGTCGAACAGGTCGAAGGGTGCCCGCTTGGGAATGAATAGCAGCGAGGTGTAAGAATGATTGCCTTCGACCCGGTTGTGCACGTAGGCGAGCGGGTCTTCGAAGTCGTGCGCCACGTGCTTGTAGAACTCGTGGTACTCCTCTTCCTTGATCTCCTGCTTGGGCCGCATCCACAGCGCCGAGGCGCGGTTGACCGTCTCCTCGCCCTGCTCCCCGCCCTCCTTGCGCATCACTATGGGCAGCGAGATGTGGTCGGAGTACGTGCGCACGATATGACGCAGCCTATACCCATCGAGGAACTCCGATTCGTCCTCGCGCAGATGCAGGATCACCTCGGTGCCGCGCTGGGGACGTTCGATGGTGGTGACCGTGTACGACCCTTTACCGTCCGATTCCCAGCGTACCCCCTGCTCGTGCGGCACACCGGCCTTGCGGCTTAGCACGGTCACGCGATCCGCCACCACGAAGGCCGAGTAGAAGCCAACGCCGAACTGGCCTATCAGTTGCGAGTCCTTGGCTTGATCGCCGCTCAGACTGGCCAGGAACTGTTTGGTGCCGGAACGGGCAATCGTACCGAGATTCTCCACCGCCTCATCGCGCGTCATGCCTATGCCGTTATCCGAGACGGTAATGGTGCGGGCCTCGGCGTCGAAATCGACGCGAATTTTCAGCTCGGCATCTCCCTCATAAAGCGCCTCGTTCTTGAGCGCTTCAAAGCGCAGTTTGTCTGCCGCATCGGAGGCATTGGAGATCAACTCGCGTAGAAAAATTTCCTTATTGCTATACAGCGAGTGAATCATCAGATTCAGCAGTTGCTGAACCTCTGCCTGGAAAGATAAGGTTTCCTGTTGTGCATCCACGCTCATACAAGACTCCGAATCTAAAGATCTAGCTCGCGGGGCAGAACGCCTTCGTGGGCCAACAGCCACCGCTTCACCGCCAGCGGCTGCCCGCCGACGGCGCCCGAGAATCCGCCCAGGCCGTCACCGGCAACCACTCGGTGACACGGAATCAACAACGGTAACGGATTGCGGCGGCAGGCACCGCCGACAGCGCGCGCCGAGCTGTGAAGCTGCGCGGCCAGATCGCCGTAGCGGCGTACCTGACCACTGGGAATTGCGCGCAGCGCCTCCCACACACGAGTCTGAAAAGGGGTGCCCCTGGGCCCCAGGGGTAGAGTAATCGGCTGCCGTGGATCGTCAAGATAGGCGGCGACCTGCACGGCCACGGCGTGGGCAAGCGGCGTGGTCGGCGACTTGAGCGGATGATCGGGCGGCAGAAAATCGACCTCCCGCACGCTGCGTTCGCTGCAACGCACTCCTATCCGACCGAAAGGGGCGTCCAGCACCAGATCGTAGGGCTCGCTGCTCATTGCTGCACTCTCATGGCTAGAGTCAGCATACCGGACTCGGTCCCAGGCGCAAGTCAATCGCGCACGCCCCTTCCCTAAAATGAAAAAGCGCGCGCCTCAGGGCACGCGCTTTCTCGAGAATGCCGATCGCCGCGGCGCCGATCAGAACATATCGGTGGCTTCCAGCGGGTTGGGCATGCCCTTGCCATCGTCAGCCACTTCGCGCGCCGCGATGAACTCGCCCGTCACCATCTGCTTGTAGCCCATGCCGGGACCGACCATCGGGTAGACGCCCGCCTCGGGGTCTATCATGACCTCCAGGAATGCCGGCCCCTTGAACTCGACGAAATCGCGCAACGCCCGATCGAGCTGATCCTTGTGGGTCACCCGCACGGCGAACTCGAAACCGTCGGACTCGGCAGCCTTGATGAAGTCCTTGCGATGCAGCGACTTATCGCTGCCCGCGAAGCGGTCTTCGTAATAAAGCTTCTGCCACTGCCGCACCATGCCGTCGCCCAGGTTGTTGAGCAGCAACACTTTCACCGGCAGGCCGTAGGTGGTTACCGTCTCCAGCTCGCCCAGGTTCATGCGGATACTGCCGTCGCCGTCGACGTCGATCACCATCTTGTCCGGGCATGCGAACTGCGCGCCGATCGCGGCCGGCAGGCCGAAGCCCATGGTGCCCATGCTGCCGGAGGTCAGCCACAGCCGCGGCTCGCGAAAATCGAAGTACTGCGCCGCCCACATCTGGTGCTGACCGACGCCGGTGCTGATGATCGCCCGCCCGCCCGTGATCGCATTGAGCTTCTCGATCACCGCGTAAGGCTGGATGAGCTCGCTGTCGCGGTCGTAGTTCCAGCCGTGCTTCTGCTTGAGCGCGGTCAAATGTTTCCACCAGGGCGACAGATCCTTCTGGAAGCCGATGGAACGGCCGAATTCGATCAGCTGCTTGAGGCTGCGCCCGGCTTCGCCCACATGGGCCCAGTCGACTCGCTTGACCTTGCCGATCTCCGCCGCGTCGATGTCGATGTGTGCGATATGCTCGGCCAGCGGCGCGAACAACTCCGCCCTGGCGGCCACGCGATCGTCGAAGCGGGCGCCGATCGCGATCAGGAAGTCGCAATCCTCGACTGCGTAGTTCGCATAGGCCGCGCCGTGCATGCCCAGCATATGCAGGCAGTGCTCATCCTGGGTATCCATCGCGCCCAGCCCCATCAGGGTGGTCACCACCGGGATGCGGAAGGTATGCGCGAACTCGCGCAGCTCCGCGGCCGCGTTACCGCTGACGATACCGCCGCCGGCATAGATCAGCGGCCGGTTGGACTGCGCGAGCAACTCGAAGAACTGCTTGCACTTGCGCTCCGACAGCTTGGCCGCCCGCAGGGACTCTAAGCGCTGGCGATAGCCGCGAATCGGGAGCAGCCCCTCGCCCTTGTACTCGCCGATCCAGGTCTGAACGTCCTTGGGCACGTCGACCACCACCGGACCGGGCCGGCCGGAGCGGGCCACCTCGAATGCCGTGCGAACGGTAGCCTCCAGCTCCTCCGGCTTGGTGACCAGGAAGACGTGCTTGGCACAGGGCCCCATGATGTTGACGATGGGCGCTTCTTGAAAAGCGTCGGTACCCATCGCCGAGGTCGACACCTGACCGGTGATCAGCACCACCGGCACCGAGTCGGCCATGCAATCGCGAATGGGCGTCACGCAGTTGGTGGCCCCGGGGCCGGAGGTGACCATGAAGACGCCCACACGACCGCTGGCGCGGGCATAGCCTGCGGCCATGAAACCTGCTCCCTGCTCGTTAGCAGGAACTACGAGCCGAATCTGCTCGTCCTCACCCTTGCTGGCGTTGTAGCTGAAGATCGCATCGTAAGTGGGCAGAATGGCGCCGCCGCTGTAACCGAATATGGTATCCACACCCTCATCGGCCAGCACCTGAACGATCATATCGGCCCCACGCATGGTCTTGCCGGCAAGCGGGTGCTTGGTCGCTTTCTGCTTCGTCATCTTACTTCCGCGCTACTCGAACAGGGAAAAGTTGAGCAGGACATAATACTTGCCTTGCGGACGCGGGTACAAGCGAACACGCCCTAATTCGTGGCTCGTTCGCCTCGATTTCGCCCCGATATTAGCGTTACACGCCACCCGTTGCGGTGCGCGCAATGCTGCCAGGGCAGTGCGAATCCCGTTCCCGGCGGGCTCGCCCCTGTACCTGCGCCTGCGTTTCCACAGTCTCCGAAACGGCCCGGCGCATCCCCGCAAAGCCCACTGAAACAAGCTCTTAGCGAATTCGCCCGCGCCCTTTCGGCCTTCTTGCTCCCGCACCTTCGCCGCCTTCGGGCGGGACAGCCGCACGCCAAGGCATCACCTGGGGCGGGAATGGCATACAATAAGCGCCTTGCCCGCAGGAAACCGTCGGATACGGCAATGAGCGAGATCATACTGGTTAACATTTCCGGACAAGACAAGCCCGGGCTGACCTCGTCGCTGATGAGCATACTCGCCGAGTACAACGTCGGCGTGCTCGACATAGGGCAGGCGATGATCCATGAGACGCTGTCGCTGGGGATGCTGCTGGAGATTCCGGACCAGGAAAAGCTCTCGCCGGTGCTCAAGGATCTGCTGTTCCACATTCACCACCTGGGAATGCAGGTGCGCTTCACCCCTATCAGCAACGCTCAGTACGAAAGCTGGGCGCAGGGTACGGGCAAGCCGCGCTACATCATCACGCTGCTGGGGCGGCGGATCACCGCCGAGCATATCGCCCGTATCGCCAGGGTGATCAGCGAGAACGATCTCAACATCGAGGACATCCTGCGCCTGTCCGGCCGCACCCCGCTGCACAAGGGGGGCGAGACCGCGCGTGCCTGCATCGAGCTGTCGGTGCGCGGCCAGCCGCTGGACCTGGATCGCATGAAGCAGGATTTCCTGGAAATCTCGCAGCAGCTCGGGGTGGACATCAGCTTCCAGGAGGACAACGTCTACCGCCGCAACCGCCGCCTGGTGGCGTTCGACATGGACTCCACCCTCATCCAGCAGGAAGTCATAGACGAAATGGCCAAAGTGGCCGGCATGGGCGAGGAAGTCAGCCGCGTGACCGAAATGGCCATGCGCGGGGAGATCGATTTCCGCGAGAGCCTGCGCAAGCGCGTTGCCCTGCTGGAAGGACTGGACGCGTCTTTGCTCGAACAGGTGCGCGAAAAACTGTCGCTGACCGAAGGGGCCGAGCGGCTGATCACGGCGCTGAAGGCCTTCGGCTACAAGACTGCCATCATCTCCGGCGGCTTCACCTACTTCGGCCGCTACCTGCAGCAGCGGCTGGGCATAGATTACATGTATGCCAACGAACTGGAGATACGCGACGGGCGTGTCACCGGCAAGGTAGTGGGCGAGATCGTGGACGGGCCTCGCAAGGCCGAACTGCTGCGAGAGATCGCTAACAAGGAACGGCTCAATCTGGAGCAGGTGATCGCGGTAGGCGACGGCGCCAACGACCTGCCCATGCTGCGCATCGCTGGCCTGGGCATCGCTTTCCACGCCAAACCGCTGGTCAAGCAGAGCGCCCGCCAGTCCATCTCCACGCTGGGCCTGGATGGCATTCTCTACCTGATGGGCATCAAGGACACGGACACCCCGAGTTAGCGCTCCAGGGCACGCCGGGCAAGGCGGCTTGCCGCCACGCTCAAGCGCCGCCCTGGTCTTCCCGGCCCAGCCACTCCACTCGGTACAGATCCAGCCGGCGGTCCTGGAAGTTGCGCACCGAGCCCGCATGCCGGATCTCGGTGAGCTTATCCAGATCCACGTCCACGATCAGGGTCATTTCGGTGTTCGGAGTGCTTTCGGCCATGATGGCGTCGTGCGGGAAAGCGAAGTCCGACGGCGAAAACACGGCCGACTGCGAGTACTGGATGTCGATGTTCTCCACGTTCGGCAGGTTGCCCACGCTGCCGGTGATGGCCACGTAGCACTCGTTCTCGATCGCGCGCGCCTGCGCACAGCGCCGTACTCGCAGATAACCGGTCTTGGTGTCCACCCAGTACGGCACGAACAGGATCTGCATGCCCTGCTCGGCCAGGATGCGCGGCAGCTCGGGAAACTCCACGTCGTAACAAATCAGAATGCCGATCTTGCCTACGTCGGTGTCGAACGCCTTCAGCCGGTTGCCGCCGTTCACGCCCCAGTAGCTGCGCTCATCGGGCGTGACATGCAGCTTATGCTGATAATCTATGGTGCCGTCGCGGCGGCACAGGTATGAGACGTTGGAGAGGCGCTGCTGTTCTTCATCGTACACGGGCATGCTGCCGGCAATGATGTTGATGTTGTAGCTCACCGCCAAGCGCGACATGGCCTCGGTGATTTCCTCGGTGTATTGCGCCAGCCCGCGAATGGCCTCAGCCGGATAGTCCTGGTTGAAATGCGAGAGCAGCGGCGCGTTGAAGAACTCCGGGAACAGTGCGAAGTCCGCCTTGTAACCCGCCAGGGCATCCACGAAGAACTCCGCCTGCTGCATCAGCTCCTCGAACGACGCTATGCGCCGCATCTGCCACTGCACGGTGCCCAGCCGTACCACCGCCTTACGGCCACCGATCAACGGCCGCTTTTCCTCGTAGAAAATGTTGTTCCATTGCACCAGCGTCGCGTAGCCGTGGGAGGCTTCGTCGTCGGGGATGTAGTTGCGGATGATCCTCCGCACATGGAAATCGTTAGAGAGCTGGAAGCTCAGGATGGGGTCGTAGATCTCATTGCGCCGGACCAGCTCGATATACTCCTCGGGCGACATCTCGTCGGCGTACTTGCTGTAGCCGGGAATGCGCCCGCCGGCGACGATGGCACGCAGATTCAAGCGCCGGCACAGCTCCTTGCGCGCATCGTACAAGCGCCGCCCCAAACGCATGTGCCTGTATTCCGGATCGACGAAAACATCCACCCCGTAGAGCACGTCCCCGTTCGGGTCGTGAGTGGTCAGGAAGCCGTCGCCGGTAATGCGCGCGTAAGTATGCTGATCGCCGAAGCGGTTGTAATCGACGATTAAGGTAATCGCCGCAGCCACCAGGCGGCCATTGTCCTCGATACAGATCTGCCCTTCCGGAAAGCGGTTGATCTGAGCCGCCAGCTGCTCGCGCGACCAGGCGCCGCCCATATTCGGGTAGACCTGGTCCATAATCCGCTTGATGTCGGGATAATCCGACAGACGAGTGTTTCGCAGTTTGAGGTGGTGTTCCTCAAGTTCGCTGCCATCTATCGGAATGTCGTCCTCGATCATCTCGTATTGCCATCGCTGGAATGAGGTACGGGCGTCTGGGTATTGGCTGGGTGGCCTTGACCTGCCGCATGCCCGGGCGGTGCGGCCCGCTTTATCGGAATAAGTTGCGCGAAACTCCCCGAGTTTCAATCGCTGTGCGGCACCCTATCTACAGCTCCAGGCGCGGCAGCGCCATGCCGCGCAAAGGACGGCGGCGTGACCAACCGCCATCGCGTATCGGCAAATTGGGGACGAGATGGGGGTGCAAACAGTGCGGTAACGCTGCGGGCTCGTGCCGCCTACGGTAGCATTGCGAGAGCTGAGGAACTTCGGCACGGACGCCGGCCTGACCCGCCCGGTGCCCGTTTCCACCGCGCTCGGCCCGCGCACCTTTGTCATGTCAGGAAACGACCGGAATGCAGCTGCTGTTATCCCGCGGCCTCAAAACCCTTCTGGTATGCGCCGCTTGTGTTTACGCGCTGCCCGCGCAAGCGGCAGTGCGTCTGGTCGTGGAAGGCGTGAGCGGGCCGTTGGCGGACAATGTGCGCGCTCACATCGGGGCGCCGCCGGACAGAGGCGCCCTGCGCTTTTTCCAGAGCCAGGCCCAGCAGGATGCGCTGCGGGCCTTGGAAGCATTGGGCTACTACAATGCCGATGTGCAAGTCGCGCGCGAACCGGACGGCGACGACACCATCGTGTACGTGCGCATCGATCCGGGGCCGAGAGTGCGAATCGCAGAGGTCGATATCCGCTTCAGCGGCGACGCCGCCAAGGACCGAGCCTTCGATGAGCTGCGCGCGCGGCTGCCGCTGAACGTAGGCGCCGGACTCGATCACGGCGAGTACGAGACCAGCAAGCGGGCCATCCAAAGCATGGCGCTGCGGCGCGGTTACTTCGACGGCCGCTTTGTCCAACAGCGCATCGCCGTCGATGCTGTGGACAACCTGGCGCGCATTACCTTGCACTTCGACAGCGGTCAACGCTACCGCATGGGCGAGGTCAGCTTCTCGCCGGTTCACTTCACCGACGATCTGCTTGCCCGGATGGTGCCGTTCGACGAAGGCGATCCTTACGACGCGGACCTGATCGGGCAACTCAACCGGAACCTGCTCGACAGCCGTTATTTCTCCGAGGTACGCGTGCTGCCGCAGCAAGATCGCGCCGTGCAACGGCATGTGCCGGTGGATGTCGAACTGACCGAGCGCCGGCCCAATCAGGTCGGCATAGGCGCGGGTGCCTCCACCGACACCGGGCCGCGCCTGCGCCTGAGCTGGGACCGCGCCTGGGTGAACCGTCACGGCCACCGGTTCCGCTCCAATCTGGAACTGGCCGAGGTCCAGCAAAGCCTGGTCGCCGCTTATTCATTGCCGCTGGAGAACCCTATTACCGACACCTTGGACTTTCAGGTCGGGTTTCGTATCGAAGAATTCGAAGACGGCGTCGACAGCGAGCGTTTCACCGCGGCCGTTCAGCGCCAGCAGTATATTGGCGATGCCTGGCGCCGAACTTTCTCTTTCCGCTGGGAACGCGAGCACTTCCCGTTGATCGACGAACGCGGAGAAGAGCTGCCGACGAACATCACCTCCGAGCTCTTCCTGCCCGGGATGGGCTGGAGCCGCACCCGCAGCCGCGGCGGAATCGACCCTTACTGGGGCGACCGCCAGCTCTACAACATCGAGGCGACTCACCCGCTGCTGGGATCGAACATTGCTCTGGCCAGAGGGCGTGCCGGCTTTAGGCTGCTGCGCACCTATTTCGAAAGACACCGAATTCTGCTGCGCGCCGATGGCGGCGCGCTGTACGCCGAGGAATTCACCCAGGTGCCGCCGTCGCTGCGCTTTCTCGCGGGCGGCGACCAGAGCGTGCGCGGCTTCGCCTACCAAAGCCTGGGCCCCGGCCGTTACCTGCTCACCGGCAGCCTCGAGTACGCCTACGAGTTCCGGCCGAAGTGGCGCCTGGCCACCTTCGTCGATGCCGGAAACGCCTGGCGGCATCTGCGCGAAGACATGTGGGACGACTTGGCGGTAGGCGCCGGCTTCGGCATCCAGTGGGTATCGCCGGTGGGGCCGATACGGTTCGATTTCGCGTGGGCCGTCAGCGAGGACCCGCCGCCGTTCCGCCTGCATTTCTCGCTGGGCACGCAGCTATGACACCGCGCGTCATACTGCGTCGAACCTTGGTCCTGCTGTTCGGGCTGCTGGCAAGCCTGAGCATAGCGGCGCTGCTGCTGGTGGGCTGGCTGCTCACCACCACCTCGGGCGCGCAATGGGTGGCCAGCGCAGCGCAGGATTGGGAGCCGCGGCTGCGCCTGCAGGTCGACAGCGGCTCGTTGTGGGCGGGGCTCGGTGTCAGCGCCTTTGCCTGGCGCGACCGGAACGTCGAGGTGACCATCGAGCGTCTGCAGGCGCGCTGGACCTTGCCCTGCCTGCTGCGGCGGCAGGTATGCCTGGACAGCGTGCGCGCTCAGCGAGTGTACGTCGCTGCCCGCCGCGGTGCAGAACCTTCGCCAGAGCCGGTAAAACCGCTGGAGCTACCGGTGGCTATCCGGCTGGATCGGCTCGAAGTCGCGGAGCTGACCGTGCAGGTCGACGAACTCGACTTGGCGGTGCAACATCTGGAGTTGGACGGACGGCTCAATCAGCGCGGCTTGCGCCTGGGCAACGTCCGCCTGCGCGGCATGGATCTCGGCCTGCCGCCGCCCTCCGCGGAGACGGCGCCGCCAGCGGACGCGGCACAGCCTATAGAACTGCCCACCGTAGAGCTGCCGCTTGCAGTACGAATCCGCGCCCTGCGTCTGGAAAACGGCCGGGTGCGCCGCGGCGAAGACGAGTGGCGACTGCAAAGCCTGGCACTGTCCGCCCGCCTGCGCGGACAACAATTGTCGATCAGGCGTCTGGTCCTAGAGCACCCGCAGCTGCGGGCGCGGGCACGCGGGCAGGTACGCCTCGCGGGCGATTACCCACTGTCCTTGGACCTGGAGCTGCACACACCGCAGTTGCTGGGGCAAGGCCCGCTGACAACAACGCTGGCTCTGCGCCAAAGCCTCGCGGCGCTGCAACTGCAAGCGCGCACCCAGGGTGTGCTGGCCGTGGCGCTGGAGGGCACAGTGCAACCGCTGCAGCCTTCGTTGCCGTTCGCGCTGTACGCATCCTGGCAGCGACAGGCCTGGCCGCTAGCAGGCGACCCCGCGGTCACTGCCCGCAACGGCAGCGCGGAGTTGCTAGGCGACCTGCAGCACTACCGGCTGAGCGTGCAGACTGCACTGGACGGCGAGCGGATTCCCGCCGGCGACTGGTCGTTGCGCGCGCAGGGCGATCTGGCCGGGCTGCTGATCGAACGCTTGGAGGGCGCGATCCTGGACGGCCGGCTCTTGGCCAGCGGCCGCCTCGCCTGGAAGGAGGGTTTTAGCTGGGATATCCGGCTCGCGCTACGCGGGCTGGATCCTGGCCGACACTGGGAAGAGTTCCCCGGCCGATTGCATGGCGAGCTAGTCAGCACAGGTGCGATAAGCCACGAGGGTTGGCAGTTGTGGGTGCGCACGACGAACCTGAGCGGGGAACTGCGCAGTTATCCGCTGACTCTGCAAGCCGAACTCGCCAAGGACGCCGCCGACCGTTGGGATCTGCGCCGGCTGCGCCTAGCCAGCGGAGAGAATCGCATCGAGCTGCGCGGCACCCTGTCCGATGTCTGGGATCTGGAAGGCCGCTTTCAGCTGCCACAAGCACAGGCATTGCTCCCTGAAGCGGCGGGCTCGGCCCGCGGTCACTTTCGGCTGGGCGGCGCGCTGGCCAGACCGGATATGGAGTTCACGGCCAGCGCCCGGCATCTGCGCTGGCAAGAGCGTTTGCGCCTGGACGCAGTGCGGGTGGAAGGCCGCATCGCCGAGCTGGGCGAAGCGCCAAGCCGCCTGCAATGGCGGCTGACCGGGCTGACGGTAGGCGAACAGGTCTTGCCGCGGATCGAAGGCCGGCTCGAGGGCCGTCTGGAAGAGCATTCGCTCACGCTGGAAACCGAGCTCGAACTGGACCAGGACATCGCCACGCTGGCGCTGCGGGCCGATGGTTCGCTGGCGGGCAGAGACTGGCGCGGCAGGCTGTTGCAGAGTCGGCTCAGGCTGCCGCAGCAACGCTGGCGGCTACTTGAGGCGGTCCCGTTGCACTGGCAGGACGCATCCCGGCGTCTGCTGGTAGGCGCCCACTGCTGGGGCTATCGCCGCGCGCGGCTCTGCTTGCAGGAGAATGCCGCGCTGGGCGTCCAGGCAGGCGCAGCGGCACTGGCGCTGAGCGGCTATCAGGCGGAATGGCTGGCGCGCTGGCTGCCGCCGGGCATTCACTGGACCGGCCCGCTTAGCGGGGAAGCAGCGGTTGCCTGGGATAGCGAAGGCCCGCGGCTACGGTTGCACGCGAGCAGCAACGAGGGACTGGTGCTGCTCTCGCAGGAGGACCAGCCGGCGCTGCGGCTGTCCTATCGACAGGTCGCCCTGCGGGCCGAGCTTGCCGATGGCGGGCTGAGGGCGCACCTGGAACTGGCCTCCGAGGCGCTTGGCAATGCGCGCGTAGACGCCCAGGCCGTGCCGCAAGACGGCGAGTATGGGCTGGCCGGCAACATTGCCGTGGAAGGCTTGCGCGCGGACCTGGCCCAACCTTTCTTCCCGCAGCTGCAAACGCTTACCGGGCGAATCAGTGCGTCAGGCGAGCTGGGCGGAACGCTGTCGCGGCCCGAGTTCACCGGTGAGATTCGCTTGCAAGACGGTGCGGTCGCAGCGCCCGAGCTGCCCATGGAGCTGAGCGATATCGCGCTGCGACTGCGTGTGGCCGGCAACCGCGGCCAGCTGGATGGCAGCTTCCGCAGCGGAACCGGCACCGGCGAGCTGGGCGGTGAGCTGGACTGGACGAACCCAGCCGCATGGCTGGCCGACATACGCATAACCGGCGAGCGCCTCCAAGCCGTATATCAGCCCATAGCGCGCGTACAGCTCAGCCCGGACCTGCGCGTCGCGATCCGGCCCGGCGCCGTTGCCGTCACCGGCACCATCAGCGTGCCCTCGGGCTCCGTGACCTTGCACGCACTCCCGGCGCAAGCGGTACCGGTATCCGACGACGTGGTGATCGTGCGCCGCCCGGAGAACTACCGCCATCCGCTGGAGCAGCAAGCGCCATCGGGTTCGGCCTGGACTATCACGGCCAACATCCAGGTGAGCCTGGGGGAAGAGGTATCACTGAGCGGTTACGGTGTTCAGGGGCGGCTGACCGGCGCGCTGCGCATCCGGCAGGAAGCCCAAGGCGTGCCCGAAGGCTTCGGCGAGATCCGCGTCGAGGACGGCCGTTACGAGGCGTATGGCCAGCGGCTGACGATACGCCAGGGCCGGTTGACGTTCGCCGGCCCCGTCACCGACCCCAACCTGAACATAGAAGCGGTACGGGTGATCGACGAAGTCACCGCCGGTATCCGCATACTCGGCCAGCCGGCGGAACCCCGCGCAGAGCTATTCTCCGAGCCGGTCATGCCGCCGGAGGACATACTCTCCTACATTGTCCGCGGTCGCCCGCTGGCCGATGCCGGCCCCGGCGGCGACGAAGCGCTGGCGCAGGCGATGCTCGCCCTGGGCGCGCTGGGCGGGCAGGAACTGACCGCCGGTATCGCCGAGCAGCTCGGCGTGGAGGAGTTTGCCCTGGATGTGGCCGGCGAAGGCGAAGGGGCGCAATTCCTGGTCAGCGGCTACATCAACCCCAGGCTGTTCCTTCAGTACGGCGTAGGGGTATTCGAGCCGACGCAACAGCTGACCGTGCGCTACCGTCTGAGCCGGCGCTTCTACGTAGAAGCGCTGCGCGGAGTGCAGAACGCGCTGGATTTCTTCTACACCTTCGAGTTCTGAGCAAGCGCAGCCCCTACGCCGGGCTGCGCCGCACGCTCAAACCCGGGCCTTCGCCAAGGCCTGGTCTATGTCCCAGAGAATATCGTCGATGCTCTCCAAGCCCACCGAAATTCGAATCATGTCCGGCCCCACGCCGGCTTTCTCCAGGTCCTCTTCCGAGAGCTGCCTATGCGTGGTAGAGGCAGGATGAATCACCAGCGTCTTGGCATCGCCGATGTTGGCAAGGTGGCTGAGAAACTGTACGCCTTCGATGAACTTGACGCCGGCCTCCATACCGCCCTTGATTCCGAAGCTCAGTACTGCGCCGGCGCCGCGCGGCAGGTACTTCTTGGCCAGCTCATGGTAAGGGCTGTCCGGCAGGCCCGCGAAGCGCACCCAGCTGACCTGTGGATGCGCGGCCAGGAACTCGGCCACTTTGAGCGCGTTCTCGCAGTGGCGTTCCATGCGCAGCGGCAGCGTCTCCAAGCCTTGCAGAAACAGGAAAGCGCTGTCGGGCGCCAGGGTCGGCCCCATGGTTCGCAGCGTTTCCACCCGGGCTTTCATGGTGAAGGCGAAGTCGCCGAACGTCTCGTAAAAGCGTACGCCGTGGTACCCCTCGGAAGGCTCCGTCATGCCCGGGAAGTTGCCGTTGTCGTAAGGGAACTTGCCGGATTCCACGATCACGCCGCCCAGCGCCGTGCCGTGTCCGCAAATGAATTTGGTGGCCGAGTGCACCACGATATCGGCACCGTGGCGGATGGGCTGGCACAGATAGGGGCTGGCCATCGTGTTGTCGATCACCAGCGGCAGGCCCGCCTCGTGGGCGATCGCCGCCAGCGCCTCGATGTCGACGACGTTGCCCATGGGATTGCCTATCGTCTCTGCGTACAGCAGCTTGGTCTTGGGCGTAATGGCGCGACGGAAATTCTCCGGGTCGTCCGGATCGACGAAATGCGCCCTGATGCCCAGCCGCCGCAAGGTGACGTTGAGCTGGCTGTAGGTCCCGCCGTAAAGCGTGCGAGCGGCGACCAGCTCGTCGCCGCTTTCGAGCAGCGTCAGCAACGCCGTGATCTGCGCGGCCATGCCCGAGGCCACGGCGAGCGCCGCCCGCCCGCCCTCCAGGGCGGCCATGCGCTCCTCGAACACAGCGTTGGTCGGATTCATCATCCGGCTGTAGATGTTGCCGAAAGTCTGCAGGTTGAACAGGCTGGCGGCGTGGTCGGTGCTGTCGAACACATACGAGGCGGTGCGGTAGATCGGCACTGCCCGGCTGCCGGTCGCCGGGTCCGGCAATTGGCCCGCATGCAGGCATAGGGTCTCGAAACCGAATTCTCTGTCAGCCATCTCTAGTCGATCCTGTAAGAGTGCGTGCGGTGCCCGATCAGTAGGGGAGCGTTCGCGGCCGCTTGGAAGAAATCACTTTGGTGTTGACGCCTACGAAGTTCAGCCCACCGAAAAGGCGCGCGTACTCGATCTTCATGCAGCGATCCATGACCACCTCCAGCCCAGCCTCTCGGGCACGTGCAGCGGCCTGTTCGTTGATCACGCCCAGCTGCATCCACACCACCTTGGCGCCTATGGCGATGGCCTGCTCCACCAGCGGCGGCACATCCTCGGCCTTGCGGAAGATGTCCACTACGTCCACCGGGCCGGGGATCTGGTCCAGACTGGGGTAACAGCGCCGCCCCAGCACCTCGTCGTAGGCGGGGTTGACCGGCACCACATCGTAACCGTGATCGATCAGATACTTGGCGGCGAAATAACTGGGCCGATACCAGTTCGCCGACAAACCGACGACCGCAATACGCCGGTAATCCTTGAGAATGCGTCTGAGGGTTTCGATATCTTCCAAACCGGCGTCTCCGTAATCAGGGAGCCTGAAAGGGGGATTAAGCCGCGCTGCCGGTCGGACGCTGTCAGCCTCCGACCGACACGCACTGCCGAGAGCGGACACGCCAACGCTGGTTGTGCCCGCCCGCGCTCGCATCCGCGCATAATCGCCTGCAAGCGGTGTTCCGACAAGGCCGGCCAGAGCGCATTTTAGGCAATTCGCCGAGCCTTTTGCCCCGCTGCGCGCCGCCCGGAGTTTGCAGTAGCGTGCCCCCGCGCGCAATACCGGAACGCGGGGCTTCCCCGGCAGTATAAGGCAGCCATACCGGCTGCGGCACTTCGCGATCGGGCCTATATATACTTGACGGAAAAGCTGCGGCACTCTTATCTCTGACCACTGCAACTTGCCAATTAACCAGGAGAATCGAATGAAGAACAATAGGGTGTGGGCGCGCTGGTTAGTGAGCGCGCTGACCGGCATCTTCCTTCTGACCAGCGTCTACCTGCCTGCAGCGCAGGCCGGGATGATCAGCACGCAGGCTATCGTGGACCGCCAGCTCGCCGATGAGCAGCGCGCACGCCTGCACGCCTTGCTGGAACGCGACGACGTGCGCGACCGCTTGATCGGCTGGGGCGTGGACCCGCAGCAGGCGCAGCAGCGCGTGGACAGCCTGAGCCCCGCCGAGCTCAACGAGCTGGCCGCGCGCATGGACGAGATGCCCGCCGGCGCCGGGGTACTCAACGCACTGGTGTTCGTGTTCCTGGTACTGCTGGTCACCGACATCCTCGGCTTTACCGACATTTTCCCCTTCGTGCGCGGCCCCGACCGGCGGTAAACGAGATCAGCCGCCGCCACGATGCTGCGTTTGCTGGGGATCATGATGCTGGCGCTGGGGGTCGTCGGCTGCGCTAACCGCCTGCCCGCCCCCACCGCCGGCCAGCAGCGCCAGGCGCCGGTGGAGCTGGCCGATGTGCCTTTTCATCCGCAGGAGGAGTACCAGTGCGGTCCCGCCGCTCTGGCTACCGTTTTGAACTGGGCCGGGGTAGGGGTACACCCGGACGAGCTCACCGCATCGCTTTACATTCCCGCCCGGCGCGGCACATTGCAGACGGAGTTGCTTGCTCAGGCGCGCCGTTACGGACGCCTGGCATACCGCATTCCGCCCGAACCCAATGCGCTCATAGCCGAACTCGCCGCCGGCCACCCGGTGCTGGTCCTACAGAATCTCGGCTTGAGCTGGCTGCCGTTCTGGCACTATGCCGTGGTCGTCGGCTACTCGCCGGGCGACGAGACCTTCATACTGCGCTCCGGCACTCACCAACGTCACCTCACCCCGGCTCGCACCTTCCTACGCACCTGGGCCCGCAGCAGCAACTGGGCCATGGTGGTGACGGCTCCGGGAACCGTGCCCGCCAGCGCAGTCCCCGGGGAGTATCTGGCCGCCGCATACGAACTCGAACGTGGCGGACAGCTCGATGCCGCGGCGCGGGCCTACGCGGCCGGAACCGCCCGTTGGCCTCAAGACCCCAGCCTCGCGCTGGCATTGGGAAACGCGCACTATCATCAGGGCGATCTGGAAGGCGCCGCAGCGGCTTTTCGCCGGGGGATCGACGCCGGCGCTCCCCCGGCCCTGCTCTACAACAATCTCGCTCACGTTCTGGCCGAACTGGGCCGTCTGGACGAGGCCGAGAGCGCAGCCCGTGCGGGCCTTGCTCATGCGGGCACCGATACCGGCCATCTTCAGCGCACCTTGGCTCGAATCCGCTGCCAGCGACAACCGGGTTGTATCCGCTAACAGTCCGATTCAATGAATCGGCTCGGGCTGCCAGGCCGGCTTCGCGAGCCTCCGCCACAAGCCAAGATCCGCTGGCTCATAAACTCGCGGGAGTATTGTCAGGATCGGAAAAGCCATTACCAACATTCTTGTTGCAACGCAGCAAAACGCTTGTTATGCTGCAACGCACAATGACAAACCGATAAGGCCCCCCTAGGTTTGTGAAACGAGGTAATTACGCCATGCAATTCGAAGACTTTTTCGGTAAGAACGCCTTTCCGGTCCTATCGCTGGAGACGGTGCGCGACCTCAACCGTCTGGCGCTGGATACCACCGAAAAGCTGGTCGACTTCCAACTGGACAAGGCTCGCACTTATACCAGCCTGGGCTTCACGGAGCTGCGCGCAGCCCTTCAGGTAAAGGACCTCGGCAGCCTGCAGAACTACCTGGCAGGCCGGTCCGAGACCGCGCGCCAGCTAGGCGAACAACTGCAAAACGACGTCAAGACACTGGCCGAGATAGGCAGTCACTACAGCCGGGAGACTCAGAAGCTGGTTCGCCCCCAGACCGGCAAGAAAGCCGCCTGAGCCGACCTTTGCGCGATAATCGCGCAAACAACAAAAAGGGGCGGGCCTTCGAAAAGGCCCGCCCCTTTTTTCAACATCGCCTGCCACGGCCGCCGCCGCGGTATCGGCCAGCCTAGCTGGTCAGAACCCTAAGCGCAGCCCTATGTGCACGGTGTCGTCCAGCTCATAGCTGCCGTAATCGTCCAGCCGCACCCGCAGCTCGCGCCAGCCGACGAACAGCGCAGCGTTCGGCAGCACCTGGGCCTGAGCGCGCACGCTCCATTCCCGCACGCCGGACGAGTCGCCGAAAGTCAGGATATTGGGCGCCACGTAACCGCTCGCCGACAAGGTTACCGGCGTCCCGGGAATCGTGTAGCCGATCCCCGCACCCAGACCGAAGGAGAGCAGGGTCTCCTCGGCTTCGTCCACGTGCACGCCCCAGCTCTTCAAGCCGATGGCGAAGCTCAACGCATCGTCCATGCGCCCGGTGGACTGGAAACCCAGCGTAGCGGCAAGATCGTTATCTTCGTTGAAGAGGAAACCGACGCTCACATCGCCATCCTGCAGACCAAGGTTCTGCGCCCCGGTGGCATAGATAAGCTCGGCCATGGAATCGTTCAGTTTCAGATCCAGGCTATCGGCCTGAGCGGTGGAAGCCAGCGCCAATGGCAGCAAGGCCGCAACAAGTGTTCGACGCATGACGCGCTCCTTGTCGTTCGTAAAGTTAACGCGTTCAGGTGCTAGGATGTTTGTCCCGGCATTTCGCAGCTACGCTCGCCGCGCCCCGCTGGACACATGCGAACCACGGCGCCGGCCAAACACCCGGGAACAACCCCCAATGCCGCTGCCGTAGGGCCTGCAGCGACCGGCTAGAACAGCCGCACGGTTGGCCAGTCGCCGCCCCCGCGCCTTTAGCTAACGCGCGCCCATCGTAGCAGCTTGCCCATATTAGCGGAATCGGTATTAACGGAATCGTGAACCGCCCCGATATTCCGTCTTATGGCCGTGTCGCAAAGAATCAAAGCAGCACACCGCGCTCACGTTCAAGACCGTTGCCACAAACCGTGCCGTCGGTGCCATTCTTCTATCGACTCTTCCGGATAGCCGCCGAAGCGCGCGTCCTGTGGCCGCAAGTCCGGCTCGCACCAGGCCGGCGCGAAGTCCAACATCATGTGCACCCTCTCGGGCGGCACAGGCAAAGGCGTATCTATGGCCGACGCGAAGGGATGCACCAGCTCGGGCCAGCGCGGATCGAACAGCCACAACGGACTGCCGCACTCGCCGCAGAAATGCCGCTGCCCGGGGCTGCGGCCATGCGCATCGGCGTCCGCGCGATCGCCCAGCCGGGCTCTGTACACCTTCAAATGACGCTTGCCGGTCACGCGCAGGCTGTCCGCTGCGGCCATGATGTTGATCGCGTAACCGCCGGCGCCGGCGGTCTTACGGCAAATCGAGCAATAGCATCGCTGATACGGATAAGGCGCAGCGGAACGACAGCTGAACGTCACCGCGCGGCAGTGACAAGCTCCCTCTAGTTTCATGCCCCCTCCCTGTGGCGTCGCAATCCCCGGCGTGTGCCGGAACTATCCAAGCCAAATGCCGGGCCCGAACTAATCGAGCTTCACGGCAATCGCGGCGGCAGCCGCGTTGGCCTTGGCACGCGCGGCTGTTATGTCGCCGGCCAGCGCCAGCGCAACGCCCATACGACGGCGGCCGCGCACCTCGGGTTTGCCGAACAGTCTAAGCTGGGTGTCCGGCTCGGCCAGGCTGCGCTCCACGTTCTCGTAACGAATGCGGTCCGAGTCCCCATCGACCAGAACCACACTGGATGCTGCCGGACCGCGCTGGCGCACGACCGGAATCGGCAAGCCGAGGATGGCCCGCGCGTGCAAGGCAAATTCGGACAAGTCCTGCGAAATCAGCGTCACCAGCCCGGTGTCGTGCGGTCGCGGCGAGACTTCGCTGAAGTAAACGGTCTCGCCCTTCACGAAGAACTCCATCCCGAACACGCCGACGCCTCCCAGCGCTTGGCTTACCGCCGTTGCCATGCGCTGGGCCTCGGCCAGCGCCGCCGGCGCCATTGGCTGCGGCTGCCAGGACTCGCGATAGTCGCCATCCTCCTGTCTGTGCCCGATGGGCTCGCAGAAGGTGACGCCGCCCGCATGGCGAACCGTCAGCAGGGTGATCTCGTAATCGAACTCTACCAGCGCCTCCACGATCACTTTGCCGCGGCCGGCGCGACCGCCTTCCTGGGCATAACGCCAGGCAGGCTCAATATGCTGCTCGCTGCGCACCACACTCTGGCCCTTGCCCGACGAGCTCATGATGGGCTTGACCACACACGGCAGCCCGATCTCGCGCACCGCCTGCTGGTATTCCTCGGGAGAGCTGGCGAAACGGTAAGCCGAGGTGCGCAAACCCAGCTCCTCGGCAGCGAGTCGTCGAATCCCCTCGCGATCCATGGTCAGGCGCGTGGCGCGGGCAGTGGGAATCACCCGGAACCCCTCCGCTTCCAGTGCGACCAGCTCGTCGGTGGCGATGGCCTCGACCTCCGGCACGATCAACGCGGGGCGCTCTCGCTCCACCACCGCCCTTAGCGCAGCCGCATCGAGCATATCGATCACGTGACTGCGATGCGCCACCTGCATGGCGGGCGCGTTCGCATAACGATCCACAGCCACGACTTCGACACCGAACCGCTGCAGCTCTATCGCCACCTCTTTGCCGAGCTCACCGGCACCAAGCAGCATCACGCGAGTTGCATTGGGGCTAAGGGGGGTTCCTAGCGTAGTCATACCAGCGCTCACATCGATTGCGGACCGAGTCCGGGCAGCGCTTGCCATAGTAGCCGACAGCGCCGGCGCGCCGCCACCGGCGCCTTTCCTATGGGGGCTGCTCCAACACGGGTGGATTGCGTCAACAGGTGGGGCCTGTTTCTGTGGGAGCGCACCCCTTGGCGCGAAAGTTTTTCCCGGCTGCGGCGGGAATGTGAAGATTCGCGGCCAGGGGGCGTTCCCACCGGGCGGCCTGCGCCGCCGCGGCTCAGAACCAAGCGTCCTGCATGTCCAGGCAAGTAGAATCCAGATTACGCAGCAGCTCGGCTTGGCCAGCCGTCATCGCCAACTCCCAGCGGTGGAAATATTGCGCGGCCTGCAGCTTGCCACGATAGAACTCAGCATCGGCACCGGCAGCCCCTGCCTCCAGTGCGCGTGCGGCGGCCACGGCTTGTCGCACCCACTGCCAAGCCAGTACGAAGCGGCTGAAGAAATCGAGAAACAGGTACGAATTGGCCAGTGCCTTTTCGGGACCTTGCTGCGCCAGCGCCTGCTGCAGCGTTTCGACCACCAGTAGCACCCGATCGCGCATGGCGGCCAGCGACTCGCCAAGCGCTCGGGTCGCCTGCAGCTGCTGCGCTTGCGCGAGCGTAGCCGCCACCTCTTCGAGCAGCGCGGCCAGCCCGGCGCCGCCGTTCTGCCCCAGCTTGCGCCCGAGCAGATCCAGGGACTGAATACCATCCGTGCCTTCGTGAATCGGATTGAGCCGGTTGTCCCGGTAGAACTGCTCTACCGGATAGTCGCGGGTATAGCCCGCACCGCCCAGAATCTGGATGGCCAGCTCGTTGGCCTTGCAACCGAACTGGGAACTGCCCGCCTTCACCACCGGCGTCAGCAGATCCAGCAGCTCCTGCGCACGTGCGGCAGCGTCCGCTGCGCCCGTCTTGATCTCGTCCACCAGCCTCGCGGCGTATAAGCACAGCGCGAAACAGCCCTCTACATAGGCCTTCTGCGCCAGCAGCATGCGGCGCACATCCGCATGCTGCACTATGGGCACCTGAGGGCTGGCCGGGTCGCGCGCCTGCGGCAGGCGCCCTTGCGGGCGGTTGCGGGCATACTCCAGCGAGTGCAGATAGCCGCGGTAACCCAGCATTACCGCTCCCAGGCCCACTCCAATGCGCGCCTCGTTCATCATGTGGAACATATAGCTGAGCCCGCGCCCGGGCTCGCCGACCAGGTAGCCCACCGCACCGCCCCGATCGCCGAAGTTGAGCACGGTAGAAGTGGTGCCCCGGTAACCCATCTTGTGCAGCAGGCCGGCCAGCGTGATGTCGTTGCGCACGCTCTCGCCGTTCTCCCCGGGCAGGAACTTGGGGACGATGAACAGGGAAATGCCTTTCACTCCGGCGGGCGCACCTTCTATGCGTGCCAACACCAAGTGGATGATATTGGTGCCGAAGTCGTGCTCGGCGGCCGATATGAAGATCTTGTTGCCGCGGATGCGGTAAGTGCCGTCGCTGTGCGGCACCGCCTGCGTCTTGATATCGCCCAGTGACGATCCGGCATGAGGCTCGGTAAGCGCCATGGTGCCCGTGGCGCGCCCGTCCAGCAGCGGCATCAGGAACTGGGCTTTCTGCTGTTCGCTGCCAAAGGCATGAATAAGATTGGCCGCCGCGGTGCTGAGCATGGCGTAGGCGGAGAAGCTGATGTTCGCGGCATGGAAAATCGCGCTGCAGCTGCTGGCGATGGTGTTGGGCAGCTGCATTCCGCCCAGCTCCGCATCATGGTGCGCGGCCACGAAGCCCGCCTTGGCATGCGCCAGCACAGCCGCCGCCGTCTCCGGAATCGTAATGGCGCCGCCGTTGCGAAACTCCGGTTCCTGCTCGTCTGCCTTGCGGTTGTACGGCTCGAAATACTGAGTGGCGAGCTGACGCGCAGTGGCGATGGCGCTATCGAAGGTCGCACGGTCGTGATCGGCAAAACGAGGCCGCTGGGTCAGGCTTTCGACGTCCAGCAACTCGTAGAGCTGAAACTCAAGGTCGCGGAAGTTCAGCAGCGTCTCGGACATGATACCCTCCTCAGGGGGCGGCTCTTACGCGTCGAGCCCGGCACGGCTCTCAAGGTCGCGCGTTCGCAGCGACGTCGGCACGGATGCCGCGCAACCCATGCCCGGCACCGACCGATGCGCTCTGCGCTGGGAAGTTGAAACGAGTGGGAAGTAGGGTACGCGATCCGAACGATTTGGCGAACGCAAGCCAGTGGTCCGCAGCCTGCAGGGACAGGCTGCCGGCGGGTGCCTGAAGGCACCCGCCGCAGGATTTCTCAGGCGAGCGAACCGCCGTCGACGACGATGCAGGCGCCCGTGGTGAAGCTGGCGGCATCGGAGACAAGGTAGAGCACGGTACCGGCCATCTCTTCGGGTTTGGCCGAGCGCTGCAGCGGGATATTCTGAATCACCCGGTTGTGGATGTCCGGGTTGGTAAACAGCGCGGAGGCGAACTTGGTCTCGGTCAGGCCCGGCAACAGCGCATTGACGCGGATGTTGTAGCGGCCGCACTCCTTGGCGAAGGCCTTGGTCATGTTGATAACCGCCGCCTTGGTGATGGAGTAGACCGCCTGCTGCCCGCCCGGGCGAACGCCGTTGACCGACGCGGTATTGACGATCACGCCGCCGCCCTGGTCGCGCATCATCCTGCCGAACTTGGTCGACATGAAGAAGTAGCCACGAATATTGACGTCTACGGTCTTCTGATATGCCGCAAGGTCCGTGTCCAGCACGTGACCGAAGTACGGGTTGGTGGCCGCGTTGTTGACCAGGATGTCCAAGCGTCCGAACTCGTTGCGGACGTACTCCTCGATGGCGTCGATCTGCTCCATGTCGCCGACGTGGCAGGCAAATGCCGAGGCTTTGCCACCCGCCTCGCGAATCTCTGCGGCGACCTTCTCGCAATCGCCCAGCTTACGGCTGGAGACAATGACGTGCGCACCATACTGAGCCAGCAGCTTGGCGATCGCCTCGCCGATGCCGCGGCTGGCGCCGGTTACCAGGGCGATCTTGCCCGTCAGATCGAACAGATTGCGTTGCATAAAAGCTTCTCCTCCAATGAACGGACGGGCTAATGCCCGAGAACCCTATCTAATCGTCGCGACGGCTGCTTACACATCCCGGCAAGCGACGGCCCGAGCCGGCTAGGCTGCGACAACGGAGCCGAGCGCCGTCTTGCGGCACCCTTCCCAAGCCACAACCTGTCCAACCCTCGGCAATCGCGGCACCGAACTTTAGAAATCAGATGCTTACGACCCGTCCGAGCCGATTCGGTACGCACCACAGGCATCGCAGGCATTACTGAACGGCGATCGCCCCGCCACCTCGGGCAAGCCAGCCCCTGGCATACAGCCAGGGGCTGTTCTTGTATTTCACGCCTGCGCAAGGCCGCAAACGCCGCCCAATGATACGCCCCGGGACTGATATCTCGCGGACACGTATCACGGGCGCGCAATGCAAGCGGAACGCCCCCTAGGGCCACCGACTATAAAGCGTGCGCCGCTTTGCCGTCCACTATGAGCGGCCACAGCGACCTTCTGCCATGAGGGCATCGCCCCTGCGGGTCTGCCAACCTGGCTGCGCAGCAAACCCCGCTCGTTACTCCCATGTGCTTGCCAAAGGCCACACCAATGCCACTAGCAGGAGTTTGCGGTAGCTAACGCAAGCGCTATGGGGCTATGCTCAGCCATACCCCCTTTATGCAGCGCTCTAGGGGGAATAAGTCGTCGCGGCGCCGATGGGCGATATAGACCAATGCACGCTACTGTCGTATGGCAGATCGGTTAACATAGAGCGATGAAGGACAGCATTCTGGTTGTAGAAGACGACGCCGTCATTCGCGGATTGTTACGCGATTTGTTCGAGAGTGAAGGATACGCGGTCCAGACGGCATCTAACGGGCGGGCGGCACTGGAGCTGCTGCAGAGCGGCGCGAGACCTTCCCTGATTTTCCTCGATCTGATGATGCCCTATATGAACGGGCAAGAGTTCCTCGAAGCGCTGCCCACCGCCGTACCGCATGCGAGTGCTACCCCCGTCTATGTGCTCTCGGCTGGGCGCGAGAGCGTATCGGTCCCGGTAGCCGGACAACTGAAAAAGCCGGTGGACATCGAAGACCTGCTGGCCATCGCGGCCAGGCACTGCGGCTGACGGCCGCGAAGCGACCGCCGCCCATGCGTTTGTGGACGCTACACCCCTGCTATCTCGATACGAAAGGACTGTTGGCGCTGTGGCGCGAGGCGCTGCTGGCGCAAAAGGTACTCGCCGGCGCTACCCGCGGCTACCGGCGACATCCGCAACTCGAACGCTTCCTGACCCTGGACGAACCGCTGGCAGGTATAGGCAGCTACCTCCAAGCCGTGGCGGCGGAAGCTGACCGGCGCCGCTACCGGTTCCGCCGCGACAAGATCAATCCGGCCCGCGCTACGGACCGGATTCGAACCACCACGGGGCAGCTGAGCTACGAGCGGCAACACCTGCTGGACAAACTCGCCGAACGCGATCCGGCAGCGTACCTACGCTGTCAGCAAGCGACAGAACCGCTGTGCCATCCGCTGTTCGAAATCGTCCCAGGCGCGGTGGAACCGTGGGAGCGCCCGCGCTCGCACTAGCCGGGCGGGTCGCCGCCCGCGCCGCCCCACCCCGCCGCCCGGCTCATGCCGTCAGCCGGCCATCGCGGTAATCCCGCAGCGCCTGCTCCAGCTCCTCCACCGTATTCATCACGAACGGCCCGTAATGCGCGATGGGCTCCTTCAGCGGACGGGCGGCCAGGAACAGCAATCGCGCACCGGCTTCCCCGCCCTCCAGCTCCACCGTCTCGCCCGGCCCGAACACCGCCAACTGCCCCTGGCGGATACCAGCGCCCTGCGAGCTGGCGCTGCCCTCGAACGCATAGGCGAGCACGGTGTAATCCTCCACAACGGGCACTTGGATGCGGCTTGCGGGCTTGAGCTCGATGTCGAGGTACAGCGGGTCGGTGGCCACCCCGGTCACCGGGCCTTCGGTGACGTCCTCGGCATGTTGGAAGCGCCCGGCGATCACCTTCACCACACCGCTTTCCAGATTCACCCGCGGAATCTCCTCCGGCGGGATATCGCGGTAACTCGCCGGCTTCATCTTCTGCGAGGCCGGCAAGTTCAACCACAGCTGAAAGCCGCGCATCCGCCCGTCCTCCTGCTGGGGCATTTCCGAGTGGATGATGCCGCGGCCGGCAGTCATCCATTGCACGGCGCCACTGGTCAGTCGGCCCCGGTTGCCCAAATGGTCTTCGTGCAGCATCTCGCCTTCGATCATGTACGTTACCGTCTCGAAACCGCGATGAGGATGCGCGGGAAAACCCGCGATGTAATCGGCGGCATCGTCCGAGTTGAACTCATCCAGCAGCAGGAACGGATCCAGCGGATGGTTGGGCGCAAAGACCCGGTTGAGCCTGACGCCAGCACCGTCGGACGCCGGTTGACCACTGATTACCCGTACGATCTTGCGAACAGTCATACTTTATCTCCTTGCGCCGCCATCACAGCCGTAACCACCAAAGCCTGGCCGGCGGCGCTGCAACAGGCCTTGCGCCAAGCGGGGCGTGACACAAATCCCATGAACTAAACCGCAGTTTTCGCCCGCACCACGCACTAGCCTACTATAAATCAAACTTTACGATAAAATGCCGCAATTAATTGGTCACAACCATCCATTTATTAGATAAATGAACCCAAGACCGCCCCGCACATCGCTGGAACAATGGGCCATTCTGCAAGCCGTGGTCGACTACGGGGGCTTCGCCCAAGCCGCAGAGGCGCTGAACAAAAGCCAGTCTTCCATCAGCTACGCGCTGAGCCGGCTACAGGAACAGCTGCCCATCGCCTTACTGCGGCAGAGCGGCCGCCGCAGCGAGCTTACCGAAGCGGGAAAGCTGCTGCTCCAACGGGCCCGCGGCCTATTGGAGCAGGCACACAGTCTGGAACAGCTCGCCGCCAGTCTTGCGCAAGGATGGGAGCCGGAGGTGCGCCTGGCGGTGGAGGTCGTCTTCCCGCCCGAGCTGCTGCTGCAGACTCTGGAGCGCTTCGCCAATGAATGCCGTCCGAGCCGAGTGCAGCTCATCGAGTCGGTACTGTCCGGCACCAACGAAGCGCTATTGGCCAGGGAAGTGGATCTGGCGATTACCGGGCAGGTCCCCCCCGGCTTTCTGGGTACGCCTTTGCTGCGGCTGGACTTCATCGCGGTCGCTCATGCCGAGCACCCGCTACACCGTCTCGGCCGCCCGCTCAGCCATCACGATCTCATCGCCCATCGTCAGCTGGTCGTGCGAGACACCGGGCTGCGGCGCAAGCGGGATGTCGGCTGGCTGGGCGCCGAACAGCGCTGGACTGTATCGCACCTGAAAACGTCGATACTGGCGATCAAACAAGGGCTGGGATTTGCCTGGCTGCCGCGGCAGCACATCGAAGAGGAGCTGGCTGCGGGCATTCTCAAGCCGCTGCCCCTCATCGAGGGTGGTGTACGCCACGAACAGCTCTACCTGGTCTTCGCCGATCGCGACAGCGCCGGGCCAGCGACGCGCGAGCTGGCCCGGCTCCTGGCCGCCGCCTGCGGCAGCGAGGCATTCAACGGCGCGGGAAACGATCGCGGATATACACGCGGGCCATGAACTTGGCTTCCGCTACCAGGGCAGCTGCCTTCTCCGCAGGCATGGTCATCGCCAGCCGCAGTACGGCGGCGCATGCGCGGCTGAGCATCATGCTGGCAGCCTCCAGGCGCACCGGATCGAGATCCGGATCGCGTACCAGGGCGCGCTCGGCAATGCGCTGGGCATGGCGCTGCAGATCCAGCAAATCGAGCTCCGCCAGTTCCGGGATGGCCTGTACGCCCGACCAGATTTCCACATAGCCAGGCTCAGTGCGATAGAACTCGGCGTAGGTATCCAGCAACCGCTCCAGGCCGCGATCGAAATCCAGATCTACCAGGAACTCTTCGAAGTGGGCATCCAGGCGCCGCAGCTGACGCTCCGCAACGGCTCGGATCACTGCCGTCTTGTTCGGGAAATACCGGTACAGGGAAGCCAGCGTAATGCCGGCTCGTTGGGCGATGCCGGTCGTCGTGGCACTGGCCACGCCGACTTCGGCTATAACGCTGGCAGCCGCATCCAGGATTCGCTCGACACGAGCCACACTGCGTGCCTGCACCGGCTGCTTGCGCTGGCCGTTACCAATATCGTCGGAACCCGAGGCAGTCACGCGTGCCACCGGTCGTTCGTCGTTATTCAACTCTAGTCTCGCTAATATCCGAAATTCAGGGCAGTCATGCGCTGCAGCCTTCCACTTGCAAACGCCGCTAAACCGTATTCCGGATTCTTTTGTCTAGCCGATCCTATCGGCAGAAGGCTCCAGCTGCTGATTGTGCCACAGCCGTGCGTAGACCCCTCCCTGGGCCAGCAGTTCCTCATGGCTTCCCTGTTCCACCACTCGCCCTCGCTCCAGCACCACGATGCGGTCGGCATCGCGAACGGTAGACAGCCGGTGGGCAATGGCCAGCGTGGTGCGCCGCTCACTGACCTCTTCCAACGCGCCCAACACGGCTGCCTCGGAGCGAGAATCCAGCGACGAAGTCGCCTCGTCCAACACCAGTATGGGCGGGTTCTTGAGCAGCATACGCGCGATGGCGATCCGCTGCTTCTCGCCGCCCGAGACCTTCAGGCCGCGCTCCCCTACTTTCGTTGCGAATCCCTGCGGCAGCTGCGCGATGAATTCGTCCAAATGCGCCAGGGAAGCCGCGCGACGCACCTCTGTTTCGTCGGCATCGGGTCTGCCGTACGCCACATTGTAGTAGATCGTATCATTGAACAGCACCGTATCCTGTGGCACAACGCCAATTTCCGCACGCAAACTCGCTTGCGTCACAGTGCGGATATCCTGGCCATCGATCAGAATACGGCCGCTGTCCACATCGTAAAAACGAAATAACAGCCGCGCCAGAGTAGACTTGCCCGCGCCGCTGGGGCCTACCACAGCCACCTTGCTTCCCGGCGGTATCTCGAAACTCACATCGTGCAAAATGGGCCGATCCGGCTGGTAGCCGAAGCTCACGTTCTCGAAGCGTATCCCGCCCGCGCGCACCTGCAGCGGCTTGGCGTCCGGCGCGTCGACAACGCGCGCGGGCTGCTGCAGCAGCCCGAACAGGCGCTCTATGTCCACTAACGCCTGGCGGATCTCCCTATAGACCATGCCCAGGAAGTTGAGCGGGATGAAAAGCTGGATCATGTAGGCGTTGATCATCACCAGATCGCCAAGCGTGAGCGCTCCGGCCGCCACCTCATACGCAGCCATTATCATCATGACGGTCACCGCCGCCGCGATGATCAGCGCCTGCCCCGAGTTCAGCGCAGCCAGCGACAGGCGGTTCTTCATACGCGCGCTCTCCCACGCCGCCAAGCCTTTGTCGTACTCGCGCGCCTCGTGCTCCTCGTTGTTGAAATACTTGACCGTCTCGTAGTTCAGCAGGCTGTCCACCGCGCGCGTGTTGGCCTGGTTGTCGCGCTCGTTCATCTCGCGTACGAAGCGCGTCCGCCACTCGGTCACCACAATGGAGAAGATCACATAGAGCGCAATCGCCGCCACTACAACCAGCGCATAGCGCACGCTGAAGGCCGCCAGCAGGATCAGCGCCACCAGCCCGATCTCGAGCAGCGTGGGAATGATGTTGAACAGCAGAAAGCGCAGCAGGAAGCTAATACCGTTGGTCCCGCGCTCTATATCGCGCGCCAATCCGCCGGTGCGACGGGAGAGATGAAAGCCCAGCTCCAGGCTGTGGAGGTGGCGAAACACCTGTAAGGAAACGCGCCGCATGGCCCGCTCCGCCACGCGCGCGAACACCGCATCGCGCAGTTCGCCGAAGAACACGGTGCCGAAGCGCAGCGCGCCGTAGCCGATCAGCAGCGCCAGCGGCACAGCCACCGCCGTGGCACCGGCTGGATCCAGCCTGTCCACAATGAATTTGAGCGCGATCGGGACCGTCACGTTGGCGAGCTTTGCCAGCGCAAGCAACACCAGCGCCAGCACCACCCGCCCGCGGAATTCCATCAGGTACGGCCAAAGACTGGCGATGATTCTCCAGTTGGCTCGCTGATTGGGATAATCGAGGTTTCGACTTGGACGCACAGAAGAGACTTCGCCAAGCGAACAGACCGAACACTGCCGCCAGGACAACCCGGCTAGGCAGACAGTCTACAACAGCAGAAGGGAGTCGAACGGCCGGACCGCAAGGGCCCGGCCGTTAAGCAACTCTAGCTGACCGGCGCTGTTACCAACGGCGATCGTTAGAGCGCGGCGGACGAGCCGGACGCTCTTGTGCCTCGTTAATGCGCAGGCTGCGCCCGCCGAACTCCTTCCCATCCAGCGCACGAATCGCGGCATCGGCCTCGCCCGCGCTCATCTGGACAAAGCCGAAGCCGCGCGGACGGCCGGTTTCGCGATCGGTCATCAGACGGACGGACTGAACCGCGCCGTGAGCCGCGAACAGGTCGCGCACCTCGTCTTCAGTGGCGGAGAAGGGCAGATTGCCTACGTAAATCGACTTCATAACTCTCAGTTTCACTCTCACTATGCGGCACCGGACATCCGGTTCACGCCGCTGGAACTATTGGCAGGCAACCGTTCGACAGCCACTGCTGCCTGGCGCACTACCTACACGGTCGACACCAGTCAGTCGTCTTGGAAATCCGAGGGAAGGCGAGGCGAAAAGCCCCGAATCGGCAGGGATCGAAGAAGAGCAACGGGTTCGGCCTGCGGCGACATTACCCCAACCCCGCGGCAAACGCAAACATTTAACTACCGCCGAACCACCTTCCAAAAACGTCCGGCGAAGCGGTTACCGGCCCACGCAACCGTTCCCTAGCGAGGCGTCGGTGCGCCAAAGCGTTAGGCAGAAACTATCGCAACGATTCAGACTATCGATTTCTCGCCGTTAACGAGAACCATTATCATTTGCGACAAGAGTATTCGGGAGGAAGCGAAATGACCAAAACGATCAGCTTCGGCATCATGCACATAACGGTGGCTTTTACTGTCGTCTATATCATGACGGGCAGCTTCGCGTTGGGCGGCGCCGTCGCGCTGATCGAGCCGCTCTGCAACACCGTGGCCTACTTCTTTCATGAAAAGTTCTGGGAGCGCCGCCAGCGGCAGGCCGACACAGGTACCACCGCCCTTAGCGCCTGAGTGCCGGCCACCGCACCGGAATCCCGACAGCGAGCTGGCCCGGCGCTACGCCAGCACGCGTGGCACCACGACCATGGCCGCTATCGCCACCAGTCCCACCGCAGCAATGCTGAGCAACGCTCCGGCGCGCACCATATCGGAGACCCGCAGGTGACCGCTGGCAAAGACGATGGCGTTCGGCGGCGTTGCCACAGGCAGCATGTACGCGCAGGATGCCGCCAGAGCCACCGGCACGGTAAACAGCAGCGGCGAGCGCTCCACACTCAATGCCAGCGCGGCCGCCAGCGGTATGAACGTCGCTGCGGTGGCGGTGTTGCTGGTAACGTGACCGACTAGCACCACCGCTGCAATCACCAGGACGACCAGGGCCCATAACGGCCAGTCGGCAACGGCGGCCAGCCCCTGCGCGACGGCCAGGGACAGCCCGCTAGCTTCCATCGCTGCGCCCAGGCTCAGCCCGCCTCCGACCAGAATCAACACGCCCCACGGCAGCTCGCGCATGCTCTCCCAATCGAGCAAAGCACGCCCGTCCCCTGCCGATATCGCGAACAGCGACAGCCCGGCCATCATCGCTATCCCCGGATCGGACAGCCCCAGCCAAGGGACCAGCGTCTGCAGCCATGGCCGAAATATCCAAGCCAGTGCCGTCAGCAGGAACACAATCGCTACCCGGCGCTCGGCTGCCGCCATGGGGCCAAGCCCGCGGCGCCGGCCGGCCAACAAAGCCTCGATGCCGGCGATCTCGCTGCGCTCCAGCGGAAACAGCAAGCGCGTGAGCACCCACCAGGCGATGAGCAGCAGCGCCGCAGCCACCGGCAAGCCCATCGCCATCCACTGGGCGAAGCCGATTTCCAACCCGTAAGCCTCGCGCAGGAATCCGGCCAGCAGCGCATTGGGAGGGGTGCCGATCAAGGTGGCCATGCCGCCGATATTGGCCGCGAAGGCCACCCCGAGCAGCATGCAAGTCACGAACAGATCCCGGTCGCCGCAATTACCTTCGCGGCACTCTCCTACCAAACCGGCTACCGACATGGCGATGGGCAGCATCATAGCTGCCGTAGCGGTGTTGCTAACCCACATGCTCAGCACGGCGGTGGCCGTCATGAAACCGCCGACCAGATGCGCGGGCCGCCGCCCCGCATAAGCCAAGATCAGCAGCGCCAGCCGGCTATGCAACTGCCAGCGTTGCATAGCCAATGCCAGCATAAAGCCGCCCAGGAACATGAACACCAGAGGATTGGCATAGGGCGCGGCCGCCGCTTCCAAAGTGGCCACGCCCAGCAGGGGAAACGCGGCCAGCGGCAATAAGGCCGTCACGGCGATAGGAACGGCCTCGGTCAACCACCACAGCGCCATCCAGGCCGCGATCGCCAGCACCGCCCAAGCTGCGGGAGGCGTTGGCCCCGGCGGCCCCACAAACCCAATTAGCAAAGCCAGCGCGGGCCCTGCCGCCAGCCGCACCAGCCGGCCGCTGACCATACTGCGCACCTCCACTTTCGCGCCCCCTTTACCGGCTTTGCCCGAGATCTTGCTCTCAAGCTAACCGAGACCGCGGGATCGCATGCTTGATGCAAGTCAAATCGCTGCACACCCCCTGGCCCTTGCGGTCCGCCTTTTGCTGCCGCTATTAGGGTCTGTTGCCATACGCTGGCGCCCAGCCTTGCTGACTGCCCCCATCCGGGCCGGCGCGAAGCGGGCAGCTACAAACCCGATACAAAGTGTGCCCTGACCCGTCTTATTTGATACGTTCAGCGCGCCGCACAGAGCCTGTCAACCGTTCAGCCGTGTTCCAGAGGCGTAGCGCCTCCTAAGCTATTGGGTAAGTACGGCCCAAATGCGGCGACAGGCGCCGAACGCATCGATTGAGGCGATCACGGCACACGGGAACAGGAGGAGAATGCTGCCGCAGCGGCCAGTGCCAGATCGCGCGCGGCGAATCGCAGCTCCTTGCCCATCGCCCAGGTCGCCACCGACTTGCACAGAAGGAACAGCCCCATGAGCGCTCAACCTTTGGACGCCATCGCCACTTGGTATCAGGAGCTCTCGCCCGATAACCTGGAAGCGATCGACGCCTACTTTCATGAAGAGGTGTATTTCAAGAACCCTTTTCATGAATTCGCCGACCGCAACAGCCTGGTCGCTCTCTATCAGCGTATGTTCGAGCGCCTGGAGGCTCCCCGCTTCATCGTTGATCAGCGCATCGGCGACGCCACGCAGGGCGTGCTGGTCTGGCGCTTCTTCTTCGACTTCAAGGGACGCCCCTACTGCGTGTGCGGTGTCAGCCATCTGCGCTTCACGGTCGATGGCCGCGTGCTCTCCTGTCATGATTACTGGGACGCCGCCGAGCAAATATACGAACGCCTCCCCGTAGTGGGGCGGCTACTGCGGTTGCTCAAGAAGCGGCTGCGATAGCGGCGCGCGCCGACCACACGCCCCATGACGAGACCCAGCCCTATGAGCAAATGCGTCGAAGCGGATCGGAGCCACGACAGTAGACCCATGCGGGTTGCGGTAGTCGGCGCCGGACTGGCCGGGCTGAGCTGTGCGCGACGGCTCGCCCGCGCGCACCGGCAAGTAGTCGTTTTCGAAGCCGAGGAAGAGCCCGGCGGACGCCTGCGCGGCATGGCAGTGCAAGGGCAGCTAGTAGATATCGGCGCCCAGTACTTCACGGCCCGCGACCCTCGCTTTCAGGCGTTGGTGGAAGATTGGCACGCTGCTGGGCTGGTTGCCCGCTGGCCCCTGCGCCTGGGCCGCTGGACGGCAGGCCGGCTCGAGCTGAGCGCGGCCAGTGAAACGAGATATGCCGGAACGCCGGTCATGGCGGCCATTGCCAGCGGCCTGGGCGCCGGCCTGCGCGTACGCTATGGCACTCCAATCCGCGAAATCTCGCGCAGCGCCCAGGGCTGGCGCCTGCACGGCGAGCAAGGCTGGCTCGCCGGGCGGTTCGACACCGTAGTCGTTGCAACCCCGCCCACAGCGGCGGCGCGCCTGCTCGCAGCCGTGCCTCGTCTGGCCGCTAGCGCGGCGCAGGTACGCACCACCCATTGCTGGGCGCTGGCAGCACGCTTCTCCGCGCCGCTGGATACGCCTGCCGACGGCATCTTCATCGATCACCCGGCGCTGGCCTGGGCCAGCCGCGATAGCAGCAGACCGAACCGAGACCGGAACACCGAAACTTGGGTCTTGCACGCTCAGCCGCAGTGGAGCCGGCAGCATAGGGACTTGCCTCCACATGCCGCCGCCGAGCTGCTGTTGAACAGCTTCGCGGAACTGCTGAACCAGACGCTGCCGTTGGCGGCAGCACAGGCCCGCCTGTGGCCGACGGCCGCCACGATCAATCCGCTCGCACAGGGTTACCTGCTCGACCGGACGCTGCAGCTGGGCGTTTGCGGCGACTGGTGCCACGGCAGTCGCATCGAGAGCGCCTTTCTAAGCGGCCTCATGTTGGCCGAAGCCCTGCTGCAAGCAAACGCCGATTAGCCGACCAAATCTCCCCCTGAATGCTCCTGACGCTAGCCGGGAGCTGCGCTGCCTCCTCCGCCCATACGCCGCTTAGGCGCGAAAGGCTTCGGCTATGCCCCCTTCGTTCAGGGACATAGGGATCTCCCGCTCCTATGCCTGCTCACGGGCAACCGCTTCCAGTCCGCCGTCGCTTTGCAGAACGGCGTCTGGCCCCGACAGCCGGGCCGGGTCGTCCGGCCGCCGCTCGGCTCCCAGACGCTGCGAGCCATCGGCCAGATGGTGATAGAGCGCGCGATAGGTCGCGGTCAACTGGTCGAACAGCTCCGCGGTCTGTTCGAAGTGCCGATTGACTTCTGCCCGCATTCGCTCGTGCTCGGCACGTGCCGCGGCCAGTTCGCGCTCCATAGCCGCGTGCTGCGAACTCATGCCGGCGCGTCGGTATCCCAGCCAAAAGCCCGCTGCGCCGGCACTTAGCGCGGCAGCGGCAACGAGCAGCACCACGAACCCCCAGTCAGGCATTGGTATTCCTCCTTGAACCGGTCGCCAAAGCGGGAGCGCAGAGCGCGGTAGTCGTCATGATAGCGCTTGGCACCGCCGCCTACGATTTTCCTACTTGCCGAGTCGGAAATTCGATGTGGCCTAGCTTCAGCAGGTGTTGATACAATGTTTCACCCAGTTCGAGCCGGTCCAGGAGAAGCGATGCGCTCCCCTCACAACGAAACCGTCACCTTCACACGCGACTGCGACGCCATTTTGATTCCTCATGGCGATACCGGCACGATTCCGGCGGGCGCTCAGGGAGTATTGACTCAGGCTCTGGGCGGCAACTTTACGGTGTTCATACAGGGTAACTTGTTCCGCATAGCGGGCGCAGATGCCGATGCCATAGGCAAGGAACCGCCGGAACTGCCGCAGCTGCCTCCCAATGCCAGCGACGAGGATGTGGAAGCGCTGGTATGGTCGCAGCTGGCTACCTGCTACGACCCCGAGATCCCGATCAATATCGTGGAGCTGGGGCTAATCTACGAGTGCAACATCATCCCTCTGGGCTTCAACGAGCGCCAAGTCGACATCAAGATGACGCTGACTGCGCCGGGCTGCGGCATGGGCGATATCATTGCCGATGATGTGCGCAGCAAGGTCCTGCTGGTGCCCACCGTCGTGCAGGCGCGGGTGGAAGTGGTCTTCGATCCGCCGTGGAATCGCGACATGATGTCGGAAGCGGCCAAGCTGCAGACCGGCATGCTCTAAAGCCGGGCTCCCGAGCATCCGATGCCGGCGCTTGCTTGCGCGGGGCCAGTCGCCGTGGCACGCATAGCCCCGCAACAGCGGCACCGCAGCGTCCTCTAAGGAGCGAAGCCCCCGAGCAGGTCAGCACAGGCTCCCGCCGGCGCATGCCATAGGGCTCCACACGGGGTGCTCGCTACGCCGTTCAACTGCCTCTATAATCCCGGCGCAAGACCCATGCCCTACGGCCACGAGGTACGGCGCGTCATGCCCAAGGCATCCGAGATAAAGAAAGGCAGTATCGTCGAGATCGACGGGCAACCGCACATCGCCCGCCACGTAGAGGTCAAAACTCCCTCCTCGCGCACCGGCACCACGCTCTACAAGATCCGCTTCAGCAACCTGCAGACCCAGCAGAAGCTGGACATGACTTGCAAGGGCGACGACAGTTTCAACAGCATCGATTTCGAGCGTAGGGAAGTGCAGTTCAGCTATCGCGATGCCGATGGCTACACCTTTATGGACAACGAAGACTACAGCCCGTACGCGCTCGCTGCGCGGGACTTGGAAGATCAGGCTGGCTACCTCACCGAAGGGCTGGACGGCATCATCGCCTTGTTGGTGGAGGGCCGTCTGGTCGGTATCGAGTTGCCACAGTCCGTGAACCTGGAGATCGTCGACACGGCACCCAGTATCAAGGGAGCCAGCGCCACCGGCCGGACCAAACCGGCCCGGCTTTCGACCGGGCTGGAGATCCAGGTTCCGGAGTACCTCACCGTCGGCGAAACGGTGCGCGTCAACACCGAAACCGGCAAGTTCATGTCGCGCGCCTGAGCTTGCGGTCGGACCACGGCCTAAGCCGCCCTGGCAGAAGGAACACCGGCTTGTTGCGAGTCTTGAACAAGCAGCTGCGAAAGCTGCAAAGCATAGGCGATAGCCGGCTGCTCGCCGGCGGTATGAAGGGTATAGAGAAGGAGAGCCTGCGGGTCACGCCTACCGGAAACGTGGCGCAAACGCCTCACCCGCGTGCCCTGGGCTCGGCTCTGACTCACCCGCACATCACCACCGACTACTCGGAAGCGCTGCTGGAGCTTATCACGGCGCCCTTCCCCTCGCTGGACGACATGCTGAGGTCGCTGGAAGTGCTGCACACCTTCGTGTACAGCAAGATCGGCGACGAGATCCTGTGGGCCACCAGCATGCCGTGCGTGGTCGGCGGAGATGCCAGTATTCCCATCGCGGAGTACGGCAGCTCCAACGTCGGCAAAATGAAGCATGTCTACCGGCGCGGGCTGGATTACCGTTACGGGCGCATGATGCAGGCCATTGCGGGCATACACTTCAACTACTCGCTGCCGCTCGCTTTCTGGCCTATGTACAGGGAGGTGGAACAGGCCCGCAGCGGTCTACAGGAATTCCGCAGCGAGCATTACTTCCGCCTGATCCGCAACTTCCAGCGCCACGGCTGGCTGATCCCCTATCTGTTCGGCGCATCGCCCGCTCTGTGCCGCTCGTTCCTGGGCGGGCGCGAACACCGCTTCGAGCAGTTCGACCGCGGCACGCTGTATGCCCCGTACGCCACCTCGCTGCGCATGAGCGATATCGGCTACAAGAACAAGGCCCAGGCGGAACTGAAGATCTGCTACAACAGCATAGACACCTATATCGCCAGCCTCACCCACGCCATCACCACGCCGGCGCCCGAATATGCCGCCATAGGCGTCTGTGTGGACGGCGAGTGGCGCCAGCTCAACGACAACATCCTGCAGATCGAGAACGAGTACTACAGCTTCATCCGCCCGAAGAGCGTGGCCCGCTCCGGCGAGCGGCCAACGCTGGCATTGCGCCGCGGCGGCGTCGAGTACGTAGAGATCAGGGCGCTGGACGTAAACGTATTCGACCCCATGGGCCTCAACGCCGACCAGCTTCGTTTCGTCGAAGCCTTTCTGCTGGTCTGCCTGCTGCTCGAAAGCCCGCCTATCGGCAGCGACGAGCAGCGCGAGGTCAACCACAACCAGGCCCAGGTCGCTCGCAACGGCCGCGACCCAGGGCTTACGCTGCAGCGCGGCGGCCAGGCCATCCCGCTACGCCAGTGGGCGTGCGAACTCGTCGACGCCACCGAGGCCGTGGCCGAACTGCTGGATCAGACCCTGGGGACCGACGCCTACAGGCGCACGGTGGCGATTCAGCGCGCGGCGGTCGCAGATCCGGATCGAACGCCCTCAGCGCGCATTCTCGCGCAGATGCGCGCCCAGGGAGAAACATTCGTCGAGTTCGCGCTTCGCCACTCCCATGAGCACGCGCGGCGATTCCGCAGCCACCCGCTGCCGCCCGACGAGCAACAAGCCTTGGATGCGCTGGCGGCGCAGTCGCTGCGCGAGCAGGCCGAACTGGAAGCGAGCGATACCGTTTCCTTCGAAGAATATTTGGAGAATTACTTCAGTCAACGCTGACCGCTGCCAAGGATCAGCGCGCCTCGGTGCGGGTAATCTTGCAGCGGGTGCAGCGCAACACGGTCACCAGCCTGCCCTGCTTGACGTCAAAGCGTTGCGCCTGGTCTATCACCCACTTGTGGTGGCCGCGCCGACACAGCATCAGCCCCTCGGCGCGCTCGCTGGGACGAGGCTTTCGGAACGGAATGACATTACCCATATTGCGACCCTCAGAAGTGCGGTATACCACCCGATGACTCACGCCAGAGACGATCATGCTCACCCGCAGGCCCCGTCCGTCGTGGTAGCGACCTTTTACAAGTTCGTCGCCCTGCCGGATTATCGCGAGCTACAGCCAAGACTGCTCGAGCATTGCCGCTCGGTGGCGATCAAGGGCACTATCCTGCTCGCCAGCGAGGGCGTCAATGCCACCATCGCAGGCAGCCGTGAAGCCGTCGACGCGGTGCTCGCGTGGCTGCGGGCCGACCCGCGCCTGGCGGATCTGGAACACAAGGAATCCAGCGCCGCCAAGCCGCCGTTCCAACGCCTGAAGGTACGGCTCAAGCGCGAAATCGTGACGCTGGGGCAACCGGCCGCGGACCCCACGCGCGCCGTGGGCATTTACGTCCCTCCCACCGAGTGGAACAGTCTCGTTGCGGATCCCGAGGTACTGCTGCTCGACACCCGTAACGATTACGAGTACGCCATCGGCACCTTCGAGGGCGCGGTCAACCCCAAGACGGCAAGCTTCCGCGAATTCCCCGCCTACGTCCGTGCGAACCTGGACCCCAAACGCCATCGCAAGGTGGCCATGTTCTGCACCGGCGGCATTCGCTGCGAAAAGGCCAGCAGCTACCTGCTGTCCGAGGGCTTTGAGGAGGTCTACCATCTGCAGGGAGGCATCCTCAAATATCTGGAGACGATTCCCGAGCACGAAAGCCTCTGGCGCGGCGACTGTTTCGTATTCGACGAGCGCGTGGCGGTAGGACATGGGCTGCGCCAGGGCGATTACGTATCCTGCCGCGGCTGCGGGCGAGCGCTGAACGCTGCCGAGCGGGCTGCCCCGGAGTACCAGCCCGGTGTTTGTTGCCGGCACTGCAGAGCCACTCGGCTCGGGAACGCGTCTTAGCCCGCACCTGCGCTCCGTCGCCGCAGGCCGGCCGCCGGACCGTAGGCCACGGGCGGCAGGCCGGCGCAGTGCCGATGCAGGTGCAAGATGCCGGCGCAGGCTCTAGAGTTCCCTTTAGTCGGCGACATTTGCGACAATCACCGGCTGGTACCGCCCAGCCAACGGAAGCGAGTATGTCTAACAGCGAAAACGAGAAGCAGAAACGCGCGCAGCGCACGCGGGAATTCCTGGCCCAGTTGGCGCAGCGCTATCCTCACTGCTTCACCCGCGATCCGAAAGCGGTACGCCCACTTGCGATCGGTATCCAGCACAAGCTGCGTGAAGAGCTAGCCGCCGACGAGGCATTCAAGGATACGCCCAACTGGCTGATCCGCCAGGCATTGGCCTTGTACACACGCTCCGGCGCGTACCTTAACGCCCTTATCGAGAAACGCACGCGCATCAATCTCGACGGCAGCGATGCGGGTGAAGTCACCGACCAGCAACAGGCGCATGCGCGGGAGCGGATGGAGGAGCTGAAAAAGCGGCGTGCCGAGCGCCGGCCGCAAAAGCCGCGGCGCCCGAACAAGCCGCAACGCCCGCAAATAAGTGCGGAAGAACGCACCCGGCGCAAGCTCGAAGCGCTGGCCCGCAAGTTCGCCAAGAACTAACTCGACTCGTTCCATCCGAGCAGCGTGGGAGGAACGCCCACGGACGGACGCGGTTACGGTAACAGGGAGAATAACAAGGCATGACCCTGCTGGAGATCCTGGTCCTTGCCCTTCTACAAGGACTTACCGAGTTCCTGCCCGTTTCCAGCTCGGCCCATCTGCTGCTAGTCCCCTTGCTGACAGGCTGGGACGATCAGGGCCTGGCCTTTGACGTGGCGACCCACATCGGGTCGCTGATAGCGGTACTGCTCTACTTTCGGCGCGAAATCCAGCGCATGGTCTGGCAATGGCTGCTTTCGGTGCGCGATCGCGACGTCAGCAACGCCGACGCCCGCCTGGCCTGGGCCGTGCTCTGGGCGACGATTCCGGTCGGGCTGGCCGGCGTCTTGTTCAAAGACATCATAGAAAGCGCCATACGCACGCCCGAGATAGGCGGCGTGGTGATGGGACTGTCCATGATCGGCTTTGGAGTGCTGCTGGGCATCGCGGACTGGCGCCACCGCAGCGCGCGCAGCGAATACGCTCTGACCTGGAAAGATGTGCTGATCATCGGCGTGGCGCAAGCCCTGGCTTTGATCCCCGGCACATCGCGCTCGGGAATCACGATGACGGCAGGCCTGATAGTGGGATTGAGCCGCGAAGCCTCGGCGCGCTTCTCGTTCCTGCTGTCGATCCCGGTCATCCTGCTGGCCGGCGGCCTGCTGACGCTGGACCTGGTCCGCATCCACGACCAGGTCGACTGGACCGCACTGCTGCTGGGCATTGCCTTCTCTGGCATTGCCGCGTACCTGTGCATCCACTACTTCCTGGCGTTCATCAAGCGCATAGGTATGCAACCGTTCGTGGCGTACCGAATCGTGCTAGGGCTGGTGCTGTTGTATATCTTTCTGCCGGCCGCGCGATAGTGCGCTACGCTAGTCGCCGGACGGGTTCGCTTCGTTCCCGCCCCCGCCGTCGCCCGACGGCGGGACTGCAAAGCAAGCGGCGCTCGCCCCTCAGACTCCCCAAATGCGCTGCAGCAACTCGCGGAAACTCTCGCGCTCCCTGGCCCTATCCACCCGTTGCGGGATGGTCTTTATCGTCGGCTCCTCGCCATCGGCGGTGACCAACCGGTAAGTGAACACGAAGTCACGCTCGGTCCGCATCCACTCGAAGGCTTTGCCGTAGCGCATATCGTGCACGTACAAATCCTCGCCCGTACGCTCGACTGTCAAGTACCCCTTGGTCACCCACCGCAAACGCCGCACCGCCACGCTATCTTCCAGACCGCCCAGCAGATGATGATTCTTCTCGAAGCGCAGGAACTCGATGTGCGGTGTGGTGTCGCGCAGCGAGCGAAAGCCGACCCAGTACGCATCGTCCGTTTCCGCTATGCCCCGCCAGAGCAGGTTGTTCAAAAACGTCGGCTTGACGAACAGCCGGCGGGCTTCCACTCCCTGGGCAAGGAGCTGCTCCTTGAAGACGGTCTGCATATGCAGTTTATTCGCCACTGTCAGCCCAAGATAGGCCGCGCTCAACCCCAGCGCGCCATAGCCCAGCCACCGCCGCAACACGCGGTCGCGCGGCAGCGGCAGAATCGCAGCAACCGCCACCAGCAGCGGCAAGGTGAACAGTGGATCGATCACTGAAATGCTGGCCAGCGCGAACGCCGTATTATCGAACGGCAGCAACAACTGCACGCCATAACTGGTGAACGCATCCAGCAGCACATGGCCGCTTAGCACCGCTGCGCACAGTCCCGCCCAGGAGCGCCAACCGACCGCATCCCGTCTGTTAAGGCGCGCGAGCAATACCCCGAGCAGCAGCGCCGTCGCCAGCACGAACAGTAGCGAATGAGTAATGCTGCGGTGGAAAACCAGCTCGTCGAGATCGCTCAGAAAATACCCCAGAGGCACGTCTATATCCGGCAGCAGTGCGATGCCGGCGCCCCACAACATCGCCTTGTTGCCGACGCGCCGGCCCAATGCCGCGTTGCCCGTGGCGGCGCCAAGCAAAGCATGAGTCACCGTGTCCACGCATTTCCCCCATCAATGCGGTAGCGCCCTCCGGCACACGACCTGTACCCGAGGCCTGCATCGGCAGACGCTCACTGCCCGTACCCGGTCAACTCCATGTAGCCACGCCCCGCCACCGGCAGGCCCTCCCGGCTGCCGCGCACACTGACGGCCCCTTCCCAGTAGCGGAACGTCCCGCGCAGCTCCTGATCGTGCAGTTGCGGCGTGAGTACCAGATCCAGCGCCTGTGCCGGCACGCGCACGCGCCACTGCAGCGGATACCGCGCCCCGCCCGCCGGGCTCTCCCAATACGCCAGCGGCTCGGCCTGCACATCGCGCCGGGTCAGCTTGCGGGTCGTACCATCGGGCTCGACCCAAACCCCATGGCTGAGCGGATCGATGCTGCCGTCTTCTCTGCGCAAATGGAAAAACATCAGCTCGCGCTGGTCGTCCAGCTGCAGCGAAAACCAGTCCCAGCCGACCTGACCGCGCCCCAGCGCGCTGCTGCCCCACTCCCGGTCCAGCCAGCTTTCGCCGCTTACCGCGAAACGCTGCCCGGCCAGAGTCAGCTCGCCGACGGTCTCCAGACGCGTGAGCGAGTAATAGTGCGAGGCGTTCCCCTGTTGCGGCCCCTTGCGGCTGTACCCCCGATCGCCTTGCAGCACTATGGGCTTGCGGCTCTGCAGCCGCAGCGACAAGGAAACGCCCCCTTCCGCAAGCTGCACTTGCAAGGGCAGCAGATCCTCCCCACCCTGCAGCTGCCAGTCGTCCAGCCACACCCGCAACGGCTCGGCCTGCGCACCGGCCAACCCCAGCGCCGCGCGCGAGAAGCGTTCGAAGTGATGAAAGCGCCCGCCCACAGTATCGGTCACCGCGAAGTGCGCCATATACACCTGATTCGTCGCCCAAGCCGATTCGCGCGCGGGCATCGCGCCGAGATTGAAGCGAAAGAAGGTAACCTGATAGCCGAAATGGCGCCCCTCGGGAGTAGTCAAATTGCCGGTCAAGTACCACCACTCGTGGCGATACTGCGGGTGCGGGCCATGATCGGCCGGAAACTCGAATTCGCGCGGCCCGTCCACGGTGGGAAAGCGGTGCAGATCCGCCTCGTCCGCCAGCACGCCCATTACCGATAGCGCCGGTTGCGCCGGCGCCTGGCTCGGCGCCGGCCAGAACCGCCAAGCAAGCGCAACGGCCACCGCCACCAGCACTAGCAGAACCAGCGCGCGCCGCATGCTCACTCCTCCCGCAGCGCGGCCGCCGGCGGCGCCGCCGCCAGGCGCCAGGCCGGATAAAGCCCCGCCGCCAGCGCGGCTGCCACGGCCAGCAGCAAGGCCTGCAGCAGCACGCCGGAGTCTACGTACACGAGCAGGCTCCAGCCGAACGAGCGCTGATTGATCACCAGCACCAATGCCGCCGCCAGAGCCAGGCCCAGGGGAATGGCCAGCACCCCGGCGGCCAAGCCGACCAATCCGGTTTGAGCGGTAACCAGCACCCATAGCTGGCGAGGCGTAAAACCGATGGCTCGCAACACGGCGAACTCGCGCGCCCGTTCCAGCGCCAGCGCCAGCAGCGCGCTCAACACCCCTACTCCGGCCACCAGCATCGCCAGCAAGCGCAGCACATGGGTAATCGTGAAAGTCTGATCGAACACCTGCAGCGACGCCTCACGCAGCTCCCGATTCGAGCGTATGCGCAGCGGCTGGGGCATGCGCTCCGCCACTTCGAGCAGGCGCTGGCGCAGAAGCTCGACGTCCACGCCCGCTGCGGCGTGAATGCCTATGCTGTCTATGACGGGATCGTTCCAGTAGCGGCTGTAAGTGCCGCGGCTCATCATGATCGCGCCCTCGCTGGACGAGTAGTCGTACAGCACGCCCACCACGCGGAAAGGACGCTGACCCAGGCGGGTAGCCAGCATTAGCGAATCGCCCAGCTCCACGCCGTTGTGCGCTGCGAACGGCTCGGTCACCAGTACCGCATCCTCGTCCTGAAAAGCCGGCCACGCGGTGTCAGGCTTGCCCTCCTTGAACTGGAACGCCTGGCGGCCCAGGCGCGGAATGTCGAACACCCGCAGCCGGATCGGCCGCTCATTCCAGCCTACGTTCACATGGCGGGCGCTACTGTGCCAGTCAACGCCCGGAACAGCGGTGAGGGCATCGATAACAGCCGGATCCAGTCCGCTCGGGGTTGCGCCCGCGGGACTGACGTAAATATCGGCTCGTAGCGTAGAGTCCAGCCACAGGGAAAAGGTGTGTCGGAAGCTGTCTACCATCACGCCCACCCCTATCACCGCCGAAACGGCGATCATCAGGGCCGCGATAGCGACCGCGGTACGCGACAAGGCCGCGCCTATGCTGCGCGCCGCCATACGCCCCAGCAACCCCAGAGCGGCGCCCAGCGGCGGTGTCAGCAAGCGCATCAGTCCCAGCGCCGCCAGCGGCGCCGCCAAGGCGGCGGCCATGATGACGGCGAATAGCCCCGCGAAATTGGCTGGCAACCATGCCGCCCAGGCAAGCAGGCCCAGCCCGATCAGCAGCAGTGCGATCGCGCCCACGGCAAGCCACGGCAGGCCCCGACGCGTCTGCTGTTCCAATGCCACGTGCGACAACGCGACCCGAGGCGCCGCCCGCGTCGCCTCGTAGGCAGGCGCCAGCGCGGCCAGCATGCTGGCCCCCACTCCCAGAGCCACGCCCTTAGCAAGCGACCAGGGTGCCAGCTCCACCTCGCGCACAGTCAGCACGAAATACAAGTCGTTGATCGTGCGCGTCACCAGCTCCAGCAAGACCTGGCTGAGCACGACGCCCAACACGACTCCCGCCAGCGTACCCGCCACGCCCAGCGCCAGCGCTTCAGCAAGCAGCAGCCGAAAGACCTGGGGACGGGTGACGCCCACAGCACGCAGCATGCCGATCAAGGTGCGGCGCTGCACTACGGAGAAAGTCATGCTGTTGTAAATGAGGAAACCGCCCACTACCAAGGCCAGCAAACTGAAGGCGGTCAGGTTGAGCCTGAAAGCGGCGGTCATCTGCTCCAGCGCCGCCGCCTGCTGTCGGGCCGCCACCAGCTGCGCATCGCCGGGAAGCATGTCTCGCACCGCCCGCAGCGCCTCAGCATCCGTAGTCACCAGGTCGATGCGATCCAGCCTGCCCGGTTTGCCCAGCAGCTCCTGAGCCGCGGCAATATCCATCACCAGCACATCGCGCAGTCCTTCGCGATCCACCGGCCGCGCGGGTTCCAGCAGCCCCAGTATGCGCAGGCGTCTCTCATGGCCCGCCGCCTGTACGGTCAGCGTCTGCCCGGCAGCGACGCCTAGCCGCTCGGCATCGGCGGCCAGCAGCAGTACGCCGCCCGGCTGCAGCAACCATCTGTCCAGCGTAATCGGCCCGCGCACCCCGCCCAGCGCCGGCCGCACGCCCGTCTCGGCCAACGGATCGACACCCAGCACCCGCAGTGTCCGCCCGCCGTGCACGACGAAGCCTTCCACCACGGGGGCGGCGCTGCTAAGGCCTTGCTCGATACGCAGGCGGGTATACAGTCGCTCGGGCAGCCCGCCCGGACCGGCCAGTATTTGATGGGTCGCCCGTCCGGTCAGCGCCTCGTGGGACAGCGCGAAACCGCGGCTGGCACTCTGATTGGCCAGGTCCACCGCAACCACGACGGCCACGCCCAGCGCGATGCCGAGCAAGGCTAGCCCCATCTGCCAGGGGTGGCGCCAGAGATAGCGAAGGCTGGCACGCCAGAGAATCACCGTACTTCCGACGGCACGGGCGGCTGCAGCCGCCCGTCGCGCAGTGTTAGCACACGGTCGGCACGAGCGGCGACCTCGCTGCTGTGAGTGACCAGCAGCAGGGTCATTCCATGCTCGCGGCTCAGCTCGAAGAGCAGATCGAGCACCTGCTCGCCCGTCTCCCAATCCAGCGCCCCCGTCGGCTCGTCGGCGAGCACCAGGGCCGGACGGTGTACCAGCGCCCGTGCTATGGCAACGCGCTGCTGCTCGCCCCCCGAGAGCTGCTCCGGAAAACTGTGGGCACGGTCGCCCAAACCGACCCGTGCGAGCAAGTGCAGCGCATCCTGGCGGCGTGCCGCATCCAGCGCGCCGGTCAGCTCCAGCGGCAGCAACAGATTCTCCGCAACGGTAAGGGTGGGCAGCAGGTTGAAGAACTGAAACACGAAACCGATGTGGCGGCGGCGAAACAAGGTACGTGCCGTCTCGTCCAGCGCGGCGAGATCGCTGCCGGCAACGCGCACCTGTCCGGCATCCGGCCTATCGATACCGCTGATGATGTTCAGCAACGTCGACTTTCCGGACCCGCTGCGGCCGATCAGCGCCAGCCGCTCGCCCGCATCGATGCGGACACTGCAGTCCTCCAGCACGGTCCGCTCGCGCTCTCCCTCGCGGTAGCGCTTGGCGACCCGGTCTAGTTCGATCAGTGTCATGAAAAAGCCGCTCTGGGCGGGAACCTCAGGGGAGAAGAACACTGGAGAAAAACGGCGCCCAGGCGATTACCAGCACCAGCACCACCCCCAGATCTATCGCGATGATACGTCGCAATCGCGCTGCCTCCTGGCCACTGGCCTCGCTAAGCCAGACTCTGGCCATCAAGGCATCGAAAATCACCACCATGAACAGCAGCGGCACCACCGCCGGGGCAACCCCGCCATGAATGATGTTCCATACGCTACCGTAGGGCTCGGGAACGCCGATCGCAAACGCCGCAAGCACCAACGTCGTTCCAAGCAGCAGGATACGCAACACCCCGAGCTGGACGAGCAAACCGACCACGGTACTTTCTTTGCCGGCGCTTAGATGGTCAGACATTCGCTTCTCTCCTCGGGAGCCGGCTGATGCGCGGCCCCTCTTCTTAGTAACGGGAGCGCTCCCCGTTAGTTTCATGCTCGGCCAATCTAGCGCTGAGCTGCTCGACCTGCAGGCTCAAGCGGCGCAGATGAGTCAGCATCTCCTCGCGCTCGGCGTTGGCCTTGGCTTCCTGCGCGGCGCGTTTCTCGTCCTCTTGCGCCCACGTCAAAGACTGCATGGTATTGACGATGATACCGATGAATACGTTCAGAATCGTCAAGCTGGAAATGAGGATGAACGAGATGAAGAAAATGTACGCATAGGGGTACACCTCCATCACCGGCCGGGCGACGCCCATGGACCAGCTGTCCAGCGTCATGATCTGGAACAACGTGAACATGGACACCGGCACCGAGCCGAACCAGTCCGGGAATGCCGCCCCGAACAGATTCGTTCCCATCACGCCGAAAATGTAGAACACCAAGCCCAGCAAGAACACGATCCAGGCGATGCTGGGAATAGCGGCCAGCAGGGATTCGATGATCATGCGCAGGTGGCCTATCGTCGACAGCAGGCGCAACACACGCAGGATGCGCAGACTGCGCAGAATCTCCAGCGACCCTATGCCGGACACCAGCGAAGCGCCGACAATGCAGAAGTCGAAAACGTTCCAGCCCCCGCGAAAGAATCGCGGCCCGAATGCGAACAGCTTGATCAGGATCTCGAGGACGAAAACGCCCAGTATAAGCGCCTCGACCATACGAAGAGCGTCGGCCACGGCCCCCTTCACCGCAGGCGACGTCTCCAGACCCAAAGTGATTGCGTTAATTACTATCAGCGCGGTGATGAAGTTGCGCGGTCCGGCGCTCTCGATCCACTTTCCCAGGCGCTGCCTCAATCCTGGCTGTGCGGTATCGTCGAAAGTGCGCTCCATAGAATACGGTATCTCTATTCTTGATTGAGCGGGCGGCCTTTATCGGCAGCCTGGACAGGCTCCCCCCAGGCCCAGATGTCGTCGCCGAGCCAACAGCCTCATCGGATCGCGGCGGCTTGCGAGACCGGCGGTCATTATAGCGGCGGCACCAACAATGAGAATGACTCCCACCGCCGCGGCTGTGGGCAAGCTGCCGGCCCTCCTTTGCGGCCAGCCGGTGCGGTGGGGGGTACGGGTCTGCGCGGGCCTGCATTAACGCAAGCGAGTCCTGACGGAAGGGGCGATCGCGAACTCGGCGGTAAGAGATGCTTATCTGGAGGCCGGCGCGGTTGCGGCCACACCGGCCGCCGGCGGTTGGCGTGCCTGCTCCAGTACAGCGCCGCCGAAACCGGCAGCGGCGAGCGCAGTCCCGACCAACAGCAGATAACGGCATAGTATGCGCGGGGAATACGGTGCAGCCATACAGCCTCCCAATCGACCGCTCGCCACTCGCAGCAGCGGCTCCCGACTCCCGGCCAGCGGCACCGGACAATGCCGCTGGCAGCGCGAGCACACGCTCGGAGAAAGCAGCCGCTCGGTTTCTCTGCTCGCTATTGGGTCGCCCCGCATCTATGCCAAGTTTCCCCAGGTCCGCGCCATGTGGTAAACCACTGACAACGCCCCTAGGATGGACACTTCCACTACCGAACCCGAACAAGCCAGGTCGCGAGCAACCATGGATACCGCCCACAGTCACCGCTTCGTCCAAGACTTCTGGGAAGATGCGATCATCCCCACGTTGGCCGAGTACATCCGTATTCCCAACAAATCTCCGCACTTCGATCCAAGCTGGGCAGAAAACGGCTACATGGACGCGGCTGTAGCCCTGGTGGAGAACTGGTGCCGCCAGCATGCCCCGCCCGGCACCCAGATCGAGGTAGTCCGCCTGCCGGGCCGCACGCCCTTGCTCTATATGGAAATCCCTGGAGAAGGCGACGACTGCGTGCTGCTCTACGGGCACCTGGACAAGCAGCCCGAAATGGCCGGCTGGCATCCCGAGCTGGACCCTTGGAAGCCGGTGCTCAAGGGCGACAAGCTGTACGGCCGCGGCGGTGCCGACGACGGCTATGCCGCATTCGCGTCACTGGCCGCCTTGAAACTGCTGCGCGAGCAGCAAATTCCGCATGCCCGCTGCGTGATTCTCATCGAAACCTGCGAAGAGAGCGGCAGCTACGACCTGCCCTTCTACATCGATGCGCTTAGCGAACGGATCGGCAAGCCCAGCCTGGTGGTGTGTCTGGACTCGGGCTGCGGCAATTACGATCAGCTATGGTGCACCACCTCGCTGCGCGGGCTTGCCAGCGGCGTGCTGCAAGCGCAGATACTCACCGAGGGCGTGCACTCGGGCGACGCCAGCGGCATCGTTCCCTCCACTTTCCGCATTCTGCGCCTGTTGCTCGAGCGGCTGGAGGACAGCGCCACCGGACAGATCCTGCCGCAAGCCTTCCATGCGCCCATACCGCAGGAGCGTCTGCAGCAAGCGCGCGCCGCGGCCGAGGTGCTGGGCGATAGCGTGCACGCCAAGTTCCCATTCATCGGCGATGCGGGCCCGGTCGATGGCGAACTCGATCAGCTCATACTCAACCGCACCTGGCGCCCGGCACTGTCGGTAACGGGCGCCGATGGGCTGCCGCCGCTGGCTAACGCCGGCAACGTGCTGCGCCCGCAGACAGCTCTAAAGCTTTCGCTACGATTGCCGCCAACCGTGGATGGGGAAGTTGCCACCCGCGAGCTGAAAGGGCTGCTGGAAGCCGATCCGCCTTATGGCGCGATAGTGGAGTTCGTGCCCGATCAGGCCGCTACCGGCTGGAACGCGCCGGCGCTAGCGCCTTGGCTGGAGGAGGCAATGGAACGCGCATCGCAGACCTGGTTTGGCGGCTCAGCTATGTATATGGGGGAAGGCGGCAGCATCCCGTTTATGGGAATGCTTGGCGAGAAATTCCCCGCGGCCCAGTTCATGATAACGGGGGTGCTAGGACCGAACTCGAATGCTCACGGGCCTAACGAATTTCTACACATCCCGACGGCCAAGAAACTTACGGGCTGTGTCGCCGAGGTAATTGCAGCGCACTTTCGCAACGCCCAGGGCAACGCTTAAGAGCAAGACCCTATTCAAGCGAGCGGTCCGAGCTCCATAATACGCAGCCGGAATTCCGGGCAGTACCCGAACTACGCTGCGCTTGCAGGCGTCGCGCACAAGGATGACCCGTTCCGCAACGGATCCGCGGATATTCGACCACGGACACCATAGGCGGGCCGCGGCACGCGGCATACGGGGGGGCTATGAGAAGATTGTTGCTATTGATGGCATTGCCGCTGGCGCTGAGCGGCTGCGTTGTCGATGACGGTACTCCAGAAGCCTGTCGCTACAACGCGACTAGCGCATTGGACAACGGGCGCTGGGACCGGGCCATTCAACTGCTGAACAGCCGTAGCTGCCGCTCGGCATTCACCGAGGAGGAGCGGCTGACAAACCTGGCCGCCGCGCACATAGGCCGAGCCGGCTTCGACATGGTGGACGTCATCACCGAGCTGATCGACTCGGATGACGACCAATCCAGCACGGGCGATCGTCTCGTTCGCGTCTTCAGCGAGATGGCGCGCGACCGCCGCCAAAGCATGACCGATCTTGACCGCGCCAGAGCCTATCACCGCGCCATGATGGGCGGGTTCGTTGATACTGACAATCAGCCGTCGCTAGCGGTAGCCTGCGCGGCAGATAACCTGCACAACCTGAGCCCGTTACAGAAGGACGCCTGTTTCCACAGCGGCCTCATGGCCGCTGCCAAGTCGGCCGCCACCATCGGGGTCTTGCTGGAAGACGCCGCCAGCCTGGCCGCCTGGCTCGGCGACGACCCGGCCAGCCTGAACTGCACGACCGATCGCAATGGCAACGGCATCCCCGATACCGCCGAAATAACGGCATGCGCCATGCAGGCCGCGGCTGCGGACTTCGATCCGACCACCGTCTGCGGAGGTGGCATCAGCTGGCGTATGGTGAACGACACGGATAGCGGCTACGTGACCAAAGTCGGCGCCCTGTATTACGTCAACTTCCATGACGGGACAAACAGCACAGTCGCTTCGCTAGTGCCGTTGCAGTTCAGCGTGCCGGCCAGCGGCGCCTGCACGCCAGAGCCCCGCGTTGGTTATCGCCTGGTCCAGACCGAGGGCACGGTGGCCACACCGGCGCTCACTCGGGGTTACTGCAGCAGCGCCGACATGGCGCAGGAACAGAGCGAGCCCGACCCGCTCAATGACAGCTGGCCCTGTCCGCTGCTACGCGCCGAGGCAAGCGACGGCCCCCTGACCGTGAACGACACGCTGATTACCGCGCTCAACGAAGACGCCGAGCAGTTCATTCAACTACTGCCCGTCGCCGAGCAAGCCGATGCGCGCGCGGATCTGCAAGCGTACCGCCAGGAGGTTTGCGACCACGTTGCCGGCACGGCGAACGCCTGCGTGGTTCGCGACGGCGTGCTTCAGATCAACCAAGCGGCGCTGAGCGCCTACTTGACGAGGAACTAAGCAATGCGCCAGCTCAAGAAACTCTCCCTCGCGGCGGCGGCCGGTCTCCTTGTGCTTAGCGTGAGCGCACATGCCGTCAGTTATGAATACCCGTATATCTACAAGGACCCGCGTGCAATGGGGATGGGCGGGGCTTCCGTCGCGGTTGGCGGTGGTACCCGCGTCATCTTCGCCAACCCTGCCGGACTCGCCCGCGCGCAGCGCGGCTTCGAAGTCGAGCTGCTGCCGCTGCAAGTCGGCGCCGGCGATAACGTAGGCAGCTTTTTCGAAGATCTTAGCGACGCCCTGGACATAGACGACGACAGCGAGCAGCGGCAGGCAGTCAACGCGGTGCTGCGCGAATACCGCGGCCGCAACATGCACCTAGATGCCAGCATGTTCCCTAACCTGAGCTGGCGCGGCGACACGCTGACGCTGGCCGCGGGCCTCATAGGCACCGGCAAGATCGACGCCCGGGCCCACCAGGGCATGGGCAGCGACGGGCTGCTGGAAGTGGACGCGCAGGGCATCTACGGGCCGGTATTCGGTGTGGCGTACGACACCGAGCAATTCAGCTTCGGCGGCTCGGTGAAACTGCTCACGCGCCATCTGCTGCAGCGCACGTACTCCGTGCGCGAGCTGGTCGAGCGCAGCGATGACGACCACGACGAGGACTTCTCTGACGATGTGGTCGATGGCAGCGCCGTCGGCATAGACCTGGGCGTTCTGTACAAGCCGTGGCTTGGGCACCCGCTCTCGCCTACGCTGGGCTTCTCGCTGCTGAACGTAGGCGGCATGGACTTTGGCGATGCCGGCGAAATCCCGATGACCGCCAATGTCGGGCTGGCTATCCAACCGTACGTCCCGTTCATCAGTGGCCTGACGCTTGCGGTGGACTATGTGGACATCTTCCGGGAGTACCCGCAGGACGAGGACATCCTCAAGCGCCTGCATCTGGGAGCCGAAGCCATGCTATGGCGCAACACCTGGTCGGACTTCGCCCTGCGGGCAGGCATGTATCAGGGCTATCTCACCGCAGGGCTGGAGCTGCGCCTGACGCTACTCACCGTGGGCTTCGCCACCTACGCGGAAGAGGTCGGCGCCTACGCTGGCCAGGACAAGGATCGCCGCTACCTCCTCACCCTGTCTATGGGCTGGTAGCTTTCCCGCACCCGAGCTCGGCTCGGCGATACCTCGCTCGGCGGTGGAGCCGCGCGCCGTTCCTCGGCGCTGCGGCCCACCGCCCTTCTATTGCTCACCCTCCTCCGGGCATCGCCAGATCCCCACTGAACGGAGCCTGACGCCCCTAGAGCATCTCCCGCACCCGCGGCCCTGTCCTGTCCCAGGAGCGCGGACCGTTGTGGCGCCCCCACACCACACCCACTCTGGATGAAAAGCTCCTCGGCGGGTGCAGAGCGCGCACCCTACCCGCGAACCGGAGGCTGCACCCCGTGGTCCAAGCTTGCGCATGAGCTCGAACCGCTGCTCTGACGCTGTCCCCGACCCATCGCAGCCAGCCCGATGGCAGCTGCTGGCGCTGGTCCTGCTGCTGCTCGCCGGCTGCGCCCCCGCCAGCCGCGGCTTTGAAGCGGCGCTGCTGCTGGAAGACGTGGCAGCGGCCGGCGACGAGAGCCGGCTCAAAACGCGTACGGCAAAACCTGCGCGCGAGGAGATCCGTTACCGAATCGGAGAGCGGCACTACGTGGCGGACATTTACCGCAGCGCCAGCCCGCCTCGGGCAGCGCTGATTCTCATGCACGGATTCAGCGAGCACGGCAAGAACGATCCGCGCCTGCGCCAGTTCGCCGAATCGCTTTCACGATCGGGTTTCAATGTGCTAGTGCCAGATATAGAAAGCCTGCGCAAGTTTCGCGTCAGCCCGGAAGACAGCCGCTACGTCAGCGACGCCGTACGCTTTCTCAGCGCTCGGCCGGAGCTGGCGCCGGAGCGGCGGATAGGCGCGGGAGCGTTCAGCTACGCGGTCGGGCCGCTGATGCTGGCGGCGCTGGAGCCGGATACGGCTCCCAGGGTGCGTTTCATCCTGGCTGTAGGCGGCTACTACGACATCGTGGATGCCATTACCTTCATCACCACCGGATACCACCATATCGGCGGCAGGCGGGAGTACCGCCGACCCGATGCGGTCGCGCGCTGGCTCTTTCTCAGCAGTTATCTTTACCGTCTTGACGACGCCGACGATAGAGCCACACTCGAGCGCATCGCGCTACTCAAGGCGGAGAACCCCGGCGCCGACGTCGCCGAGCTGGCCGCACAGCTGGGACCGCAAGGCCGCGTGGTGTTCGACCTGCTCACCAACACGAATCCCGATCGGGTCGTGCCCTTGATAGCCCAGCTGCCCGAGCCGATCCGGGCCGATCTGCAAGCCCTGAACCTGGCGAACAAGGACTTCTCCGCCCTGCGGGCCCGTTTGCTGCTCGTGCACGGCGTTGACGATGCCGTAATTCCCGCCGCCCACAGCGAGGCGCTGGCCGCTGCGCTGCCCCCATGGCAGCGCAGCCTGTACTTGGTCGGGGGGCTTTATCACGTGGATATAGAACCGACGCTGGCCGACAAATGGCGCCTGTGGCGCGCGGCCCAGCACCTGCTATGGCTGCGCGACGAGGGATGAGCAATGAGCTTCTGGCACAAGATCAGGCATGATGTGCACAGCCTGCGCAAAGCCCGTGCGGGCAGGCGATTCCGAGCCCATTATCGAGAGCATCAGCAACGCGCGGAACCACGCTGGCGCGGCGCGCTGCTGGTCTGCCTGGGCCTGCTGATGATCCTGATCGGCACGCTCCTAGGCCTGGTGCCCGGCGCGCCCGGCATCGTGCTTGTAATCCCGGGGGTCGCCCTGATCGTCGCGCGTCTGCGCTTTACAGCCTATGCACTAGACCGGGCGGAGATAGCGCTGATCAGGCTCTGGCGCCGCCTGCGGAGCCGCCAATCGGGCAAGGACTCCAGGACACCTCGCTAAGCTAAGTCTGGTACCCGCGAGATCGTCGCATAGCCCACGGCAGCCAAGTCATTCGAGCGGCAGGAAGTAAGAAGCCCCCGTCTTGACATTGCCGCTGGGTGTGCAAGCGCGGGACGATCGAGACGTGATCTGGCATAATGTCCGATTCAATCCACTCCAGCAGGCCGACGACAGATTCGCATGAGTAGAAGAATACTCGTAACCAGCGCCCTCCCGTATGCCAACGGACCGATACACCTTGGCCACATGGTCGAATACATCCAGACCGACATCTGGGTGCGGTTTCAGAAGATGCGCGGCCACGAGTGCTACTATGTGTGTGCCGACGACGCGCACGGCACGCCCATCATGCTCAAGGCCCGTGACGAGGGCATTACCCCCGAAGAGCTAATCGAGCGGATAGGGCGCGAGCATCGCGCCGACTTCAGCGACTTTCTGATCGGCTTCGATAACTACCACTCCACGCACAGCGAGGAGAACCGGCAGCTCGCCACCATGATCTACGAGCGCCTGAAAGCGGCCGGCCATATTTCCAGCCGCACCATCAAGCAGGCGTACGATCCGGAAGCGAACATGTTTCTGCCGGACCGCTACATTCGCGGCGAATGCCCGCGCTGCGGCGCGGCGGATCAGTATGGCGACAGCTGCGAAGTCTGCGGCGCCACTTACTCGCCTACCGATCTCAAGAACCCGGTCTCGGTGGTCTCGGGCGCAACGCCGGTGGAGAAGGAGTCGCTGCATTATTTCTTCCGCCTGCAGGACTTTGAGCCCATGCTGCGCGAATGGGCAACCGCCGAGCACCTGCAGGAAGAGGTCGCTAACAAGCTGGCCGAGTGGTTCGCCGACGGACTGAAAGAGTGGGACATCTCCCGCGATGCGCCCTACTTCGGCTTCCCCATCCCCGGCACCGAGGACAAGTTCTTTTATGTCTGGCTAGAGGCGCCCATCGGCTACATGGCCAGCTTCAAGAACCTTTGCGAGCGCATAGGGGTGGATTTCGACAGCTTCTGGGCGCCCGACTCGGATGCCGAGCTTTACCACTTCATCGGCAAGGACATTATTTATTTCCACTCACTGTTCTGGCCGGCCATGCTGGAAGGCGCGGGTTTCCGCAAGCCGACGCGGATATGCGCCCACGGCTTCCTGACCGTCAACGGGCAGAAAATGTCCAAGTCGCGCGGCACGTTCATCATGGCGCGCACCTACCTCAAGCACCTGAATCCGGAGTATCTGCGCTACTACTTTGCCGCCAAGCTCAGCGGTAGCGTGCACGACCTCGATCTCAATCTGGACGACTTCGTGCAGCGCGTGAACGCCGACCTGGTCGGGAAGCTCGTGAACATCGCCAGCCGCTGCGCTGGCTTCATTAACAAGCGTTTCGACGGCTTGCTCAGCTCGCAGCTGGCCGCACCGGAGCTGTTCCAGCGCTTCGCCGCGCAGAGCGAGCACATCGCCGAGCTTTACGAGCAGCGCGAGTACTCGCGCGTGGTGCGCGAGGTCATGGCGTTGGCCGACCAGGCCAATCAGTACATAGACGAGCACAAGCCCTGGGTCATCGCCAAGGATCCCCAGCGCGAGCCGGAGCTGCAGGCGATATGCACCATGGGCCTGAACCTGTTCCGCGTGCTCATGCTCTATCTGAAACCGGTGCTGCCGCAGATGACCGCCGCCGGCGAGGAATTCCTCGCCATCCCGGCGCAAAGCTGGGCGGACATCGCCACGCCGCTGCTGGGGCACCGTATCAACGCGTTCAAGCCGCTCATGACCCGCGTGGACGAAGCCAAGGTCGCGACCATGGTCGAAGAGTCCAAGAGCACGCTGGAGGCGGCGGCGTCGCCGGCTCCCAGCGGCCCGCTGGCGCAGGATCCGATAGGCGCCGAGATTGACTACGAGGACTTTGCCAAGCTGGATCTGCGCATCGCTCGCATCGAGCGGGCGCAGCATGTGGAAGGGGCCGACAAGCTGCTTCAGCTGACGCTGGACCTGGGCGGCGAGAAGCGCAATGTGTTCGCCGGCATCAAATCCGCGTACAGCCCCGAGCAGCTGGAAGGCAAGCTCACCGTCATGGTCGCCAACCTCAAGCCGCGCAAGATGCGCTTCGGCGTCTCGGAAGGCATGGTGCTGGCTGCAGGCCCTGGCGGCAAGGATTTGTGGCTGCTCGAACCCCACGCCGGCGCCCAGCCAGGCATGCGGGTGAAGTGACGGCGGCGGCAGCGCCGAGGACAAAGGGATACGATGCAGACGGATACGCTGGCTGATCGGATTGAGGCCGAGCTGCCTCAGACCCAATGCGGCCAGTGCAATTTCCCGGGCTGCCGTCCTTATGCCGAGGCGATCGCTGCCGGCGAGGCGGATATCAATCACTGCCCACCCGGGGGCTATGCGACGGTTCAAGCACTGGCTCGGCTGCTTGGACGCGAGCCCAAACCGGTAGATCCGAGCAACGGCCAGCCCAAGCTGCTGGCTACCGTCGCCTGGATCGACGAAGAAGCATGCATAGGTTGCACGCGCTGCATCCAGGCCTGCCCAGTGGATGCGATTCTCGGCGCCGCGAAGCAGATGCACACCGTCATCCAGCAAGAATGCACCGGTTGCGAGCTCTGCTTGCCGCCCTGCCCGGTGGACTGTATCCATATGCGCGCCGTTCCGGCCACCGAAGCGGACCTGGCCCGGCTGCGTCCGCCGTTGCGCCCGCCCCATCGCGATCTGCGCAAAGCGCAGCACGCACGGGAACGCTATGAATTCCGCCAGTTCCGTCTTCAACGGGATCTGGCCGAGCGGGCCGAGCAGCGGCGACGCAAGAAGGCGGAGCTTGCCAAACCGACACTGGCCGAGAGAAAGGCTGCGATCGCGGCCGCGATCGCCCGTGTCAAACAAAAGAAACTGGCCCGCCAAGCCGAAAGTCGCGACGGCGCTCCGGCCGACAAGCACCCATGAACCGACAGAAGCGATACGAGATCTTCTCGCGCCTGCGAGCCGAGAACCCCACGCCCACGACCGAACTAGAGTACAGCACGCCGTTCGAGCTGCTGATAGCCGTGATCCTATCGGCCCAGGCCACGGACAAAGGCGTCAATAAAGCCACCGCACGCCTGTTCCCAGTGGCCAACACGCCCCAGGCCATTCTCGACCTGGGCGAAGAGGGCCTGAAGGAGTACATCAAGACCATAGGGCTGTTCAACAGCAAGGCGGCCAACATCATCAAAACCTGCCAAATACTGCTGGAACGACATGGCGGTGAGGTACCGCGCGATCGCGCCGCGCTCGAGGCGCTGCCTGGCGTTGGCCGCAAAACGGCCAATGTGATTCTCAACACCGCATTCGGGGAACCGACGATCGCGGTAGACACTCATATATTCCGGGTCGCCAATCGCACCGGTCTGGCCCCGGGCAACACCGTGCGTCAAGTCGAGGATCGCCTCATGAAAGTGGTGCCCAAAGAGTTCCTCAAGGACGCCCACCACTGGCTGATTCTCCACGGGCGTTACGTATGCATCGCACGCAAACCCCGCTGCGGGGCCTGCATCATTTACGATCTGTGCGAATTCAAGGACAAGACTGCCTGATGTTTGGTCAAGACCGCAATCAAATCCGCCGCTTCTACCTGCAGACCTGGCAGAAAGCCCGCCAAGGACTCCCGCTGGAGCCGCTGGAGCAACTCATTGCGGAGGTCATCTCCGAGCACCCCGAGTACCACCGGCTGCTGGAGGACGAGGACAGCGCCCTCAGCCGTGAGTTTCTCCCCGAAGGGGGCGAGACCAATCCGTTTCTGCACATGGGAATGCACATCGCTATCCGCGAGCAGGTAGCCACCAACCGGCCGCCGGGGGTGCGCCCCATCCATCGCAGGCTGTGCCGCGCCCTGGGCAGTCAGATGGAAGCCGAGCACGCGATGATGGAGTGCCTGGGAGAGGTGATGTGGATGGCCCAACGCGCGGGCACCCCGCCCGACGAAGCGCATTACCTGGCCTCGCTAAAGGCGCTTGAAGCCCGCTTTACCGGCAAGCGCCGTTAGCAGGCAACCGCTAACGCAGCGGCTCCGGGCGGTGCACCTCGTAGCCCTGCGCATAGCCAATCCCCATTTCGCGCAGCATCTCCAGCGTGGCCGAATCTTCCACGAATTCGGCAATGGTGGTGATTCCCATCACCTTACCCACCTGATGGATAGCCTCCACCATGGAATAGTCGATGGGGTCCTTGCTCATGTGCTTTACGAACAAGCCGTCGATCTTGAGGAAATCCACCGGCAGGCTGCGCAGATAACCGAACGAGGAAAGCCCGGAACCGAAATCGTCCAGGGCGAACTTGCACCCGCGCTGGCGCAGGCTTTGGATAAAATGTTTGGCGCGCTCCAGGTTGGCGATCACGGCGGTTTCGGTGATCTCGAAACAAATCCGCTCGGGCTCCACGCCGCTGGTCCGCAGCTCCTCGATTACGTATTCCAGGAAGGTCTCGTCGCTGAGCGACTGCCCGGAGACGTTGAGCGTGAAACAGCCTATGCCGGCGAGCTGCGGATCGCCGGCGCCCGTGCGCACCCGCTCGAACACCATGCGGACTACGCAACGGTCTATCCCGGGCATCATATGAAAGCGCTCGGCTGCGGGCAGGAAAGCGCTTGGCGTAATCAGGCTGCCATCGCCGTCCAGCATGTTCATAAGAAACTCGCCCAACACCGGCCCCTCGGCATTCAGCGGCTCGATCCGCTGAATACGCAGGCTGAAGAGCCTGTCGTCCAGCGCGCGCTGGATGCGGGAGGTCCACTGCATCTCGCCGTGCCTATGCGCCAGCTCCCGGTCGTGAGGATAAACGCTGTGCACACGATTGCGGCCCTGATCCTTGGCTACGTAACAAGCCGCGTCGGCCGCCGCGAGCAGATCGGTGGGGGTGGAGGTCCCGTCCACCGGCACCAGTCCTATGCTTACCCCAATATTGAAAACCTTATCGTCCCAGACGAAGCGGAAATCCCGCACTAGGTCGCACAGGGACTCGGCAATGCGGCGCGCCTGGCGCATGCTGCAGCGGTGCAGCAGCAGCCCGAACTCGTCGCCGCCCAAGCGAGCCAGCACGTCCGTATCCCGCAAGCGGCGCTGGAATTTCCCGGTAAGCTGCTTGAGTAGCTCATCGCCGGCTACGTGCCCGCAGGTATCGTTGACCAGCTTGAACTGATCCAGGTCCAGGTACGCCATGGCATGCTGGACTTTCGCAGTGCGCGCGCTCTCCAGCGCATGCCAGAGCCTGGCCTCGAACTCGCGTCTATTCACCAGCCCGGTCAAGGGATCGTGATTGGCCTGATAGGACATCACCCGTGCCATTCCGCGCAGCTCGGTGACATCATGCGCAACCACCACCACACCGACGACCTGACGGTCGTGATCACGGATCGGCGAGGCCGAAACTTCCACCGCCGATTGGCGCTCGCCGCTGCGATCCACCAACAGCACTTCTTGCTCGATCGCCACCAGATTGTCCCGCTCGACGCACTGACCCACCGGGTTGGCAAGGCGCTCGCCGGTGTGCTCGTCCACCAGTTTCAGCACATCGTCCAGTGCCTGCCCGCACGCCTCCTCGCTGCTCCAGCCGGTCAGCCGTTCGGCCACGGGATTGAGGTAGGTCACCCGGCCATCCGTATCGACGGTCAGCACCCCGTCGCCGATGGAACGCAGGGTGACCTGTATACGCTCTTTCTCTGCGGTCAGGCGTGCGATCAGCTCGTCGCGCTCGAAGCCCAGCCGCAATACGTTGGGCAACACGCGGCTGACGTGAACGGCAAAGGCCAGCGACGATGCGGTCGCCAAGCCTACCGCGACCACCAGCCAAGGCGCCTGCTCCCAGGCGATGGTGAACAGCCATGCCAGCAAGCCTATGCCGACCGGCACCGCCAGCGTCAGGTAAGCTGGCATATAGAAGCCCAGTGTCACAAAACTGGAGCAAACGAGAATACCGATCAGAAACAGCAGAAAAGCCTGATCGAAAGGATTGCCGGTAAAGCCCGCGAAGCTCAGCAGCGCCACCCAGCCCAGCGCCTCCAGCCCGACAAGGGTGACCAGTCTGCGCGCACCGCTGGCATGAGTGTCGCCCTGCCGCCGGAGCACGCGCCGCGCCAACAGCTGCCGCAGCAACGACAAGGTAGCGAGCAGGCCTCCCCACGCCAGCAGCCCTGCCAGCGGCAGGCTGCCGAAAAAATAGACGAGGACGAGAAGGATAAGCAGCAGATTGCCGTACTGCGCCCGGCGATCGATCTGGAACAGGCTGCGCAGCTGCGCAGCTACGACTTCGTCGCGCGTCTGCCCATAGCCGAGCAGAAGGCTACCTGCGTTGGGGCCGGCTGTGGCAGGCAGCGCCGACACCCGCGGTTGTTCTTGCATGGCAGTCTTTCTGTTACGTCCCGAAAAGATGGAACATTCACTTCAGTATAGTGAACTGTCGCAGCAAGAATCCCAGGTACCGCTGGCTGCCCCCCTTCGGCAGCGGCACGAGCAGCCCCTGTAGAGGCCGGGGCTGCACGGACTCTGCCGACTGGGCCTCAGTTACGGCCGCGGCGGGCTCCGACCTTGAGCCGCAGCGCATTCAGGCGGATGAAGCCTTCGGCATCCTTCTGGTTGTAGGCGCCGGCATCGTCTTCGAACGTGGCGATGTTCTCGTCGAACAAGCTGTCGGACTCGGACTTGCGGCCGACGACCATGACGTTGCCCTTGTACAGTTTCAACCGCACCACGCCATTGACGCGTTGCTGAGTCTGGTCGATCAGCGCCTGCAACGCCCGGCGCTCCGGACTCCACCAATAACCGTTGTAGATCAGGCTGGCATAGCGCGGCATAAGCTCGTCCTTGAGATGAGCCTCCTCCCGGTCCAGGGTGATGGACTCTATCGCCCGATGCGCCTTGAGCATTACGGTGCCGCCGGGAGTCTCGTAACAGCCGCGCGACTTCATGCCGACGTAGCGGTTCTCAACTATGTCCAACCGTCCGATACCGTTCGCACCAGCGATCTTATTCAGATGCGTCAGCACCTGGGCCGGCGTCATCTCCACGCCGTCCACGGCGACTATATCGCCGCGCCGGTAGGTCAGCTCGATATAGGTCGGCTTATCCGGCGCCTGCTCCGGGGCGACCGTCCACCGCCACATATCTTCCTCAGGCTCCGCCCAGGGATCCTCCAGGTGGCGCCCTTCGTAGGAAATGTGCAGCAGGTTAGCATCCATCGAGTAGGGCGAGCCGGTCTTCTTCTTGCCTTCGATGGGAATGCCGTGTTTCTCGGCATAGGCGAGCAGCTTCTCACGCGAGAGCAGATCCCATTCCCGCCACGGCGCGATGACCTTGATGTCCGGTTGCAGCGCATAGTAGCCAAGCTCGAAGCGGACCTGGTCGTTGCCCTTGCCGGTCGCGCCATGGGCAACCGCATCCGCCCCCGTCTGACGGGCGATTTCGATCTGCCGCTTGGCGATCAGCGGCCGGGCGATGGACGTACCCAACAGATATTCGCCTTCGTAAACGGCATTGGCGCGAAACATCGGGAAGACGAAGTCGCGCACGAACTCCTCGCGCAGATCCTCGATATAGAT
>CAYWPG010000003.1:0-41958 GCA_964460035.1 uncultured Alkalilimnicola sp.
CGGATCTGCTGCTCGCAGGTCCAGTACCGACGCAGATAAAGACGCGTGTCTACCCGCACCAGCGGGGTACTGCCCTCCCCCTCGCCCACCAGCGCTGGCTCCTGCAGCGCTGCCAGCCAGGCCTCCAACGTCAGCCCCTGCAGGCACTGCGCCGGCAGCGCGGGCGCCGGCTCGCTGCCGTTTTCCCCTTCCGGGGGCAGCGAGAGCAGCCGGTCGGCGTCCTGCAGAGCCGCCCGCAGGTCTATGCAGACATGTCCTCTGCCGAGCTGGTGGCTGGCGAAGGCCGCCGCCAGCAACAGCAGCGGCGACGCCTCGGGTGCCTGCTCGCGCAGGAAGGCCACGAACGCTCGGTCCAGAGCCCGCAGCCAGCCCCGATCCACCCAGGCATCCAGCAGCTCAAACAAGCGTCCGCTGGAGATCAGCGCCTCGCCGACGCTGTCCGCTTGCGCCGCTATGCTGCTCATAACGCCTCCGCAAGTTGATGGGATCCTGCCGCACGGAACATCGCATCCAGCTCTTCTATCAGCTCGCGCGGCGGCCGCTCCACATGCAGCCCCTGGCCAGGGGCATGGATGCCGCGCAAAAACAGATACACCGCCCCGCCCAGATGCTCGTCGTAGTCGTAGTCCGGCAAGCGCGCCTTGAGCAGCCGGTGCAGCGCGAGGATGTACAGGACGTATTGCAGGTCGTAGCGCTTGGCCAGCACCGCTGCGCGCAGGGCCTGCGGCGAGTAGGCCGTATCGTCCTCGCCCAGCCAATTGGATTTGTAGTCCGCCACGTAGTAACGCCCCTGGTGTTCGAACACCAGATCGACGAACCCTTTCAGCATTCCGTTGAGCAGGCCGGCGGCCAGCGGCGGCCGCGCAGCGCCATTCAGAGTCAGCGCGCGCACGCGCCTGTCCAGCGCCTCGGTAGAGGTGCTGCGGACCTCGAACCAGAACTCCAGCTCTGCCTGGTAACTCGCCAGCTGCGCCAGCGTGACCGGCTCGGCCTCCGGCAGCCGCAGCGGCGTGGTCAGCAGGTGCTGGAGCCAGCGCGTCAGCGGCTCTATCCAATGAGTCCAGCCGCGCCGGTTGCAGCGGCGCGCCACGGTATCCTGGAGCAGCTCGGGATTGGCGGCTACATGCGCAAAGCCTTCCACAGCCGCCCACTCGAGCAGCCCGTGCAGGAAGGTGCCCGGCCCCGGACCGCGTGGGAAGCGATGTACCGACGCATCCCCCAGCGGGTACAGCGGTTCCTCGGCAGCCGGCTCGTCGGCAACCTCGCTGAAGGTCGACTCTACCGGCGTATCCGGCGCTTCGGCGAGTTCCTGCGCGGACGTAGGCGCATTCTCGTCATCGACCTGCGCCTCCGGCGCCAACGCAAGCGCACTGTAGCTGGCGATCCACCAGTGTTCGCGCGCCGGCCGCGTGGGCGTGCGCGCCGCGCCCAAGGCGGCGGCCTCACTCGGTGCCAAAAGCATGGTGTCGGTGGGCGTCGGCAGCGGCATGACGGCGATCTGCTCGCACCCGCCGCGCAGCTGTTCGAGCAGCGAGCCCACCGCCGCGGGCGCTATGGGCGCGCCGCCGCTCAGCAGGTAGCCCAGCGCGCTCTTGTGCAGATCGTTGTCCCGTTTGTTGCCGTATCTGACAGCGGCAACGCCGACCCAGCAGGCATAACAGGCGCGGGTTAGAGCCACGTAGAGCAGCCGCAGGTCCTCGGCCAGCCGCTCGCGATCGGCGCGTGCCAGCACCTCATCGTCCGGATCCAGCGCGATGTGCAGCCGGCCCTCGTCGTCGTGGTACCGGTACGGCGGCCTGCCGGCAGCGACCGCGCGGCAGGTAGCGGCGAACGGGAGAAAGACCAGCGGATACTCCAGCCCCTTGGATTTGTGGATGGTGACGACTTTCACCAGGTCCTCGTCGCTCTCCAGCCGCACCAGCTGCTCATCGCTGCCGCTCCCCTCGCGCAGCAGCTGCTCGGCCAGATAGCGAACCAGCGCCTGCTCGCCGTCCAGCTCCCCATCGGCCTGCTGAAGCAGCTCGGACAAGTGCAGCAGATTGGTCAGCGCGCGCTCGCCATCCGGCCTGGCCAGCAGCCGCGCGGGCACCTGAAAATCGTTGATCAGGCGGCGGAGCATGGGCAGCACGCCCTGGCTGCGCCATATGCTCCGATAGCCGCGGAACTGCAGCACATGCTGTTCCCAATAAAGCTCCTCCTGATTGAGCCGCTCCAGTAAAGACCAGCTCAACCCCAAGGTCGCGGTGGCCAGCGCCGCGCGCAGATGCCCCTCCACATCCGGTTCGGCACAGGCTTTGAGCCACAGCAGCATGTCCGCCGCCTCGGCGCTATGGAATACCGACTCCTTGTCCGAAAGGTAAACGCTGCGTACGCCGCGCTTGGCCAGCGCCGTCCGAATGGATTCAGCCTCGCCGCCGTCGCGCACCAGTACCGCCATATCAGCGGGGCGCAGCCCGCGCAGCTCGCCGTCGGGGCCGACCAGCCCGGCCTTGCCTCGGCTGCCCAGGTTCAACAGGCGCACCATCTCGCTGGCGCAGGCCTGCGCCGCCGCCTCCAGATACTGGCCCTTACCGATAGCGTTGCCTGGGGCCACCTCCCAGCAAGTAAGCGCGGGCGCCTCGCTGCCGTCGATCAGCAGCCGTTCCTTGCGGCCATGCGCCTGCACGGGCTGGAACGGCACTTTATTGTCCGTCTCCGTGCGGAACATGAACGCGCCGGCGCCGGGGCTACGCGCTTCGGCGAAGGAGAAGACCCTGTTGACCGCCTCCACCATCGCCGCCGTGGAGCGGAAGTTGGTATCCAGCGTGTAGTGCCGCCCCTGGGTGGCATCGCGCGCTTGCAAATAGGTGTAGATGTCCGCGCCGCGGAACCCGTAGATCGCCTGTTTAGGATCGCCGATGAGGAACAAGCCTATGTCCGGACTGTTGTCCCGCGCGCGATAGATGCGATCGAAAATGCGGTACTGCACCGGATCGGTGTCCTGGAACTCATCGATCAGCGCCACCGGAAACTGCTGTCGCACGATTTGCGCCAAGCGCTCGCCGCCGGCGCCGCTCAGCGCTTCGTCCAGGCGCGTGAGCAGTTCGCTGAAGCCGAGCTGGGCCCGCTGCCGCTGCTCCTGCTCGAAGCGGCGGCAAATCCAGACAGCGGCATGTTCGCGCGCGGCACGCACCGGATCGGGCAGCGCAGCTAGCGTGCGGCGCAGATCACGCAAGGCGGCGAGCGCCTGATGCTGGGGCGGCTCGCCCTTTTTCCATGCCTCGGCGATACCTTCCGGCGTAAACCGCTTCCAAGCAGCGTCGGTGAGAGCAGGCTCGACCTGGCCTGGCGTCTGTGCCCACTCGCGCAGCGCGGCCAGCGCCCTGTCTCTCCCTTTCAGCATATTGCGGTTGAAACAACCGTCCTTGTCAGCGCTGCTCAGTATTTGCTCCAGTTCATCGACCCAGGCCACCCATGGCTGCTTGAGCCGCACCAGCTCCGCATCCCGCTGCGCCTGCACCTGAGCTAGCAACCGCGCCAAGGTCTGCTCCTCGGCGATGGCCGGCGGCGCCGCCAGCAGCGGCCTTACCGCCGCCAACAAGTCCTGCGGGGTCTTCCACTTGGCCAGAAGCGCCGCCAGCGCATCGGCATCGAGAAGATAAACGTGAGTTCGCCAGTAGTCGCAGGCCACCTCGGTCAGCAGTTCCGAGGGGTCGGTTTCCAAGGTCTGGGTAAACAGACTGCCGCTGTCGAATGCATGCTCGCGCAGCATGCGGTTGCACCAGCCATGGATGGTGGACACGGCGGCCTGGTCCATCCATTCGGCGGCGGTCTCCAAAAGCCGCGCACAACCGGGCCACTCCTCCGGCGCGTAATCCTCGCGCAGCTCCCGCAGAAACGGGTCAGGGCTCGCGTGTTCGCCGCGAAAATAACGCGCCGCCTCCGCTAATCGGGCGCGAATACGGTCGCGCAGCTCCTGCGTAGCGGCCTCGGTAAAGGTCACCACCAGAATTTGCGTCGGCAGCAATGGCACACGAAAACCCGCCTCGCCGCCATGGCCCAGCACCAGGCGCACATACAGCGCGGCGATGGTAAAAGTCTTGCCCGTGCCGGCGCTGGCCTCGATCAGCCGCGATCCGTGCAGAGGAAACTCGAGCGCGAATGGTTTACTCATACCGGCACCTCCGCGGCATCGCCGGCGATGGCCTGCTCCAGGAGCTGCGCGCTCGCAAGCAGCGGCCGGTACAAGCACTCGGCCCAGTGGCCGAAGCGGCCGTCGGCTAGCAGAGCGGCGGCATCCGGATAAGCGCGGCTGAGATACGGACACTGGCTCCTTTCCCCGCCGAAGCGGCCGCCGTCGTAGGTATCGGACGCGGCCGCCAACGCGGCCTCCTCGCTCTGTGACAGCGCATCCAGCCAGGCGAAGGCCGTCTTGCAGGCCACCGGCAGTGGCTCGCACAGTCCCGCCGACCACGCCTCCAGCAGCGCCGTCAGCGCTGTGCGCGCCTGCTCCGGGGCCAGCGGCGGCAGCAGGATGACCGCATCCTGCCCCACGACATAGCTGGTCAGGCTGAGGTCGCAGGCATGAGCGAGCAGATGCGCCACCCACGGCCGCACCAGCTGATGCCAGCGAATGCGCTTCTTCTCGCGCAGCATGCTGGGGCGCGGGTACAGCAGCGCGTACTCGTCCTCGCCGCTGCGCCGCAGGCCGCTTAGCCAGTCTTCGACAACGACGGTCGCGGCTTCGTAGCGCAGCGCCTGCAGCTCGGCGACCGGCTGCGAGTAACGCTGCGCCAGGGCACGATACTGGCTCAGCAGCTCACCTAGGGGCGCGAGCAGTTCCTCTTTTACCGGTTCGGCCAGCCCCGCCATGGGCAACAGGCCGCAGCGCTCGATACGCTGCAGCGTGGCTTGCAGGCGCGCCGCCACCTGCTCGGGATCGAGCGCGACATCCAACGCCTCCTGCAGCAGCCAGTCCCGCAAGGTCCAGGCATCCAGGCCCGTCACCTCGAACGGCTCCAGATCGTCGGCCGTCAGCGCGGTCTCATCGAAGAACACTTTCAGGCGCTGGTTGAAGAAGGTTCTGACCGGATTGGCCAGAAAAGCCGCCAAGCCGCCCAGCGTCAGCGGCGCATCCAGCGTCAGCGGCGGCAGCGCGGCATCTTCCCGATCCGGGTTTGGAAGCTCGTGCGCCGCGCGCCACTCGGCCGCATACGTATAGAGTCTGCTCTGCTGCGGCGGAAAATAGGAGCGGCTGAACGGCTGCAAAGGGTGATACAGCGTCAACGCCTCGAGCAGCTTCTCGCCGCCATCTTCGGACTCAGCGTCCTGCAGGCGCCAGCCAGCGGCGATATGGTCCCGCAACTGCCCGAGCAGCACCGATGGCGGACGCGCGCTATTGTCGCGAATACTGCGCCCGACCCAGCTGATGTAGAGCCGCTCGCGGGCCGAGAGCAGCGCTTCCAGGAAGAGATAGCGATCGTCTTCGCGGCGCGAGCGATCGCCCGGACGATAGTCGTTCGCCATCAGGTCGAAGTCCAGCGGGGTATGGGTGCGCGGATAGTCGCCATCATTCATGCCCAGCAGACAGACCATGCGGAACGGGATCGCCCGCATGGGCATGAGCGTGCAGAAGTTCACCGCGCCGGCCAAAAACCGCTGCGACAAGCCGCCCGTATCGATGCCGCTCAACCAGGCTTCGCGCACCACGGTCAGCGGCACCGGCTCGCTGAACGCCGCATCGGCGCAAGCGTTCTCCCACTGCTCCAACGCCTCGTCCAGTTGCGTCAGTGTCAGCGAGTCGCGCGCATCGGCGGGCCGGAAGAAGCGCCTTAGCAGGGCTCGCAGGCGCTCGCCCCACTCCGGTGGCGAAGCCGGCGTGCGCAGCATCTGCCAAAAGCTCTCCAGCGCATCGATCAGCGCGGTCAACGGCCCGACCAGCGCCGCCTCCAGTCCACCCACCTCGCCATAGGGCTCGATATCCTGCCACGCTTCGCCGTTGCCCACCGCATAGCCCAGCAGCATGCGGCGCAGCCCAAAGCTCCAGGTATTCTGCTCCAGCCCCGCCGGCAACCCCAGGCTCTCCCGCTGGCCTCCATCCAGCCCCCAGCGCACACCGGCCCCGCGGGCCCAGCGGTGCAGCAGCGGCAAGTCGGCCTCGGCAATATCGAAAGCGGCGCGCAGCGCGGGCACATCCAACAGATCCAGCAGATCGCTGACCGAGAAACGCAGCTCCGGCAGGCGCAGCAAGCGCTCCAGCGCCACCAGCAGCGGGTCGCGGCCGCGCTGTGCTTGATCGGACAAAGTGAATGGAATGAAACGCGGATCGTCGCGCTCGATCTGCCCGAACACGGCCCGGATGTGCGGCGCGTAGGCGTCGATATCCGGCACCATGACGATGATGTCGCGCGGACGCAGGGTCGGATCGGCGGAGAATCGCTCCAGCAACTGATCGTGCAGTATCTCCACCTCGCGCAGCGGGCTGTGCGCCACGTGAAAACGTATCGACTCGTCGCGCTGCGGATCGACCGGCGGCCATTGGCTGCGCGTCTCGGCCAGCGGCCGCAGCTCCAGAATGTCGTCCTGCAGTTGCTGCAGCAGCGTTTCGGTACCGTTCGAGCCGAAAAGGTCGATGCGCTGCCAGGGCAGCTCCTCGATGAAGTCCCGGTAGCTGCTGGGGTCGTCGAATTCATCCAGGAGGCGAATGTAATCCCGCCCTTGTTTGCCCCAGGCCGCAAGCAGCGGCTGCGCATGCAAGTGCAGCTCGGTTTCGGCCAGCTGAGCCGGCATGCCCGGCTTGAGCGCTTGGCGACGTGCCTGCGCGCGCAGCAGGTCGCGATCGGCGACTATATCGGCCCAGTAGTGGCGACAAGGGTTGAGCACGCACAGCAGTACCTGGCAGACGCGCGCCAGGGCCTGCAACACCTCCAGCGCCTGGCGCGGCAGCGAGGAGATCCCGAATACCACTATGCGTCGCGGCAACTTGGCCGGCCGCTCGGTAAGCTCCGCGGCCGCCTCGAGAAAGCGCAGATGCACCGAGGCGCGGCTGTCGCTCCGCCGATCGGGACCTACATCCTCCAGCACCGCCCGCCATAGGGCCGGCTGCCATAGCTGCGAAGCCTCCAGTGGCTTGGCTATGCCGCGTGCATCGAACAACCGGTCCCGGCCTGCTTCCCACTCCTGCAGCCAGTCGGCCCGATAAACCTGATACTGATCGAACAGATCCGCCAGCCGCTCGGCGAGCTGATGACGCTTGCGCATGTCCTGATCGTCGGCCAGGAAGCGCGAGAGCGGGGCGAACTCCGGCCGCGTCAGCAGCTCGGGCAACTGCCGCATCAGCCGCCAGGTCAGCCGCTGCTTGTCGAAAACCGACTCCGCGGGTATCTGCTCGGGGCCTAGCACTGCACGGTAGGCTTGCCAGACGAAGCGCGCCGGCAACTGCACATCTACCGCAGCGGCGATTCCGCAACCACCGCCCTCCTCGGCTTCGTCGGCGGCCAAAGCGAGCTTGAGCCACTGCGCGATGCCATTGCTCTGTACCAGGATGACTTCGTTCTCCAGTGGCCGCAGCGGATAACGCTTGAGCCACTGCACAGTTAGATCGCGCAGGTCTTCGAGTCGATTGCCATGAACGACCATGAAGCCGGACTGCAGCGCCCCATCCCCGCTCATTGCACCCCCAGTGATCGTTATTCGTTAGGCCGTTTATAGCGGAGCCGCGAACCGGTTGTCTGTGAGTCCGGCCGCGTCGTGCCCAGCAGCGTCGCCGGACCGACCTGTCCGGATAGAGAATGTCTGGCGGGTTGCCCGACGATTTTCAGCAACCTGTTAGAAGATCCTAGGCGTCATCGCTCCTAAGCTCAACGCCCGCGCCCCGCCCGCAGTACGCGCACGCTGGGCGCGTTCAGCGCTGCCTGGGCGTGCGCGGCCCCCACGAGGGCGGACGAGGTTTATGCGATGTCCGCCGCCTTCTCGAGTGGGCACGCAAAGCGGCCTCGTAGGCTTCGCTGAGCCATGCTCGCACCGACTCTTCGCTGGAGAACAGATCGTCAGGCGCGCGATAGTAGGACATAGCTACCGGCCGGTGGCCCCGGTAGTAGACGAACTGCCGGCACCCTGCTTCGATGAACAGCGGTGCCGAACGCGCATCCGTCTTGAGGTAAAGACCGTCGCCAGCCACCAGGCCGACCATCAGGCCTTGATAGAACACGCCGTAGCCGCCGAACATGCGCCGCAGGCTCACCGGTCCGAACGGCTGCAGGCGAGCTGGCAACGCCTCCGCATATTCCGTCAAATCCATTGCTCCTCCGTTACCGGGCATGGCCGGGGCACTCGAACTCCCCGCCCTCAGGCCACACTCTGTAGGCGACGCAGCGAGGAGATCGCCATGGCCAACGTGCTCATTGTCTATGCCAGCCGCTACGGCCAGACTGAGAAAATAGCCCACCGAATCGCCCAGCGCCTGGAGGCCAAGGGCCAAACCGTTACGCTCGAGTCCAGCAAACGCCGCCCGAGTACGCTGAACCCATCGGCATATGATGCCGTGATCATAGGCACGCCGCTCTACATGCAGCGCTTTCCGCCCCATTTGCGCGCGTGGACTTACCGCTGGCGCAACGCGCTGCGGGGCAAGCTGGCGGCTCTGTTCACCGTGAGCGGCGCCGCCGCAAGTCCCGAGCCTGACGGCGTGGCTGCGGCCGCAGCGATAGCCGACCGCTTCGCCAACCGCCTGCAACTGGTGCCGGATCAGATCGCGCACTTTGCCGGCGCCATTCCCTACACCCGCTATGATCGCCTCACGCGACGCTTCATGAAGTGGATCGCTGGCCGCTCAGGGGGCGACACTGATACGTCCAGAGACTTCGAGTACACCGACTGGGATGCCGTCGACCGCTTCGGCGATCACCTGGCCGGCCAGCTCGCCGCGGAGGGACGGACGGAGATACCCAAGCCGGAGGAGATCCGGCAGCCGCAGCAACCGTCGCCTTGACAGGAAAGAACAAAGCCCGGGCGAGCCGGGCTTTGCAATATGAGACAGGGAGGGGAACTACCGGACCGTGAGCGCTGTGGGCGCGGCCGGGCCGGTGTCCAGGCGGCCGATGACTTCCTTGCCGGTAACGTAGGGACCTATGTTGATCGCACGCCCATTCGCGCGTCCGTCGGTACGTCCAGCTCCCAGCGCAGGAGAGCCCTCCGCGAGCCGGTAATCTCCGGCTTCCGGATTACGTAGCATCGGATCAGCCACCAGCGAGTTGCGGTCGAAACCGGTGTTCTGCCAAGCGGCCAGGGTATTGAACCGGCGATTGGTCACGTACAGCCCGATCACGTTCTTCGGCTCCTGGAAGTACAGGTTGTAGTCCACCAGCTGGAACTCCCGCGGCGGATCGGTATAAGCGCTCACGTCGGTGTTCGCATCGCCGAGTCGGTAGAAGATGTTGTTGAAGATCCGGCGATTGGTGCCATGCTTGGTGCCGGTCACACCCGACTGCGAGTAACCGTAGAACAGGTTGTTGAAAATATAGACCTTGTCCATCTTGGCCGTGGGATTGGTCTGACCGACGAAACCATTGCGGCAATTGGCAACGATGTTCTCGTAGAAATAGTAGCCGGCCGTGGTCGTATAGTTCTGGTTCATCAGCTCCATGCCGGTGAAACAGTCGCGGAACAAATTCCGGCGCACATGGTTTTCCTTACCCTCCTCTTTGTCCTTAACGCCGGCCACCACGTCGTAGATCTCGTTGTGCTCGACGACGATGTTATCGGAGTAATAGATCTTCACGCCCGCGGCATTGGTGCTGCCGTTCTGGTTGCGGATATCAAAGATTTCGTTGTTGCGAATAAGCGCACCGGAGGCGCGTTCCACGCGGATGCCGTCGGTGTTGCCGCCGCCCGCGCCACGCATGCCGGAAATCTTCATGTTCTGGATGGTGACCCCGCGAACCTTGCGATGCGCCTGCCCGAACACCACCACGCCCAAGGTGCTGTTGCTGCGCAGCTCGAAACCGTCGATCACGATATAATCGCGCGCGAAGCTGCCAATAGCGCCATCGTCGCCGCGCGGATCGAGCTTAGCCGCATGGCGCGGTTCGGAGCGAAAAGTGATCGGTTTGTCGGCCGTGCCGGAGCTGGCGGGATTCAGCGCGGGGCGATTCCAGGTTCCGCCGCTGGCATCATATACGCCGGCCTTGACTATAACGGTATCCCCCGGCTGCAAAGGCGTTTGCATCGCCTTGCGCAGCGTCAGCCATGGCTGCTTTGCCGTCCCCGGATTGTTGTCGCTGGCGTTCGGGTGTTTCTGATCTACATAATAGGTCGCTGCCGCCAATGGACCCGCAAACAGGGCGAGCAGCGCACCTGCGAACAACAGGCGAACGGACTTGCCAGAGATCCTCATGATCATGTTCCCTCCAGATGGAAACGTCCTGGGAATGCAGCGGCCGCAAACGCCGCTGCAAATCGAGGAGGGAGTTTCCGGCTCCATGCCGGTGCGGTCTGGCGAACTCATCACAGTCGCGGGCTTTGGAATCGCCGCGCCTGTCGAACTCGTCGCGTTTTTGTGGATTGTTTCCGGCACAGGGGGACTTGCGGCCGGTAACGCGTCACAGGCTAGCGGAGCGCGCCTGCTGCCCTCGCAAGCCCGGCGGGGCGGCACATGAAGCGCGCCCTGCTGCTGTTGGGCACAGGTCTGATCGCCGCGCTCGCCATCCCGATGCTGGTGGGCGGCCCTGGGCTGTTTACCCAGGTCAGGGATTTTCCCGTGAGCCAGCTATGCGTCATGTTCGGGCTGATGTTCGCCTGCTGGAATCTCAACGCCATCCGCTTGCGCCTGTTGCTGGCCGGCAGGGCCGGCGCGCTGACTCAGCGCACCGCGCTGGGCATCGTGATGTCGGCCGAATTCGCCGTCTACGTAACCCCCGGCGGCACCGGCGGCCCAGTCACGCTGCTTACCCTGCTCGCTCGCTGCGGCATGCGACCCGCGCAAGCCAGTGGCGTCTTCGCCGCCGATCAGATCATCGATATCCTGTTCTTTCTGTCCGCGCTGCTGGCAGTGGCACTGTACGCGGTAATCGCCGCCATCAACATCAATCTGGGCTGGCTGGTCGGCTTGCCGGCACTGCTCATGCTGGGCGGGCTGGTCAGCGTCTGGTTGCTGCTGCGGCACTATCCGCAGCTGTTGCGCGTCAGCGGTCGCGTGCTGCGCTGGCTGGACATTCATCGGCGGATCGGCTTCGGCCTGGCCCGCCGCCTGCTGCATTTTCGTAACGCGCTACTGAGCACGCTACGCTTGCCGCGGCACATTCTGCTACTTGCCTTTCTGCTGGGCAGCGCCAATTGGATTCTGCGCTACAGCCTGCTTTATCTGGCGGTAACGGGCCTGGGGCTGGCCATTGATTGGGCCTGGACGTTCCTGGTTCAGCTCATCGCCATGGCCGCCGGGCATCTTACCTTCATTCCAGGCGGCGCCGGCGGTACCGAGCTGACCTCTTCGGCCATGCTGGTACCGCTGCTCGGCGCTCAGGCCGCGGCAGCAGCAGTGCTGATCTGGCGTTTTTCGACTTATTACTTCTCGCTGCTGGTCGGCGGCCCGGTGTTCTTCGCGATGGTCGGCCGCTCGTTCATAGACCTGCTGTACGCGCGCCGCGCTGGACCGCCCAACAATTGAAAACATCTATCGAAACACTCGATATGTTCGATTTCCATAAAGGCTATCGAGGTTGCTAGCATCGACATCATCCACTTCATCAACTTCCTGGGAGGCCGACGATGCGCACCGATTTGGATCAATACGACTTGTTCTGCTGGTTAGCCATGGCCGATACCGGCAGCGGGCACGATGCGGAATTACGCCGTGCGTGCTGCGAGTACCTCAGCCGGCAGCCTGGCGAGCAGCCGCAAGAGAGCCTGACCAACGATCAAGCCGTGGCATGACGGCACGCCCTTACTCCGAAGCGTGCGAGCGCAACAAGGAGCCGATACTCTCCGTGCTCCGTCCGCTGCTCGCCCGCCCCGGCCGGGTACTGGAGATCGGCAGCGGTACCGGGCAGCACGCGGTGCACTTCGCTCGCGAGCTGCCTCACATCGAATGGCAGGCCAGCGACCTGGCCGGGAACCTCCCCGGCATCCGGGCCTGGCGCGAAGCGGCAGCGCTTCCCAATCTGCCACCGCCGCTGGAGCTGGACGTTCGCGGCGCGTGGCCCCGGCTAGCCGTGGATGCGGTGTTCTCGGCGAACACCGCACACATCATGCCCTGGGACGCAGTGCAGGCGATGTTCGCCGGGGTACGCCGCGTGCTAAGGCCTGGCGGCTACTTTTGCCTCTACGGTCCTTTCAACTATCAGGGCAACTACACTAGCGACAGCAATCGCGAGTTCGACCTATGGCTCAAGCAGCGCGATCCGGCCATGGGCATTCGCGACGTCGAGGCCATTCAGGCACTGGCGCAGGACCTGACGCCGATCGCCGACCATGCGATGCCTGCCAACAACCGTCTGCTCGTTTGGCAAAAGTAGGAGCGATACAGATGCAGGTAGCAACCCGAACTCATAAGGATATTCGAGTCCGCATGCGCTTCAGGCTCCGGTTCGCGGCTCTGGCCCTGCTGTTCGCACACATCACATGCGCGGCGGCCGAGCCGGTTTACAGCGATAGCGAGCATCGCTTCCAGCTTGAGACCGTCGCGCAGGGTTTCGCTCATCCCTGGAGCTTGGCCTTTCTGCCCGATGGGCGCCTACTGGTAACCGAGCGCCCTGGCCGTTTGAACTTGGTCGATGCTAACACCGGCGCCCGTACGCCAGTCGAAGGCCTGCCGGAAATCGTCGCCGTCGGCCAGGGCGGATTGCTGGACGTGGCCCTGCACCCGCGCTATGAGCAGAACGGCTGGATTTATCTAAGCTATGTAGCCGCCGGCCCGGGCGGCTACGGCACGCATGTCGGGCGCGGGCGCTTGCGCGGCGAGCGCCTGACCGATTTTGAAGTGCTATTTCGCGCCACCCCGTTCACGGACCGGCCGCAACATTTCGGCTCGCGGCTTGCCTTCGACCGGCAAGGTTTCCTGTTCATCAGCCTGGGCGACCGCAACGAGCGCGATCGGGCGCAAGATGTGAGCGACCACAACGGCTCGCTGATCCGCTTGCACGACGATGGCCGCATTCCGCAGGACAACCCCTTCATCGGACGCCGCGGCGCGCAACCGGCGATCTACAGCATAGGGCACCGCAACATTCAGGGGCTGACGGTGCACCCCCAGACCGGCCAGGTCTGGCTGCACGAGCATGGCCCGCGCGGCGGCGACGAGATCAACCTGCCGGAGCCAGGCAAGAACTACGGCTGGCCCATTATCACCTACGGGCGCGAGTACTCCGGTCCGCCCATAGGCACCACGCACCGGGAAGGCCTGGAGCAGCCGGTGCATCAATGGACTCCCTCCATCGCGCCATCGGGCATGACCTTCTACCAAGGCAATGCCTTCCCAAACTGGCAAGGCGATCTCTTCGTAGGCGCATTGGCCGGGCGCCATCTAGCGCGGCTGCGCTTCGACGGCACTACCCTGGTCGAGGAACAGCGCTTGCTGGAGAAGGCCGGCCTGCGTATTCGCGATGTCCGCGAAGGCCCCGACGGGCTGCTGTACTTGCTGGTGGATGCGGCCTCCGCGCCCTTACTGCGTTTGCGCCCTCCCGAGTGATGGGCTTGGACGCCGACGGCGCCCAGTGTGCACCGCACAAAATGGCTCCATAACTTCGGTGAAGAGCTCATGTGAGGAGCCATTACCGTCATGAACGCACAACCCATCGCCGACCCACGCGCTACGGCGACCGCGCATGTACTGGCTTATCTGGAGCAAACGGACTGGGCGACTCGGCGCGAGCAGGCATATCGCAGCTTCATCCCCGTGCTGCAACCGCGCGACGACGGTCCGCCGCTGGGATTCGACAATCGGCTCGCCAAGCTGCTGGAGCGCAATGCCAACGAGTTTCTGCTGGCCGACTTTCAAGACGAGCGTGGCCAAAACCCTATCGACGACTATCTCGCGCGCCGGGGTTGGCGCGAGTCCGCGCAGAGCCGGGAATGGCTTTGCGGGCTGCGCGCCGCCTGTATCGGCATTTATAGGATTCGGTTACGCCACGCTGACGGCAGTCTGAGCCTGACGGACATACTGCGCGGCGGCCAGCCCCTGCGCGTCCGCCCGCCTCTCGACGGCGATGCTTTCGGCCCGCCCGACTTCATCAAGGCACGCATCGTAGCCTATCAGGGAGAGCTTTATCTCACAGGCGCCGAACTGGTGCTTCCCCGCAGCTTGGCAATGACACTGAGGCAGGAGCTGCGCGAATTTCTCGGCGGCGCGGCCGGCTTGTCCAGCGGGCTAGACTGGAAAGCGCTACTGCGCTATAGCGCGCCTTATGTGATGACGCGCTACACCGAACACTGCCTGCGCCAGCAATGGCTGGGCGGCGCCGAGCTGGACGATGAGCCGATCGAGTTCGGTACCGTGCGTTTCGAGTTCGCGCCGTCGCTCAGAAACGAGGTGATCGCCGCGCTGGCACAGGCAGCGGATATAGAGCCGGTTGGGGAATGCGATTACGAATGGATCAGCGCTAGCGGAACGCATACGGCAGCCATCCATTTGGCCGCCGATCACGGCGTGGTCTCGGCCGGCACACGGCTCGCGCTGCACACCGCAGCCACCGTGCTGCAAGCCTGCCTGCCCAGTGGCGTCCGGTTTCCCGCCAGGCACTAGCGAGCGCACGCCCGGCCGACCGCAAAAGCGGCCTGGGGCCGGCTCAGCGGCTGCGGTAGAGTGCCGGTATTTCCCGCGGCACGGCACCGTCTCTATCGATACGCAGCAAATACTCCTGCATGCCGTTGCGCAGCATCACCGAGCGCTCGACCTTCAGCGTACCGCCATGTTTTTCCAGATCCCATGGCGTGTAGCGCGGCGCCGGTCGTTGCGGCCCATCGCCGGCAGTGGCAATCACCTCATCGCTTCCTATCGGCGCGTAGAACGCGGGCTGCGCGGGCATGGTGGCATTAGATGTATGCACCAGCGCATGCACTCTCGCATCGGCCCGAACGATGCGGGCCAGCGCCGCTCCCAGCGCCCCCAGCAGCGGGCGGCTCAGGTAATTCAAAAGATCCCAGCACAGAACCACATCGGCCGGCTCGGGCAAGCGGTGCGGAATCACCTCGTCCAGGCGGCTGGCAAGCGATGCAGCATCTTCCTCCTCACGGCCCAAAGACGCCAGCTCCGCGCCGGCATCGAGCACCACCAGACAGCAGCGCGAACCCTCCACCAGACGCAAGGTACCGGACGACAGCTGGCCTAGCTCGAGTACGACGCGGCGCTGCGCGGGCTCGCGCACCTGCATGAGCTCGCTGAACAAAGGCGCACGGAACGCGCCGGCGGCAACGTCCGACGCCGCGTTGACACTTGCCTGCATGCGGTCGCGAGCCTAACTCTCGACAGGCGTCTTGGCGCTACCGGCGGTATTACTGGAGGTGCCGCTGGCGCGGGGCGTCGCCGCTGCCTGCACGGGCGCTGCGGCCGAGCCGGACGTGGCGGCCTTGGCGGGCATGCCAAGCGCCTTGCGCACCTCTTCCTCGTCCATCTCGATCATGCCCTTGAAGCGCCCCCCGTCTTCGAGACTGACGCGCGGGGAGTAGATGTTGCCGCGCACATCGGCACTGCGCTTTATCGCCACCCGTTCGCTGCCGTAGAGGTCGCCTTCGACTTTCCCCTCGATGACTATGGTATGCGCATAGACGCTGGCGAAGACCTTGCCTTCGCTGCCCACCGTGAGGCTGTGCTGCTTGAGCTGGATGGTGCCATGCACCTCGCCCTGGATGATCAGATCCTCTTCACCGCGCAGATCGCCGTTGATCTGAATCGACGGGCCTATGACCGCGGCGTTGCGCACCCGCGTTTCCGCCCGCGCGTCGGTACGTACCGGCGTCGGAGCCACCGACGGTTCGGCGTTGCGTTCCTTAGCCCCACTCGCATCGCGGCCACGTATGACTTTATCGAACATCTTTGCTCTCCTTTCGTTCTCGATGTTCCGCAGCATTTTCGTTCGGCCTTCCGGCGCCGGTCGCCGGTGCGCCCCCACCGCTACTAGCTCTTACCATAGAGCAAAGCCAACAGCCGGATTCAGATCACAAAAATGAAGAATTCGCCAATAGTGGCCCTTATTCGCTATCAGGACGATTCGTCGGTTGCCGGCAGCGCCGCCAGCTCGCTCTCGCCATCTTCCTCCAGCGCTTCTTCCACCAGATCCAGCGCCAGGGTCTTCTTGGGCTCCAGCCCCATTTCCCTGAGCTTCGCCGCTTGGGAGATCAGGTTGCCGCGGCCGGATTTGAGCTGGCCATATGCCATGTCGTAGGTGTTGCTCGCATTGGCGATAGCGCGGCCGAGCTTGTCCATGTTCTCTACGAACCCACAGAGTTTGTCGTACAAGCTGGTGGCCTGACGCACGATCTTCTGCGTGTTCTGATTCTGCCGCTCATAGCTCCAGATGCGCTCGATGGTCTTCAGCGTGGCGAACAGAGTGGTGGGAGAGACGATAATCACACGCTTCTCCATCGCAAAAGTCACCAGTCCCGGCTCTTTTTGCAACGCGGCGAAATAAGCCGGCTCCACCGGTACGAACATGAGCGTGAAATCCAGCGACTGTATCGCTTCGATATGATCGTAACGGCGCTCGGCCAGATCGCGAATATGTTTCTTGACCGACTCCACGTGGGCCGCCAGATACGCGTTGCGGCTTTGCTCGTCGTCGGCGTTGCAGTAGTTCGTATAGGCCGTGAGCGAGACTTTGGCGTCGATGACTATGTTGCGCCGCTCGGGCAGGTTGATGATGGCGTCCGGCCGTGCCCGCCCGCCTTCCACATCGAAGCTCTGCTGCAACACATATTCTTCGTTGCGGCGCAAGCCGGTAGACTCGAGCAAGCGCGACAGCACCATCTCGCCCCAGTCGCCTTGCACCTTGCTGTCGCCCTTTAGCGCCTGGGTGAGCGCATTGGCCTCGGTGACGATGCGCTCGATCTCGCGCGACAGCGTGTGGCGCTCCTTGCTCGCTTCCTTGACGTCGTTATGCAGCCCCTGCAGATTCTCCTGAAAAGGCTTGAGCAGCTTCTCAAGGCTTTCCTGATTGGCGGCCTTGAAGGCATTGCCCTTCTCTTCGAAGATGCGGTTGGCCAGATTCTCGAACTGCTGCGAGAGCTGCTGCTCAGCCTTTTGCAGCAGCTCCATCTTTTCCTCGTAGCCGCGCTGCTTCTGAGCGAACTCCGCCTCTTGGGTCTGCTGCCGGCGCTGTAGCGCGTAGTGCTCCTCTTGCAGCGCGCCGAACCGCTCCCGCAGCGTCGCATGCTCCGCCTGCAGCTCCTCCAGCCGCTTCGCCAGCGCTCGCTCGCTGGACTGCGCACTGGCCAGCTGCTCGGCCAGCGACTTGTTCTCCTGCGCACCCGCCTCCACACGCGCTTGCAGCTCCCTCGTGGCCGCCTCGGAGCGAGTGCGCTCCTCCCTGAGCTCGGCAATGCGCTCTTCCGCTGCAAGTTTGGCGGTCCTAAGCTCGGCCAGCGCGCTCTCCAGGCGCAAGGTGTTCGCGCTGGTGCTGTCTTGCAGCGCCCGATATTGCTGCAGCAGTTCCTTGTGTTCGCTCTCCAGCGACTCCAGCCTGGCCAGGCGCTCGCGCAGCCGCGCGCGCGTAGCCAGCCCCGACAGCCAGCACACCACGAAGCCCACTGCCGCCGCGACGGCCAGCGTAATCAGATCGCTTGTAGAAACAGGCATACGCACCGCTCCATCCGTTCTTATGAATCCAGCCGCCCGGCCTTGCCCAAGCCCCTAGCCGGCCGCTCTAACGGGCCGCCGGTAAGGAATTCGCGTAGCGGGCAAGCATCCACCAATGAGGCTACAGCATCTTGATCATGCGGTAGTGGGCAGGCACCCCTCTTGCAGCCAGCGGCGGCACCCGCGTTTCCACCATCACTTCCATGCCGAACCGGCGGTAAAGCCGTATCGCCGGATTGTCGGCGAACAAATCCAGATGCACGCTGCGGCAGTCGGCAGCGCCGGCCAGCTCGAAGGCGTGCCGCAGCAGCTGCTCGCCAATGCCGCGCCCACGCGCCTCGGGGATCGTGGCGAGGTTCTGCAGGTAATAACCGTCGGGCGGCACTGCCGGGATCAGAAACGGCCCGCCCAGCGCTCGCCAGTTCGTCATGTACTCCAGCTCTTCATCGTTCATGCTGGCCAGCGCGCACTGCAGAAACGGCTCCACAGCAGCCATCCGCACCGACTGCGCAAAGCCGATCAGCAAGCCCACCATGCGCCCCTCATGAACGGCCACTGTGGCATGTTTATGGGAGAAAAGCCCTGCCGGCTGCTGCCATTGCCGCCCCAGATGCCGCCGCGCGAGCGCCCTATCATATCCGTGCATATAGCCGAAAATATGCGGATCTGTCTCATAGATAAGCTCCGCCGCTAGCTCGGGGTTGTCCGTGGTGGCCGGCTGCAGCCGTACATCCGCTGCGCGCACGTGGGTCATAGGGCTCTCCTCTTGGCTGGTTCTTCGTTCTACTGGGCTGCCGCACCTTAAGCGGAAAAACGGTAGGATACCCGAACGCCTGCCCTCGCACTGACGGCGACCGTACACAGCGGCAGCAGCGGCTGACGGACGGGGCGAGAGTGACCCACAAGCTAGCGAGATCTCGATTGTCGATGAGCAAATCCGTTGCATTCCTCGGCCTGGGCGCCATGGGCGTCCCCATGAGCTTGAACCTGGCACGCGCCGGCTTTTCGGTCTGCGGCTGGAATCGTACCGCCCGCCCTTTCGCTGAGCTGACGGCGGCAGGTATTACCATCGCCGCGAGCATAGAGGCCGCCGTTACCGGCGCCGACATCGTAAGTATCTGCGTGCTGGACGACGCGGCCGCGGAAGCGGTGGTTGGCCAGGCGCTGCCCCATATGCGGCGCGATGCGCTGATTCTCGATCACAGTACGCTGGGCGTAAGCACGGCTAAGCGCCTGGCCGAGCAGGCGGCAGCGGCCGGAGTTTGGTACCTGGATGCGCCGGTCAGCGGCGGCACGGCGGGCGCCAGCGCCGGCACACTCACGGTAATGGTGGGAGGAGAGAAAAGCGCCTACGAGCGCGCGCTGCCCGCGCTGCAGGCAGTGGGCAAACTGCTGCAGCACATGGGGCCATCGGGCAGCGGCCAAGGCGCCAAGCTCGTCAACCAATTACTGACGGCCGTACACTCGGCGGCAGCGGTAGAGGCGCTGCATCTGGCCCAGCGCCTGGGGCTGGACCTGGAGCAATTGCATACCGTGCTGGCCGCCTCCTTCGGCGCCAGCCGCATGCTGGATCGCACCGTACCGGTCGTACAGCAGCAGAACTTCGACTCGGCGTTCACCGTCGACGTACTGACCAAGGATCTCAAGCTGATCCAGGCGCTGGGCAAGCAAAGCGGCACCCCCTTGCCGTTGGGCGAGGCGGCGCTAGCGATTTATCGAGACGGGCAGCAGGCGGGGCTGGGGCAGAAAGATGCCGCGGCGCTCATTCGCCTGCTGGCCGGTCAGGCAGGAACCTCGGACCAGGAGCGCTGAAGCGATGCCGCGCTTTCTCCCCAATCTGAGCCTGCTGTTCACCGAATGGCCGCTGTTGGAGCGCTTCGCCGCCGCGCGGCGCGCCGGCTTCCGGGCCGTGGAAATCCAGTTCCCCTACGACCATGGCATAGACGATCTGCGGCTAGCTCTCAACGATGCCGGCGTAGAGCTGTACTTGATCAATCTGCCGGCCGGCGACTGGGCCGGCGGCGAGCGTGGCATCGCCGCGCACCCGAGCCGCCGGGAGGAATTTCGAGCGGGTGTCGCGCGGGCGCTGGAGTACGGATCCGCACTGGGCGTTCGCCGCTTCAACTGCCTGGCGGGCATAGGCTCGGTCGCCTCTCGCGAGCAATGGGAAACGCTGGTCGAGAATGTGCGTTTCGCAGCGCAGCGGTTGCAGGCCATAGGCGCCGCTCTGTTCGTCGAAGCGATCAACCGGCGCGACATCCCCGGCTTCATGCTCGGCACCAGCGCCGAGGCGCTGCGCCTGATAGACGCCGTAGGCGCCGACAACCTGCGCCTGCAATATGACGTCTACCACATGCAACGCAGCGAAGGCGAGCTGGCCGCCACGCTAGCAGCCAACATAGACCGCATCGGCCATATTCAAATCGCCGACAATCCCGGCCGCCACCAACCCGGCACCGGCGAAATCAACTACCGCTTTCTCCTGCGGGAGCTGGATCGCTTGGGCTATCGGGGGTATGTGTCGCTGGAGTACGTACCCGTGCCGGACACACTCAGCTCGCTGCGCTGGATCGCCGAACACGGGTTCTCGCTTACCTGAAAGCTTGGGGTGCGGGCGCCCGGCAGTCCGGGGAGGGACGAGTGCCCGCGGTCACCGCCTCGAAGAGCGCGGATGGCCGCGCGTTTGACGCTGCGATCGCCTGTCACCTGGCGCGCAGGGACTGCGCACGCCAGCGGGTCAGATGCTCGACAATGGCCGCGGGGCTGTGGATCTGGGGCAGCGAGGGCTGGGCCCCGTCCAACTCGGCCTCCCACGTCCTTACCAGCGCGGCCGCTTTTTCGAATGCATCGGTAAAGGACGCGCTCTGCGGCAGGGCCTGCTCGAAGAACGCCCGGCCGAAGTAGGTGAACTCGTTCTCGTCGGCGCACCCGAAGGAAGTACGGTCGTGCCGCGCGGCGGTAATCACCATGGTGTAGTCATCGCGCAAGGGCTCGATGAAGCCCCCGGAGTAGCAGGCCGACACCACGATCACTTTCCAGCGCACACCCGCAGCGCGAATCATTTCGGCCAGAGCCGATGCCTCCAGCGCGGGCAGTTCCATACCCTCCTGGGCCAGCAAGAACTCGTGTGTGGCGCTGCCGTGGCTGGTGAGGAACACGAAGAGAATGTCCTGCTCGCGGTCCATGCGCTCGCCCAGGGCGCGCAGTGCCGCCGCGATACTGGTACGCGTCGCCAGAGGCAGCTCGTCGACGCGGCTACGGCTGTTGGCGAGCACCACCGAACGCCCGGCCGTGCCGTAATCGCGGTCGAACTGATTGCGCACGAACTCGACCTCGCGCCGAAACACTTCCTGCGTACCATCACCGGCGATCGCGAGCAGGTACAGATCGATCCGCTCCGGGTCGGATTCGAGCAAGCCGCCAAGCTGGCGCTGAAGCAGCGCATGCTGGGCATACAGAGCCCGCTCGACCTTCTCCGCCGCCTCGCGCGCGCTGAGGCGCGCATGCTCGACGAACTCACCGTACTCCCACTCGCCGACTTCCGCAGCACGGCCGTCGGCGTACTGCATGCTTCCCTGGCCATGGTAGCGGCCATAGGCGAACTTGCCTTCATAGCGATCGCCCGAGGGCAGCGTCAAACGGCCCTGGCCGTGGAAGCGCCAGCGCAACATTCCGCCTTCGTAGCTGCTGCCGTCCACGCCTTGGAAACGCACCTCGCCCACCGGCTCGTCGTACTCGAAGCGGCCCTCGTACACGTTGCCGGCCGGGTCGGTCAGCTTGCCCATTCCATGGAACTGCCAATCGCGAAACTCGCCTTCGTAGCGCAGCCCCGATTCGTCGCTGTAAGTGCCGGGCCCGACGAATGTCTCGCGCTCGAAGCGGCCCTCGTAAACGCGACCGTCGGCGGTTGTCAGCCGGCCGTACCCGCTTACCATGCCGTGCTCGAACATGCCTTCGTAAACGGCGCCGTCAGCGTACCGGTAACGGCCTTGGCCATGCATCAGCCCGCCCTGGAACTCGCCCTCGTAGCGAGCGCCGGTAGGCCACTCGAGCCGTCCTTCACCTTCGAGCAGGCCATCGATCAGCGGTCCGTAGTAACGCCCGGCATCGGGCAACACCACCGTCGGCTCCCGCTGCGCATGGACCACCAGCCAGGCGCTCGCCACCCCGCCTGCAAGCGCCAGGGCCATTACCACCGTTGCGGTCAAACGCATCGCTGCTCTTCCGTCAGATACTCAGCCCCGCCAGAATGCCAGCACCTGGGCCGCCAGGCGCCGGCCTTGCTCCAGGCCCGCCTGCGCAGCGCTGGCACGAAATGCGGGATCCAGCGGATTGGGCCCCATCGCTGCACTCGCAGCCTCATCGGGCGCGATGACAAACGTACTGCTGCCGCCGCGCTCCAGCAGTTCGACTTCCTGTCGGAGGCTGCCGTTGAGCGGATTCTCCCGAAAGCCCACGGGGCTGAGGATCAGCACCTTACGGCAGCCTTTGGCATAGTCCGCATTGGAAAACGAGCGTACGCCGCCGTCTATATAACGCCCGCCGCGCCGCAATCAGGTCACCTCCGACTTTTTCCAGCAGCGCCCGGTTGCGCGCTTCGTTTTTGGCTGGATCGTAGGGCGCGGCCCGTTCCTTGGAATCGGCCGCCGGCGCAAGCTGCTCGGCGGTAGCGGCATCCAACGCGCCGCATGCGATCTGCGCGCCTACAGTGGCTCCGGCCGAGGTGCCAACTATCAGATCGGCATCCAACACGTCCGCCCCGGCATCGAGCAAGCCCTTGAGTACTCCAAGCTCCCAGGCGATACCGGTTACCCCGCCTGCCGCCAGGACCAGCGCATGTGCATTCTTGTTCGTTGTTGTCACCTGGCTCCTCCTCCCAGCCGACTACCGGCCCCGACCTACCGGAACCCTCCGAAATAGTACCTGTCGAGGCCTTGGGCGAGCCAGCCATCGGCTGACATCAAGCTGTCATCACACCGCAACCAGGATGAAATCCGCCGGCTCGAAAATGTCCGCCTCCCATAACTAACGAGACCAACCCCCGATGAAAGCCTGGAAGCCTTGCCTGCCACTCCTGCTGGCCGGCGCGCTCGCCGCCTGCAATGGCGGCAATGACAAGAACACGCCCTCAGTCCCGGTTGTGCGCACGCCGACTTCTATATCGCTGGAATTTATCGGTCGCTACTCCAGCGGGGAATTCGAGGTCAGCGCGGCCGAGATCACGGCCTTCGATCCGGCAAGCAAGCGGGCCTTCGTGGTCAACGCCAAGAGCGGGGCGCTCGACGTGCTCAATATGGTCGATCCGGCCAATCCTGAGCGGATAGAGACCCTCACGGTAGAAACGATCGCGGCGGGCGCCGTCGTGAACAGCGTTACCGCCCATAGCGGCCTGATCGCGCTCGCCATTGAAGCCACGCCCAAGACCGATCCGGGGTTTGTCGCGATCTATGACGCCGCCACGCTGGAACTGCTCACGCACGTCCAGGTCGGTGCTCAACCCGACATGCTCACATTCACTCCCAACGGGCGCTACATCCTGGTCGCGAACGAGGGCGAGCCCAGTGACGATTACAGCATCGATCCCGAAGGCTCGATCAGCATTATCGACGTTTCGAACCTGGACGACGTTACCGTTCGCACGGCGGACTTCACCGCTTTCAACGGCCGCGAAGCGCAGTTGCGCAAGGCTGGGGTACGAATCTACGGTCCCGGCGCCAACGCGGCGCAGGACTTCGAGCCGGAGTACATCGCTGTTGCCCCCGACAGCCTGACGGCCTGGGCCGCGCTGCAGGAGAACAACGCGCTGGCCAAGATCGACATCGCATCGGCCACTGTTACCAACATTCTGCCGCTAGGTTACAAGGATCACGGCGCAGAGGGTAACGGCATCGATGCCAGCGACACCGACGGCGTTGCACACATCCGCCCCTGGCCCGGCGTAAAAGGCATGTACATGCCGGACAGCATTGCCGCGTACAGCGTCGGCGGCCAGACTTATATCATCACCGCGAACGAGGGCGACGCCCGCGCCTGGGGCTAGAACAACCCAGCCTACTGGGCCGGCGATGCTAGCCAGGGCTTTGTCGAGGAATGGCGCGTCAAGCACTTGGTGCATGCTAACGGTTTCGACCGGCGGTCGGGCGACGATCTGCCACCGCAGCTGCGCGCACTGGCGGCGGGTGCTCTGCTCAACCCCGAGGTCTTCGGCTACTGCGGCGCGGCCCTGGGCAGCGCAGGCGATTGCCGCAAGGACGACTTGCTCGGACGCCTGACGGTGAGCTGGACAATGGGTTATCGCACCGACGAGAACGGCGACTTGGTCAGGTTCACCAGTGCGGGCATAGAGGATCCGAACGGCGATTGGCTCATGTACGACGAGCTGTATGCCTTCGGTGGCCCTTCGTTCGCGATCTGGGACGCCGACGGCAAGCTGGTGTGGGACTCCGGCGATAGCTTCGAGCAATACCTGGCCAGCGATTTCTGCATGGCCGGCGCGGCCCGTAACATCCCGTGCAAAGATCATTTCAACGCCAATCACAACGCCGGCAATTCTCAGGACAACCGCAGCGACAACAAAGGACCGGAACCGGAAGCCCTCGCCCTGGGCCAGCTGGGCGAGAAAACCTTCGCATTCATCGGCTTCGAGCGCATAGGCGGCGTGATGGTCTACGACGTCACCGATCCGACCGCTCCGATATTCGTCGACTACTTGAACACTCGGGAAGACTGGACCACGGAAGATCCGTCCACGGTGCTGGAAACAGTCGGAGATCTGGGGCCGGAGGGCATCGTGTTCGTTCCGGCCGAGCAATCGCCCAACGGCGATGCGCTGCTGATCGTCGGCAACGAGGTCAGCGGCACTACCGCCGTCTATCGCATCGTTCAGCAGTTCGCGGTTCAATAAACTCGCCACCGCAACGAGGGCAGGTACCCCCCTGCCCTCTGCCTCATACTGCTGCGGCTAGACCGAATACAAAGCGTGGCGTCAGCCGATGAACGCAAGCCCGGACCAGAACAGGCTCTGCGTACCGCTTTTCCACGCTCGGAGCCTCATCAACGCTCAGCGGGCGGCGCTGACTGTACTCCTGGGAGCCGTTCGACTAGAGCTCCAGCCGCCGCTGAGTTGCGGCCAGCAATTTGCTGAGCCGCTGACAGCGGTGGCGGGTTTCGGCGCTGTCGTCCAGGCCACGGGCATAGCTCAGGGCCCGCCGCCAATCGCGCCGGACATGTTCGTAGTACTTGGCCAGATGCTCTCTGGCCTGCTGGCAGCCCTTATCGGCCAACGACTCCCAAATTGCCACCGCCTCGCTCCAGACCCCGGCGCGCCGTAGCGCGTTCGCGAGCATCAGCAGTCCGCGGCGATCCAGGTGGCGCTCGCAGCGCCTGAGCAACTCCAAGGCGCGCTCCGCCTGTCCGGCACGGTTCCAAGCCAGCGCGGCCGCGGTCGGATCGGCGCCGAACGCAGAGGGATCGTGCATGGCTTTGGCAAGCGCAGGGGCAAGCACCACCAGGCTGAGCAGGTCCTGAGCATTGTGCGCCGCTACTTTCTCGAGGGCATGCTCGCGCAGCCCTGCCAGGTAGTCTTTCCAGGCCTGTGGAGCCAGTGCCCCGGGCAAATCGCCCTGCCGCTGCACACCCAGCAACAGCTGCTCGACGGTACTCAGCCGGCAATCCGGCCAGACGCGGCCAAACAGACTGCGCACCGGATGCAGCAGATCGCAATGCTCGGGCTCGGCAAACTCCTCGCATTGCAGCAGCCGCGCGCGGCTGCGCAGCAACGGCAAATCGAACGCTTTGCCGTTGTAGGTCACGATCATCTCCGCCTCGGCCAGGGCTTGCCCCACTTCTGCCAGCATGCGGCGCTCGCCCGCGAATGCGGTAATCAGCCATTGCCGCAGCCGCACCGACCGCTCGTCCGCTTGGGCAACTCCCACCATGAACGCCACAGTCCCGGTTCCGCCGGCAAGACCGGTGGTCTCGGTATCGACGTAAACCACCCGTTCCGGCAGCTCGACGAAGGGCGCCGGCGCGGCCCGCCAGCCGGCGAGCTGCCAGTGGCCATGCCGGCGGTCGCCCGGAAGCTCACGGTCCACCAGGATTACATGCTCATCGATCAGCCGCCCCCCTAGCCGTGCGGCCAGCTCGGCTGGTGTCTGCCGCGCCTTGACCGGCCCCGCAGGCCGCGCAACACGTCCCCCCAAGCGTTCGAGACGGCTGCGCAGACCGGTGTCGACTCGCTGGCGCAACGCCGTGCCGCCGCCAGCCTGCCGGCGCAGCGCATCAAGCCGGTTCTTCAGCGACATGAGACGCTCCACCGAACTGCGCCAGCACTGTCAGGGCCGCGAGCTTGGGCGAGAAACCGCGCTCCTCGTCGGAGGCCAGGATAGGGCCCACACAGGCAGGACAGCCGTATTTGCAATCACAGGCGCGGATCAGCTGGCGGGCACCCTCGACGATGCGGGCGCGCTGATCATACAACGGAGCCGACAGCCCCACGCCGCCGGGATAGTTGTCGTAGAGAAACACCGCGGGCTTGAAACGTTGCTCGGCCTGCAGATCGCGCTCGCCGCCGTCCAGTGTGCGCAGCTGCCCGCGACCGTTGGCGCCCACCGTGGCGAACCAGCGTGCATCGCCATCTCCCACGGCTCGGCCCAGGTCGCCTGGCTCGGCCATCACCGTCAGCGCTGCCACATGATGCATGGCATAGGCCGCGCCCAGAAAGCCGTCCAGCGCCTGCTGACGATTCGGGAAACACTCGGCTAGCACATCAGGGGCGAGCTGCCACCACACGGCGGTGGTATGCATCTCCTGATCGGGCAGGTTGATGTTGCCGTAGCCTATGTTCTCGTGAGTGTAGTAACGGATCTTCTTGTACCCCGGAATCCGCCGCACCAGATGCACCTCGCCGCGAGCGGTCTCGCAGCGGCTGTCGCGCGCGTGCTCGAACTTGTCCAGGATCTTCAAGCGCGAGTAGTCGATGGCGTCGGTGTAGTAATCGGCGCGCGTCTGGGTGACAAAGGCCTTGCGTCCCGTCCAATCGAGTTTCTCTACCTGGTACGGCTGGGCCTGCACCATGTAGATCGCGCCCTCGTACAGCGTTTCGGCGGCACTGGAGTAGTCGACCTCGGCGATGATGCGCTTGGCCCCGCCGGTAGTATCGATCACCACGAAATTGCCCTCGGCCACCGAGCGCAGACTCACGCTCTGGGCCGGATAGCTATCGTCCGTCCAGTGCCAGGTATCCCGCTCGCGGTGCAGCACGCCGTGCTCCTCCAGATACGCCAGCAACTCTTCGAGGTTCTCCTTTCCGAAGGAGTCGCCGCGCCGGAATGGCAGCTCGAAGGCCGCGCAGCGGACATGATCGAGCAGGATCAGCAGCTGGTCCGGGTCTATGCGCGCATGCTCGGGCGATGCGCCGAGGAAGAAATCCGGATTGCGGACGATATATTGATCCAGCGGCTGACTGGAGGCGACCAGCACGCCTAGCGAAGGGCGGTTGCGCCGGCCGGCGCGGCCCAGGCGTTGCCAGGTTCCGGCGATGGTGCCCGGATAGCCATTGAGCACGCACACATCCAGCCCGCCTATATCCACCCCGAGCTCCAGCGCCGAGGTGGAAATCACGCAGTCGACGCCGCCGGCGCGCAGGGCTTTTTCTGTGCGGCGCCGCTCGGTGGGCAGGTAGCCGCCGCGGTATGCCGCCACGCGGGGCGGCTTGCGCGGATCGGAGTCGAAGACATCCTTGAGGTACTTGGTGAGTACCTCCACCATCAGCCTCGACTGCGCGAACACTATGCTCTTCAAGCGGCTGCGCACCGCCAGCCGCGCGATGCGCGTGGACTGCGAGCGGGCGGAAGCACGAATGCCCAGATCGGCATTGATGACCGGCGGATTCCACAGCAACAGATAGCGCTCGCCGGCCGGCGCGCCGCTTTCGGTAATCGCGGCCACGGGGCTGCCTATCAGTGCTTGGGCAAGCTCCTGCGGATTGGCGATGGTCGCCGAGCTGAGAATGAATACTGGGTCAGCGCCGTAGAACCGGCACACCCGCCGCAGCCGGCGGATCACATTGGCGACATGCGAGCCGAACACGCCTCTGTAGGTGTGCATTTCGTCTATCACCACGAAGCGCAGATTCTCGAAGAACTGCGCCCATTTGGTGTGATGCGGCAGCACGCCCTGGTGCAGCATGTCCGGGTTGGAGACGACGATATCGCCCTTGGTGCGCACCGCCTTGCGCGCATCGCCCGGGGTATCGCCATCGAATGTGAAGGCGCGGATGCCGAGGTTGCCCGCCTCGTTGAGCTCCATCAGCTCCGCCACCTGATCCTGCGACAGCGCCTTGGTAGGGAAGAGATAAAGCGCCTTACCGCCCGAGCGCAGCGCCTCATGCAGCACCGGCAGGTTGTAGCACAAGGTCTTGCCCGAGGCGGTGGGCGTTACCACCACCGTGTGCTTGCCACGTCCGATCAGCTCCCACGCCTGCCGTTGATGGCTGTACAGACGCTCGATACCGCGTGCGCGCAACGCCTGGGCAAGCCGCGGATCCAGCTCGTCGGGGAAGTCCGCGTACTGCGCCGGCCGCGCGGGAATGACCAGCTCGCCTGTGATCCGGCTCCGATATTTCTTGAGCAGGCGCCGTGTCAGCCGCTTTACCGGCTGGTCCACATCGCCATCGGGCTGGATTGACGTTGCCAGCTCTGCCACCATGTTCTCCATTCGTTCTCTGTCGCTCCCGATCTTATGCCAGAGAACAAAAAGAGAACAAGAACAGATGCACCGACTGACACCGCGTCAGAAAGACATTCTCCGGCTGCTGCAAGAGAGCGCCGCACACAACCACGCGCCCACGCTGGCGGAGCTATGCCGCGCCCTGGGACTGCGCTCGCGGGGCTCGCTGCACAAGCATATCCAGGCACTGGTAGCGGCCGGACTGGTCGAACCGGCCAACGGTGCCGGACGCGGCATCCATCTCACCGCCGCTGCGCTGGAAGAGGCCGATACGCTGCCCGTGCTGGGCCGCATCGCCGCCGGCCGCCCCATCGAGGCGCTGGATCAGCACCAGCGCATCGCCGTGCCGCCAGCTCTGCGCGGCAAGGGCAAGTGCTACGTGCTGCAAGTACGCGGCGACTCGATGATGGAGGAAGGCATACTCGATGGCGACTGGGTGGTCGTCGAGCACCGCGACGTCGCGCGCAACGGCGAGCTGGTGGTCGCGCTGATCGACGACAGCGAAGCCACCCTCAAGCGCATAGAGCAGCGACCCGGCGTGGTGATCCTACATCCTGCCAACCCGGCTTATGAACCCATGCATTACCCTGCCGATCGGGTACGTATCCAAGGCGTGGTCATCGCCCAGATGCGCCGCTACTGAAATCTTGCTCCGGCGCAATGGCTCTGCGGCCATTCCCTGGTAGGTATATCGACCTGCGTAGGCTAACGACGTTATCAGATGAGGAGGCTGCCCGTGTCCGAGCGTTTACAACACTTTCCAGTCGCCTTGTTCGCCGCCGTGATGGGCCTGTCCGGCCTGGCGATGGCGCTCACGCAGGCGCATCGGCAATTCGGTCTGCCCAGTTTGCCGGGGCAACTGGTCGCGCTGCTGGCCGGCGTTGTGTTCGCTCTGGTGGCAGCGTGCTATCTCATTAAGTTCGTTCGCTTTAGATCGGCCGTGGTAGCGGATTTCACGCATCCCGTGCGCATGAGCTTCACCGCCGCCTTTTCCGTCAGCCTGCTACTGCTGGCAATACTCTCGCTGCCGGTCGCACCGCGCTTGTCAGCTGTGCTTTGGGGCATAGGCGCGAGCGTGCATATCGTCATCACGCTGTATGTGCTGACCGCCTGGGTTTACCAGCCGCGCTTCGAGATCGCCCACATCAGCCCCGCCTGGTTCATTCCCGTGGTGGGCAATATCCTGGTGCCGATCGCGGGCGTGCACCATGCCAGCGCGGAACTGTCGTGGTTCTTCTTCGCCATAGGGCTGATCTTCTGGCTGGTACTGTTCACCCTCGTCGTCTACCGCATGATATTCCATCACCCGCTGCCCGAGCGGCTGCTTCCCACCCTGTTCATTCTGATCGCGCCGCCGGCGGTGGGCTTCATCGCCTACCTCAGCCTCGGCGGCGGGCTGGATGCCTTCGCCCGTGTGCTCTACTACATCGCGCTGTTCCTCACACTGTGGCTGCTGCTGCAGGCGCGCCGTTTCCTGAAGCTGCCCTTTTTTCTGTCCTGGTGGGCCTACTCCTTCCCGCTCGCCGCGGTCACCATCGCCTCTATCAACATGCACCGTCTCACCGGCTTGCCGTTCTTCAGCAGGCTGTCCTACCTGCTGCTGGTCCTGTTGGCGACAGTGGTGATCTGGCTGTGCGTGCGCACGCTTCTGGCCATCCGCCAGGGCGCGCTGTGCGTGGAAGAAGGCAGCCCCCGCTAGCGCGGCCGCTTGACCATGAGGTAACAGCATGCAAAACCGCCAACAATGGAACATCGCCGTAATGCCCGGCGATGGGATAGGCCCAGAAGTCACCGCCGCTGCCGTCGCCGCGCTGGATCTTCTGGCCGCCCAGGAGGGGCTCGCGATCACGCTCACCGAGCTGCCCTGGCCAGCGACCGCTTACCACCGCGAGCACGGCACGATGATGCCCGAGAACTGGCAAGCCCGCCTCGCCCAGTACGATGCACTGTTGCTGGGCGCGTTGGGCGACCCGGGGCCGCTGCACGACGCCAACCGTTACCGCTTGCCGGATGGCGTATCCCTTGCCCCCCTGCTCGCCATACGCAAGGGCTTCGACCAGTGGGCCTGCGAGCGTCCGGCCACCTACCTCCCCGGAGCGCCGCAGTACCTTAGCGATCCGCGGGCGCGCGAAATAGACCTGCTGGTGATTCGCGAGAACAGCGAGGGCGAGTACGTAGGCCAAGGCGGCCGCCTGCGGGCCGGCAGTCCCGATGAAGTGGCAACGCAGGTCGAGGTATTTACCCGCTTCGGGACCGAGCGAATCATCCGTCACGCCTTCGAGCGCGCTCGCCAACGCGCCCAGCGCCGCGCCCAAGCCGGTCGTCCGCGCCGCTTCGGCGACGGCCGCGCCAGCGAAGTGTGCTTGATCACCAAACGCAATGCGCTGGTACATTGGGGCGAGTTGTACAGCGAGGTCTTCGCCGCGGTTGCCCAGGAGTACCCGGATGTGGCCGTCCATCACGAGCTGGTGGATGCCGCCTGCATGAAATTCGTCACCCAACCCTGGCGGTTCGATGTGGTGGTAGCGAGCAACCTGCATGGCGACATCCTCACGGATTTGGCCGCCGTTCTCTGCGGCGGGATGGGTATCGCGCCGTCCTGCAACATCAACCCCTCGGACCGCAGCCGCCCGCCCTTGTTCGAGCCTACGCACGGCAGCGCGCCGGACATCGCCGGCCAGGATCGGGCGGGCCCCGCCGCAATGTTGCTCACCGCGGCGATGATGCTGGACTGGATGGGAGAAGAAGATCCGGCAGCCGCGCGCGCCGCGGATCGCCTGCGCACGGCCGTGGCGGCGGACCTGGCTGCCAACGGCAGCTCGGCGCGCGGCACGCGGGCGATCACCCAGGCAGTGCTGGCCCAGTTAGGGGCCTGATGCCGCGGCATACCGGCCAGGCATTCCTGCCGCCGCGCGGGGTATCAGTCGTCGCCGGTTGGCGCCGGCGCCGCCGTCCCGCTCACGGCAGCGCCGCGCTGGCCGTGCGCTCGTGAAACGACCTCCACGCCCGGGAGCTGCCCGACTTTCTCCAGCTCGCCATCGAACAAGTCCAGGAAGGCGCGTGCCGGCGCCGACAGATGCGCTTCGTGCCGGAACGCCCAGCCCACCGCGACCGGCGGCAAGTCCACGATAGGCACCGCCTGCACCGCGGCCGTCTGCTGGAAATTATGTGCCTGTACCGCCGGTACTATGGCATGGCCTAGTCCCAGCTCCACAAAAATGCACGCGGTGTCGAAATCGTCGAACGTCAGCTGCGGGCGTAAGGTGACGCCTAGTGTCGCAACGGCTTCCTCCAGGGCTTCGCGATGCGTAGTGCCTTCCGCCAAGCCCAGGTAGCGAATGCCCGCCAGATCCGCAACGCGCAGCTCCTCGCGCTGGGCGATGGGGTCGCCCGCGGCTGCGAGCAAGAAGAAGCTTTGCCTGACCACCGCTCGCTCCTGGGTCCCTCGTGCCGCTTCCCCCGTAGTGACGAACGCCAGATCGGCCTCGCCACGACGGAGAATCTCGAAACAGCGACGCGTGGAATTAGCGGGCAGGAAGCGAATATTTACCGCCGGATGCTCGCGGCGGAATCGCACCACCGCGTCGCGGAAGAAGTGCCGCACGGTAGTACCGCCCGTCGTTATGGTGAGGGTGCGGGCCTGGTCCTGTTTCAGCGCTGCTATCCGGCGCACGGCAAAGTCGATGGACTCCAACCCTTCCGCCGCCAGCTCGCACAGGACACGCCCCGCCTCGGTAGGCTCCACGCCGCGAGCCAAGCGCTTGAGCAGCGGTACGCCCAGCTCGTTCTCCAGCCGGGCTATGTGCTGACTCACCGCCGATTGGGTCCGGCCCAGCTCGCGCGCCAGCCCGCTGAGGCTGCCAGCCCGGCAGGCGGCAACGAATATGCGCAGATCTTCCAGCGTCACCGCACGCCCATTAGTTTTTGGTTAGAGATTACTACTTTTTCTTAGTATTGACTGATACCTGGCAAAATGAAACCCTCATGCGGCGGCATCGGGCCGTTGATATAGAGAGGTGACAGCGATGAAAACGGGACGTCTGACCCCGGCGGATCTGATCTCTATGAAGCAGAAAAAAGAACGGATCGCGGCGCTGACGGCGTATGACTACACCTCGGCACAAATACTGGATGCCGCGGGAATCCCGATGCTGCTGGTCGGCGACACGCTAGGCATGGTCTTGCAGGGCGAGGAGACCACCATTCCGGTCACGCTGGACCACATTATCTATCACGCCGCCATGGTAACCCGCGGCGCCAAGCGCGCGCTGGTGGTGGCCGACATGCCGTTCCTCACGTATCAGATCTGCGCCGAGGATGCCCTGCGCAACGCCGGCCGATTGATGCAGGAAGCCAAGGTCGGTGCCGTCAAAATAGAAGGCGGCAAGGCCATAGCGCCCACCATCCGGCGGATGGTCGACGTGGGCATACCGGTGTGCGGGCATCTTGGCTTTACGCCGCAGTCCACCCACACTTTGGGCGGCCCCCGCATACAAGGGCGCACCCTAGACGATGCCGAAGCCCTGATCGCCGACGCTCTGGCCTTGGCCGAAGCGGGTGTGTTCGCCATCGTGCTGGAGCTGGTGCCCACCACCGTTGCCGCTGAAATCTCCCGCCTCGTCCCGGTGCCGACCATCGGCATCGGCGCTGGCCCGGAGTGCGACGGCGAGGTCCAAGTATTCCATGACCTGTTCGGCCTATACACCGATTTCAAGCCCCGGCACACCAAGCGCTACGCTCATGTGGCGGAACACATCGCCCAAGCCGCCAAGCAGTACTTGGACGATGTCTCCCGCCGCGTTTTCCCCGGTCCAGAGCAATCCTCGGACCTGACGCCCGAGCTGAAGCAGCAGCTACAGCAGCGCCTACAGAACCGGCTCGCCAACGCCGCCGCGGCAGCTGCCGGCAAGCACTTCTCGGCCGCCTGATACGGACGGCATACGGCCGCGCCCTCACTGGCCAAGCGCCCTACGGCGCTTGGCCCCTCCATCCCCCGCCGTCCTACAGCCCCTTGTGCGTGCGCCAGCACTTGGGAGCAGGCCGTCTTGCGAGCAATCTCTTCCCAAGAGCCCATGGGCGATTGACAGCGTATTCCCTCGCTGACGTAGCATTTGGTCGGAGGAGCCCAAAAACGGCAGGACATCCGCGCCTGCAAGGGAGCCGCCGTGTTCAAGCTGCCAAGGTGCACCGAGCCGTCACATGAAGCGAGCCAACATCATCCTCATCGGGATGCCCGCCGCGGGGAAGAGCACTGTGGGGCGGCTGTTAGCGACGCGCCTGCAGCGCACCTTCGTGGATACCGACCAGCTCATGGAGCAGCGTTGCGGCAAATCGCTGGCCGCGCTGATGGCCGAGGTGGGATTGACCGGATTTCGTGCCGTGGAAGAGCAAACCCTGCTGGAGGTGAACGCGAGCGATGCTGTTATTGCCACCGGGGGCTCTGCCGTTTACAGCGAGCCGGGAATGCGCGCATTGTCTCGGCAAGGCAAGGTGATCTTTCTCAACTGCGCACTGGAGGTGCTGGCGAGCCGGGTCGGCAGCCCCAGGGCGCGCGGCATGGTCATAGCACCGGGCCAATCGCTGGCGGATTTGTATCGCGAGCGCCTGCCGCTTTATATGCGCTATGCGGACCTGCAGATCGACTACCGCACCGAAGCGCCCGAGGAAGTCGCGCGGCAAATCCTGGCCGCCCTGACAAGGCGGGAGTGAGGTCCGAGACTCAGGGTCTGCAAGGCCGCGGGCAAAGCCCGCGGCCCTTGGGTACACTGGCGTCAGCGCACCAGGCTGCCGCCATCGAGCGGGATGATCGCACCGGTCACATAAGCGCCCGCGCGCGAGGAGAGGAAAATAGACATGCCCATCGCATCTTCAGGGGTGCCGATGCGGCCTAGCGGGATGTTTTGCTCCAGCCGTGCGCGCCCTTCCTCGGTGTCGGTCAGGAACGCCATCATCTTGCTCGGGAACGGTCCCGGCGCGATCGCGTTCACCGTAATACGATCCTTTGCGAACTGCGCAGCCCAGTTGCGCGTCATTTGATGGATAGCGGCCTTGCTGGGACCGTAGGAGAACGCATTGCCGCCGGTGCCGAACCCGGCCACGGAGCCGATGTTGATCACGCGCGCCGGATCCTCGTCGCTCGCCGCAGCCTTGAGCAGCGGCATGAACTCCCGGGTCACGAAAAACGGCCCTTTGACGTTGATATCCAGCACTTTATCCCAACCGCTGGCGGGGAACTCCTCGAACGGCGCGCCCCAGGTCGCCCCGGCATTGTTCACGAGTATGTGCAGCTTATCCTCGTGCTGCTTGACCGCATCGGCGAGCTGCTTCGCCCCGGCCTCGGTGGACAGATCGGCCGGCACGGAGATGCACTGGCCGAACTTGGATAGCTCCTCCGCAGCAGCATTGCAGTGCTCCGCCTTACGCGCAGCGATATAGACCTTGGCACCTGCCTCGACGAAACCGCGGGCTATCATGTACCCGATTCCGCGCGACCCGCCGGTCACCACAGCCGTCTTTCCGGCGATACTGAACAAGTCTTTCATAGTGCCCTCGCTGTTTTGATTGCCGGCTCCCCTCTCCCTCCCAGGGAAGTCCGACGCTTTGGCGGCTCGTACAGTGCGATCCGCCATTCGGTGTTCGACGGCTCATGCCATCGAGGCAGTGAGGCGGCAATGCCGCGCGCCGATCCAGCACCCATCCGCCTGACCGATGAAACCTGCCTTGGAGCAGCGTTCTGAAACCATCCGGCATGGATGCCGTTCAGCACACTGCTGGAGCGGCCGGTGCATCGGCTGCAATAGAGCAAGGACGATAATAGCCCAGCCAGCGAACCCCTGATCAATCCCCTGCCCCGGGTCGTGCGCGGTCGCCGCCGGCCCCGGGCCGGAAAGCGCAAGCCTCACTGTGAAGCGGAGGCTGGACGAACGACGAAATAACCAGCGCGCCGGGCCTCAGGTTTGGAGCCATCCAGCCGACACACTGTGCAGCGGCATACCCAAGCACGCAGCGCCGTCTTGCGATCGATATGTTCGCCGCGCCAGACGTTCAGGAGTCTCCCAGCATTGGACAGGTTCATCAGCACCGCTCGCGCTTTACTGATCCCCGCTTCTATCCTGCTGGCGGCCCATATGAGCCTGCCGTATCTGCGTGCCACGCCCAGCAGCTTCCATGTCCTCTTCCCCATCGCGCCTTACGCGGCCTGCGCGCTGGCGGCAGCGCTGGGGTTGCTGTTCGCGCAGGGCAGAGTCCTGATCACCGCCACGCTGCTAGCGCTGGCCATGGGCGCGGTGGACATGATCGTCGCCACCGCCGTCGACGATCCTTTTCACGCTGCCGCCGTGTTTACCGGCGCGACCATTCTGCTACCGATCAATCTGATGGTGTTCAGCAGCCTGCCGGAGCGCGGCACCCTGAATCAGTATGCTGCCCTGCGGCTGGCCGCTATCGGCGCGCAGATCGGCGCCATCGCCTGGATCGTTTACGCCCAGCGGGCCGATATCCTGCAGTGGCTCACGACCCAGCACTTGCGAGCCATATACCCGGCACTACCGCTGCCCGATCTGGCCCTGGTCGCCTTCGTGATCGGGTCGCTTGCCTTGCTGCTGCGGCTTTGGCGTCATGGCACGCCGCTGGAGTCGGGATCGCTGGTCATCCTGCTGGCGCTAGGACTGGCGTTCACCCGCGCCGGACTGTTCGCGGTACCCCAAGCCTACATCACCGCAGCGGCGCTGATCCTCACCGCCAGCCTGGTGCTGAATGCCCACCATATCGCGTTTCGCGACGAACTCACCGGTCTGCCAGCCCGCCGGGCACTGGTGCAGCGGCTCGCCAGTCTGGGACGCCGTTACACCATCGCCATGCTCGACGTGGATCACTTCAAGCGCTTCAACGACACCTATGGCCACGACGTAGGCGATCAGGTCCTACGTATGGTCGCCTCACGCATACGCACCGTCGGCGGCGGGGGAAAAGCGTTCCGCTACGGCGGCGAGGAGTTCACTATCGTCTTTCCCGGCAAGTCGGTAGACGAGGCGCTGCCCTATCTGGAGGCGGTACGCGAGACAATTGCGAACTACGACATGGTGCTACGCGACGCGAACCGACCGGCCGACAAGTCCGGTAAGCAACAACGGGGAAGCGGCAGCACGAAACGCAAAACAGTGAACGTAACGATCAGCATAGGCGTGGCCTCCCGCTCCAAGACGCTGCGAACGCCCGATGAGGTGATCAAGGCAGCGGACGAAGCTCTGTATCGCGCCAAGAACGCCGGCCGCAACCGCGTCTCGGAGTAACCTGGCGCGCGCTCCGCTCGGCCCGTTTTGCGCCAAGCGGGCGAGCCGAGGGCTGTCCCCTGCGGTGCGCACAGCACCGCCTGGCAGGGCCTGGCCTCGCGCCGAATGCATCCTGGTTTTAGCATGAGGCGGGCCGGTACGAGCGGCAACGCAGCCGCCTTTGCCCGGCACGGGAAGCACCCCATCTCAGCATCTACATCATGTAGAGCAATCACCCCGGAGCGCGCGCAGGCATGATCGACTCCCTGCTCAATAAGGCGAGAGCAGCCAAACGCAGCGTCGTGAACAGTGTGCTGTTCGGACGCTTGCCGCGAATCGACGCCGACGACGATGAAACCCCGTTTCCCCCGGTGGACAAGGCGTTGCGGCAGCCCAACGGCCTGCTCGCGGTCGGCGGCAGCCTGCGCCCGCGTCGCCTTGAGCAGGCATACAGAAGCGGCATCTTCCCCTACTTCACGGCCAAGGAATCGATCCGCTGGTGGAGCCCAGACCCTCGTTGCGTGCTGTTCCCGGCCGATATCAGGATCTCCACCTCGCTGCGCAAGTGCATACGCCAAGGCCACTACCAAGTAACCTGCGATCAAGCCTTCTCCAGCGTCATGCACGCATGTGCAGCACCGCGGCCAGGGGTCAAAGACACCTGGATTACGCCGGCCGTCCTGAAGGCCTATCAGCGACTTTTCGATGCCGGCAACGCCCACTCCATGGAAGTCTGGAAAGACGGCGAGTTGGTAGGCGGCTGCTACGGCGTGGCTCTCGGCGCTGCCTTCTTCGGCGAATCTATGTTTTCCCGCGCGCGCGACGCCTCCAAAGTGGCCCTGGTGTACCAGGCCCGCCAGCTGGAACGCTGGGGGTATCGCCTGATCGACTGCCAATTTCCGACCCCGCACTTGATCAGCATGGGCGCTGTGACGATTCCACGACGTGAGTACCTCGAGCATCTGCGCTCGGCTCTGCGGCAACCGGGGCGTTCCGCTCCCTGGCGCTTCGATCCGGACTTCGATCCGCTCGCAGGATGACGCGCATGGCATTGCTAAGCAGGCAATTGCGGCACGGTCTGGCGACGCTGCTGACCAGACCGCGCTTCCTATGGCACCGCCCCCGGCGGCATCCGGTCGTCACCGCACGCCGCCAACGCCTGCCACTGCTACCCAAGCTTGCGTATACGCTTATGGTCGCTGCGGTAGTCCCCTGCTATCTCGTTTACTACGGCTGGCGAAATCTGCTCTGGTTCTCCGATATCGCTCTGATCGCGCTGGCGTTCGCCCTGTGGCTGGAACACCGTTTGACCGTGAGCGCCGTGGCGGTAGGCACCTTGCTGTTCGAGCTGGCCTGGACGCTAGACTTTGGCTTTGCGCTCGTGTTCGGCGGCAGCCCCATCGGCCTGGCCAGCTACATGTTCGACGCCTCCATTCCCCTGTTCCTGCGCATGCTCTCGCTGTTTCACCTGGCGCTGCCGCCGCTGGTGGCCTGGCTGCTCTACCGTCTTGGGTACGATCGCCGTGCCTTCTGGCTGGCTACGGGCGTTACCGCAGCGCTGCTCCCGGCAACCTGGCTACTGACCGAGCCGGACGACAACGTCAACTGGGTGTATGGAGTCGCCAAGCCGCAGGGCGCGGTTGCACAACCCACATACGTAGGCCTGCTGACAGCGGCCCTGCCGATAGCGGTATTCCGGCCGACCCACCGCCTGCTTATGCGCCTGTTCGGCCACTGACAGAGCTGCCGCCCTTCCGGCAGCATCTCCCACAGGGGGGATCCTCACCCCGCCAAAACGCCACGCCGACCATGCCCCCAGATCCCTTGACCCGGGGCATGGCAGCTCCCCCCGCATGGACAAATGTGTGAAATCTGTCATAGTTGTAGCCCGTGCGGCATAGGGATTTTGCGGCGCCAGTCTAATCAGTGGGGAGAGATCAGATGGCGCTGGTTGCGGCATCCTTTAACGAAATTGTCGTGGGCGACCGGTTAGCCCACTCGCTTTATGACGAGAAAGGCCGCCTGCTCCTGCGGGAAGGTGCCTTCATTACGACACAACGGCAGCGCGACGCGCTGATGATGCGCGGTGTCTTCCGCTATAAAGACACCGAGGACACAAAGTCGGCTTCGGCACAGCCAGTGCCGCAGACGGACCCTATCTACGACGACTACGCCTATCCATTCGAGCGCATCGACGCGCTCATTCAGCGGCTCTCGGTCGCGTTCTCCGGTCTACAGCAAGGGTCCGAGCAAGCGGCACAGTCCATCGTCGAGCTTGCGGGCGTGCTACAGCGGCTCTACAAACAGCACCCCGATGCCATGCTCGGCGCGGTGCATTTGACTCATGAGTACGACTACACCCTCTGCCACCCGGTCCACTGCGCCATTCTCGCGCAGATGATGGCCGTCGCGCTGGGTTACGAAGCCGAACGGCAAGAGAGTCTGATCGCTGCTGCGCTCACGCAGAACATCGCCATGATGCGGCTGCAGGAGGAACTGCAGAAGCAAGAGGCCCCGTTGACCGACGAGCAGCGCCGCGAGGTGCATGCTCACCCCGAGCGGGCGGTCGCCATGCTTCGCGCGGCAGGCGTCACGGACGAGCTGTGGCTGCAAATCATCATGCAGCATCACGAAAAACCCGACGGCAGCGGTTATCCGAATCAGCTGAGCGGGGACGAGGTGCTGGAGGAAGCGCAGCTACTGGCATTGGCCGATCGCTACGCGGCATCCATTTCCGCTCGCTCCTATCGCGACGGCATGCAGCCGCGCGAAGGGCTGCGCACCATCTACATGGCCCAGGACAAGATCTGCAGGGCAGACCTGGCGCAGCGTTTCATCAAGGAGATCGGCGTATATCCGCCCGGCTCCTTCGTGAAACTGGTCAACGGCGAGACTGCGGTGGTAATTCGCCGTGGCGGACCGCTGCAGCCCACGGTGGCGTCGTACATCGGGCCGCGCGGGGCGCCGCTGATGCGCGCGTTCCGTCGCGACACCTCGCGAGACAACTATCGAATCGTCGATTCCGTGTGGCCCGACCCCAGTATTCAGATCAATCTGACCTCGGTCTGGGTCTATTGAGACTGGAGCCCGACAGTGGCGGGGCGGCGGCTCTGCTGCCCGCCGCCCCGCCTGGCCGCCTCAGGCTAATCCGTGCGCAATTCCGCGTAGCCTTTGCCATACTGTCCAGCTTCGGGAATATCGGCCTCAGCGGCCCGGCGACCAAGGGGCGGTCGCCGTCCCAGCGCCTCGCTCATGCGCCCGATGTCGGCACGCACCGCCGCCGACGCAGCGGCGCTCTTACCCGAGGGTAACGCAATCCGCCGGCAGGACCGCCACAAGTGTTATATTCGCACGCAACGTAACAACCAGAACAGGGGAGCACAAGCGGAATGGTCGACTACACCAAGTTTTATATCGACGGCCAGTGGGTCACGCCCAAGGGTACGCAGACGCTGGAAGTCATTAATCCGGCCACCGAGGAACCGTGCGCCAGCATCGTGCTCGGCAACCGGGAAGACGTGGATCTGGCGGTAGCTGCAGCCAGGCGCGCCTTCGATAGCTATTCGCAGACTACGCGCGAGGAGCGTATCGCGCTTCTGGAACGTGTCGTTGCCGTCTACAAGAAGCGCATGGGCGAACTGGCCGAAGCCGTCTCATTGGAGATGGGTGCCCCGACCAAGCTCGCTCAGGCTGCCCAAGTTCCCTCAGGTCTGGGCCATTTGGTTACCGCTCTGAACGTGCTCAAGGAGTTCGAATTCGAGGAGCGGATCGGCACCACGCTGGTCGTGCGCGAGCCGATCGGGGTCTGCAGCCTGATCACGCCTTGGAACTGGCCGCTGAACCAGATGACCTGCAAGGTCGCCCCGGCGCTCGCGGTGGGCTGCACCATGGTGCTCAAGCCCTCCGAGATCGCACCCCTGTCGGCAGCGCTGTTCGCCGATATTCTTCACGAAGCCGGTGTACCGCAGGGCGTGTTCAACCTTGTGCACGGCGACGGGCCGGTCGTGGGCGTTGCGCTCTCCTCGCATCCGGACGTCGACATGGTGTCGTTCACCGGTTCCACTCGCGCCGGCCGCGAGGTAGCCAAGAACGCCGCTGATACCATCAAGCGCGTTACCCAAGAGCTGGGCGGCAAATCGGCCAATATCCTGCTCGATGATGTGGACTTCGCCAAGGCTGTGACCGCCGGCGTGCGGGGGGTTATGAACAACTCCGGACAATCGTGCAACGCGCCCACTCGTATGCTGGTGCCGCACTCCCGCATGGACGAGGTGGCGGCGATCGCGAAGGCCGCCGCGGAGAGCATCAAAGTCGGCGACCCGCAAGACCCCGAGACGACCATAGGTCCGGTGGTATCCGAAGCGCAGTGGCAGAAGATCCAGAGCCTGATCGAAACGGGCATTGCGGAAGGGGCGAAGCTGATCGCCGGCGGCCTCGGCCGGCCGGAAGGCCTTGAGCGCGGCTACTACGTACGCCCGACGGTATTCACCCATGTCAGCAACGACATGACCATCGCCCGCGAGGAGATCTTCGGCCCGGTGCTGTCCATCATCGGCTACGAGGACGAGGACGATGCCGTGCGCATTGCCAACGACACGCGCTACGGCCTATCCGGCTACGTCTCCTCCGCCAGCCTGGATCGCGCCCGCAACGTCGCCCGCCGCATCCGCACCGGTATGGTGCACATCAACGGTGCGCCGGCCGACAACAAGGCGCCTTTCGGCGGCTACAAAGAGTCGGGCAACGGACGTGAGTGGGGCCATCACGGCTTTCTGGACTTTCTCGAAACTAAGTCCATGTTCGGCTACAACCCGGCCTAATAGGCTCTGCCATTGGCATCGATACGGGTGGAACCGGCGCGTGCTTACGCGCGTCGGTTCCATGCCTTGACCGCATCCTCCCGCTTGGCTTTCTCCGGCCCCTGCGCCAGGCACTTATCGCAGTACACCACCCAGAAGGGATCGTAGCCAGGCTGTCCTCTGTCGTGGTAAATCTCCGCTACGCCCCCGCAGAACGGGCATGGCAACAACTTCTCCATCATCACGTCCTCCAGAACATCGAACTGGGAGAGCTTACGGGGCAATGCGAGCCGGTGCCACCGCAAAGACTGGAGCGCATCAGGGATGGAGGTCTTTGCCACGGTTGGTGGGTAGGATGAAGAGCCGCACCGGGGACCGCGCCCACAGGCAGTCTCTTCTA
>CAYWPG010000003.1:42058-147910 GCA_964460035.1 uncultured Alkalilimnicola sp.
GGTGGGTAGGATGAAGAGCCGCACCGGGGACCGCGCCCACAGGCAGTCTCTTCTACAGCCCGGTGGGCAGGCCGCTCCCGCGGGAGACTCCCACAGTCCAATGCGACCAGCCACTGAGGGAACACTACGCTGGGCGCCAAGGCTGTCACGCACGCGGTCCCTGCCGGTTGAAAGCGGCCTGACCGGCAGCTCCTGACTCTCCCGCGAGGTGGCGGTGCCCACACACCAACAAGCTTACAGCGAGTGGGCGACCCGCACCGCGTGGTCCAGCGTAGCCGAGCGGCGGCTGCCCCTGGGGAGACTCTCGCGCCCCGAGCCGTCGGTGATGGTCAGCACGTAATTGCCGCTGCTCTCGCCGGTATGCCCCACGTAAATCTCGTACTCGCCCGGCTGGAACGTTCCGTTGATCTCGGCGTAGCGCTGACCGTCCGCATGACAGAGGTTGCTCTCCGGCCCAATAATCACCAGCGAGACATCGACTTCGGCTTCTACCGCGATGCGCAGATCCACGGCGGAAGTGATGGTCAGCCTGTGATCCGCGGTCGTATCGACCATACCCTGACAGTGGGCGCCGTAGCGCCGTGCATTGTGCGGTCCTCCGGTACGCCCCGTCCCGGTCTGCGGGTCGGGCCGAAACCCTTCGCCCAGCGTGAAGCTGCGGTAAAGCAAGCCGTCGCTCACGTTCTCCGTCAAAATGAGCGTGTAACGGCCTTGCCGCTCGAAATTCCCTATATACGCTTCGTAACGCCCCGGCGTCAGCACGGCGTTGATCTCCGGGTCCAGGCCGCCGTGGCTGTCATCGTCGCAAAAGACGCCGGCCGGCCCGACCAGGACCAGCGTGGTGTCGACGTCGCTGTTCGCGACCAGGCGCAGGTTGACCGTGCTCGTCACCAGAATCACGTGATCGGCTGTAGTATCGATCGCGCCCAAGCACTGGCTGCCGAAGCGGCTCGCTCGCCCAGGTCCTCCGCTCAAGCCCGTTCCGATTTGCGGATCCGGAGTGAAGCCTGCCCCGATCGTGAAACTACCGTAATCCTGCGCCGCGCTCCCTGCCGCCCAGCCCAACAGCGCTGCCGCTGTCAGCGCCCTCGCGACACCCCGTTTCATAAGCCCCCCAACAACCTGTGAATCGACGCCATGCATCGAGCCGCCTGGACAACTCGTTCATGCTCTGTCCACTCCCCTGCTCGCGCAGAAGAGCACGATACCTAGGCATTATCTCATTGCCGGATCGGCAATGACGACCGCTCGCCAAAGTGTCCGAGGCCGGAGCGAGCGGTCCGCGCCTATATCTGGCGCTTGCGGCCTAACCAAAAGCGCGGATCGCCTCGAAAACCATCCCCCCTCTGCACCGCGCCGCGCTGTATCGCCGGAAGCGCGGCGTCAACGCAGGCGGGCCGTGAGCGAAACTCGACGCTACGGGCAAACCAAACCCTGCCGCTTAATTGCCTCGACCTGCGCTGTGCCCAGGCCACGGATACGGGTCAACTCATCCACCGAACGCCAAGGCCTGCCGGCCACTATGGCCTCTGCCCGGGCGCTGCCTATATGTATCAAGCGCTCGAGCTCGCTTTTGTCGGCGCGGTTCAGATCCACGCATGACTGGCGGGAAACCGCCTCACGCTGCCCACCGCTGCGCTCCTGGAGCCGGGCGTTCCCTAGCAGCACGTAAACGGGGGCATGATCGGATACATGGCGCCGAGCACGTTCGTGGTCGTAGCCGATAATCGGCGGGTAGCGTAGGATGCCGACCTCGCGCACAGGCAAGCGGTAGCCGCGCGGAACGATGATATTGTCGTAGAGATTCGCGTACCGGCCGTCCACGGCGGACAAGGTACTCGCTCCGGTCACGATCAGCGGCTGCGCCACCTCCCAAAGTTCGACCCATGCGGGATGATCCGGCGGCAAGTTAAAATCGCCCATCAGCAGGCGTGCCGGGGTTTGCGGATACACCTCGTCCAACCAATCCCAGTACTCCCGCAAAGCGTGGATTTCTGGCGTGCGATCCTCCGTGGAGCGGCCGTAAACGATGTGCACGGTCGCGGCCACGAACTCCCAGCCCGAAGCCCGTTCGCGGAAACGCGCGCTATACGGCTCACGAGCGAAACGGTCGGTAGTATCAAGAAACACGACCGCGCCATCGACATATTCGATCGCCGCCTCCCGCCAGAGAAACGCGTACATTTCCCGGTACCCGCCACGACCGACCAGGTGGCTGTACATCAGCCCCCACCGCTCGCCGGTATGCTTTTCCAGCTCACGTTGCAGGCGCTCGACGCCCTCTGCCGTCATCACCTCCTGCACTGCCAGGAAATCGAAGTGAGCCCCGATTCGAGCAAGCGCCGGATAGGCCTTCTGATTGCCATGCCCCAAGCGGGCGATATTCCATGACGCAATGCGCAGATCGGGCGCGCCCAGCGCGCTCGACAGCCAACATACCAGCAGCAGAACGATGAGGACGCGAAACCAGCGAACCATGACTTCCTCGAACAGGGTTCTGGCAGCCCGAAATGCTCGCAGCGTTCGAGCGGCCACAATGAGAAGTAACTCACGAATTACTAATATTCATGGGCGCCATCGACGATCCAGCGCACCCCTCCCTCTACAATGGCCGAGCCAAGCCGGGGAAAAACAGCAGGCCTTATTTCCTCAGAGACGCTTAGCTAAACGCACCCCTGGGCGCACGAAAATGCCGCATTGCAACAGACATTGGGGCGATTAGTGGGCAAACATATCTTTGGCTTGATACCTAACCTGAGGTAGAATCCGCCCGACTCGAAAACAAGCATTGAAGAATACACTCGTCGCCCGTCCAACGGCCCGGGCCGATGCGGACATGGACAGTGGCGCGACGCGAAGACAATCCACACCCGTCGTTCGCTTACCTCAAAGGAGCCTACACGATGAGCACTCGCCTACGCACGATTCTCCTATTGCTTGCACTAGCCGCTGCCGTTACCGGCTGCGTACAGTCCGGCAGCAATGAAGCCGACACCAGCGAAGCGGAAGCCGCCAGCGCCAATATGCCCGAAGGCGCCGTCGACATTGGCGGGGGACTGTGGCAGGTTCCGGTAGGAACAGACGAGTCGGGCCTGACCCAATACCGCCTGCAGTGGGCCGACTCCGGCGAGCCGGTGGGATCCGCCGTATATTACCGCATGCCAAATGGCACCTTTACCACCGACAAGTCGGTACTGCAGGCGCAGTAAACCGTCATAACGGCGCCTGCGCCCTGACTGCCGCGCCAATCAAGAGCGGCGTCAGCAGGGCGGTGCGGCACAAGGATGTGCCACTCGCATACGCTCCCCCCCATCGATCCGTTGCAACCAATCCGCGTTTTTGCGCCAAGTACGGCTGCGTATCCCAGCGCCTTCCAGCCGCACCAGGGGCCGGCCTAGATCAATCGGCGCCGGTGCAGGACAGATGCGCCCCGACAGATAACGGTTGGCCGATACCTCCGCCGCGTCTTATGCTGCTATGGCACTAACGATAAATCGCACGAGGCTGCCACCGCAGGCGGCCCATACCGGAGGAGATTCCACATGGATCGGACCGTAAGCATTCTGCTCGAAGGCGGTAAGTTCTTCGAAGGGCCGCGCTGGCGCGACGGGCGCTGGTGGGTCTCGGACTTCTACCGCCACGGCGTATTCACGGTAACGCCCGATGGACGCGAGGAGCAGGTTCTGGAGATCCCCGCCCAACCCTCGGGTCTGGGCTGGATGCCGGACGGCAGCCTGTTGGTGGTGTCCATGCGCGACAAGCGCATCCTGCGCCGCCAGCCCGACGGCAGCCTGGTCCTGCACGCCGACCTCTCGGAGTTCGCCCACGGTTATGTCAACGACATGGTGGTGGACAAGCAAGGGCGCGCCTGGGTCGGCAACTTCGGCTTCGATCTGATGGAAGAAGAAGACCCGCGCGCTACGCGCCTGGTGCGGGTAGATCCCGATGGCACGGTGACCTCCGTGGCCGAGGATATGCGCTTCCCGAACGGCACGGTAATCACCCCCGACGGCACCACGCTGATCGTGGGCGAAACCTTTGGCAATCGGATGACGGCGTTCACCATCGCGGACGACGGCAGCTTGACCGATCGCCGCGTATGGGCGCAGTTCGGCCCTTCGCCGGAGCTGACCACTCTGGCGGAGGTCATACCGCAGCTCGCGGTCTGCCCGGACGGTTGCTGCCTGGACGCGGAAGGGCACATCTGGGTTGCCGACGCCAAGGGCGGGCGCTGCATCCGCGTCGCCCCCGGCGGGGAGATTGTCGATGAAGTGCGCCCGCCCAACGGCTTGGGCGTCTTCGCCTGCATGCTGGGCGGCGACGATGGTCGCACGCTGCTGCTGTGCTGTGCACCCGACTCCGCCGCCAAGCGGCGCGCTGCAGCGGCCGAAGCCATGCTGATGACCTGCGAGGTTGCTGTGCCGCACGCAGGGCTGCCCTAGCCGCCCCATGTAGGCGCGGCCGGAAGCCTGTCCCATCAGGGCAGGCTTCCGGCCTCAGTTCACCGATTCGGCACAGGCTGCGGCGCTGGCGCTGCCAGACAGAAACCGTTAGCGGGCAGGCGAAAGGAAACCGCGGCGGCGATCAGCAGTATCGCTCCGGAACTGCCGAATGCCAGCCAATGGGAGCCCAATGCCTCATAGCCCCATCCGCCCAGCCAAGAGCTGATCATGGCCCCGATCTGATGCCCCAGATAAGTCCAGCCATACAGCAGCCCGACCAAGCGCACCCCGTACACGTCGGCCAAAATGGCCGAAGACAAGGCGATACTGCCCGCCCAAACGATCCCGCCTATGGCCGCGACCACATACAGCTCCAGCTTGGTAGCCACCACCAGCAACGCGAAAAACCCCAGCCCCCGGATCAGGTAGATGGCCGAAAGTAGATTCTTGCGCGGCAGGATGTCCGCCAGCCGGCCCAGCACTAAAGTGCTGGGGATAGCCACCAGGCCGATCAGGCCAATGCCGAAAGCCGCCGTAACCGCGTCGAAGCCATGATCGACGAGCATCGGCACGCCATGCGTGCCGAGCAAGTTCATGCTGTAACCGCAAGCGAACAAACCCAGTGCCACTTTCCAGAACGGCGTGGTACGCACTGCATCGCGCCAGCCGAAGCTGGCATCGATAGCCGGTGCCGCGCTGGCCGATGCCGACGCCGCCGCTGCCTCCTCCGGCGTAAGATCGGCATGGGCGGGCGCATCGTCCCTCACGATCAGTAAAGTGGTCGGAACGATAAGAGCGACGAACACCACCGCAAAGCCAACCAGCGTCGTCCGCCACCCCACCACTTCGATGGCATACGTAAGCACCGGGGTCATGATCGCAATGCCGGCCATGGAACCCGTCGACAGGAAAAACAGCGCCATCCCGCGACGCCGCGTGAACCAGCGGCTCAGCACCGGCGTCAGAGCCACCGGGCTGGTGAAGGAAAAGCCAACCGACATCAGCACGCCGAACGCCAGCAGGAAACTCACCGCATCTTGAGCCACCACGGTCCAGACGATAGAGCCCAGCACGAGTGCCGCCCCGAGCAGCAGCACCGTACGGGTTCCATGCGTGCTCGCTAGATGCCCCGCCACCGGCATGGCCAGCCCGTAACACAGCATGCCGATCGCTACGATGCCGGCCAGCAGGCTGCGGCTAAAGCCCAGATCCTCGGCCATAGGGAGGAAGAACGGCCCAATGCCCATCCGCATCCCCACTGTGAGCAAGGTAATGGCCGTTGCCGCAGCGACAATATTCCAGCCAAAGTACCAGCTGCCAAAACGCCTCTCAGTCACCGCGCCCCTCCCCCAGTTTGCTGTTCGCCGTGACGCTTAGCGGTCATCGGCGCCGAACGCTGATCCTGCCCAAGGTTAACCGATTGCCCCCTTCTCTGCGCGTTCTGTGCGGCACGGGCAGCTTACCGGAATCTTAAGCGGAGCCAGTTGCCACTATGCTTTGGAGAGCGCGCAGTCGCATGCCTGCATACGCACGGCCTGCGGTTTGCTTTCCTGCGCTGAACGGTCCCTGCTCACAGCGGGGACTCTTCCCACTGGCCGAGGAACAAGCCACTGTGGAAGCGTCCCGCCTGGGCGCGAAGAGCTTTGCGGGGTCAGCAGGCACGGCCAAGATTCGCGACCAGAGGGCCGCTGCCATACTGTTTTGCACTCCGCCATTGAACCTCCAGCTGCTACGATTCTCCTTTAGCGAAGATGGCCGCACGCCGCAGCGTGCCGCGGAGATCCCATGCAGCCCCTGACGCTCAGCCTCATCCAGACCGCCATCCACTGGCACGCCCCGGAACGCAACCGGGCCATGTTCGAGCAGTGGCTGACACAGGTTCCGGAGCATGCCTCGCTGGTGGTATTGCCCGAGATGTTCAGCACCGGATTTACCATGGCCTCGGCCGAGATCGCCGAACCGATGACCGGCCCGACGGTACGCTGGCTGGTGCAAACGGCTCAGCGCTATGGCAAAACGCTGTGCGGCAGCATGGTCATCCATGAGCATGGCGCTTGCTTCAACCGTCTGCTGTGGGCAACCCCGGACGGACAGCTGCGCCACTACGACAAGCGCCATCTCTTCCGCATGGCAGGAGAAGATCGGCACTACACTGGCGGCAGCGCGGAGTTGACCGTGGAGCTGTGCGGCTGGCGCATCCGTCCGTTCGTCTGTTACGACCTGCGCTTTCCGGTCTGGTTGCGCAATCGCGGCGATTACGACTTATTGCTGGGAGTGGCCAATTGGCCGGCAGCGCGCCAACTTGCCTGGCACACGCTGTTGCGCGCACGCGCCATCGAGAACCTGTGCTTTGCGGCGGGAGCAAACCGCGTCGGCCGGGATGGCAACAGCGTGGATTATCGCGGCGGCAGTGCCGTGTACCGCCCGGATGGCGAAGCCGAACTGGAAGTGCTGGATACGCAAGGCGTTTTCACACTCACCTTGGATCCTCACGTGCTCAAGGAGTGGCGCCAGCGTTTCCCGGCCAACCTGGACGCGGACGACTTCACTCTGCTCGGCTGACCGGCCCCCTCGCCGCGCCGGCCCGGCCATTACTACAGCCGACCGGCGCTGTAACGCCCTCAAGAGCAGGCGCCTCGCCAGCTACTGCTGGTAGGTGCATTGGCGCCGAGGACGGCGCTCTCACGGCACCGTTGCGGGAATTCCGCCCTCGGCACAAAAGATAGCATTGCCAGGGCAGGAGGCTCCGCCGCGAGAGCGCCCGACACCACCATGCAAGAAGGGCCCGCTGCTTATTTGTTAGGCTGCGGCGTCATGCGCAAATAAGGCTTGAGTTCGCGCCAGCCCTTGGGGAACTTCCGCTTGAGCTCCTCCGGATCGGTGATCGAGGGCAGAATCACGCACTCGTCGCCCTGCTCCCAGTCCACCGGCGTCGCCACGCTGTGACTGTCCGTCAGTTGCAAGGAGTCGATCACCCGCAGTATCTCCGCGAAGTTGCGGCCCGTGCTGGGCGGATAAGTGATAGTGGCACGTATTTTCTTGTTGGGATCGATGATGAACACCGCTCGCACGGTCGCGGTGGCGCTGGCGTTGGGGTGAATCATGTCGTACAGCTGCGAGACCTTGCGATCGTGGTCGGCGATGATGGGGAAATCGACGCGGGTCTCTTGAGTCTCGTCTATGTCCTTGATCCACTCCCTATGAGACTCGACCGGGTCGACGCTGAGCGCGATGACTTTGACGTTGCGCTTGCGAAACTCGTCCGACAATTTCGCCGTACGGCCCAATTCCGTGGTGCAGACCGGCGTGAAATCCGCAGGGTGCGAGTAAAGCACCGCCCAGCTGTCGCCAATCCACTCGTGAAAGCGGATCTTGCCCTCGGTGCTGTCCTGTTCGAAGTCGGGTGCGGTATCGCCCAGCCGAAGTGCCATAGCCTGATCCTCCTTGAATGGCTCGTGCCGCCGAACACATGCTCGGCGTTCCAAACTAGTCATCTGCGAACATACGATTGATCGCCGTCCAGATCAATGCACCGCGATTCAGCGCAGCAGCACCAGCTTCGGTGTCGCGTCACGCTCTATCCACACGATAGCGTTCTGGCCGAAGCGCGCCCCCAGCTCCCGCGCTTGCGCCAATGCGATACCCGCCGCCAGGTATCCAGGCTCGTCAGGCCAACTGCCGGCGGGATCCACACCGGTCGCGCTCCACAGGTGCGGCGTGAGGGCTCGCAGCAAGAACCCCAGCCGTACGTTCGCCGCGGCATTAGCGCTGGCGTCGGTCAGTTCGCCCAGCGGGTTGCAAGCGGTGATGAAACACGCCGTTGCCGCCCCCGCCTCGCGAACGAGCCGGTACAGCGCCTCGCTACGCTGCCCGATGCGCAGACTGAACGCTGGCACGGCATTCACGCGATACTGCGCAGCTCTATACGCGTCGATCAACTCCGCCGGAATACACGATGCCCCCAAGGCAACCTCCTCCACCGCGCCGCTCGCCTGCCGATGCCCGAGTCCGCGCCGACCGGGCACGCAACGCCCGCCACCGGCGGCGGGCGCGGCGACACTACCACTGCTTGCTGAGCTGGCGATAGGCCAGGCTGTAAGCAACTCTACACACGCTCTCGGACCGGATTCCAGGCGTCGTCCCGCTCGCGGCGCCGCTATGCCCCAGCCAGCTCAGTGCCCTCCTGCAAGCCGGCGAGCAAGGGCGCATCGGCTATCAGATCCCGCTCGATCACAATGCGATGCTCCGGCCCGACCACCAGCCGCCCGTTGCTGCCAGGCCGCAACTGATAGATCACGTCGGCGGCGTCCATCTCGGTAGGGCTGGCCAGGATGGGAACGAAGTTCAGCGATTCGGCCAACTGCACGATGCGCCGCGCATTCTGCTCGTCCAGCGCCGAGACCTCATCCAGGTAGAAGGGAAACGACACCGGGTAGCGGCGATCGAACAGACCGCGCAACAGCAGCACGAAGAGGACGACCTTGATGGTGATCGTGGTGCCGTTGCTTTCCACGCCATCGAGCTGGTGATAAAGATCCTCGCGCCCATCCTGGCGCACTACCCAGAAGGACACGGTAAACAGATCCGTAAGCGCCAACGCGGCCTGTTTACGCAATATCTCGCCTATCTTGTCCTGCGCCTCGGCCAGCGACAGCTCGCTGCTCTCGCCGAAGCTGAGCGCGCCTTGCGCCGAGGTCTGTTCCGCCAGCAGCTCCAGCGGCGCCAACCGCTCACGAGTCGGACTAATCTCCACCCTCAGCTCACGCAGATTGGAAATGGGCGTGCCCGCTACCTGCCGGTTGAGCTCGTGCACCCGCCGCTTCAGCCCCTCCAAGCCATCGATCAGCCGTTTGATCTCGTGACTGATGTGCTTGACCAGGCCCTGCCAGTCCTCTTGCACCGACTGCCGCCATGCCTCGGCGGCCTCCAGCCGCTCGCGCAAGGCACCTAGCGTGGCCGATTCCGAGTCGAAGTCGCCCATGAACTGATCCGCATAGGGCGTCTCGCGCAACCGGCGCAACCCCATTTGAATACTTTGCGACAGCTGCATCTCCTCGATCAGCGCCTGCTTGAGCGCGGCCTCGGCGCTCTCCAGCGTCTCGGGCAGCTCGCCCTCGCTGGCCGGCTGCCAGTCAAACATCTCCCGCCGCTGCTGGCACAGCCTGTCGATGTCCGCATTGCGCCGTTTCAGCCCTTCGAGCCTGCCTTCGAGCTCCTTGATGCCGGCGCGAAGCTCGCCCTGCTTGGCGAACGCGTCGCTGCGGGCCGTTTCCGCCGCGGCGATAAGGTTCTTGACCGCCTCCTCCTCGGCGCGCAGAGCCTCCAGCTGCTGCTGCCAGTCGATCTCCAGCCGGCAATCGACCTGGAATTCCCGGTACAAGCGCAGCCGCTCCGTATACTGGGCGATCTCGGCCTCCAGAGCCGCGACCCGTGCTTCCAGTGCCTCGCGCTGCTGCGCCGCCTCCAGCGCCTCCCGATCGCGCGCCACGGCAGTCTCCAGCTCGGCGATCTCGGCGCGAATCACCGCCGGATCGCTGTAACGGCGCAGATCGGGCGCGCTTAACCCGGCCAGCTCTATGCTCAGCGCATCGTCGCGATACACGCCATTCTCGATGCGCGCCGCAATCGCCTCGATGCGCGCCGCGAGCGCTGCCTCGTCGAGCAGCTGCAAAGGACCGTCCACGCTCTGCCCCAGCAAATCGGGATTGGCCAGCGCGAAAACCTGCGCCAGCGTATGATCGTCGAAACGCGCGCGCAGCCGTGTCGCCAGCGTGGAGCTGATCTGCTCCAAGCGCTGCTGTGCCTGCAGCAGTTGCCGCTCTGTCCGCTGCAGACGCCGCTCTATACTCTCCGCTCCCTCGCGCTTGCCCACCGCGATTTGCTCCAGCAGCCGCGCCAGTTCGGTCTTGAGATTAGCCAGCTCCTGCTCGGCCAGCTCGACCACGAAATCCTTGAAGCCTTCGCGGCGCTGGGCCAGCCGCCGCAAGTCCTGTTCCACCGGACCGAGCTTACGGCCGATCTCGCTCAGTCGGTTCTGCAGCCCGGCGATCTGCTCCGCGATCTCCACGAGTCGCGCGCCAACCTGTTCCAGCTGCTCTTCGCGCTCGGCCAAGCCGTCGTTGAGAAAGCTGCGGGCCTCCTTGTACTTCTCTACATAGCGCTGCCACAGCCGCGGGATCTGCCCGCGCAGTGCCGCCCGCCGGTCATCGTCGTCCAGGACAGCGCGCACCTGCGGGCGCGCGGCCTCGAACTGGCGCAGGCTTTCGCTGCGCTTGCGCAGCTTCTCGTACACCTCGCCGTAGTCGCGCAACAAGTCCACCCGCGTTACGGGGATCTCGTCCTTGTTCACTTCGATCAGCAGGTCCTTGAACTCGGACTGCGTCATTCGCTCCAGACTGATCAGATGTCCGAACAGCTGGATAAAGTGCTCGTATTGTTTGGCCTCGCGCACCGGGACTATGCCCAGCCGCGGCAGATCCCGCCGCGCGCCCACACCGGTCAGCACCTGGCGATACTCGCCCGGCTCGACCTTGCGCAAGTTGCGCTCGGCCAACGCCTGCTTGATCAGCTGCGGATCGCGGACCTGGTTGCCGTCGAGGTAGTCCTCGCGCCTGTACTCGCCGTCGTAGATCCAGCGCTCGAAATCGTAGCCCTGCATCTTGCCCAGGCCTCGCACGACCACGGTCTTGATACCGTCGCGCGTCAGGCACTCGAAGATCACAAAACTGCGGTCGCTGCCGAAATAGAACCGGCGAGTTTCCTCGCGGCTCTTGCTGAAGCTCCATTTAGTCTGGCGGTCTATGTAGAGAAACTGGAGCGTGGCAATCAAGCTGGTCTTGCCGGTGTTGTTATTGGCAACCAAGTGCCCCGAGCGCCATAAGTCCAGCTCGACATAATCGTACACACCGCTGTGAATCAGGATCAGCCGCAGAGGTCCGTTGATCTTCATGCTTCCGCCTCCGCCTCGACAGCCTGAGCATCCGCCGCCTCGGCCACCTTCAGGCAATGGTCCAGAAACCGGTAGGCCGGTGGCAGGAAGCGGAAGCGCTCGCCATCCAAGCGCCGGGCGAACCCGAACCGCTCCAGTGCCACTACGATGCCCGCCAGCCCATCTTGGGTAAGTTCCACATCCAGCTGCTTGAGGTAGCCCAGATAGCGCTCGCGCTGCAGATGAGGCAAGTGAGCCAGCTGCCATTCCCGCTCGAAGAACGCGCTCTCCACGTTGTCCGCCTCTTCGGCCAGCGCTTCCACAAGGATGAAAACGAAGACGGCGAGCTTGCGCACCTGCGGCGTCAACGGCTGCTCGAGCTGCCCCTCGAAATAATAAAAACCGCGCGAATCGGCCACCAAACGAAAACCCAGGTGCGCGAACAGGTCCGTGAAACTGCGCTCGTGCTCGCGCAACGGCTGGTACAACTCGCTGTTATCGGCGGTGATGTGACCGCCGCGCGCAAGGCGCAGGAAGATCTGATCGAGCTGCGGAAGTGCGTAAGGATTATCCACCGCTGCGATTCTCCTCGCTCTGGTTGACTGCCCAGGGCACAGCCTTGATGACTGTACCGCCATGGCGATACGTGCGTTCCGTGTTCTGCGGCTGCGCCTTCAGATGCCGTACGGCATCGCCGAAGCAACGCAACACCTCCGTCGTCGTCGCCTGCGGCAAGCGCTCCAGTAACCATTGCAAGGCATCAGGCACGGGCCCTGCCGCCGCCAGCTCGCGCCGTATGGCCAAGGGGCTGATCCGCTCGCGCCGCACCGGGGCGCTGGCTTCTCCCAGCTCCACGTTCTCGACCGCGGTATGCTGCGAGACCTCCCACAGATAGGTCTCCAGCTGCACCTGATTGAACTCCGCCTCGCGACGGAACACCGGAATCGCGAACGCCTCTACCAGCCCCAGTGCATCCACGCCATGCTTGCCCATGGTCTCTAGCAAGGCGCTCGCCCCGCGCGCCAACCGGCTTTGCCGCTGATAGTGCTGGTGCAGAGGCTGCAGCTCGTTCATCGCTTCCAGGAAGTGCTGCGCGATCACCCCGCGCATACGGCTTAGCCGCTTGCGAGTCTGCGCAAAGCGCTGCTCGATGGCTCCCTGCCCTATCGCCGCCTGCTCGCCGGCGAGCAACACGGCATGCAGGCTGTCGAACTGATGCTGGATGGGCTCCGTAGTATCGATCAGCGCCCGCATGGGCACCAGAAAGCGCTCCCACAGCCGCAAGATAACCGCATAGCGCTCCTTCAGCGGCCGGTGCTCGCGATTGGCGCGGTGGCGCATTACCTCGTTGACGATGGCCTGCTGATTGCCGGCCACGTCCTGGCGAATCTGCTCTATGGTGCGGCTGGTCTCGTCCAGCAGCACCGGTGCCCCGCTCAGCCGCCCGCTGGCGATTACCGCCTCCAGCTCCTGCTGCAGAGCGTGCAACTCGGCCACATAGCCCTGGATCTGCTGAATGGAGGTCAGATGATGTTCCCGGCGCACCCAGCGCAGGAAGTCCGCCACCGGCAGCGGCACCTCGTACCCGCTGCCGTCGGGCAAACGCTCGAGCAGGCCGAACTCCAGCAACTGACCGATGAGATACTCGGTCTGTGGCGCATTGTCGCTGCGATGGCGCTCGACCAGGTGCGTCAGATCCGCTTCCTGCACCTGCTCAGCCGTGAGCAGATCCTCCAGCAGGCGATAGTGCTCGGCTGCGAAGCGAAAGAACGATTGTGGGTTGCGCACTGCCATCGTTGCCCATCGGGCCGTCGGCAACGGCCCTCCCCCATACATACAGTTCCGATCTTCAGTGAGCGGTAATAGTAGCCGATGGCGGGAGCCAGCACCGTATGTGCGCCGCAGTTTCACTCACTTCATGGGACCACACCCTGGTGGCGGCGAAGACAGCGTTAGCGCACGAGGTGGCTGACCCGGGCAGACACGGCGCCGCTACCCGTTCCCGGGCACATTGCCGCCCATTTTCGCAGCCGGAAACGGTTCTTAGGCGGTTAGATCGCGCAAGTTCCCACCACAAGAGCAATCATGTAGCATCCTTAATTACAACAATAACCAAACTCGACGAGATCGACACATGGCGGCTCGCTCGTTCGTGTCGGCCCATAGGCTCTGGGGGGCAGCGATAGCGGTAGTGCTCGCGGGATGTCTGCCGCGGGCCGAACAGCCACTGGCAGTGGCGGTCGGCCCCTTCCCGGGCTACCAGCCGCTGTATCTTGCGCGCGAACTGGGCTGGTATGAGCCAGAGACGCTACGCCTGGTGGAATATTCCGCTGGAACGCAATCCTCGCGAGCGTTTCGCAACGGCGTCGTGGATGTGGCGGCAGTGACGCTGGACGAGGCCCTGCTGCTCGCCGCGGAAGGCTTGCCGCTGCGCATTGTCGCGGTGCTGCACAGCTCGACTGGTGGCATCTTCTTGCCCAACCCTGCGCTGGAGCGAGCCGGCCTGGAGCCGGACGCTGCAGAGCCGGAGCATGGTCAGCCACCCGCTATCGGAGCTGGACCGCCATCCGACCATACCCATCCTCCGCACGGGCGAGTAGACGTACTCATCGTGCGTGCGGAGGTTCTGGAGCAACGCTGCGCGGCGATCCAGCACCTGCTTGGAGGGTGGCTGAAAGCACTGGAGTACCTGTATGCCCAGCCGGCGGACGCTCACGCGCGCATGGCGCCTCGGCTAGGCCTGACGACGGCAGAACTGGCCAGAAGCCTGCAGGCGCTGGAGTTCCACGCCGGTCCGGCGAACCTTCGTTGGCTGAGCGGTCCAGATGCACGCCTGCTGTCCGTGGCCGATCGCATCATGACGTCAATGCTGGCAACGGGACTGCTGGCGGCACCGGTGGAGGCTCTTCCCTTGCTGGCGCCAACGCCCATCGAAGCCAGCCTTGCCGCAGCTAGGGCCCCCTGATCATGGCGCTGCGCTATCTGATCCCTCTGGTCCTGCTCTTCGTCACCGGCGTGGCTGGACTGGCATCCTACTACAGTGGATCGGGAGCGCTGATTCGACAGGTGCAGCGCACCGAAACCGACAATCTCAAACGCCTCCTGCACAGCCTGGAGGACAGGCTGGCCTACAACCTGCGCAATCAGGACACTGAGCGCGTACGAGAGGAGCTCGCCGCCCTGGGGGCCTATCCCACGCTGCAGCTTGCCCTCCTGCTGGACAACACCGGCACGGTGCTCGGTTCGCTGCGGCGCGCCGACATCGGCAAGAGCGGCGACGCGCTGCTGCAAGCGCATTTCGGCGACACCCTCGCGCCGGGCCTGGATGCCTGGCTTCGCTCACCAGCCACCCACGCGGGCGGAACAATAGAGTACGACGCGCAGCGGCGACAGCTAATCGGGATATATCCCATTGATATCGGCGCGCAAGCGGGCGCCCTGCCGGCTAGCCGTGCAGGGCTGCTGATCGTCCAGTCCGACGTGAATCTGCCCTACCGCATAGAGCAGCGCTTGCTGCAGCAGCACACGCTCGGTTTCGTCACCATCATGAGTCTGCTAGCCCTCACGCTGTGGCTGGTTACGCAGCGGGTGGTAACCCAGCGGCTCAACCGACTGCTCGCCGCGACACGGCGGCTCGGGGAGGGCGACTTGGACGCTCGCACCGGGGTCAGCGGCTCGGATGAACTTGGGCTCATTGCCGCCGCGCTGGATCGCACCGCCGAGCGCTTGGCGCAGACCCAGCGCCAGCTCAGCGAGAGCGAACAGCTGCTCAGGAACGCGCAAGCCATCGGCAATATCGGCCACTGGCACTGGGAGCTGGCGGACAACCGGATAACCTGGTCCGATCAGGTCTATGAGATCTTCGGGCTGCGCCCGCAGGAACAGGCAGCCACCTTCGAGGCCTTCCTGGAATATGTGCATCCCGACGACCGCCAGGCGGTCCGCGATGCCGTAGCGGCTGCGCTGGAACGGGACATTCCCTATAGCATGGATCACCGCATCATTCGCGCCGATGGCACCGAGCGCATCGTTCACGAACAAGCTGAAACCTACAAGGACGCAGCGGGGAATGCTGTGCGGCTGCTCGGCACCATACAGGACGTCACCGAGATCAAGCGGCACGAAGCAGCCCTGTTCGAAGCCAAGGAGCGCGCTCTGGTCACGTTGCACTCCATCGGCGATGCTGTGATCACCACCGACAGCAACGGCTGCGTGGAATACCTGAATCCGGTAGCGGAAGAACTGACCGGCTGGCCGCAGAGCGAGGCGGCCGGGCGGCCGCTAAGCGACATCTTCCGCATCTTCAACGAGTTCACCATGCAACCGGCCAAGAACCCGGTGGAGACCTGCTTGCGCGAAAATCGCATCGTCGGGCTCGCCAACCACACCGTGCTGGTAAGCCGCGACGGCGCGGTCCGGCCCATCGAGGATTCTGCCGCGCCCATTCGCGACCGCGACGGCCAGATCATTGGCGTGGTGCTGGTTTTTCACGATGTGAGCGAAACGCAGCAGATGGCGCGCGAACTCACCTGGCACGCCACGCACGATCCCCTCACCGGGCTGCACAACCGCTATGAGTTCGAGCAGCGCCTGCAAACCGCTCTGGCGCGCCGCACTCAAGGCGCGGCCGGGCACGCCGTGCTGTACATGGATCTGGACCAGTTCAAGGTTGTCAACGACACCTGCGGTCACGCCGCCGGCGACGAGCTGCTCAAACAGCTCGCGACCCGCATGCGCAACGAGCTCAGAGAGCAGGATACGTTGGCGCGTCTGGGCGGCGACGAGTTCGGCGTTCTACTGGAAGCATGCGGACGCGCGCAAGCCACCGCCATCGCCGAGCGGTTGCGCGACACCGTACGGGAATTGCGATTCGTATGGCAGGGGCGGACGTTCCAGGTGAGCGCGAGCATAGGGTTGGTCATGGTGGGCGATTTGCCGGCGGATATAGGCATGGTGATGAGCACCGCCGATATGGCCTGTTTCGCCGCCAAAGACAGCGGCCGCGATCGCATTCATCATTACCATCCCGATGACGCGGAGCTGCGCCAGCGCAAAGGCGAGATGCAGATCATCAGCCGTCTGAATGAAGCGCTGGAGGAGGACAGGTTTCAGCTGTTCGGGCAGCGCATCGCACCGGTGTCCGGCAACGCCTCCGACCATATCGAGGTGCTGCTGCGCATGGTCGATACCAACGGCACTTTGCTTCTCCCCGGTGCCTTCATCCCCGCTGCCGAACGCTACCACTTGATGCCCGCGATAGACCGCTGGGTGATACGCAACTTCTTCGCGCAATACGGCAAGCACCTGCGCCAGCGCGCCCGGAATAGACCTTCGGCGGACGCAATGGACGGACTGTTCGCCATCAACGTCTCCGGCGCTTCCATCAACGACGAGACTTTTCTGACCTATGTGGTCGAGCAGATCGACAGCCACCGCATACCGGCAGCGGCGCTGTGCTTCGAGATTACCGAGACCGCGGCGATCGGCAATCTGAACCGCGCGCTACGCTTTATGGAAGAGCTCACGCAGCGCGGTTGCTCCTTTGCGCTGGACGACTTCGGTACCGGGCTGTCCTCTTTCGGCTATCTGAAGAACCTGCCCGTGAATTACCTGAAGATCGACGGCTTGCTGGTCAAGGACATTGGCTCCGACCCCATCGACCGCGTGATGGTCGATGCGATTAACCGCATTGGGCACGAGATGGGCCTGCGCACGGTTGCGGAGTTCGTGGAAGACGACGCTATCCTGGCCTGCCTGCTAGAGATCGGGGTCGACTACGCGCAAGGCTACGGCATAGAACCGCCCTGCCCGCTCGACGAGCTGCTGGCGACGGTTACCGCTAGAGCATGATGTCCATGAGGCGGTAAGGACAACTTACGTACGCGGGAAAGATTCTATGGCCCGGAGCAAGGGGCCGGAGAACATAGCCATAGCCTTTCGCGCCCAGGGGGAGCTTACACGGAGGCTTGCTCGCCGGCCTGTGGAAGTTAGCGACCGCGGGAGAGCACGCTCTCATGCGCCTGCCCCAGGGCTCTTAGAACCCGATATGGCAACGCCGCTCTCTAGGAGCGGCGTTGCGACCGTGGCGACTTTCCGAGACGGCGCTTGCCGCTAGACCTCCAGCCACTCCTTGCGGATCTCCGGAGCCTCCCGCAGCGCTTGAGGATTGCCGTCGAAGACGATGCGCCCATCGCCCATCACATACACACGATCCGAGATGCGCATGGCGATGCTGAGCTTCTGCTCGACCAGCAACACAGCCATCCCCTCCGCCGCCAGCTGTTGCAGCAAATCGGCGATCTCCTGCACGATCTTCGGCGCTAAGCCTTCGGTAGGTTCGTCTACGATCACGCACTTCGGATTGCCCATCAGCGTACGCGCCATGGTCAGCATCTGCTGCTCGCCGCCGGACAGCACTTCGCCTGGCGTATGCTCGCGCTCCTTCAGACGCGGAAAACGCTGATAAACTTCCTCGAACCCCCAACGGCCGTTCGAATTGCCTCGTTTTATCCCCAGCTGCAGGTTCTCCGCGACGGTCAAGCCGGGAAAAATCGCCCTATCCTCCGGGATGTAGCCCAAACCGCGGTTGGCGATCTCGTAGGCGGGCAGACCATCGATGCGCTTGCCCTCGAACAGCACCTCGCCGTCCGGCTCCACCAACCCCATGACGGCTTTGCATAGCGTCGAGCGCCCCACGCCATTGCGACCGATAAGGCTGACGATCTCGCCGGCATTCACGTGCATGGAGACGCCGCGCAGCACGTGTGATTTGCCGTAATAGGCATGCAAGTCGTTCGTCTGCAGCATGGTCAGTGCACCTCCGTCCCCAAGTACGCTTCCTGCACTGCTTTGTTAGCGCGTACGGCTTCCGGAGTATCGCTGGCGATCACCTGGCCGTACACCAGCACGCTGATCCGGTCGGCCAAGCCGAACACCACGCTAAGATCGTGCTCGACCATCACCAGCGTGCAATCACGCGTCACTTCCCGGATCAGTTCCACGACCTGGACCGACTCCGTGTGACTCATACCCGCCGTAGGCTCATCCAACAGCAACACCTTGGCGCCCGACCCCAGCGTGCACCCGATCTCCAGCGCGCGCTGCTCGGCGTAGGTAAGAAGACCGGCGAGCACGTTGCGGCGCGAAGTAAGCTTGAGCTTCTCCATCAACTCGTCGGCGCGCTCTTTGACGGCGTGTTGGTTACTGACGAACTTCCAAAAGGCGTACTTATGCCCCATGGACCATAGCAGCGAACAGCGCAGATTCTGCTCCACCGTCATGTTCTGGAACAGGTTGGTCACCTGGAAACTGCGGCTAAGCCCCATGCGGTTGATCTGATGCGCCGGCTTGCCGGCGATGGGCTTGCCAAACAGCTCTACCTCGCCCGCCGTGGGAGCGAGACGGCCGCTGATCAGGTTGAACAAGGTCGACTTGCCAGCGCCATTGGGACCTATGATCACGTGGCGCTCGTTCTCCTTCACCGTGAGGTCCACTCCCCGGATGATTTCGGCGCGCCCGAAGTTCTTCTTCACCCCTCGCAGGGTCAGTGCATTCGTGCTCATGCTCACTTTCCTCCCGCCAGGGGTCCGGTCGCGCGCCTATACAACGGCCGTGCGTGGAACAGGAAGGCGCCAAGGCCGATGAGCAGGATCGCCGCCGCGACCACCCAGGGCAGTGCGTTGGTGGCCACGAATGTGACGCCGAACAGGCTCATCGGCATGGTGGGATCCCAACTGCGCTGAACGTGGTACGCCATCTCGATAAGGCAGATCCCCCCAAAGACGGCGACAATCAGCGTAACAGCCCCATACAGGCGCACCAGCACAGTACCCTTCCAGGCGCCGCTGCGGATGGCCTGATACTGCGTCAGGATCACGCCCATCAGCCCCATGGGCGCGAACATCACCACCGCGATAAATATCAGCCCAAAATACAGCATCCACGCCTCGCTCACGGAGGCCAGCACATTCTCCAGATACATCACCAGGGCCGCGCCTAGAACAGGCCCGGCGAAAAAGCCAATGCCCCCGATGTAGGCGCTGAGTAGCACCTTCCCGGACAGTACGGCGCCCACTGTCTCGTCGGTAATGATCTCCTCGACCACCACGAACAGGCCGCCGGCCAGACCGGCGAAGAAAGCAGCGATGCAGAATTGCAGAAACCGCACCATCTGCGGGTTGTAGCCCACGAACTGGGCGCGTTCGGCATTGTCGCGAACCGCATTGGCCATCCAGCCCAAGGGCGTCTTGCGCAGCAGATACATCGCCAGGGCGGCCAGCATGCCCCAGACGGCAACCAGGTAGTACGCGTGCAGATCGGGCCCGTAATCGATTCCGAAGAACGAGACCACTTCCTGCCGGTCGCCGTACAGGCCTGCCTCGCCGCCGAAGAAGCCGGTGAACATCAGCGTGCTCGAACGCACCAGCTCCATCAGCCCCAGTGAGATCAGCGCGAACACCGTGCCCGCCCGCCGTGTCGACAAGGCCCCGAAAACGATGCCGAAAAACAGGCCGGCAACGGCTCCTACCAGCGGCAGCAACTCGATGGGCAGCGCCAGCGCACCGTCGTTCATCAAGCGCAGCGCGTGCATGGCCATATACCCGCCAAGACCTAGGTACACCGCATGCCCGAACGACAACAGACCGGTGTTGCCAAGCAACACGTTGTAGGACAGCGCGAACACGATCATCACGCCGATCTGGCTCATCAGCTGGATGTCGTGTCCGGAGCTGAAGATGAACGGCAGCACCGCTACCGCGAATGCAGCGATCAGCCACGGCAGCGCCGGCCGAAGCCAGGAGGGCGTCCCGATGGCGACAGGATGTTGTTGCGGTATGGCACTCATGCTTCACGTCTCCCCATCAGGCCGCGCGGACGCACGATCAACGTCAGCACCAGCAGCAGGAACGGCAAGATCGGCGCGATGCGCGCCGACTCCATGTACCAGAGCGTCGCGAAGAAGTGATCGCGCGGGAGCTGAACGCTGGAGAACAGGTGCGCCAGGGAGAAGTCGATAGACAGCGCGAAGGTTTGCAGAATTCCAATGATCAGCGAGGCGATCAGGGACCCTTGGATCGAGCCCAGCCCGCCCAGCACCACCACCACGAACACTATGGGTCCCATCATGTACGCCATGCCGGGGTCGGTAATGAGGTGAATGCCTCCGACCACGCCGCCCAATGCCGCCAGCCCAGTACCGAATGCGAACACGGCCATGAAGACCAGTGGCACGTTATGCCCTAATGCGCCGACGATATCGGGCCGGGACAACGAAGCCTGGATGATCAGACCAGCCCGTGTCTTCTTCAGGAGCAGGAACAAGCCGATGAACATCGCCACCGCCACGATCAGCACGAATACCCGGAACGCCGGATAGGTCGCGCCGAACAGCGAAAACAATGGAAAGTCCAGCGACGCGGGCATGCGGTAATTGACCGGGTTGTTGCCCCAAATCAGCCGCACGATCTCCTCGATCACGTACGCCAGGCCAAAGGTGAACAGCAGCTCGGGTATGTGGCCGTGCTGGTGCACGTGTCTTAAGCCGTAGCGTTCTATCCCGGCGCCGACCAGCGCGACCAGGACAGGCGCTAGGAACAAGGCCACCCAGAAACCGGTATACAGCCCCAGGGTGTAAGCGAAGTAGGCTCCCAGCATATAGAAGCTGGCGTGCGCGAAGTTCAGCACACCCATCATGCCGAAGATCAGAGTCAGACCGCTGGATAGCATGAACAGCAGCATGCCGTACAGCAGGCCGTTGAGCAGCGAAAACACTAACGTCTCGACCATAGGTGCCCCCGGTCAGGAAAGCCGGCGCCGCGCCCCGCCAGGCGGGCGCCGGTCATACTACGTAACGAGCGCGCCGCTTACGGGCGTTGCATCTTGCAGCTCGTTGGGAGCACTGTGGCTTCGGCAGGTATCTTGGCGATGGTGCGGAAGCCCACGCCGCTGTTCTCGACGTCGTACTTGACTCTCTCGCCGTCCTGCCGCGCCATCACGGAGATGTACATGGGCTGGAACAGCTGATGGTCGTCGGCGCGCATCCACACCTTGCCGGTGGGAGACTCGAACTCCATACCCGATAGAGCGGTCGCGACCTTGGTGCCGTCGGTACTGCCGGCCTGCTCTATCGCTGCCTTGAGCATGTACATCAGGTTGTAGATGCGGTGGTAATACCAGTCGATGTCCGGATACCGCTGCTTGAACTCTTCCACAAAGCGAGCGTAATCGGACAACTCCTCCTCGACATTGACGTTCGAGTGCCACTCGGTGATCTGAAGGTTGCGGTCTATGCCGGATTCACCCAGGGCCGCGCCGGTACCCAGGCCGCCACCGTAGTAGGTGTAGAAGTTGGCCTGCAGGCCGCTGGCGACCGCCTCGCGAACCAGCAGACTCAAGTCATTGCCCCAGTTGCCGGTGACGATCGAATCAGCGCCGGCCTGGCGGATACGTGCGATGTACGGCGAGAAGTCGCGCACCTGCCCGATCGGATGCAAGATCTCGCCAACCACCTCCACATCCGGCCGCTTGTCGGCGATCAGCTGCTTGAAGCCGGCCGCCACGGCGTGGCCATGCGAATAATCCTGGTTGATCAGATAAACCCGCTTAATGTCCTGGTTATCCTTCATGTAGTTCGTCAGCGCCTCCAGCTTCACGTCGCTATGCGCGTCGAAACGGAAATGCCAGAAGCTGCAGCGCTCGTTGGTAAATACCGGGTCAACGGCGGCGTAATTCAAGTACAGCACCTGATTGTTCCCGCGAGCGCGCCGGTTATGACGGTTCACCCCTTCGATCAATGCACCCGCGATATGCGAACCGTTGCCCTGAGTGACGAACTGAATTCCCTGGTCGATCGCGCGTTGCAATAGCGCCGCGGACTCCTGGGGGCTGCCCTTGTTGTCCATCGCTACGATCTCGAACGGACGCCCATTGACACCGCCCCCGGCGTTGATTTTGTCAGCGACGAAAAGGAAGTGCTTGAGGCCGGCATCGCCCACGTTGGCCATTGGGCCCGACATCGATTCGATGTAGGCAATGCGAATAGGGCTGCGATCCTGCGCCAATACGGCGCTGCTAAAGGCGAGAGTGGCACTGGCTACGGCTGTGGCCAAAAGGCCTAACTTGCGAAGTTGCAGCATTATGGTCTCTCCTCCCATCGGCGGAATTGCTCCGTCGAGTTCATTCGTGCTTATGCACGTTTTTTGGTGCCTTCAGTGGAGAAGGCTCCGCCCCGGCTCGGTGGCCGAAAGTTGTTGTAGTTCTACGTGAACGCGCCGATCGAGACCCGCGATCGCATGGTATCGGGCAGCACGTCCTGGTTTGCAGGAGTGAGCAATGGCAAGCCTTCTCCTGGGCAAACAACTCTCCATTGGACGCGTCCCACATTGCGGGCAAAAGCGCCGGCCAAGGCACCAGCCCACAGGATTTCCGTCGCGGCCGGGCTGCAGCGGGCCAAAAGCAAGCAAACTCAAACTGCGGATGGCTTCGCTCAGCCGCTTCTTATTAGACCATTACACCTTCCGCACCTTGTGGAATGCCGCTCCCTGGCAAGTTCTACGCTCGCTCCGGTTCCTGGCTCCCACACCGGTTCGGATTCACTGCCTGCAAAGGCGGCACTCATGCCGAACGAATCGACTATAACAGTATCGCAGTTGCGCGCAATGTCCTATGGAAAATTCGATCCACTTCCTGGACGATCCGCGACACGCTGGCCGTTGGACGGCCTTCGGCAAATGTTTACTGCCTAACCCGTTAGCCACGGTGCCTGCAACCAAACATTAGAATAGCTGAATATCGGAATGTGCCGTATTGACGACCGCTATAGACCGCCAATACGGCCACTATGAGACGACTCAGTGCCGCTGCCCGAATCCTTTGATTGCATCGGCCACGCCGCTTGGCAGCCCCAAACGCTGCATCACATCGCCGATACTGTTATATGCTCCGGGAGGAATCTTGTTCAGCATGGCTAGAATCCCGCTGTCGGCCTGATTAGCCTCCGCCTGGTGCACCAGTTCGTCCTTCTGGGCAGGAAAGTTCACGCCCTTGAGAACTTGAGCGATATCGCTTGCGGACCGCCCACCCGTTTGTTGCTGCGCCATCGTACTCTCCGTTCACTTGCAACCTGCTCTGCCGGCGTCCTACGATCGCAGGAATAGCCAGCCGTTAGCTCCACATGGGTACTGCCAGGGCTGGCGCAAGGGTATGGCGAGACTATTGCGTTCGTACCTTCGACTTGGACCGGTCGCTTCAGGGCAATGAGCCGCAACGCGCCTATCACCACTCTCAGCGTCGAGACGTTCACGGCAGCGCTCAGCGCTCTGGCTGCGGACGACCCCGCGCTGGCCGCTTGGCTGCAACGCTACGGTCCGCCGACGCCGTGGTGGCGTCCCGCGGGCTATTCCACACTGGCCCGGCTGATTGTCGAGCAACAGGTGTCACTGGCCTCGGCCCGGGCCGTATGCAGACGCCTGGAACAGCTGGGCGCACTGACCGACCCTGCGCGCCTGTTGCACCACCCCGACGCCGTGCTGCGTGCTGCAGGCCTGAGCCGCCAGAAACTGGCGTATCTACGCGCGCTGGCGACCGCTCTGGTGCAAGGCGAACTGGACCTGGAGGAACTGGAATCGTTGGCGGATAACGAAGTACGCCAACGTCTGGTCGCGCTCAAAGGGATAGGCCCCTGGACCGCCGAGGTTTATCTATTGATGGCGCTGCGCCGCCCGGACGCCTGGCCGGCTAGCGATTTGGGCTTGCTGGTCGCCTTGAAAAACTTATACCGGCTTCCTGCCCGCCCCACAGCCCACCAGGCTCAGGAGTTAGCCGAACGCTGGCGCCCCCATCGCAGCGCCGTGAGCTGGCTGTTGTGGCACGGGTATCTGGTCGAGCTCGGCCTCCCGCGGCCTTAAGCACGCTATGGCGTGCCCGCGTCCCTGCGCCGCGATCACGCGGGGGCGCTGTCAGTTCCTGCCTCAGCGCTTGTCGCGTCCTGCCGAAGACGCACATTTCTCTGCCGGGCAACCCGCTCGCGCGCTCTGAGCTGTCCACAACCGGCTTCCACGTCCTGCCCGGCCGAGTACCGCAATTTAGCCAGAACACCCCGCTGATGAAGATAGCGCGCCATCGCCGCGGCCCGTTCCCAAGACGGACGTTGGAAACTCAGCCTGCCGATGGTGTTGTAAGGGATTAGATTCATCACGGCATACTTGCCGCGCAGTAGCCGGACAATCCCTTCCAGCTCGTCGTCGCCATCGTTCACGCCCTCTATCAGGGTCCATTGGTATTGGATCGGGTAACGGGTAGCGCGCGCATAGCGCTCGGCAAGCTCCACCAGCTCGGCCGGCTCCAGACGCGGCGCCCGTGGCAGCAGCTGGGCGCGCAAGGCCGGCTTGGTGGTGTGCAGCGACAGGGCAAGCGCCGGCTTGACCGCGCCTTGCGGGAGGCGCTCGAACACACGCCGGTCGCCTACCGTGGAGAACACCAGATTCTTATGCCCTATTCCGCCGGCGGTGCCTAACAGCTCTATCGCTTCCAGCACGTTGTCCATGTTGTGGGCCGGCTCGCCCATCCCCATGAATACGACCTTCTTGACCGGCCGCCGACGGCGGGCAAGCGCCACTTGCGCCACGATCTCGGCACTGCCCAGCTGCCGCAGCAACCCGTCCCGGCCCGTCATGCAGAACACGCAACCGACGGCACAACCGACCTGCGTGGAAACACACACGCCGTCACGCGGAAGCAGCACACTCTCGACGGTCTGCCCATCGGCCAGAGTCACCAACAGGCGGCTGGAACCATCCGCGCTGGGATGCTCGGAGCGAACCTGGGCAAGCGCTTCCAACTCTGCCGCGATCTGGGGCAGCGCGGTTCGCAGTGGCAAAGGAAATGGATTCTGGGCCTGACGCGGGCCGCTATCCAATGGCTGCCCATGCGCCCACGCCCACAGCGCACGCTGCTCGTGAACGGGCTTGGCGCCGTGACTGCGGAGACGCTGACGGATGTGTTCGATACGCATGGGAGACGGATGCTAGCACCGCCTCCCTTCCGCCGCTACAACCTCGCGCACTTGCCCTCATTAATGGCGCAGGTCAACGGAGATACGAGCTAGGCGCTGTATACTCCGCGCAGGCCCACAATCGGATTCAAGCATCAGCACAGAGAGGCATTACATGCAGCTTAAGCTTCAGACGATCATTTGCAGCACTCGTCCAGGACGGGCCGGGCCGGCTATCGCGCGTTGGTTCAACGAGTTCGCAAGCCGCCACGGCAAGTTCGAGACCAGCCTGGTCGACCTGGCGGACTTCAAACTACCGATCTACGACGAGCCGCATCACCCGCGGCTGCAGAAGTACGAAAAGGCCCATACCCAGGAATGGTCCGCCAGCGTGGCTGCCGCAGACGCCTACGTATTCGTGATTCCGGAGTACAACTTCGGGCCGCCACCGTCGTTCGTTAACGCCTTGAACTATGTCTATAAGGAATGGAACTACAAGCCGTGCGGTTTCGTCAGCTATGGCGGCGTCTCCGGCGGCCTGAGGTCGGTGCAGCTGGCAAAACAGCTGGTCACCACTTTGAAGATGATGCCCATGGTCGAAAGCGTGGCAGCGCCCATGTTCAGCCAACTGCTGGATGAAGACGGGCATTTCCGCTCCAACCCGCTCATCGATGACTCGGCCCAGCAAATGCTCGACGAGCTGTTCAAGTGGGCGCAGGCCCTGAAGCCGTTGCACACGGCCGCAGCTTAGGCAGCACGACAGCGGGCCGCTGAGTAGGATGTTTTCAGTGGCCCGCGGCATCGCCTGTAACCACAGTCGGGCCCGCCAACGGCAGGAAACTATAGCCAGAGCCGCTACAAAGCCGAGCGCCTGGACTCCGACCGGAAGAAGCAGTAGCGATTCCGCCCGCTGTGCTTGGCTTCGTACATAGCGGTATCGGCGTGCCGAATCAGCGTGTCTATGTCGCAGCCGTCGCGAGGAAAAAGGCTGATGCCTATGCTGGCGGTGGTATGCAGCTCCAGTCCGCGGATACGATAGGGCGTATCCAGCCGCTCGAGGCAGACACGGCTGACGCGTGCGGCGGCCTCCTCGGAGCGCGTATCGGCCAGCACAACCACGAACTCGTCCCCGCCCAAGCGCCCGACCAAGTCGGTACCCCGCACGCTGGCGCGCAGCCGCCGCGCGATCTCGATCAGCACCTTATCACCCACCTCATGCCCATGCTGATCGTTGATCGGCTTGAAGCGGTCCATATCGATGAACAGCACCGCGACCTGGGAATTGTTGCGTCGCGCAGCGGCCAGCATCGGCTCCGCGAATTCATGAACCAGAGCGCGATTGGGCAGCCCGGTAAGCGGGTCGTGCTGCGAAACTTGTCGGATTCGGTCCTCGATCTCCTTACGATCGCTTATGTCCTTATGAACCACGTGAATCCGCTCGGGAGCCCCCTCTGCATCCCGTACCACAAGGACCTGCGAGGCGATCCAACGATAACCTCCATCGCGGTGCCGGAGCCGGAACTCGAGCGCGTAGTGTGGCGCCTTCGCGGCCTGGATCGCATCGAACTGCTTGAGCACCGCCGCGCGGTCATCCGGGTGCACTCTATCCATCAGTACGTTCAGATCGTTACCGAGCTCCGCGTCCTCAAAGCCGAGCAAGCGCTTCCACTCCGGAGAGTAGTAGACCTCGCCCGTCTTCAGGTCTTGCTCCCAGTACCCCACCGACGCAATATCCATCGCCATTTGCAGCTTGGCGCGCGCTTCGGCCAAGCGCTGCGCCGCCAGCCGCCTATCAGTGATGTCCATCAACACGCCCACGATCAGCCGGTGCTGTGAGCCCGGGGAGGACTCCACGGCCCGGGCCCGCAAGTACATCCAGCGTATATCGCCTTGTTTGCGCCGCATGCGCAGCTCCGTTTGAAATAAGGCTTGCTCCCCGCCGGCCAATTGCCGCCACGCCCGCATCACTCGCTGTAGATCTTCTGGGTCGATGATGCGCGACCACCAGTCGAGATAAGAGGTCGCTTGGTTGGGCTCGTACCCCAGATCGGCAACGTAGTTGTCGCTGTGATACACACGGCCGTTCGAGAAATCGACCTCCCATAAGTAAAGCTCCGCGGCTTCTATCGCCACGCCTATCCTGCGCAGGTAGTCCGCCTCTGCCTGGGCCAGCTGGCGCCGCGCGGTGGCGGCCAGGTAATTGAGCACGCTTCCCTGGTAGAGGACCAGCACCGCCAGCGACGTGACCAAGAGCGTGGTAACCAGGCTATAACCGAAGCCGACGGGCAACACCTCGTACGCCACTACAATCCGGAACAGCCACAGCAGCAGCAGCGGCAACGCGATGGCGGGCAGCAGCATGCGCCTGACTATGAGTCCGCCGGGCCCGCGGCTGCTCAAGATGCGCACCAGCGGCTGCGAGCTGTCCGCCAGCATGAGCCCGATTCCGAACGCTGAATACGCGATGGCGCTGGTCACCGACAGAGGGCGGAACAAAGGGGTGTAGTCCACCGCCCCGAACGCGTAGAGATAATCGATCAGGAAGAACTGGCCGAAGAAGAAAATCACTCCGCCGGCCAGCCAGCTAGCGAAGCCCAACCAATCGGTTCGGCCCAGCGTTACCAGCGATAGCGACGCGAGCAGACTGGCCGCCACGGTCAGAGGCGAGGGAGGGCTCGCTTCCGGCCCTATTCCCCCATCCCCTAGCACAGCGGCGAGCAAAGCCGCCAGTACGATACCCGCCGCTGCCAAGGCAAACAGCCGCTGCACGCGCATCAGGTGCGGCCGGTTACGAAAGCTGAGGAACAATAATAGGGAGGTGCCGGTAAGGACCAGAAACAGCGCCGCGCCAACCGAAGGCCACCAGGGCGGACTGGCCAGGGGCGATACCAGCCACCCCAGCGCAAATCCCGCTGCACCGAACGCTGCCACCGCGAGCGCGAGCAGACGAGCAGCTAAATCCAATTGACGCCCCAGAGGGTGCTCCCCATCCGGCGCAAAGGAAATATCTAACGGCATCAGGCGACGGAGCGACCCGCGTGTGAGAACAACGTTGCTTGCGAGATGGGGCAGGCCGTGCGGCAAGGCAAGCGCGCCAGCCTTGCCGCACCGTCGAACGGATGCTAGCGGCCAAGCAAGGAGCGGGCGATGATTTCTTTCATGATCTCGTCGCTGCCGCCGTAAATGCGCTGCACGCGCGCATCAACGAAATCACGCGCGATCGGGTACTCGCGCATATAGCCGTAGCCGCCGAACAGCTGCAAGCATTGATCGGCCACCCGGCACTGCAGCCCGGTGGTGGTCAACTTGGCAATGGAGGCGTTAACGGTGGTCAGCTCGCCGCGCTGGTACTCGGCCATGCACTGGCGTACGAAGGCGCGGGCGACCTCGACCTCGGCCTTGAGCTGCGCCAAGGTAAAACGGGTGTTCTGGAAGCTCGCCACCGGCTGTCCGAATGCCTTGCGCTCCCGTACGTAGTCCACGGTGCGGGCAATCATGCCATCGCAGGCGCCGATAGCACCGACGGCGAGGATCAGCCGCTCGCGCGGCAGCTCGTTCATCAGATTGGCGAAACCGCTCCCCTCGCCCCCCAGAATCTGGTCCTCGCCGATACGCAGGTCGTTGAAGAAAAGCTCAGCGGTGTCGGAGCCGTGCTGGCCGATCTTCTCCAGCCGACGGCTGCACTCGAATCCAGGCAGGCGGGTATCTACCGTGAACAGCGTCATGCCGCGACTGCCGGCGGCCGGGTCGGTCTTGGCCGCCAGAATGAGTACATCAGCGTGATAACCGTTGGTAATGAACGTCTTCTGGCCGTTGACTACGAACTCGCTGCCCTTGCGCTCGGCACGCGTACGCATGCCCTGCAGGTCGGAGCCGGCACCCGGCTCCGTCATCCCGATGGCACCTATGGCCTCGCCACTCGCCATGCGCGGCAGCCACGTCTGTTTCTGCGCCTCGCTGCCAAGGTGCAAGATGTACGGCGCAACGATGTCCGAATGTACCGACAGGCAGGTTGCCAGCGCGCTATAGCCATACCGGGAGATTTCCTCCACCACCGCGGCGGAGAGGCTGAAATCGGCCCCTGCGCCGCCGTACTCCACCGGCATGTCCACGCACAAAAAGCCGTTCTCGCCCAGACGCCGCCAAAGCTCGCGCGGAAACAACGCCTCGCGCTCCCACTGCTGATAGTAGGGCGATACCTCCTTGCTCAGAAAGCGGCGCAAACTGTCGCGAAACACCTCGATCTCGCTGTTATCGAGCATGTTCTCTCCTCCTCATGATTCTCGTTCTCGGATGCATGCTCACTTGGCCGCCATGCGGAGCGCACCGTCGAGCCTGATGGTCTCGCCATTCAGCATGGGGTTTTCTATGATCGCACGCACCATCCGGGCGTACTCGGACGGCCGGCCAAGCCGCGGCGGAAACGGCACCGACTTGCCGAGCGACTCCTGCACTTCCGGCGGCAGCCCCGCCATCATCGGCGTCTCGAACAGTCCCGGCGCGATGGTAACCACACGAATTCCATAGCGGGCTAACTCGCGTGCGATGGGCAACGTCATCCCGGCAACCCCGGCCTTGGACGCCGCATAGGCGGCTTGCCCGATTTGACCTTCGAAGGCGGCCACCGAAGCGGTATTGACGATCACGCCACGCTCACCCTCGGCGTTCGGAGCCTGCTCGGCCATCGCGGCCGCCGCCAAACGCAGCATGTTGAACGTGCCGACCAGATTGATCTGCACCACCTTGGCGAACACGCCAAGATCATGCGGCCCGTCACGGCCCACGACCTTCCCCGGTGTGGCCACCCCCGCGCAATTCACCAGCCCATGCAGGCCGCCGAAGCGCTGCATGGCCGTGTTGACCGCCTGCTCGGCCATAGCCGGGTCGGTTACGTCGCAGCGCGCCGTACAAACGCCGTCGCCCAACTCCTGGGCAAGCGCAGCGCTCGCTTGCTCCTGTATGTCCGCGATGACGACCCTGCCACCAAGCTCCACCAGGTGCCTTACCGTCGCCTCTCCAAGACCGGAGGCACCGCCGCTGACAAGAAAAACACGATCTTTGATCTCCATGGGCTACCCTTTACGTTGACGGAAACGTTAAATCTATGCCGAGCCGCACTGGCCGATACAGGCCACAACCTTCAGCTAACGTCGCAAGCCGGCTGCAACGCGGCGTTGCACACAGCAACTAATAAGGAGTCCTAGCATGCGCGACGATCCGGTAGTCATCGTAGGCGGCGCCCGCACCCCCATGGGCGGATTGATGGGCGATCTTGCCGAGATTCCGGCGCCCGAGCTCGGCGCCGCCGCGATTCGCGCCGCACTGGAGCGAGCCCAGGTCGCACCGGATGCGGTCGACGAGGTACTTATGGGTAACGTGCTCTCGGCCGGGCTGGGGCAAGCGCCGGCTCGCCAGGCCGCGCTGGCCGCCGGGCTCCCGCAGTCGGTGCCCTGCACCACGGTGAGCAAGGTATGCGGCTCCGGCATGAAAGCGGTGATGCTGGCGCACGATGCACTGGCGCTGGGGAACGGCCAGATCCTCGTCGCCGGGGGCATGGAAAGCATGTCGCGGGCGCCGTACCTGCTGGAGAAGGCGCGCGGCGGCTACCGCCTCGGCCACGGCCGCTTGATCGATCACATGTTCTTCGACGGCCTGGAGGATGCGTACGAACGGGGCGAGCTGATGGGCCACTTCGCCGAGCGCTGCGCCAGCCATTACGCGTTCAGCCGCGACGCGCAGGACGATTATGCCGAGGCCTCGCTGCGCCGGGCGCGCCAGGCTATCGAAGACGGCGTCTTCGATGCCGAAATCACTCCGGTCAGCGTCAAGACGCGCACTGGCGAAAAGCGCATCGTGCAAGACGAGCAACCTCTGAAAGCCTCGTTGGAGAAGCTGCGCACCCTGCGCCCCGCTTTCGCCGCCGACGGCACCATCACGGCCGCCAACGCCAGCTCCATCTCCGACGGTGCGGCGGCACTGGTGCTCATGCGGGCCAGCGAGGCCGAGCGGCGCGGACTCACCCCGCTGGCGGCGATCCGCGGTACCAGCAGCCACGCCCAGGAACCAGCCTGGTTCACCACCGCGCCGGTAGGCGCGATCCGTAAGCTGCTGGAGAAGACCGGCTGGCGCAAAGAAGAGGTGGATCTGTTCGAGATCAACGAAGCCTTCGCCGTAGTGGCGATGGCCGCCATGCGCGAACTGGACCTGCCGCACGAGCGCGTCAACGTGCATGGCGGAGCCTGCGCGCTGGGACATCCCATCGGCGCCTCCGGCGCCCGTTTGCTGGTAACGCTGATCAACGCCCTGCACCGCCATGGGCTGCGCCGTGGCGTCGCTGCGCTGTGCATAGGCGGCGGCGAAGCCACTGCCATGGCAATCGAACGCCTCGATTAAGCCGGCGCCTACCCTAGGGCCCGCAGCGCCAGCCCACGGCTGGCGCTGCAGTAGCGGCATAGGCCCGACGGCGCTGACTCCGACCGCCTCAGAACAGCCGCTCGACGATGGTGACGTTGGCAAGCCCGCCGCCCTCGCACATGGTCTGCAGACCGTATCGCCCGCCTCGCTGATGCAGCGCATACACCAGCGTCGTCATCAGCTTGGCGCCGGAACCGCCCAACGGATGCCCCAGTGCAATGGCACCGCCGTTCACATTGAGCCGCTCCGGATCGGCGCCGGTGCTTTGCAGCCAAGCCAGCGGTATGGGCGCAAAAGCCTCGTTCACCTCGAACAGATCGATGTCGTCTATCTTCAGGCCGGCCTTGGCCAGTGCCCGCTCGGTCGCAGGAATGGGTGCTTCGAGCATGATCACAGGATCGTGACCGATCACCGTCATGTGGTGAACCCGGGCCAGAGGAGTCACGCCCAGCGCTTTCAAGCCGCGCTCGTTCGCCACTATCAAGCCCGCGGCACCATCGCAGATCTGGCTGGCCGTGGCGGCTGTGACCAGCCCCCCTTCGACGATAGGCCGCACCCCGGCGATACCCTCCAGCGACGCATCGAAACGAATCCCCTCATCGACCACATGCATCTCCGTGCTGGGGGATCCGTCCTGGAAGCGCACCGGTACCGGCACGATCTCCTTCTCGAAGCGGCCTTCGCGCGTGGCGGCCGCCGCGCGCTGATGGCTCAGCAACGCGTACTCATCGAGCTGTTCCTTGCTCAGCCCGTACTTCTCGGCCACCATCTCGGCACCGACGAACTGGCTGAAGTCGTCCACATCCGGGTAGCGTTCCCGCATCTGGGGACTGAAGTAGTGCCCCATGCCGGCCTTCTGCGCCAGGGCGACCGGCGTGAACATCGGTACCCGGCTCATGCTCTCCACGCCGGCGGCGATCACCACGTCCATGGTGCCGGACATCACGGCCTGGGCGGCGAAGTGCAGCGCCTGTTGCGAGGAGCCGCACTGACGATCCACCGAGGTGGCGGGAACCGATTCGGGCAGCAGTCTGGAGGCGAGCACAGCGTTGCGGCCGATATTGGCGGCCTGCTCGCCGGCCTGACCTACGCAGCCCATAATCACATCTTCGATCAGCTCCGGATCGGCATCGACCCGTGTAACCAGCTCATCGATTACACGTGCCGCCAGATCGGCAGGATGCCAGCCGGACAACCGGCCCCCCTTGCGGCCGCCTGCCGTACGGGCGGCGGCAACGATGTACGCCTCGGCCATGACCCTCTCCTCTTCTAGCTATGCGCATATCGTTATGTCGGCAACGCGGGCATTGCGCTCGCATGCAGCGCGGCTGAACGCGGCCATTCTCGCCCGCTTCGCCTCGCCGGCGACAGACCTCCCTGTCGCGCCCTCGCATTGCCAATAGTGACACTGTATCACGTATTTTGGCGCCGCCCACTCTTGCCTTGCATGCAAAATGCCTCAAAGGCTCTTGCTCAGGCACTCTATAACCCTCTAGCCTATGTGCCCCCTCGGCACAGCGCAGGAGGCAGGCTTTGCGAGTACTGATTATCGGCGGCGGCGTGATCGGCACGACCACCGCATACTTTCTTTCCGAAGCCGGCCACCAAGTCACCCTCATAGACCGCCGCAGCGCCTTGGCGGCCGAGGGCAGCTTCGCCAATGGGGGCATGCTCCACGCCGGCAGCACCGAGCCCTGGAACAGCCCCACTGCCGTTCGGCAGCTGATCCGCTGGATTGGCCGCGAGGACTCTCCGCTGCTACTGCGACCGGCTCACATCCCCTTCTTCCTGAGTTGGGGGCTGAACTTTCTGCGCTACAGCCGGCCAGCCCACCATCATCGTCACGCGCGCATCAATGCGCGCCTGGCCGCCTACAGTCAGCGCCAGATGCGCTCGTTGCGCGAGCGCACCGCACTCGCTTACGACGATACGCAACACGGCATAGTGAAGATCTTTCGCGACGCTAAAGCCCTGCGGCACGCCCTCGCTGCCTCCCAGCTGGTCGCGGACCTCGGGATACCGTTCCAGAGCCTGAACACGGACGCGCTCATCGAATTGGAGCCTGCGCTGGCCGATATACGAGCCGAACTGGTAGGCGGCATCTACTACCCTGCCGACGAGGCCGGCGACGCCTGCTTGTTTACGCAACGGCTGGGCAAGCTCGCCGCCGACAACGGAGTCGAGATTCGGCTGGGCGAGACCGTGCGCCGCATAGTCGGCAGCTCGGCCGGTATCACGCACGTGCGCACCGACCGCAGCGTGCTGAGCGCCGACTGTTACATTCTCGCCGCTGGCGTGGATGCCCCGCGGCTGGCATACCCGCTGGGCATCAAGCTACCCATAGAGCCGGTGAAAGGTTATTCGGCCACTTTGCCGGCAAACGGTTTGCCGGGAGTGCCGCACATACCGCTGATCGACGACGACCGCCGTATCGTGATCACTCGGCTGGGCGATCGCCTGCGGGTGGCGGGAACCGCGGAGTTCGCCGGCTACGACCGCACCATTCGCAGCCGACGAGTGGCGATGGTCATTCGCCAGAGCTTGGCCACGCTTCCCCGCTACGCCGCCAGCGTAGACACGCGGCAAGCCCAGCGATGGGCCTGCTTGCGGCCGATGACGCCGGACGGCCCGCCCATTCTAGGACGCACCCCGGTGCCGAACCTGCTGTTGAACGTGGGTGCCGGTTACCTGGGCTGGACGTTCGCCGCCGGGGCTGCCCGCATTGTGGCCGACCTGGTAGACGATCGCACTCCCGAGATCGACCTGGAGGGGCTTACCTTGGAACGTTACCGAGCCTAAGCCGCGGTTTTATAGAGGCAACGCCAGCGCGGCTCCGGTCAGCATCAGCAGCGCGAACACGAGTTGACGGAAGCGCTGCTCGTCTATCCTATGGTGCAGCCACTCTCCGATCAGCACCCCAGCGGCCACCACCGGCATATACCCGAGCAGACGTGGAACCGATGGCAATAGCGTTCCGTCCATAAGGTATGCCAGCGTCAGCGAACAGTTCAGGCAGAACCACACGGCGATCAAGGTCGTGCGCAGCTGCGTCTTGTCCAGCGGTGTGCCAGCCAGCGCGTACACCAACAAGGGCCCGCCGGAGGCGAACAATCCATGCGTGGCGCCGGCGCCCAGTATCAAACTGCGTGCCAGGCCCGGGGCGAGCGGCGAAACGGGCGCTGCCCGATACCGTTGCCATAGTTCCCGACCGGCGAACCACACGATCAGAATGCCCAACGCCGCTTTGAGGGCGGTGTCGGCCAATATCGGGCGGATGGCATAGCCCACGGCCGTTCCCAGGGCCATAAGCGGCAGTATCTTCCGCAGCAGCGTGGGCCAGTGCAGGCTGCGCCAATGGCGCACGCTCAGATAACCGGTCATGAGGATATTGAGCGGCACCAGCACAGGCAGCAGCTCCGGAATCGGCAACAGCAGCGCCCCCAGCGATAGCGCAATGACGATGCTGCCGAACCCGGTGACCGCCTCTACCGTATACGCCACAAATACAAAGAGCCCGAGCCAAAGCCATGGATCGCTCACTGCTCCAGCTCCACCGCGAATTTCCTCGTCATTAGCCACTGAAAAACGTTGGGCTGCAGGCGCCAGAGCAGGCTGGCGAATCGCGTCGGCCAATCCGAGTACACACGCCGGCGGCGCCGCTCCAGCGCGCGCACGATGCGCCGCGCCATCCACTCGGCGCTTTTCGTCTTGCCGACGGTGGAGCGCGCATGGCGCGCCGGCTTGCCGTCGAAGCCCAAAGCGTTTTGCTCGATGGGCGTGTCCAGAAAGCTGGGATAGACCATCAGCACGTGCAGCCCATACCGCTGCTGCTCGCAACGCAGCACTTCGAACGACTGGGCCAGAGCGCTCTTGGCGGCGCAGTAGGCCGTGCGGCCCAGCACCGGCATCCAGCCCGCCATGGAGCCGATGACGATCACGCTGCCACGATGCTCTTGCAGCTGCGGCAGAGCGGCCAGCGTCAGCTCCAGCGGCGCCTGCCAGTTGACGCGCATCACCCGGCGCAACACCTCGGGGTCGGTCTTGTGCGCCAGCGAGCGGTGCGTTATCCCAGCGTTATTAACCAGCACCGAGACGCCGCCGAAGCGCTCGCGCGCCACAGCAAGCAACGACTGCTGATACAGCGGATCGGCGATATCGCCCACCAGGCCAACCACCTGCCTCTCGTCGCTCAGCGCCGTCAGGCGCGTCTGCAGCAGCGGCCCGTTCACGTCGGCCAGCAGCAGCTTATCGCCCCGCCGGTGGAACGCTTGCGCAAGCGCCCACCCCAGCCCGCTGGCGGCGCCGGTAATCAGCACGCAGCTCACAGCTCTCCCCTCGCGCGGGCATGCTCTACGTAAAACCTGAAAACGCCTTCCGAGGTTTTCTGCGGAACATAGCCGAACTCCTCCTTGAGCCGCCGGTTGCTGAGCACCGGGCGGTAGCGCAGAAAGTCGACCTGCTCGGGGCCATAGCGGCCGACTCCCAGCCGCCGCGCGCACCACAGCGCCGCGCGAATCAGCCAGGCGGGAAGGTTGAGCACTGGCTTGCCAAGAATGGCGGCGATCTCGTGCACGGTGAGCGCGCCATCGCCCGCCATATTGAAGATACCGGTTCGATCCTCGCGCAGTCCCAGCTCGATCGCCCGCACCACGTCCTCATCCCAAATGAACACGAACGGCGAGTCGCTGCCGCGCACCGCAATCATGCGTTTGGCCTTGAACAGATTGGTGATCAGGTTATCGGTGTTGGCGCCGAGAATGGTACCGGGCCTGAAGATCAGCTGCGCGAGCTGGGGATGCCGCTGACGGTACTCGGCGAGCAGCGTCTCGATCTGACGCTTGTGATCCGAGTAGGCGAAAGAGGCGTTACCGCGCAGCGCATCGCTCTCGTCGATCCAGGCCGGGTTGTCCGCGTGATAGCCGTACGCGGCGCCCGAACTGGTCACCGTAAGGTGCCGCACCCCCGCCGCAACACAGCATTCGAGCACGTTGCGGGTGCCGTTCACGTCGATATCGTAATCGCGCGCGCGATCCTTGCCGGCTTCCAGCACCGACGCCAAGTGCACCACGTGCGTAATGCGCTCGCCCGCCAGCAGTTCCCGCAAAGAGGGGTCGCGCACATCCAGCAGCCTGACCGGAAAGCTCAAGTCGTCGCGCCGGCGTATATCGGTGCCGATCACGACATAATCGCGCGCAAGCCGCTCCCCCAGCAGGCTGCCGATATAGCCGGCGCCACCGGTGATAAGAACTCTCTTATCCATGTTTCTCTCGATATGCTAATCGCCCACCGAGGCGCTTGCGGGCGAGGTTGCCGACACGCTCCCACGCCGAGACCACAGCAGCGCCAGGGTCAATCCTGCCACCAAATGCCAAACGCCCCAGAAGGCGGTGATGAGCATCATGCCGCCGGCGTGCGGCATAAAGGTGAAGAGAATGACCAGTCCCAGGCCCGAGTTCTGTATGCCCACTTCCATGGTGACGGCGCGCCTGTCCTCGCGCGGCAGCCGCAAGAACGAAGCAGCCAGGGCTCCCAGGGCGAACGCCAGCGCGTTGTGGCCCACCACCAGCCAGAAGAAGGTATGGAAGCGCTCGATAAACAGCGTGAAGTTGTTGGCGAAGGCAACGCCGACGAAAAGCAGGAAGACCAGAGTCGCCAGTACGCGAAATGGTTTCTCGGTGCGCACGGCGAGCTGCGGGAAGCGCTTACCGACCCACATGCCCAGCAGCAACGGCAATCCCAGCACCAGCGCCACCAGCAGCAGCACCTGGAGGGGCTCCAGCGAGATCTCGGTCAGCAGCTCGCGTGTGCGCGGATTGAGCCAGCCGTACAAGGCGAAATTGAACGGCGTCATGACGATGGCGGCCACGCTGGACACCGCCGTCATGGTGATGGAGACGGCCACGTTGCCCCGTCCCAGCCAGGTCATCACGTTCGAGAACACCCCGCCAGGGCAGGAAGCGACCAGAATCATGCCCAGCGCGAGCATGGGATCCAACGGCAATAGCCAAGTGACCAGACACGTGCCGGCGGGCAACAGCACAAACTGCGCCACCAGCCCCGTGGCCGGTGCGACCGGCGTGCGCAAAGCACGCTTGAAGTCATCAGGCGTGAGCGTGAGCGACACGCCGAACATCATGCAAGCCATGATGACGTTCAATGTCACCAGGCTTGCCGGATCGAACTGGATCGGCAACGGACCTGACATAGCGACTCCCCCCCTTAAGCCGTACGGCGTGTTGTTGTAGTTGCGGCAGCCATATCCGCGGCCGCCTGCGGCAATCCCTGCCTTAATTCGCGGATATGTCGGAGCACGCGCCGCCGATACGTCTCCTTGTGAACGTAGTAGGCCATGCGGTCCAGTTGCAGGTAGCGATACCCCCCATCGACCCGCTTGGCCGCCTCGCGCGCTTTGATCTGCTTAAGGTTGAGCGCGGCCTTGGCGCCCCGCGCAAGCTGGCGGAGGTACAAGGCCACCAGTTCGGCCTGCTCGTTGCGCCCTTCCCAGCCCAGCCCGGCGGCTTCCACCATGCCCATCATGAACAGATCGTCATAGTCGGGATGGAAGATATTCAGGTAAAGCCGCGGCGCCGCGCTATCCGCCGGCCAGTTCAGATGACGGCGATCGATGAAGGGGTAGTGCAGCTTGTAGCCAGTGGCCAGAAGGATCAGATCGTACTCGCCCTGCTCGCCGTCGGCGAAAGTCACCGTATGGCCCTCGATGGCGGCCACATCGCGCCGCGCGCGGATATCGCCATGCCCCAGGTGGTGAAGAATCAGGGAGTTCATCACAGGGTGGGACTCATACATCCGGTAGTCCGGATCGGGCAAGCCGTAGTGCGACGGTTTACCCATCACCATACGAACCAGTGCCGCATCCACCCACTGCTTGAACCGCCGCGGCAGCCGGATTCTGCCGCCGATGGTATCGGTGGGCTTGCCGAACAGGAACTTGGGCAGAAAGTAATAACCGCGGCGCAAGGAGATATCCACGCTGCGCGCGTTATACACCGCATCCACCGCGATATCCGCGCCCGAGTTGCCGCAGCCGACCACCAACACGCGCTGCCCCTGCAGCTGGCGCGGCGACTTGTACTCGCTGGAGTGCATGACCTTGCCGGCAAACTCCCCGGGCAGGCGCGGCAGGTTCGGACAGTGCAAAGTGCCGTTGGCGATCAGCACCCCTGCGAACTGGCGCGTCTGCTGTTGGCCGCCCGACTCGGTGGTAACCTGCCAGCCGTCGCCGGCGCGTTCCACAGCGACGACGCGGGTGTTGAACTCATAATGGCGGTAGAGATCGAAGTGCAGGGCGTAATCGCGAAAGTACTGGCGCATCTCCGAGTGATGGGGGTAAGGCGCCACCGACTCCGGCATTGGAAACTCGGCGAACTCCGTCGTTCGCTTCGAGGAAATCAGATGCGCCGTCTCGTACATGGTGCTGTGGGGGTTGTCGATGTCCCACAGTCCGCCGACGTCGCTATGCTGCTCAAAACCGACAAAGGCAATCCCGTGCTTGGCCAGGTTGCGGGCACAGGCCAGTCCCATAGGCCCTGCGCCTATCACCGCATACATCCGCTCTCCTCCTAACGCAAAGCGCGGTTATTGGAATTCTTGCGCGAGCTGGGCTCTAATCCGAGGAATCGCGCTACAGCGCGAGGGCACGCGGCTGCCGCCCCCGCGGTAGCGTACGATCCGTCATATAGAGCCTAGTGCAGCCGCTAGGCGTGGGGGACAGTTCAATCGGGACTGACCGCGGTTCGTTTGGGACATTGGCGCAATAACCACGGCAAGCATGTCGAATTCACCTACCGTTACGCTACGTTACGCCCAAGCCATCGTGCAGGCTTCGGAGCGGCTGGGTGTGGAGCTGCCGGCGCAACTGCTGATGCGGTTGAAGTCCTATCCCGCGCGCGTGCCCCTAAGCTTGCAGGACGAGCTGTGGCACGCGATCTGCGCGCGCAGCGAGGATCCGCTAATCGGCCTGCGCATCGGGCTGGAGATCCAGGTCGGGCACCTGGATAGCGCGGGCCTGCTACTGATGAGCTGCGAGACACTAGGCGAAGCGCTGGATGCCCTGCTCGAGTACTTCCCCATTATCGGCGAGGGCAGCGTGCTGGAAGCGCATGACGAAGCCGGAGGCCGCCGGCTGCATTATCTGCCCGGCTACCAGGCTTGCCTGGAACCGCGTGCCGAAGCCGTGATCGGCTGCTTGGTGCATCTGTCGCACTGGACGACCGGCGGGCAGTTCACGCCGGCCGAGGTGCGCATTGCCCATTCGCCGCGGGATCGCATCGAGCGTTACCAATCGCTGCTGGGCTGTGAGACGGAGTTCGAGGCGCCAGGCTACAGCCTGTTATTGCGCGAGCGCGATCTTGCCATTCCGCTGATTCAGGCCAATGCGGAACTGCGCGATCACTTGCAGAAAGCGGCCGACCGCATGCTGGCCAGCCTGAGCGCGGACAGCCTCTCCTCGCAGGTGGAGATACTGATCCGCCATCAGCCGCGCTGGGGCAAGGAGCGCATAGCCGAGCTGCTGGGCCTTAGCGGTCGCCACCTGAATCGCAAGCTCGCCGAGGAAGGCACCTCCTTCAAGCTGCTTCGCGATGCGACGTTGCAACGCCTGGCGGCTCAGCGGCTGGACGGCAACGAGCGTGTGCGCGATATTGCCAAAGGGCTAGGCTTCTCTGACGAAAGCGCTTTCGCCAAGGCCTTCAGGCGCTGGTTCGGACTCAGCCCGGCGCAGTTCCGCGAGCGCGCCCATAAATGCCCTGAGTGACACATTGGTTCGGCCACCCGCATGGCGGAGTTCTCATGACTAAATTTCGACTGGATATCGTTTCCGACGTGGTCTGTCCGTGGTGTTTCATCGGCTACCGGCGCCTGCAAAAAGCCATGGACGTGCTGGCCGACGAAATGAGCTTCGAACTCGTATGGCACCCGTTCGAGCTCAACCCGGATCTGCCCGCCGAGGGAGAGCCCATAGACGAGCATCTGCGTCGCAAGTACGGCATAGGCCCCGAACAGCTGCGCGAAAACCAGGCACGCATCGCTGCCATCGGCAAGGATCTGGGCATTGAGTTCTACGCGGCGGGCGACCGCCGCATCTACAACACCTTCGACGCTCATCGCGTGCTGCACTGGGCGCGCGAACAAGGCCAAGGCCAGGCGCTGAACCTTGCGCTGTTCCAGGAGTACTTCGTTCATGGCCGCAATCCGTCCGACCCGGCCGTGCTCCGGCAATGCGCCGAGTCGGTAGGACTAGACGGACAGGAGGTGGAACGCATCGTCGCCTCCGACCGCTATGCCGAGGCGGTGCGCGCCGAAGAGCGCGAGTACATGCAGGCGGGTATCAGCGCCGTTCCCGCCTTCATCGTCAACCGCTCGTACCTGATCTCCGGGGGACAGGAGCCGGAAACCTTCGTTCGCATCTTCCGCCAGATCGCGGCAGAGGCCAACTAAGGCTGTGCGCGCCGCGTGCGCGCACAGCCCAACGCATTCGCGGCAAACTGGTCGGCTGCGATTGCCTCTTCGATGAGCTTAAGTAACATGCGCGGGTCATATCCTTAGCAGCCGGGAGCCAGTCGTATGCCAGTCTATGAAATCCGCCATCCGCTCATTCGCCACAAGCTCGGTCTGATGCGCAAGAACGAGACCAGTACCAAGAGCTTCCGAGAGCTAGCGCAAGAGATCAGTGCACTGCTTACCTACGAGGCCACCAAGGATCTGCGCCTGGAGGAGCATACGGTCGAAGGTTGGGCGGGACCGGTCAAAGTGGAGCGGCTGGTCGGCAAGAAGATCACCGTAGTGCCCATACTGCGCGCCGGCATAGGCATGCTCGATGGCGTGCTGGGCCTGATCCCGGGTGCCAAGGTCAGCGCGGTGGGCCTGGCCCGCAACGAGGAGACGCTACAGGCGCATACCTACCTGGAGAAGCTGGTGCCGCAGATCGAGCAGCGCCTGGCGATGATCATCGATCCCATGCTCGCCACCGGTGGTTCCATGCTGGCCACCATCGATCTGCTGAAGAAAGCCGGCTGCCAGGACATACGCGCGCTGGTGCTGGTGGCGGCGCCGGAAGGGATTGCGGCGGTAGAGAAAGCGCACCCGGATGTGACCATCTATACTGCTTCGATCGATCAGGGACTGAACGAGCATGGTTACATCATGCCCGGTCTTGGAGATGCCGGCGACAGAATCTTCGGTACCAAGCAGAAGGAAGTATGAAATGCAGCCTCAGTCCCTAGATTCGAGCTGGCGCCAGGCACTAGCCGGTTCGCAAATGCTCTTTGTGGCTTTCGGCGCGCTAGTGCTGATGCCGCTGATTACAGGCCTGGACCCGAATGTGGCGTTGTTCACTGCCGGCCTGGGCACGCTGATCTTTCATCTGGTCACCCGTAACCAGGTGCCTGTTTTCCTCGCCTCCAGCTTTGCGTTCATCGCCCCTATCCTGGCGGTGAAGAACGACTTCGGCATGGCCGCCACGATGGGCGGCCTAGTCGCTGCCGGCATTACCTATATGCTGCTCGCCGGCGCAGTGAAGCTCTGGGGCGTTGGTTTCATCGACCGCCTGCTGCCGCCCGTGGTGATCGGCCCGGTCATTATGGCCATAGGCCTGGGGCTCGCACCGGTGGGCGTCAACATGACCATGGGCATGGCCGGCGATGGCAGCGCCCAACTCATTCCCTACGAGACCGCGCTGATGGTCTCGCTGCCGGCGCTGATCACCACGCTGATCGTAGCGGTTTTCGGCCGTGGCATCTTCCGCCTGGTGCCCATCCTCGTCGGCATTGGCGTGGGTTATTCGATTGCTTGGTTTTTGGGCGTGGTGGATTTTTCCAGCGTGGCGGCGGCGCCCTGGCTGGCCATGCCGAATTTTGTCGCACCAGAATTCCACTGGGGCGCCATCCTGTTCATGATGCCGGTCGCCATCGCCCCGGTTATCGAGCACGTCGGCGACGTGCTGGCCATCAGCAACGTGACCGGCAAGAACTACCTGCAAAAGCCCGGCCTGCATCGCACTCTCTTCGGCGACGGCCTTGCCACCTCGGCGGCGGCCATGTTCGGCGGGCCGCCCAACACAACCTACTCGGAAGTCACCGGCGCGGTCATGCTCACCAAGAGCTTCAACCCGCGCATCATGCTCTGGGCCGCCGGTTTCGCCATCGCGCTCTCCTTCATCGGCAAGTTCGGCGCCGTTCTGCTGACCATTCCGGCCCCGGTCATGGGCGGCATTCTCTGCCTGCTCTTCGGCTCGATTGCGGTAGTGGGCCTGAACACGCTGATCCGCCATCAAGTGGATCTGGCCGAGCCGCGCAACCTGGTAATCGTCGCCGTCACGCTGGTTTTCGGTATAGGCGGCATGATGATCGGAGTCGGCGACACAGGCCTGAAGGGCATTGCGTTGTGCAGCGTGGTGGCTATCGCGCTCAACCTGCTGCTGCCGGGCAGCGGCAGCTGGCGCCGCGAGCTGCCCGCCGACACCGAGACGAAGACGGAATCGGCCTAAGACTGTTGGGGCAAGGGCAACGGAGCGATGAGGCTTGAACCACTGTGCAAGACGTTGCCCAGGCCCTCTCCGTCAGCACCGTTGAATCAAGTAGGCAGCGAGTAAGCCCAAGCAAGGGGCGCGGCAAGAATGCCGCGCCCCTTCATTCTACGCTCCGAACGCCTAAGGCTATACCTAGCTGGCGCGAAATCTTGCGGTCAGCCCGCCAAGCTCCAGCGCCCGTCGGACTCGATCACTCGGCCGTCCGCCCGCAGCTTGATCAGGTGCGCCTGCAACGAACGTATGGCTACCGGGTAGAGCCGTGGCGACGTATCGCTATACGCCACCGGCAGCAATTCCTCCTCGGTGCCGCTGCCCAGTTCGCGGATCGCCCGCATGACCTTGGCCTCCCGCTCCATACGGTGAGAGATAATTCGCTCGATCACCTCGTCCGGCTTGTCCATCAAGAATCCGTGCGCCGGAGCGAGGTAATCGATCTCTTCCTCTTGCAACGCGTGCAGCGATTCCAAATACGCTCTCATATCGCCATCGGGCGGTGAGATCACCACGGTAGACCCCTGCATGATGTGATCCCCGGTGAACAGCAGCCGCTCCTCCTCCAACAGGAAGCAAAGATGGTTGGAGGCATGCCCGGGCGTGTGAATCGCGCGCAGTACGCAACCGCCCAAGTCCAACCGCTCGCCATGGCCGAGCACGCGATCCGGCTGGAACGATTGATCCTGGTGCGGCAGCGCAGGTGCCGGCATGCCCAGCACCTGCGCGCCGGTCGCCTCTCGCAACTGCTGTGCGGCCGGCGAATGATCCATGTGCGTATGAGTCGCCAGAATCCAGCGAATGCGCCCGCCCGCGATCTCCAGCACACGCTCAACGTGTGCCTCTATGGCTGGGCCGGGATCTATGACAGCGATCCCCTCGCGGCCTTCTATCAGATAAGTGTTAGTTCCAGGTCCGGTCATGTAGCTCGGATTCGGAGCCGTTACGCGCCGCACTCGCTCCGACACCCGCGTTACGACGCCCGGAACGATCTCGTAGGACGCCCGCCCCGTGTTGTCCGGATCCACCTTGGCCAGTTCCGCGTAAACGGGATCGTGGCGCTCGAAAATGCGCTCTCCGGCGCTGCCTATCGCCACCCGCGGCGTGGTGGGCTCGACTTCGCGCGGCACCATCGAATACGCCATAAGCTCGGCGCTGCTCTTGAATCGAGCCAGTGCTTTCAACGTCCTGATGGTAGGACGCGGCAGCTCAAGAATGCCTTGCGCATGCCGCTCCAGCGCATCGGCAGGGGTCAGCCAGGTATGGGCGACCATTTCCTCGCCATCATGCGAGGCCACCTGCCCAAGGGGAGCGACAGCCGTGAAAAAGCGCGTATCGTAACGCCGCGGCGGCCCCGGCGGGGTTACCCAATGGCTGAAGAATCCGAGCTTGTCCACGGCCAGACGCAGGTCCTCACGGCGACACAGCTCGGCCAGTGTCAACTCGCCGGCAGCCATGCGGCGTCTGTAATCGGCGTAACGCTCGGCGCGCTCGGGAACGCTGAGATCCACCATCTCACCGCTACCATCCACCGCCAGCAACAGCCCGGCCTCCTCGAAACACTCGCGTACCGCTGCCACCAGATAGGCCAGGCCGCCTTTCTCCACGCCGAGCAGTGCATTGGCGGCGGCATCGTCCATGTCGCAGTAGGCGCACACGTCTTCGTGAGCGTCCGCCAGGTCCACCGCGCCGCCTGGAAAGACGAAAACGCCCGGCATGAACACCGCTTGGTGGGTGCGCTGCATGAGGAAGACTTCGAACCCGTCGGCGCAATCGCGCGCAAGGATCAACGTGGCCGCAGGCCGCGGAATGATATGAGGATGAGACATAGAGGACACACTCAGGTTATACAGCTTTGCCTCAAGCATGCCATCGCCGGCGCCCAGGGGGAACCCGCGCCCATGTGCAGGTGCGGAAGCGCAACCGTTCCGCGCTCCGAGAACCGCCGGCGCATCGCGCCATCGATTGTTGCAAGTGCGCAATGCGACAGAAGACTTGGACGCCTCGCAGCAAAGCCCAAACACCAGCACGAGAACGCGGGTGGATTCTTCTAGAAGCTAGGAGGCCAAAGTGACAGAGCACAGCCGCCTCGTCTGGGGAGCCTCCCTGTTAGGCTTTGCCCTGGGCGGGCTCTTCGATGGGATTCTGCTGCATCAAATGCTGCAGTGGCACCATCTGCTCAGCGCCATCGACTCCCCTGCCTTGGCCGATCTGAGAAATCAGGTGCTAGCCGACGGTGCCTTTCACGTGGTGATGTATCTGGTCAGTGTCGCTGGACTGTGGCTGCTTTGGCGCGCTCGGCGGCAAACAGCCAGCAGCAGCGGCCGTGTCCTGCTGGGTTATGCCTTAATCGGTTTTGGCATCTGGCATGCAATAGACGCAGTGCTGGTGCACTGGATACTGGGCCTGCATCGCATCCGTATGGACACCGACAACCCCCTTGCCTGGGACTTGCTGTGGGTATTCGCGTTCGGTCTTGTCCCGGCAGCGGTCGGCTGGATACTGCGCCGCGGCGGTCCCGGCAATGGCCGGCGCGCTCCGCTCGCCGCCCTTAGCCTGACCCTTACAGCAGCTGTCGCCGGCCCGCTGGCGGCCCTGCCGCCGCGCGACAGCGACACCATAATGGTGGTATTCCGGCCGGGCATCAGCGCCATGGAGGCATATACCGCACTGACCGAACGCGGCGCGGGCATACTTTGGCACGATCGGGCGGGCGGCGTATGGGCGGTGCGCTTCGCCACGCCCGGACAGAGCCGGGGGCTCTATAGACAAGGGGCTTTGATAGTCAGCAATACGTGGTTTGCGGCAGGTTGCTTGGGCTGGCTGCGAGTAAGCTCGGCACCGCCTGACAGAGCGCCGGCTAGCGCTCGGTAAGCGCTCCCCTCCTCCCGCCTTGCCCGCGGCGGGACGTTCAACGGTTCTCGTTCGGCTTGGGCAGTAAACCGTTGAGCAGCAAGTCGAGAAAAATGTCGGCGATCTCTTCGGGCGACTTGGTTTCGTTCTCGGTGTGCCAACGCAGAATCCAGTTGATCGCGCCGAGAAAGAAGTTGGAGGCGATACGCACGTCGACGTCGCGCAGTGACCCCTCTTTCACCGCCTCAGCGAGCAGGCGCCGGCTATAGCGGTCGAACACACGGCGCGCTTCCAGAAACTCGCGCTGCTGCTCCACCGGCAGCGCGAGAACGTCGCCCGACGTGGTGTAAGCGCCATGCGTGCTCATCAGCCCGATCATGAAATGGCGGTACATGATACGAAAGCGCTCCAGAGCGGTGCCCTGATGCGCCTCCGCCAGTAGACGAGCTTGCCGGCCGGTCTCGTAGGTCAGCTTGATGCACTCGTAGAGCAGCTCGTCCTTGCCGCTGACGTAGTAATACAGCGCGGCCTTGGTTACACCGAGTTCCTCGGCGATCTCTTCCAAAGAGGTGTTATGAAACCCCTTCTTATTGAAAATCCGCGCAGCTACTCGCAGCAGCGCTTGCCGCTTCTGCTCGCGCTGCTCTGCTTTGCTTGGGACCGCTCCTTTCCATGCTGCCATACATTAGTCTCCCCATTGTTCTACATCGGCGACAAAGCCTGCGGCGGAGAGCCTTATGGGCTCAAGAGCGCCTATCAAGTGCTGCGAAATGGGTTTCAGCAACCAGCTAGGACAGCACGGGGATGCGCCCCGGTCGACCAAGCGCGCAGGAGGCTTGCCCATGCAGCGCCCCGCAAGCATGCAACACGGAACAACCAGCCGAAACACGCCTAGGAGCTGCTTCCAGCCCACAGGGGGCAGGACTTGGGCGGAGTTTACTACATCGCCCACAACGAATCATTGGCCTAACAGCGCATTCCATTGCTGCTTCGCGCGCCTTATCGCCCGCCGATACGTATCCTGTCCAAGCGGTCCAGATAGTCTTCGGCCTCGGCCATCAACGCAGCAATAATTTCGGCCACCGGCACGATGGCGTCCGCGAAACCGGCCGCCGCACTCATAGACAGCATGCCACGCTCCCAATCACCGTTGCGATAGCAGTGATCGCGGCCGTAGCGCCCGGTGGCAAGCTCGCCAAGTTCCTCGTAGCTGGCTCCATTACGCTCCAAGCGCTGCACTTCCCGTGCTGTGGCGTTATCGAGTACCCGCCAGGTCGCGTTGTAGCTGCGCATCGCGGTGGTAGAGCAATTCTCGTCGCACTCGATCAAGCGCTGCTTGTACGCCGGATGCGCCCACACTTCTTCTGCCACCACCAGCCGGCTGCCGAGCACGACGGCGTCGGCGCCTTGCGCGAGCATGGCTATGATTTGCCGTCCGCTTCCGATCGCGCCGCCGAGCGCCAGCGGACAGCGGATCCGATCGCGTGCAAACGCACCGAGCACGGACGCCGGCAGATCGTTCCTGCCCGGATGGCCGCCAGCCTCCATGCCTACCAGCGCAACGGCATCCGCCCCCGCCTGTTCGGCCGCTTGCGCATGGCGAATCTCGGAAGCTTTATGGATAACCACACCGCCACTGCGGTGGATGCGGTCGATCAACTCTCCCGGATGCGCACCGGCCGTCTCGAAGTACCGCACACCTTCCTCCAAAGCGATATCGAGATGCTCGCCAAGGCTGAGATTGCTCTCGATACGACTGGAGATGGTCAGATTGACTCCGAAAGGTTTGCCGCCGGTCAGCTCCCGGCACAAGGCCAGCTCGGCACGGTAGGCATCGGCCGAAGGAAACGAGCGCGGCGTCATGAACGCCATCGCGCCGGCATTGACCACTGCGGCCACCAGCCGGGCGTCCGACAGCCACATCATCCCGCCGCACAACAGCGGATGCTGAATACCGAAGAGATCGGTTATTCGCGTCTTGAAAAGTGGCTTAACACCCATGGCGCCGCCTTTATCATCGTGCCGGAGCCTACGCGGGCGGACAGCCCCTGTTCCATGCTCCGGCGCATACCAATAATGCTGTCTACTCACCCTTGAACACCGGTTCGCGCTTCTCCACGAAGGCGCGCATGCCCTCCTTGCGGTCCTCGCTGTCGACTATCATCGCGGCGGCGAAGCGCTCGAACTGCATGCCCGAATCCAGGCCCACTTGCATACCCGTATTGACGGCGCGCTTGATGAAGCTCACCGCCAGCGGCGGCTGCTTGGCGATTTTCCTGGCCATGGCCATGGCTTCATCCATCAAGGCTTCCGGCGCTACCACACGGTTGACCAGTCCTATGGCGAGCGCCTCTTCCGCCGAGATCAGCTCTCCGGTGTACATCAGCTCCTTAGCCTTGCCCTCCCCAATCAGGCGGGGCAGCCGCTGTGTGCCCCCAGCCGCCGGCAGAACTCCGAGCTTGACCTCCGGCAGGCCAAGGCGCGCGGTAGAGGCTGCAATGCGCAGATCGCACACCAGCGCGATTTCCAAGCCGCCCCCGGCCGCTACCCCGTTGATCGCTGCGATCACTGGTCGCTCGAACTCCTCGATGCGCCGGAACAGCTCGTGCGTTGCCTGCTGCGTTACGTAGTACTTGGTACCCTTGCTAACGCCCCCGGCACGCTCCTTGATATCGGCGCCGGCACAGAAGGCGCGATCGCCCGTGCCGGTGATCACCACACAGCGCACCTGAGGATCGTTACGCGCAAGGTCGAAGAAGGCGGCCGCGAGATCTTGTTTCATCGATCCGCCAATGGAGTTCATTCGCTCCGGTCGATTGAGCCGAATGATGGCGACTCCATCTACCACGGAATAAATGAGGGTTTCGAATTCTTTGATCATTGTTGACTCCCGGAGCGGAAAGGGTGGCCGCCGCCGGCAGCCACCGGTTACCAGGAATGGCGCTCAGTCGCGCACCAGCACGTGCGCGATAGCGACTGATCCCAGCCCTATCATGTGTGCAAGGCCTATACGCGCGTTCGGGTGCTGACGCCCCGTCGCCTCCCCGCGCAACTGGCGGACGATCTCGGCCACCTGCCCTACCCCGGTAGGGCCTAATGGGTGTCCCATACCGATCAGCCCGCCCGAGGCGTTGATCGCACAACGGCCTCCGATGGCAGAGGCTCCGCTCTTGAGATACTCGACACCCTGTCCAGGCGCCGCCAGACCCAGCGCCTCGCCATACACGATCTCCTCGACCGGGAACGCGTCATGCAGCTCGACCAGATCAAGCTGCTCGGCAGTAATTCCCGCCGCCCGGTACACAAGCTGCGCGGACTTGCGAACCATCTCGACGACGGACGGCTCGTCGGCCGACCCCAAGCCCTCGCTGCAGGACACCGAAGCGGCGACCCGAATCGCTCGATCGGCGTTGAGGCCGAGCCACTTCATCGCGTCCTCCGACACCACGATAGCGGCCGCTGCGCCCTCGCCCCGCGGGCAACACTGCAAGGCGGTCAGCTCGCCCGCCACTTTGGGCGAGGCCAGAATCTGTTCCAGGGTTCGTTGTTTCTGGAACTGTGCATAAGGATTACGGGCCGCGTTGTTGTGATTCTTGACTGCGACCAGAGCCAGATCCTCGGCACTGACGCCGTAGCGCTCGCGATACCAGCGCGATAACAACGCGAACTTCACGGGCGGAACGAACACCGCGTCCGTCAACACGTCCAAGCCGGTTTTACCGGCGGCCCGCCTAGCGTCGCCGAACTTGTCCACGCCAATGGCAAGCGCGACGTCGGATTCGCCGGCTGCCACATCCAGGCAGGCAAGGCGAAACGCCGACGAGCCGGACGCCGAGGCATTCTCCACCTGCGTTACGGACAAGCCGGTCGAGCCCAAATGCCGCAGCATCATACGTCCAGCGGCCATGCCAATCCCGGTGGTACCGACGTATGCCGCCTCCACTTCCGGCCAGGCAATCCCGGCGTCGGCCAGAGCTTCGCGTATAGCCGTCAAGCCCAGAGCGACATAAGGGGTGTCGGAGGGAAACTGGTAGCGGTGCATGCCGATACCGATTACATAGACCGGCCGCAGCCTAGTGTTGTTGCCCTGATTCATGGCTGCGCCTCCACGGGTACGAAGCGACATGTAAGTTTGCTCTGACCGGCATTGGTTTCCGGCTCAGCTACTGCCTGCACAGCCAGCCCGGTGCGTAATGCGCTCTCGCTATCGCACTTGATCAGAACTTCGACGATCACGTTTTCGGCAATTTCCACTTCGCCGACCACCGCGGGCGCCGTAACCCCCGCAAGCGGCTGGTGAAGGGTCACGAAGTTACGCAGCACACCCTTGCCGCTCAGCCGGGTGCGGCGCAGGCGGCCGCCCTCGGCGCCGCACTGCAAGCAGCCGTAATCGTTTGCTGGGAAATTCGTATATCCGCAGTCATCGCAAACCGCGGCCAAGAGGTTCAGCGAGCGGCCATCGGCAGCCAGCTCATAGAGAGAGGGTTTTTGCAGCTCCACCGGCAGCACCTCGTCAATAGAGCAAGAAAACGACCGGGCCCTACGGCCGGCGCGAATGCGCGCGCACTGCGCATCAGATCATGGCGTAACCGCCGCTGACCCCAATGCTCTGGCCCGTAATGAAGGCGCCGCGATCGGAAGCGAGCAGCATGACTATGCCGGAGACGTCTTCCGGCCGTCCCAGCCGCTGCAAACCACGCGCAATGGGATACGCGTTCAGCATCTTGCCCAGCCGTTCGTTGGTTTCCGGCGTAGCATCCGGCGCCAGCGGCCCGCTCTTGATTCCCTCGTGCGACACCGCCCCCAGCGACACGACGTTAACGTTGATGCAATCGCGCCCAAGCTCACGGGCGATGGATTTGGAGAAACCGAGAATCGCTGCCTTGGCCCCGCCGTAGACGGCAAGCCGCGCCTCGCCGATACGGCCCGCTTCCGACATGATGCTGATGATCTTGCCGCTCTTTTTCGCACGCATGCCAGGGATCACCCGGTGGCAACAATTGAGCGTGCCGTACACATTCAGATCGATGATCTTCTTCCAGCCTTCGTAGTCGGTTTCGTGGAACAGCGGCGCCATACCGCCCTTCTCGCGGCGCTCGGGAATGACTCCGGCGTTGTTGACCAAAACATCTACCGTGCCGAATTCCCGCTCGACACGATCCACCATCGCGTTCACCGCAGCGCCGTCCGTCACGTCGGCCGCCACGGCTATCGCCTGGCCGCCGGCCGCGACAATTTCCTGCGCGACCGCGGTACAGCGCTCCTCGAACAGATCGTTTACCACCACGCGCGCACCTTCGGCGGCAAAATCCAGGCACAGCCGCCGTCCGACGCCCTGTCCGCCCCCGGTAATCAACACGACTTTGTTGGCTAGTCCAAGCTCCATAGAGAATCTCCTGTTTGTTGATCGGCAACGCCAACCCAAGGCGCTGCCGCTGTTGTGCCTCCGGCAGCTAGTTGCTCATCATCGACGGCAGCCACAGGCTGAGCGCCGGGAAGGCAGCCAGTATCACGAACAACGCTAGATCAATGGCCACGAACCAAAGCAAGCCGCGGAAAATGGTCATGAGCGGAATGCGATCCCCGACCACGCTCTTCACCACGAACGCGTTCAAGCCGACAGGTGGCGTCACCAGGCCGATCTCGATCAGCTTCACGACCAGAATGCCCATCCAGATCAAGTTCAAATCGAAGGTCTTGAACATCGGAAGCAGGATGGGCAGTGTGATCAGAATGATCCCCAGCGGATCGAGAAACATCCCCAGCGCGATATAGAACACCGCCATCAGCACGATGACGCCTAAGGTGTTAAGCCCGATGCCCGCGGCTTTGGCCGCCAGCATCGCAGGCAGGCCCGACATGGCCATGAAGCGTGTGAGCAGCACCGCTCCCACCGCTATCAGCAGCACAGTGCCCACGCTCTGCAACGTGTCCTTGAGCGCTTCGCGCATAGCCAACCAAGGCAAGCGCCGCTGGCACAGCGCGATCACAGTGGCCACCGCAGCACCGAAGGCACCTGCTTCGGTCGCGCTGGTCACGCCCGAGTAGATACCGCCGATTACGAACAGCACCAGCAGCGGTAGCGGCCACACACGGCCGAGAGCGATCCACCTCTCGCGCCAGCTCGGCCGCTCGGCGATAGGAGGTGCAAGGCTGGGGTTCAGATAACAGCGAACGACTATCGCGCCCGCATAAGCCAGTGCAGTCAGTATTCCCGGCACCACACCGGCGATGAACAGCGCACCGATCGGGGTGTGGGTATACCAACCGTAAATAATCAGAATGATGCTGGGCGGAATCAGCGATCCCATGGTACCGGCCGCAGCCACCACCGCTGCCGACATGGCGGGCTGATATCCGCTCTTGAGCATCTCGGGGATGGCGATACGCCCCATTGCCGCGGCCATGGCCACGCTGGAGCCGGAGGCCGCCGCGAAACCGGCGCTGGCCACGCTAGTGGACACCGCCAACCCACCGGGCAGGCGGCCCAGCCAGAGGCGTGCGGTATCGAACAGGCTGGCGGTCATGCCCGAGTGATGAGCGATGGCGCCCATCAGCACGAACATTGGTATCGCCGACAAACTCCAGTTGGCGGCGAATTCGTACGGCACCGTTCCAAGTTGGGCCAGCGCCACATAAGGGCCGCGCAGTACCGCGATCCCGATGAGGGACACTGACGCCAGCGAGTACGCGATAGGCACTCGCAGAGCCAGTAGGATCAACAGCCCGACAACGCCGAGCAGACCAATGAGTTCTGGATGCATTTCTTATTTTGCTCCTGCGGATCCAGTGCAAGCTCACACCAGGCTGGCGCCCGGCCGCGTACCGCCGTCCGAGGCGGACGGCGATATCAAGCGGCGGGTGTCCTGCACCAGTTGCAGCGCGAGAATGAAAGCGGTGACGGATACGGCGGCAACGATGGTCCAGCGCGAAGGCCAGACCGGAATCTGGTAAAAGGTTGCCTCCACCGCCTCGCGCACGGCGGTTTTCTCGAGCGCGACAAGGAAAGTCTGCCAGGCCATCAAGCCCAGGAAGACGATTCCCAGCGCGCTGGAGAACAGATCGAGAACCAGCAGCGACCGCTCACCCAGGTTCTGAGTGAAGAGCTCGATGACCATGTGGCTACGCTCGATCTGCACGTAGGCAAGCGGCAGATAGGCACAGGCCACCATGTAATAGCTGGCGACGATTTCCAGCGTCCCGGTGATGGGCCTATTGAAAGCAACCCTCCCGACAATGTCCGCCGTAACGTGAACCATCATCGTGAGAATCGCCACCCCGGCAAGAATGAACAGCGCGTTCGCCATCAGGCGCGCAGCGCGCTCGAGATAACGCATCGAAAGCCTCCTTCTATCCAGGCAGCATTGAGGTAGGCGCAACGCTTACGGTCGATAGTGAGAGAAGATCTCTCGATGCAGCGCTTGTTCGAACTTGTCGTAGTCGTGCCCGATTTCCTTAACGATGCCTTCCCACTTCTCGATCAGTGCCGGGAAACGCTCGATGATGGGCCGAATATCGGTGATGCCCCGTGCCCGCGCAGCTTCATCGATCGAGTCGATCAGGCCGGCACGATACTGCTCGACCGCAGCAACGATGCCGGGGCTGGGCGGCATGTAGGTCATGCCGTGTTTGATGGCTGTCTCGCGCGCCTGCTGCGCCTCGTTGACGTACGCCCGCACGCCTGAGGACACGACCGCCGCAAGGTTGTTGAGAATAAGCTCACGCCCGGCGGCCGGCAGCGACTCCCAGCGGCGCTTGTTCATATTGAATACGCTGCCGCTGATGTACATGCCGAAGGAATAGTCGACAACGTACTTGGCGACCTCATAGAGGCTGTAGTTCGTTATGTGCGCCTCGGGGCCGAAGGTGCAGTCGGCCTGTCCACGCTGTAGCGCTTCGAACATATCGGTAGGCGGCACGTTCACGGGCACGCCGCCCCAGATAGAAGCGATTTGCCCATACGAACCCGGAGCGCGGAAACGCTTGCCGCGCATCTGCTCGGTGTCCGTGTACTCGTCGCGGCAAACCAGCAGGAAGGGAGTGGTCGCGACATAGGCCAGCGGCACAATGTTCTGGCGATTGAGCTGGTTGACGCACTGTTCGCAGTGCAGCAGCAGCATCTCGTTGGCAGCCCCGGCCATAACCATGGCGTCGGTGCCGTAGGTGCCCATCCGGCTGACCATAACGTTATAGGACTGCTCGGCCAGCGTCAGCGAGTCGATCATATAGCCCGCATCCACCACGCCGTTCTTGATGGAATCCATCACAGCCGGAAGCTTCGCTGTGGTACCACCCGGATAGTAGCGCCACCGCAACTGACCGTTGCTTTCGGTCTCAAGCCGCTTGAGGAAAGGCTCTATGACCTCCTGATTGAGCACGTGCGTCGACGGCAACGGACTCCCGTAGGTCAGGGTAGTCGCGGCCAAAGCCTGCGACGACACCGCGCCAAGCGTTAACGCCAGCGCACCCGATACAAAAAATCGCACAGCTGCAACGGACTTTCTCATCACTCCTCCTCGATCACCCTCGGCTAGAGGGCCTTCCAGACGGCGATCGCGTGGGATGCCGTTATTAAACGACCAGTTCGTTTTTCTACTCTATAGTTAATGATGATACGCAAAAGATGAATTGTCTACCCGATCTTCGGGTAGCCGCCTCGGCAGCTGTGCGTGCAGTCTTATCCCGCCTCTGCAGCGCCTCAGGTCAACCAGTGGTTAACGCGGGCTTAACTTTTTGCTTCTGGCCGGCCGGGAGGCTTGTTGCTATGACTGTGGAGCAGCGCCACACGCAGATCGTGCGATCTGCCCGCGGCATAAGACTCAAAAGAACGAAGAGGAAGGGCTGGCCATGCTGAACGCCCGGATCGCGAGCGGCCAAGCATGTCGTAACTGTACCGCCGCCCGGGGCGCCGGCCGCTGGATCGCGATTAGGTATAACCACTGCTGCTGCGCCCGCGGCGGTGCACTGTGAAACACAGTCATGGTCAGCAACCGCGACCACCAGTCTCAGAACGCCTAAAAGAATGAACGACGCATCATTGCACTGGCCGCAACGCGGCTTCACGCCCGATGCCAAGGGCCCGTTACACGGCATCCGGGTATTGGATCTGTCCCGGCTGGTTGCCGGAAACATGCTCTCGTTGCAGCTGGCCGATTTCGGCGCCGATGTCATCAAGGTCGAGCCCTACCCTGCGGGCGACCCGCTGCGCGCCTGGACCGATGCGGGAGTATCGGCCTTCTGGAAAGTGTATGCGCGAAACAAGCGCAGCCTGGCGCTGAACTTTCGCGCCGAGGGTGCGGCGGCGCTGCTGCGCCGGCTGATGCTGGCCTCCGACGCTGTGATCGAGAGCTTCCGGCCCGGCACGCTAGAGGCGATGGGGCTAGCCCCCGAGCAACTGCTCGAAAGCAATCCCAAGCTGATCGTGGTGCGCATAGCCGGCTTCGGCCAGACCGGCCCGTACTCGAGCAAGCCCGGCTTCGGCACCTTGGTGGAAGCCATGTCCGGCTTCGCCTCACGCAATGGGCATCCGGACCGCGAGCCGCTGCTGCCTCCCCTCGCGCTGGCCGATATGGTCGCCGGGCTGTACGGCGCTTTCGCAACTACCATCGCTTTGCGGGCACGGGAGCAGAACGGTAGCGGGCAGGTCGTGGACCTCTCGCTGCTCGAACCTATCGTGTCTATCCTCGGTCCCGAGGCCGCGGCTTATGCCTTGACTGGCACCCCCAAGCCGCGAGTCGCCAACGGCTCTACCAGCGTAAGCCCGCGCAATGTCTACAAAACCCGCGATGGCGGCTATATCGCCCTGTCGGGCTCAACGCAAAACATGGCGGAGCGCATCTTCACCGCGATCGGTCGCCCTGAACTCATCAACGACCCGCGCTACGCCACCAATGCCGAACGCGCCAAGCGTCGGCACGAGGTGGATGCCATAGTCGGCGACTGGATAGGCCAGCGCGATCGCGCCGAGGCGCTGGCTCATTTCACCCGCCATGGCGTTACCGCCGCGCCCATTTACGACATCGCCGATATTCACCAGGACCCGCATTTCAAAGAGCGAGGGGTGTACGTCTCGGTGCCCGATCGGGAGCTTGGCCAGATCGCCATGCACGACATCATCCCCCGTTTGTCCGCCACGCCTGGTGCGCTGCGCCGCCCGGCGCCCGCCCTTGGCGCCGACACCCGTGAGGTGCTCTCGGAGCTCGGGCTGACCGCACAGGAAATCGCGGCAGCGCTGGACGCCGGCATCGTAGTCGCGGGAGATGTGTCATGATCGCCTCCCGCCGTCTTCCGCGCTGGCGATCGCTGCTCTTCGTGCCGGCCAACAACGAGCGCTTCCTGGCCAAGTGCGCGGATAGGGGGGCCGATGCGCTGATCCTGGACCTGGAGGACAGCGTTCCGGCCGTCGAGAAGGCCGCCGCCCGAGCACGCTGTAGCGAAGCCATCCAGGAGCTGCGCGACGCGTCAGCGGACCTGATCGTGCGTATCAACTCGCCGCTGCGGCTTGCCGTGCCCGATCTTGAGGCAGTGGTACGCCCCGGGCTGCGGGCCGTGATGGTGCCAAAATGCCTTAGCGGCGAGCATCTGCAGCTGCTCAGCGAGCTGGTGGAAGAGCTGGAACGGGAGCGCCAAATAACGCCCGGCAGCATAGGCTTCGTGCCTATCATCGAGACGCCGCGCGCTTACTTGCGCATGGACCGTATTGCCGCGCTCGAGCCGCGTTGCCTCGCGCTCACTTTAGGCGGCGAGGACTTCTCCAATCACCTCGGCATGGAGCCCGGAGCCGACACTCTGCTCCTGCCCAAGCAGCAAGTAGTCATCGCCGCACGCGCCAGCGGCGTGGTTCCGTTAGGGCTGCTGGACTCGATCGCCAACTATGGCGATACCGAACACGTGCGCGAGGTAGCCCGGCGGTCGGCCCGTTTCGGCTTCGAAGGCGCTGCCTGCGTGCACCCAGCGCTGGTGCCGATTCTCAACGAGGCGTTTACCCCTTCGAATGAGGCCATCGAGTGGGCACAGCAGGTCATAGAAGCGCTGACCGCCGCTCAGGCCCAAGGCTTGGGCACGGCACGGTTGAACGGAACGATGATAGACGAGCCGATCGCGGCACGTGCTCGCCGCATATTGCAAAGAGCCGGGAGCAGCGAATGAGTCCTCGCAAACGCCGCCGCTGCCCGCGCCCCGAATTGCCGACGGCATTGGCGGCGCTGCATCGGTTCCCCGTAGTCCGCACGGAACATCCCGCTTGAGATACACGTCGGGTTCGCGCCCGAGCAGCTTGTTAAAGGCTACGAACGCATGAAACACATTCTCGAACAGCTCGAAATTCCAGCCCTGGTCGCGCCTATGTTCCTGGTTTCCAACCCGGCCATGACCGTAGCGGCTTGCTCCGAAGGCATCATGGGCAGCTTTCCGGCGCACGGCACGCGCACCCGAGAGGTCTTCGAGCAATGGCTGATCGAAACCACCACCGCGCTGGAACGCCTGCGCGAACGCTCAGACGGCCGCAAGATCGCGCCATTCGCGGTGAATCTGGTAGTGCATCCGTCGAACGCCCGTCGCGACGGCGATCTGGAGCTGTGCATCAAGTACCGCGTGCCGGTGGTACTTACCTCCAAAGGCGCGCCGGGCGACATAGTCAAGCGCATACACGACTACGGGGGCGTCGTATTGCACGACGTCGCGAACCGGCGGCATGCCGAAAAAGCGCTGGAGGCCGGCGTGGATGGCGTTATTGCGGTAGCAGGCGGCGCTGGCGGCCATACCGGCACCATCAACCCGTTCGCGTTAATGAACGAAATCCGCCAGATTCACGATGGCATCGTGGTGCTGGCCGGCGGCATGACCACCGGGCGCGACATTCTCGCCGCGCAGGCCATGGGAGCCGATCTTGCGTACCTAGGCACCCGTTTCATCGCCACCCGCGAGTCGGGCGCCTCCGATGGCCACAAGCAAATGATCCTCGACTCGCGAGCCACGGACATTTTCCTGAGCGATGCCATCGACGGCGCTCCAGCCAACTGGCTGACCAAGAGTCTGCTCGCCGCCGGCATAGATCTCGATGTGCTGCGCACCACGCTGCCTGGCGAGATCATTCCGGCCGAAGAAACTAAAAAGCGCTGGAAGGATATCTGGACCGCCGGGCACGGCGTGGGCAATATCCATGATATACCCACCACCGCCGAGCTCTGCCGCCGGCTCAAAGCGGAATACCACGCAGCGAAAGCGATGCTGCGCCGCTTGACAGAGGAACCGGCCCAGATCGAAAGCGCCATCACTTAAGGGGGGACAGCAATCTATGGACATGGGACTGAAAGGCAAGACCGCCGTAGTAACCGGCGGCAGCAAGGGCATAGGCCGCGCCATCGCGCTAGGCTTGGCTGCCGAGGGCGTCGACGTCGCGATCTGCGCCCGCAACGAGGAGCAGCTACGCGCCGCCGAGCGGAAAATCCTCGAATACGGCGTGAAGGCCTATGCCGCAACCTGCGATGTGGGTGATGCTGCGGCGCTGGAGACGTTTCTCGACAACGCACGGGCACAGCTGGGACGCATCGACATCCTGGTAAACAATGTCTCCGCGCTAGGCGGCGGACGCAACGATCTGGCCGCGTGGGAAGGCAACATCAACCTCGACCTGATGGCCTCGGTACGGGCGGCGAACAAGGTAATCCCCTGGATGAAGGAAGCCGGTAGCGGCAACATCATCTTCATCTCCTCCATCTCCGGGCTGAAAGGCGGCGGCTCGGGCCCCTACTCGGCTATCAAGGCGGCATTGATCAGCTACTCGAAGACGCTCGCCCTCACCTTGGCCGACAAAGGCATCCGCGTGAACACGATCGCGCCCGGCTCCATCGAGTTCCCCGGCGGCGTGTGGGATCAGGCACGCAAGCACAATCCCGAGCGCTATCACTCCACTCTGGCTGTTATCCCTTCGGGCCGGATGGGGCGCCCGGAAGAAGTCGCCAACGTAGCCATATTCCTGGCCTCGGAACGCGCGAGCTGGGTTACCGGAGCGTGCATTCCTGTCGATGGCGGCCAGTACAAAGGCAACCACTAAGGAGCCCTCATAATGCCTCGTATACCGCTCGTTGCCAGCGACCAGATACCCGGCGAGGCAAAAGAAGTGCTTGACCGGCGCGCCAAAGCGCGCGGTCAGGCGCGCATCTCCGAGCTGTTCCGGCTACTGGCCAACGATCCGCCGCTGGCGGCAGCCTTCGCCGAGCAGAACATGCGGCTCTACGATTCGCTGCCCATAGACGCCGCGATCCGTGAGGCGCTGATCATCCGCATCGCCAATCTGCTGCATGCGCCTTACGTGCACGCGGCGCATGCGGATATAGGCCGTCGCGAGGGCTTGAGCGAGCGGCAGATCGCGGCGCTGAGCGATCACGGCTATCGCCATGGCGAGCTGTTCACACCCGAGCAGATACGCTTGATCGAATTCGCCGAACAGGTCGTGCGCGCGCCTGCGGAAGTGGACGATAGGCTGTGCGAGGAGCTGATCGGCGCCTACGGCGAGCGCGGCTTCATGGCCATCGCGATGTTATGCGCTCAGTACACCTCGGCCAGCGTCTTCACCACCGTCATGAAACTCTCCTTCACCCCTTGAGCGCGCTCTGTGGCGTGCACGCCCCTAGCCTCAGCGCTCAAGTAGCTATGATGAAACCGAGCAGGTCCGAATTTCTCGACATCTTTGGCCACCGGCATCACATCCGCCGCTGGGGCGATCCCGACGCGCCGTTGCTGGTATTCCTCCATGGCTGGCAGGATACCTCCGCCACATTCCAGTTCGTAGTCGACGCCCTACGCCAGGACTGGTCCGTCATAGCCCCCGACTGGCCGGGCTACGGTCTCTCGCACTGGCACCAGCGGCAGTACTGGATGTACGAAGACGTGGCGATACTCGACGCCGTACTCGAGCACTACTCCGCCGACCAGCCAGTACGGCTGGTCGGGCATAGTTACGGCGGGCAGGTTGCCACGCTATACGCTGCATCACGGCCGGAGCGCGTGTCGCACTACATCAACCTGGAAGGCTTCGGCCCGCGGCAGCAGACGCTTGCAGATGCACCGGCGAACATCAGGGGCTGGCTGGACCGCGCCAAGCGCGGCATGCGCGCCACCACCTACCGGGATCACGTGGCACTCGCCCAGCGCCTGCGCGCCGCGAATCCGCGCCTTACGGCCGACCGCGCCGAGTTCCTCGCCAGGCACCTTGGACTGCCGCAGCCGAGCGGGCGCATCCAACTGGCAATAGATCCGTGGCGGCGTATCCGCACTTTTCCGCTCTCCTTCCCGGCCGCGGAATTCTTCCAAACCATGCTGCGCGCCATAGGGGCACCGGCGCTGTGGCTGCACGGCGACGACTCGCACTACATGCGCGACGTCTTCCCCGACCGTCAAAGCTACCAGGAGCGCCTGCAGTGCCTGCGCGCCGGCAACGACGCCGTGATCGACAACGCGGGCCACAACCTTCAGCACGATCAGCCGGAACGGGTAGCCGAGCTAATCGAAACGTTCCTGCTAAGCGCACCGGCAAAGGGTGCCCCCACCGACGGTCGCTGACATCCTACCCGCAACAGCGCAACGCGCGCTGGCATGCAACCCCGACGTTATCGCTACCAGCGGCAAACGCAGGACTCTGCCAGGAGCCCTGCAGCGCTGCTACAGACTTACAACCAGGAGGAGGTCCTTATGTCCCGTTTGACGCCACTGAGCATGGAGGAATTGAGTGCCGATCAGCGAGCCGTGCTCGATGCCATCAACGCCGGTCCGCGCGGCAAAAGAGGCCAGATCGGGCTTATCGGCCCTTTCGGTGTATGGGTACGTGCTCCGCGTCTGGGTATGCCGGCGCAAAACCTGGGCGCCAGCCTGCGCTTCGAAACGTCGCTGCCGCAGAGCCTCAAAGAAATCGCCATCTGCACCGTAGGCGCTCACTACCGGGCGAAGTTCGAGTTCGCCGCCCATGCTCCGCTGGCCATCGCTGCAGGCGTGGCTCCCCCCGTTATCGAAGCGATCCGACTCGGGGAAACGCCTGATTTCGACAAGGACGACGAGGAACTCAGCTATCGCGTAGCCACCGAACTGCTTGAGCAGCATGGCCTCAGTAACGCCACCTACGCCAGAGCGAAAGAAACCTTCGGCGAGAACGGCCTGATCGAGCTGGTAACGGTTATCGGCTACTACTGCATGGTTTCGCTGACGCTAAACGCCTTTCAGATACCCTTGCCGGAAACGATGGACGACCCGTTCCCTGAACAACAGACCTGAGCCGCAGCGCTCACGCGCCTGCGGGCATTACCGCAAGATCACCCGTAGACCTGGAAGCCCCGTTCGATACGACAAGCCTCAACCCACGCGCCCCTGCCGGGGCGCGCCCAATCTGATCGAGCTGAAAGCACCAACGCCTCAGAACGCATAGCCGCGAGAAGCAACGATGTTATGCTCAACAATCGGTTTCTTCATTGCAGAGGCAGCAGATGGAAAAGTTCCTCTTGGGGACTCTGTTCGTCATCCTCAGCCTAGTCTTTCTAGGCCTGACCTTCGGTCTGGGCAGCATGCTGGCCGATCTTGCCACTTGCATAACATGCACGAGCAAGCGCCCTAAGCGCTAATTCAGGGCTCATCTCGCCTTACCGGCAAAGCCGCTTTAATCTTCAAGAAGAAGGGGGCGGTATCGCAAAGCGATAGACCGCGCTTGACGAACTTAATGCGGTTAATCATGCCTTTGAGCGTGCGGGTATTCAGGCCATAGCGCGTGCCAGCAAGTGTCTTCCTAGCTGGGATTATTACCGCCGTTTCTTGAGTTGTGTTTTGCCCCGGCAACTGGTTTTCAGCGACTGATTGGCTGCAGCAAATTCCTACAAATTTGGCACGTGATGCGAGACGAAAAAGCATGTGGCGTCCTGCCGCCCCAAGCCAGGCGCGGCTCAAGCGATAACTCAACCGCGTCGTGACCGGCCCGGCGTGATTCGCCAACGACAAGACAACTTGCGAGCATACTGAGGCAGGCGGCCTGACTTACGCTTCAGCGCGGCGTCCGCGGCCGTCTTACCTGCGAGGTTGGACAACACGCCGCTTGCTGATCGCCCAGCCGAACCCGGGACCGCTTCGAACGATAGGTCTCGCTGACGTGGTCGATAGCGCAAAGCCGGTTTTATTGTCGGCGGCCGGCTAGTTGAATCACCGTCGAAGACAGTGAGATGTTCGTTACTAGCTTTATTTCGACTCTCAAAGGGGGTGACGAATGAGTGTGACCATCATCAGAAAGAACGGCTGCCCGGAATGGGCGGTCATCCCCTACGAGGACTACGCCAAAATGCTCATGGCCCTGGAAGACAAGATCGATGCGGCAAAGGTTAAGAACGTGCTGGCGCGGATTTCCAGCGGCGACGAGGAACTCATCCCTGCCGACCTCGTCGAGCGGTTGCTGACTGAAAATCCTTATCGGGTCTGGCGCGAATACCGTGGCCTCTCGCAGCAAGAGATAGCCGCTGCAGCAGGAGTCAGTCCTGCCTACATCTCTCAGCTGGAGAGTGGCGAACGCTCTAACCCGCCCCGTGATGTGGTAGCGGCTATCGCCCAAAAGCTGGGCATCGATGTCGACGATCTTGAGTAGCCTCCCCTCCTAAGGCCTCGACAAAGGAGGCTCGTCGCGCTTTATAGAGGAAGGCTAAGGCCGTCCTGGGGTGAAGCTGTCGCGGTGCGCAACAAGAAGAACTGCAGCTGATTTACACGCATAGATATGGCGATAAGCGGTGGATTTGGCAGCTGTTTGCCAACACTGGATTGCGGCGCAGCGCGGGCCTGATGCTCAGGAAGGAGTGGGACTTAGGCGACTGGCTGCGGATTCTCTCAGAGGGATCGGCGCGTACCAAGTCCGGCAAGTGGCGCGAGGTGCCGATTAGTGCGGGCACCCGCAAGGCGCTGGATAGGCTCGGGGAGACAAACGGGTATGTGCTGCCACGCATGACACCGCGCTCGCTAACGCGAGAGTTTGCGCGCTGCCTCGCTCGCATCCCTCTGAATGGGACGCTGCACTGCCTGCGGCACACGTTCTGTTCGCACCTCGTTATGCAGGGTGTTCCGCTACGGACGGTCCAGATATTGGCCGGCCATTCATCATTTGCGGTGACTGAGAGGTATGCACACCTAGCGCCCGACTACCTGACCAATGCCCTGTCCGCGTTCCATATATAGCTGACCGGGCTGTGCTACCTGTGCTATTGCCGTGCTAAAACGTGGCGCAATATGGCAACCACAAAGAAAAACGGCTTAGCGTAAACCCGCTAAGCCGTTGATTTATGTGGCGTCCCCAAGGGGATTCGAACCCCTGTTACCGCCGTGAAAGGGCGGTGTCCTAGGCCTCTAGACGATGGGGACGTAGATGCCGTTGCAGATGGCGCGCATCATAAGGGTAGCATCTGGAACTGTCAAGGCGAGATGACCGAACACGGTCACGGAACCGCTCAAGAGCCCGCGCCTGTGGCTGACAGACAGCCCAAAATGAGAAACTGTTGGCTACTTCAGAGTCTTCACGATGGCACGTTTGCTACTATACTCGCCCCATTCAATAAGAACTGGCACAACGTACAAATGCCACCGACCTCTTCAGCAGACACACTCGACGCAGTGGCGCTCACGCGCCTGAAGCTTTCCCGCCCGCCCTTCGGGCCGGCGGGAAAAGACTTTCTGTTTGCCGATGCCGCGCATAGAACGCAAGTCAATGTCGCGCTGCACATGCTGCAAGCTAGCGAGCGTGTACTCGTGGTCAGCGGCGAAACGGGAATCGGCAAGACGACATTTTTTCTAAGTCTCGCTAGGCACGAAGCGCCCGAACTGGCCTTCGCCTCCGCCGCCGGCGATCGAACCGCCACCATCGCCTCCATCTGCAGTGCCTTTCTGCGGGGGCTAGGCCTGAACGACGAGACGGAACTCGCAACGGCCGGCTTTCTCAAATCCCTATGGGATTTTGGCAGCAAGGGGCGGCGTCCGGTGCTGCTGCTGGACGATGCCGACCAGCTGCCGTACGGAGTGCTCTCCAGCCTTTTCGCGCTGTGGGAAAAGTCCGCCGAGGACGGCGCACCGTTCGGCTTGGTGCTGGCCGTTCAGCGCGGCTTCGAAGCGCGGATGATCTCGCCGGAACGCCGGTTGATCACGCCGGAGCAAATCCACGTCATCAACCTGTACCCGTTCTCCGAACACCAGACGGGCGACTATATACGGCAGTGTCTGCAAGCCGCCGGCGGCGAGGCATCGCTGCTCAGCGCAGCCGAGATTCGGCAGATCCACGTACGTAGCAAGGGTATTCCGGCCGCCATCAACCGCGAGGCACTGCGAGTACTGAAGGCAAAGGCACAAGTCCCTTTCAAGCTGTCCTTTGCCGCCATTACCAAGGGGCGCACGCCCCTCATAGCCGCTGCGGCCGTGGGCGGGTTGGCGATCGCGGTACTCCTGAAAGTCTTGCTATCCGCCGATCCGACACCTGATCGCGAAATCGAGTTGACTCTGAAGCCGCCCAGCGAGCCGACGCCGTATGGGATACCCATACCGCAACGGTACGATTACGGTCTCCCATTCGCAGGGCAAGAAACTGATGACGACGAAGATCTCGCGGCCGAGACGGAGACGGAGGTAGAGACAGAGCCCAGCGGCGCGCTGACTGCCGAGGCAACGCCCGCGGATGAGGTGGCAGCCGATTACGCGGAAGAGCCCCCTTCTCTGAAATCCCAAGCTGGCACTGACAGCACACCACCCGCTGAAGAAGAACCGGTGGAGGTCGAGGCAGTTGCCGAGGCAACGGAGCCACAACCTGCTGTTTCGGTAACGCAGGAGGAACCTGCGGCGACCACGCCCGCAGTCGCTACGCCCGCGGTTTCGGCCCCAGCACCGGTCAGCGTTGCCCAGCCGCGCTCGACCGCAACGCCTGCTCCAGCGCCCACCAAGGCGGCCACCCCGGGCAGCGAGCCCGACCCCTTCGTTCGCCAATTGGCGGAGAATAAGCGCTGGGTGACCAGTCGCAACCCCTCACGTATGACAATCCAGTTGCTTGCCGCCCATGATCGGGAAAGTCTGAAGACGTTCGTAGCGGAGCAGGATCCTCGGCTGGGGGCGAGGATCGTGCGCACCAAGCGTGAGGGACGGGATTGGTACGTGGTGCTGTCCGGAGACTATCCGGACTTCGCCAGTGCGGCACAGGCCTTGCGAGCGCTGCCCGCGCCGCTGCGCCAACGGGGAGCCTGGGTGCGTAGTTTCGAGTCGCTGCACCAAACCCTGCCTGCGGACTGATATCGGCTTCATATTGCCGCCATACCCAGCCTGGAAAGCACCGCGCGCTAGCATGACCAAACGGATGCCGGGTGCCTGCACCGCTGGCGGCGCTCACGACTCAAGGGCGGCGCCAATCGGCCGCTATTCTATGCATCGGCGCCTGCGCCAGCCACGCGCCTTGGCCAGTGGCGGCGCGTGAGCCCTCGGAGGCAGTGCCATGCAGATCGATCACAACAGCCTTCTGCCCCCGGTACACATTGGGCGCACCGGAGGAGCGCCTGCCAGCGGCGGCTGGCAGGTCGGCACGCTATTGCAGGGCATCGTTCGGCACGAAAGCGGCAGGCTGCAACTGGAGATCGGCGGCGAGCGCTATGCGGTCACCTCTCAGCTGAGGCTGCCCGACGGCAGTCGACTGCAGTTGAGGGTGGCTCAGTTACAACCGCCCGTGCTGCAGATCGTTACGCCCAGAAGCGCAGCCGAGACGATCGCGACTGCGCTACGCCAGCTGCTTCCGCAACAACCTAGCCTTACCCCTTTGATTCAGCTGTTCATGCGCCGAAGCGAGCAGCAGCACTCCGCACCTAACACTGCAGGACGTACCGCTGGTCAGCCAAGCGCCGGTACCGGACTTGCCTTGCCCGCAGGCCTGCTCCAGGGCACGGGCCTAAGCCCTGGGCCAGCCGCTGGCCTGCGGTCGATGGCGCAAGCCCCGCACTTCCCTTCGTCAGCCACGGCGTCGCAGGGCGCAGCGCAACACGGCCCTGCCCAGGCAGTGACGCTACGACTGGCTCTGGCGGGCGCCCAAGCCTTGCCCCTGCCTCCTCTAAGGCATGGTCCCCTTGCGCTGTCTGGCAGCCACAGCAACGCCTTGCCGCCCGATCTGCTGAACAGACTATGGGCCGCGCTACCTCAGGCCACCGATGTCCAAAATGCGGGGCTGCTCAAGCAAACATTGCTGCGGTCAGGGCTCTTCTTCGAAGCGCTGCTGGGCAGGCTGCCCTTGGGTGCAGCGACCCAGCTGATGCAGCGAGACTTTAAAGCCAAGCTGCTGCGGGCGCTCAACGATGCTACCCGCGACAAGAGGGAGAGTGCCGGGCCCGCCGACGCCGGAAGCCCAATCCGAAGGGCGCTGGCCAGGCTGCAGATGCTGCAGTTGCACGCCGCCACCAGCGAAAAGCTGGATCTGATTTTCGAACTGCCGCTACGTTTCGGGCAACAAGTCGAGTTGCTGCAACTGCGGATTCAGCGCGATCCGGCTCGCAGCAACGAGCCTGAGAAGTTGAAACCGCCATTGCGTGTGCAGCTCGCCTTCCACTTCCACGATCTGGGAAATATCCACGCGCAGCTACTATTGAACGGAATGCGTTTGAGCACGAACTGGTGGGCGGAGCGGCCCGACACGGCGGCTGCCTTGACCGCAGCACTGCCCGAGCTGTCGCAGAAACTGACAGAGGCGGGGTTCGAGGTCTCGGGTCTGAGCTGCCGCGAAGGGCGTCCGGCTGTAGCCATAGACGCTATGTCGCTACCAAGCGAAGGGCTTCTGAATGAAAAAGTCTGACACCGCCAGCCCCCGCCCACGGATGGCCGTGGCCCTGGAATACGATGGCAAAGGCGCGCCTAGAGTCAGCGCCAAGGGAGCCGGTGAGACCGCCGAACAGATTATCAAGCTGGCTACTGAACACGGCGTGCCGTTGCAGCAGGACGAGGGCCTGGTGCGGTTGCTCGCGCAGGTCGATCTGGACGCCGAGATTCCCGAAGCGCTCTATCGCGCTGTCGCAGAAGTAATAGCCTTCGCCTATCTGCTGAAAGGCAAGTTCCCCGCCGGCTACGACCGCCGGGCATGACAGTACGGATGATGACGCGCAGGCCATGCCCTGGTGGCCCTGCCCCTGGCCAGTCAGCCTTCCTCTTCGCTGCGGTGCAGGACCACCACCAGGTCGGCTTCCACCCGGCTGATTCCGCAAGCTTCCATGATCTCTTCCGCCGTGCAGCCTTTACGCGCCATACGGATGGCCTGGTTGAACGCTGCACCGGACGGGTCGGTGACGGCAACCTGCTCGATACGATCTTTCAGCTGCATGAGATCCTGGCGCACGCGGGCCAGGTGCTTCCCATGCCCCAAGGCACCGGCCGACAGCCCTTGATAGAACTCGGTATTCAGCGCCAGCAGGCGCTCCATGCCCATCACGGTCGTCCTGAGCTGGCGCAACTTGAAGGCTTGCACAATAACCCAGATCAACGCCACCAGCGCGATCAGGGTCGCGACGCCAGCAACGAGCAGCGGTAACTCAAGCGTAATCATCTATTATTGGCGCTTTGTCAGTGGCCACGCCGACATCGTCGGTAAGCCTGGGTTTTTGTGGATTGGGCGACGCCGGTTTTCGCCGGCGTCTGGGTAGCTGTTCGGATCGCTCGTCAGGAGACATTGGCGCAGAACGCGGTGTTGGTATGACAGCCTTAACATCGGTCATACCGAACCGCCCCCGCCCTATTCCTTGCGCGTCCGCGCAGAAGCTGTACTAGACAGCGGCAACATCCTGCCACTCCTCAGGGGTGAGCATCTTGTTGACCTCGACCAGTATCAGCAGATCCTGTGGCCGGCTCACGACACCATAAATATAACGGGCGGACTCCTCGTTGCCGACGTTAGGGGCGGTATCGATTTCGCTGGACTTGACCTCGACCACTTCGGCAACGCTGTCGACCAGAATGCCTGCAATCTGCGAATCCGCCTCGATAACGACAATGCGGCCGCTCTCGTCCAGCTCCCGCGGTGGCAGCCCGAAGCGCATGCGCGTGTCTATGACCGTAACAACGTTACCACGGAGGTTGATGATGCCGAGTACATAGGGCGGCGATCCCGGGACCGGCGCGATCTCGGTCATCGGCAGCACCTCTTGCACCTGCATCACATTGATGCCGTAGGTTTCGTTGTCGAGCTGGAAGGTTACCCATTGGGTTACCGGACCAGCCGCTTGCTGCTCTTCTTTGTCCGCCATAGTAACTCCTGCAACTTCATAATCGTCGATACCCTCGGCTCCGGACAATGGGCCCAGATCCAAAGGCCTACCGCTGATGCGGTAGAGAAAACCCTAAGGTCGGCTCTGAAGCACGCTCAACACCCGGCGCAAGCGCAAAGCGCGAGAACCGTTACAGCTCTTACCTAGTTATCGGCGGCACCCGGGTCTTTATTAGCGACCCGAGGGTTCGCCCTATTCCGCCACCCCGCATTAGCGGTGCGCATCTCCGTGACAACTCTCGCAGCATTGCCCCTTGAACCACCGGGCCTACCGACTCAACTCAGGGGCCGGCGCGGGCGGCTGATCGCTCTTGCCGCGAGTCTCTCCTTGTTCGCCAACATCTGAGCAAACGCCTCGGTTTCCAGCAGCGCACACAGGTGATGGAGCACAGTGCCTGCCAACCAGGGCCGCTGTCCGCTCGCGCTACGCCACTTCACCTCGTTGGGCGCAAGCTTGATCACGTTGCCGATCGAACTGCATGACAACGCCCAACTCCCGTCGCCCACCACCAGAATATGGCGCGGCTCCTCGCCACGCCGCTTGTCCTCGGGCAGCACCAGTCGCGCGGTATCCACCACGCGCACATTCCGCTCGCGATACCGCAGCAGGCCGTGACACCATTGCGGCTGACCAGGAACCGGCGTCACCTGATCCGTCCACTCCACCACGCTGTGCAGTTTCACCAGCGGCACGGCGAGCTTGAGCCCTTCCACTTCGAATAACAGTGCCTGAAAATCCGGCTCGGCCCATGCGGGGACCTCTGCAACGCGCGGCCGCGGTGCCGGCTCCGGCTCGGGCGGCGCAGCCGCGGCCAGTGCCTGCGGGTCCCATTCCTGGATTTCCTCCCGCTCGCGCACCTGCACAGGCGCCGGCTTGGCGATAGGCTCGGCCTCGACGCGCGCGACCACAGGCGGCGGGGCCTCGGCGGCAACCTTGACAGGAGCGGGCGCGGGCGCTGAAGCGGGCGCCGCAGGCGTCACCGCCTCTTCATCGGGGTATTCCTCCGGCAGCTCGCGCAACAATGCATCGAGGTAATCGAGAATCGCCTGTTGCTGCGCGACCAGCACCTGCTTACGCTGTTCCGCCATGAGCGGCCTCCTCTTGCTCCACCGCATGCAACAGGCGGCGATAAGCCTGGCTGCCACGTGACCAGGGCTGCATGACGGTCAATGGCAGCCCCCGCTTGCTGGCCTCGCGGAACTGAGTATCCACCGGTATCGCACTGTCCCAGATCTCCTCCGGGTAATGTGCCCTGAGCTCACGCAGCGCCTCTGCCGAGGCGCGAGTGCGGCGATCGAACAATGTCGGCACTATCAGATAAGGCAAGCGAGTGGCACGCGAGCGCTGAATCATGTTCAGCGTGTGAATCATGCGCTCCAGCCCTCTGAGCGCCAGAAACTCGGTCTGAACGGGAATCAGGAGCCGGTCACAGGCGGCGAGCGCATTGACCATCAGGACTCCGAGCATGGGCGGGCAGTCGATGAATACGTAATCGAACGCATCGTCCAGACTCCGCAAAGCCCGCCGCAGCACCAGCCCCATCCCCGAGCGAGTACCCAGTTGTCGATCCAGCGTTGCCAACGCCGTGGACGCGGGCAACAGCTTCAATCCCGGCACCTGCGTTTCGTGCACCAGCGCCGACGCCACCGTGGGCTCACCCTTGAACAAGTGGTAAACACTCGGTTCCACGCTTTCCGGATCGTACCCGAGGTAGCTGGTCAAGGAGCCGTGCGGATCGAGATCAACCACCAACGCACGCTGCCTGCGATGCGCAATCAGGCCCGCGATGCTAATAGTGGTGGTAGTCTTACCGACTCCACCTTTTTGATTCGCTATGGCCATGATCTTCATAAGATTTACGCTCGTGCCGCTAACCGAAGATTTATGGATACGGCTTCCGGACTCCACTCGTATGCAGCAGCGGCGCCAACCCGGGAGACGCTAACGTAGCCGCGCCAGCTCCGCACCGACCATTTCCAGAGGCAATATCCGATCCGTCAGTCCTGCCTTGGCAACCGCGCCCGGCATGCCGTAGATCACACTGGTCTCCTCGTCTTGCGACCAGACCGTGGAGCCAGTCTGTTTCAGCAGCCGAGCCCCTTCGCATCCATCGGCGCCCATGCCGGTGAGAACTACGGCGAGCACACGCCCGGGGCAGCTGCGGGCCGCCTCCGTAAAGGCGATGTCCACACTGGGCTTGTAGAACTGACCCGGCGACGCGTCGAAAACGCGCGCGATCAACTGGCCTCCCCGCACCGTGACGCCCGTGTGGCGTCCGCCAGGCGCCAGCAACGCTTGCCCAGGCACGAGCAGATCGCCATCTTCGGCTTCCTTGACGCCAATGCGGCAAAGCTCGTTCAACCGTTCGGCGAACGCTCGCGTAAAACTCGCCGGCATGTGCTGGATGAGCAATACCGGCAGCGGGAAGTTGGCCGGCAACTGCGTCAGCACCTTTTGCAACGCTACCGGGCCGCCGGTGGAGGTACCGATCACCAACAGGCTATACCGCCCCGGCTTGATCTCCTGTTCCTGGTATCGCGGCAGGGGAGCCGGCGCCGCAGGTCGGCGCGGCTCCAGCGCCGGACGATGCAGCGACCGGGCCGGCGCCGCAGCAGCCGCCGCCGTCACCGCACGGGGCGGCGCTGCTGCGGGAATGGCATAAACCTTACGGGCCGCGATGGTGCGTACCCGGCTCTGCAGCAGCGCGCGAACCTGCCCGACATCGCCGGAAATGTCGGAAAAGCGTTTGGGCAAGAAATCCACCGCGCCGGCGTTGAGCGCGTCCAGCGTCACCTGCGCGCCTTCATAGGTCAGCGAGGAGAACATCAGAATAGGCGTCGGCCGCTCGCGCATGATTTCGCGCACGGCGGCAATGCCGTCCATCTCGGGCATCTCGATGTCCATGGTGATGACATCGGGCTTGAGGATGCGCACCTGTTCGACCGCCTCACGCCCATTGGCAGCCTCGCCGACCACTTCGATCTGCGGATCGGCGTTGAGCATGTCCCTGATGCGCCGGCGGAAAAAGCCGGAGTCATCCACTACTAAGGCACGCACCTTCACTCTCTAAGACCTCCGAGCACTATACGCGCCTTCGCTACATTCGTTTCCCGAACGACTTGATCAGGCTCGGGATATCGACGATCAGCGAAATCAGGCCATCGCCGGTAATAGTCGATCCGGCAATACCGGGCAGGCCATGCAACATTTTGCCCAGTGGTTTGATAACCACCTCTTCCAGCCCGAGCACTTCGTCGACCACGAAGCCTACCGCCTGGTTACCGATAACGACCGTAACCACCTGCCGCTCGCCCATGAGCTCCTTCGCGCCCTTGCTGCTCACGGCACCGTCCAGGCGCTGCAGCCAGCGCTCCAGGAAGAACAGCGGCATCGCCTTGTTGCGCACCATCACCACGAGACGCCCATCGACAACGTTCGTGCGTGCAGACTCGAGCTCGAAAATCTCCCGCACGACCGACATGGGCAGCGCGAACTTGCGCCCCTGGACCATGACCATCAGCGTCGGCAGGATCGCCAGCGTCAACGGAACCTTGATGCGCATCGTGGTGCCAACGCCCAGCTTGGACTCGATCTCGATCGAGCCATTCAGCTGCGAAATACGCGTCTTCACCACATCCATGCCAACGCCTCGGCCCGAGACATCGGATGCCTGTGTCTTGGTCGAGAAACCGGGCAGGAAAATCAGGTTGAAGCAGTCTTGTTCATCGAGCCGGGCCGCGGTTTCCTTGTCGATGAGCCCTTTCTCCACGACCTTGCGACGCAACAGCTCCGCGTCCATGCCCTTGCCGTCGTCGGCAATCGTGAGCAGGATGTGGTCGCCCTCTTGCTCGGCGGCCAGCAGGATACGGCCCACGCGCGGCTTGCCCGCCATCTCGCGGTCGCCCGGCTCCTCGATACCGTGGTCCACCGCGTTGCGCACCAAGTGCACCAACGGATCGGCCAACGCCTCTACCAGGTTCTTGTCGAGATCCGTTTCCTCGCCGCGCAGCTCAAGCTCTACTTCCTTCTTAAGACTGCGAGCAAGGTCTCGTACCACGCGTGGGAAGCGGCCGAATACCTTCTTGATCGGCTGCATGCGGGTCTTCATCACCGCAGCCTGCAGATCGGAGGTGACCAATTCCAGATCGGAGACCGCTTGGTTCATGCGCTCGTCGTTGAGCAGCCCACGCAAGGTGCTCAGCCGGTTGCGCACCAATACCAGCTCGCCGACCAGATTCATAATGTCGTCGAGCTTGGCCGTATCGACCCGGACGGTGGTTTCCGCCTTGATGCCCCCCTTGGCCCCACGGTCGCCGCTTTGCGGTTCGGCCGTCGTTGCGCGGGCGGCGGGCTTGCTCGCCGGCGGCGCCGCTTTCGCGGCTTTGGGAGCTTCGTCAGGCTTGACAGCCGGAGCCGCATCCTGTGCCGCTGGGGGGGCCGCATCGGCCACCTTCGCCACAGCACCCTGGGGCCCCTTGCCCTTGCCGTGCAGGCTGTCGAGCAGCCTCTCGAACTCGTCGTCGGTGATCTCGTCGCTGCCCGCTGCAGAGGCATCGGTATCAGCGGCCGGCGCGGACGCCGGCGCAGCGGCAGCAGACTTAAGCTCGCCCTGGGGTGCCTTGCCTTCGCCGTGAAGGCTGTCCAGTAAGCGCTCGAACTCCTCTTCGGTAATGTCATCGCCACCGCCGACAGGCTCCGACGGAGGAGACAAGGTATCGAGCAACGCCTCGAACTCGGCATCGGCATCGTCCACACCGGGCTGCGCAACCGCTTCAGGGGCAGCCGGAGTCGACGCAGCTTCCGGTGCAGCCTCCGGCGCCGCCTGTCCCTCGCCGGCGGCCAGGGCGACAAGCCGCTCCAGCAGCTCTTGCGGCGGTGGCGAAAGCTCGCGCCCCTCTTCCAGTTCGCCGAACATGGAGTTGACGACATCGAGCGACTGTAACACCGCGTCCATCAATTCGGGCGTAACGCTTATGTCGCCCTGACGCAGCAGATTGAACAGATCCTCGGTGCGGTGGCAGATCTCTACGAGCGACTGGAGATTGAGAAAGCCGGCACCGCCCTTGATTGTATGGAAACCGCGAAAAACCGCGTTGAGCAGCTCGCCGTCGTCGGGGCGCTGCTCCAGATCTACCAGTTGCTCGCTGAGCGCCTCCAGTATCTCGCGGGACTCCACCAAGAAGTCCTGCACGATATCGTCTTCAATGTCGATGCCCATGGCGAAAACCTACTCATTTGGTCCCATACCTCTCGGGTTCGGCGCCTACGCCAGTACTAGAACCCAAGGCTGGAGAGGAGCTGATCGACATCGTCCTGGCCGTGAACGACGCCTGCATCCTTCGTACCGGGGACGTACGGCCCTTCCAGCCGCATCCCGGCGCTTTCATTCTTATCGGCAGGTTCCCGCTTTTCCTCAACCATGCGGGCACCGGAGAGACGAATCAGATCCACCAGGCTTTGTTCGACCTCTTGCACCAGGTTAATCACCCGGCGAATGATCTGCCCGGTCAGGTCTTGATAGTCCTGGGCCATCAGCGCCTCGGTGAGATTGGCTTGAATCTGGCCGCCTTCGCTGCGGACGACCCCTAGGAACTCGTCCAAGTCGCGGCTGAGCTGGCGGAACTCCTCGACAGTGAGTTGACGCGCGCGAAACTTGGCCCACTGCTCCTGAAGCACCTGCGCCCGCTCGGTCACCTTATCGATCAGCGGTACGCTCGCATCGATCGCGTTGAGCGTGCGATGCGCCGCCTGCTCCGTCATGTTGATGACGTAATTCAGTCGCTCGCGGGCGTCGGGAATTTCGCTGGAGGCAATGTCGGACAACCGGCTGTCGAGCCTGAACGCCTTGATCGACTCGTGCAGCTCACGGGTGAGAGTGCCGATCTCGCGAAATAGCGAAGTTTCTCGGATACGCGTCAACTCATCGACAATGGCCTCGGCTTCGGCGTGATCGCCTGCTTCAATAGCGGCGATCAGCGCACGTGCTGCCTCCAGATACCCGAGGTTTCTGCTCGCGTCGAACAAAGCTCACTCTCCCGCGTTGATGCGCTCAAAGATCTTTTCGATCTTTTCCTTCAACGTGATGGCAGTGAACGGCTTGACGATGTAACCATTAACGCCTGCCTCAGCAGCGGCAATGATCTGCTCGCGCTTGGCTTCCGCCGTTACCATCAGAACGGGAAGCTTGGAGAGTGCCGGATCGGCGCGCACCGCTTTCAGAAGCTCCATACCCGTCATACCGGGCATGTTCCAGTCGGTGATGAGGAAATCGAATCCTCCCTTCTTGAGCATCGGCAGGGCGGTGCTGCCATCGTCGGCTTCTTGCGTATTGGTGAAGCCCAGGTCGCGCATCAGGTTCTTGATAATTCTGCGCATCGTGGAGAAGTCGTCCACGATCAGAATTCTCATGTTCTTATCGATTGCCACCGTTAAGTCCCCTCTAACAGGCGTATCACGCCCTTCGTGCCTTGATGGTAGGCATGCTGCGTACAGTCAAAGGTATTTGGTTTTCGCGACACGCGGCCCGGAGGAAAAGCTAGTCCTCGCTGACCCACTCGGCCATCTGAGTGCGAAGCTTTAGCATGATACGGCCGTGAATCTGGCTGACCCGCGACTCGCTTACCCCAAGCACTGCGCCAATCTCGCGCAGATTGAGCTCTTCGTCGTAATACAGAGCCATCACCAAGCGCTCGCGCTCGGGCAACGCAGCGATAGCCTGAGCCAGCGCCTTCTGAAAACCGTGCTCTTCGAGCATGCCCAGAGGACCCGGGCCTTCGGCGGCCGGCTCGTGCGCTTCGCCAAGCTCGGGGTCTTCTTCGTCAATGCTAAACAACTTCGAGCACGAAACGTCCTGCAGTATCTGATGATACTCGTCCAGCGTGATGCCCAATTCCTCGACGATCTCGGCATCGCTGGGATCGCGCCCAGTACGATTGGCCAGGCGCCGCACAGCCTCCGCGACTTCGCGTGCCTTGCGGTGCACGGAGCGCGGCGTCCAATCCATCCGCCGCACCTCATCGAGCATCGCGCCGCGGATGCGTATGCTCGCATAGGTCTGAAAACTCGCGCCTTGGGATGCGTCGTACTGCCGGGAAGCTTCCAGCAGTCCGATCATGCCCGCCTGGATCAGATCGTCCAGCTGCACCGCAGCCGGCAGACGCGCCATCAGATGATGCGCCAGCCGTTTGACCAACGGGGCATGCTGGACGACGAAATCGTTCTCGCCTTGCCGTTGCACGGCACTGTACATCGCATGGCCGTTCATAGCGCAGCCTCCGCGATGATGCATCGTGCGCACCCGGTGGCATCCGCCCAAGGGCCCCGTTCGGCATCGATGCGCAGGCTGTAAGATGTCTGCAAGCGCTTGGCCATCACATCGCCTCCTCGCCGCCCATGCCGAAATGAATCAAACGCTCGACGAAGAACTCGAGGTGTCCTTCCGCGCTGGTGGGAAGCGGCCATTTCTCGACGCGCCGCGCCAGCTCCCCATACGCCCGCGCCGCCGCGCTGCCCGGATAAGCGAGCACCACGGGACGCTGACGCTGTACTGCGTTGCGCAGGAATTCGTCCTCCGGGATACACCCCGCATAGTCCAGCGTCACATCGAGAAAGCGCGTAGTCGCCTTGGAAAGCTTCTCGAACAAGCGCTGGCCTTCTTCGGCATCGCGGGTGCGATTGGCAACGATGTGCAACCGTTGCACCCCATAGCCGCAATTCAGCACCTTGATCAGCGCGTAAGCGTCGGTGATCGACGAAGGCTCGTCGCAGACCACCACCAGCACATCGCGGGCGGCGCGGGCAAAGCTGACCACGCCATCGGAAATGCCGGCAGCGGTATCCACGATCAGGTAATCCAGCTCATCGCTCAGTTCGCTGAAGCTGCGAATGAGCCCGATATGCTCCGCGTGGCTCAGATCCGCCATCCGCTGGATACCGGACGACGCGGGCACGATCTTGATACCGCCGGGACCGTCGATAATCACCTCTTCCAGCGTCGACCGTCCCTCGATGACATGACCGAGGTTTCGGCGCGGGCTAAGGCCCAGCAACACGTCTACATTGCCCAGCCCTAGATCGGCGTCCATCAGCATGACCTGACGTCCGAGCGCCGAGAGCGCCGCTGCCAGATTGACCGACACGTTGGTCTTGCCGACGCCGCCCTTGCCGCTGCTTACAGCGATTACTTTTACCGGTTTGGCGTTTGCCATCCGTCGCAGGCCTGCAGCCTGATCTTCGTTCAAGTAACTAGCTAGCATTAGCCGTACCGTCGAACGTTAGCGCCAGCATTTCGTCATCCAATTCCTGACGATAACGCTTGACGAGCGATATTGCCTTCTCGATCAACTTTTCGCCCCTGGCCGGCGTCAAGTCTTCCGGAACCCGCTGGCCGACGCCCAAATACGCCAACGGCACCCGATAACGCAGCGCGGCAGTCAGCACGCCGCCGAGACTGGTCGCCTCATCGAGTTTGGTGATCACGCACGCAGACGGCCGCACCCCCTTGAAAGCCCGCATCACCTCATTCATCGTCGCCAGTTGTGCGTTTGCCGACAGCACCAGGTAGCTGCGGATGTCGAATTTATTCTCCTGAAGCGTTTGGAACTGCTCGGACAGGCGTATATCGCGCTGCCCCATACCAGCCGTGTCTATCAACACGAGCCGCTTGCTACGCAGCGACTCCAGTACCTCGGTCAGCTCTTCCGGCGTCTTCGCCACATGCATGGGAACACCCAGAATGCGCGCAAAACTGCGCAGCTGGTCCTGTGCCCCGATCCGGAAATTATCGGTGCTGATCAGCGCAACATGTTGTTTGCCATGGCGCAGCGCAAAGCGCGCTGCCAGCTTCGCGACGGTCGTGGTCTTGCCCACGCCCGTCGGCCCGATCATGGCCACGATGCCGCCTTCTTCGAGCAGATTATGGGCCGACATGGGCAGATGCTGCTGAATCAGCGTCAGAATCCGCTCCCAGCAACGCTCCGGATCCACCCCGCCTTCCTTGTCTATCACATGCTCGACTAGCTTGCGGCAAATGTCCGGTGCCAATCCCATGTCCGCCAGCTGCCTGAGCAGCAACGCCCGTACTGGCTGCTGGCGTCCCATGTGGCTCCATTCCATCAGCGCGACCTGATTCTCGAACAGCGCGCGTAAAGTCCTGACCTCTTCGCGCAGCTCACGCAGTACCGGGTCTTGACTCCATTCGACCTGGATCGCCGCTGTGCGCCGCTTCTGTTCTTCCGCCTCTCTGGCTGCTGCGAGCGCTTCCGGATTCAGCGCCCGCGCCGGCTCGTCCACCGTGCGTGTCCGGCTGCGCAGCACCTCCTCAAGATCGTCATCGACAGCGACGTTGATTTTTTGGCGCTGCAGGCGCTCGGGCGTCACGTCGTTGACAGGCAGCTGAGCCCGGCGGCGCAGGTGCTCGAGCGTGCTGGCGAAACTATTGCGGGCCTCCAGTTGCGCATCCTCTTCCCGGCTAGCGGCGGCAGCGATCACGCGCTCGTCGTAGTCGATCGCCGAGATCACCTCCACGCCGCCTTCCACATTGCGGCTGGAGAGAATGACTGCGTCCGGGCCGTGCTCCTCACGAACCTTCAGCATGGCCTGGCGCATGTTCTCAGCAAAGATACGCTTGATCTTCATAACCCACCCTTGTTCGTCCCCGCCGCCGCAGACCTAACCTGGGTTACAACCCGTCCTGGCCGACGTGCCCAACGATGCGAATCTGCTTGTCGTCGGGCACCTCGGTATAAGACAGCACGTGCAGGTTTGGAATGCTGTGCCGCGTCAGCCGATACAACCAGCTGCGCAACTGCGGTGCGGTGAGCACCACGGCCGGTTGACCGGCCATTTCCTGTCTCTGTGCTGCCTCCGTCAGCGATTGCTGCAGGCGATCCGCAAGCCCCGGTTCGAAGCCGCCGACCCCATTTCCCGTCCCCTGCATCGTATCTAGCAATAACTGTTCCAACTGCGGCTCCAAGGTGATCACCGGCAGCTCGTTGCCCACGCCGCAAATGTTTTGAACGATCATGCGGCCTAACGCCTCGCGCACCGCCATCGTCAATTGCGCCGGATCGCGGGTGCGTGAGCCATGATCCGCCAAAGTTTCGACGATCGTGCGGGTATCGCGAATGGGGACCCGTTCGCTTAGCAGGTTCTGCATCACCTTGACCACTACCGACAGCGGCAGCGTATTGGGCACCAGTTCCTCGACCAGCTTGGGCTGAGTCTGGCTGAGAATATCCAGCAGCTTCTGGACTTCCTCGTGGCCGAGCAGCTGATGGGCATTGTTCTGGATGATCTGGCTAAGATGGGTAGCCACCACCGTGCCGGCGTCCACCACGGTATACCCCATCATTTGGGCATGGTCGCGCTGGGACGGCTCTATCCAATAGGCTTCCAGCCCGAAGGCGGGGTCGCGCGTCGGCGTGCCGTCGATCTTGCCGTGCACGGAACCGGGGTTGATCGCCATCTCGCGGTTGGGCTGTATATCCGCTTCCGCCAGCGGCACGCCGTGTATGCTGATACGGTAAGCGTTCGGCGCCAAGTCCAGGTTATCGCGGATGTGCACCGGCTGTATGAGAAATCCCAGGTCCTGCGACAGCTTCTTGCGCACGCCCTTGATGCGGGTAAGCAACTGCCCGCCTTGTTTGCGATCCACCAGCGGAATGAGGCCGTAACCCACCTCGAGCCCAATTACGTCCACCGGCGGCACATCGTCCCAGGTAAGCTCCCTCTGCTCGGGCAGCACCTCGGGTCTGGGCGCGGCTTGCGCGGTGGTTTGCTCCTCGCGCTCGCGTTCGCTCTGACTCTTCTTTACGTACCATGCGGCCGCGCCGCACAGCAGGGCGAAGGTGAGAAAGGGCAGATTCGGCATGCCGGGAATCAGGCCCAGGAGCCCCACGATGGCGGCAGCGACGATCAACACCTGCGGGTTGTTGAACATCTGCCCGAGCATGGCTCCGGACATGTCCTGCGCATCGGATACACGAGTCACCAGAATCGCCGTCGCGGTTGAGAGCAACAGCGCCGGGATCTGCGCCACCAGACCGTCACCTATGGTCAGCAAGGTGTACGTGCGAAGCGCCTCGGTGAAAGGCAGCTGGTGCTGCAACAGGCCGATGCCTATCCCGCCGATGACGTTGATGAACAGAATCAATATGCCGGCGATGGCGTCGCCGCGTACGAACTTGCTGGCACCGTCCATCGCGCCGTAGAAATCGGCCTCCTGCGCAACCTCCGCCCGCCGCTCACGGGCCTGATCCTGAGTGATCAGGCCGGCGTTCAGATCGGCGTCTATAGCCATCTGCTTGCCCGGCAGGGCGTCCAGGGTGAAACGCGCGCTTACCTCGGAAATACGGCCGGCGCCTTTGGTGACCACAACGAAGTTGATGATCACCAAGATCACAAAGACCACGAAGCCGACCGCGAAATTGCCGCCCACCACGAACTCGCCGAACGCCTCGATCACCTTGCCGGCCGCGCCAGTGCCGTTGTGCCCCTCCAGCAATACCACACGGGTGGAGGCCACGTTCAACGCCAGGCGGAACAGCGTGGCCACTAGCAGCACAGTCGGAAACAACGCGAAATCCAGCGGACGCAGCGTGTAGATCGCGACCAGCAGAACCACCAGCGACAACACGATGTTGAAGGTGAACAGCATGTCGAGAACCAGCGGCGCCAGCGGGATGACCATCATCATCAGCAGGGCGATCACCATTAGCGGTGTGCCTATCCCGCGGCGGCCTATCTCGCGGAAAATGTTGAGCGCGACAGCGTTCATTACGGTTTATTGTTCCTCTTCACCACGTCGCACGTACTGGGCGAACTCCTCCGGCACCTCAGGCTCGGGCTTGACGGGTCGTTCCTCTGGCATGCGCACGGTCTTGAGCTGATAGATGTATGCCAGCACCTGAGCCACTGCCAAATACAGGCCGGCAGGCACCTCTTCCTCCAGCTCGGTCGTGTAATACAGCGCCCGCGCCAGGGGCGGCGCCTCGAATAGCGGCACCCCATGTTCGGTGGCCAGCTCGCGAATCTTCAGCGCCACCTCGCCAACGCCCTTCGCCACCACTTGCGGCGCCTTCATCTTCACTTGGTCGTACTGCAGCGCAACGGCGAAGTGCGTGGGGTTGGTGATGACCACATCCGCCTCGGGCACTTTCTCCATCATCCGTCCTTGGGCGATTTCGCGCTGCAGCTGACGAATCCGGCTCTTGACCTCGGGCTTGCCCTCGGTTTGCTTGTACTCGTCCTTGAGCTCCTGTTTGGTCATGCGCAGTTTCTTTCGGTACTCGAAGAGCTGGTAGGGCACGTCGACGGCGGCAACCAGCAGTAAGGCTGCCGCCAGCGCAAAGAACGCCCAGTAGAGCAGCTTGGCGCCATGCGCAACGCCGCTCTCCAAGCCGGTGGCGCCGAGCATCCGGTAATCGTTCTGAAACCCCCACATCAGCAGCGCGCCGACCCCGCCCACTAGCACGACTTTCGCGACCGCTTTGAGCAGTTCCATCAGCGCGTTGGGGCCAAACATTCGCTTCAACCCCTTCAGGGGGTTCAGTTTGCCGAACTTGGGCTGCAGCGCCTGCACGCTCATGGACCAGCCGCCAATCAGGGCCGGCGTGAGCAAAGCCACCACCAGCATCAGTACGGCGAAAGGCGCAACGATGAGCAGCCCGCGCCCGATAAAGCCGCGTGCGTGGTCGAAGATCCCCCGATTGCTGAAAATCAACTCGCGGCCGGGTTGGAAGGCGACCTCCATCACCCCCATCAGCTCCGAGCCCATGTAGCCGCCAAACGCCATGAGTCCAAAAGCGGCCGCGATCATCACCATCGCGGTATTGAGCTCGCGCGATCGCGGAACCTCTCCTTTCTCCTTCGCCTCTCTAAGGCGTTTAGGAGTAGGTTCTTCTGTTTTCTCCTGGCCGTCTTGATTCTCTTCTGCCATGGCAGGATCCGGCGGTTATATGGCTGGGTGTCAGAACGCTGACGGTTTGCAAGGAAAGGTAGCAATTTGCGGGCCAGCGGCATGCCGCCTTCAAGCACGCTGCTTTGCGCTACAGCCCTACGATCTGCCGCGCCGCCCCGAAAGCTTGCGCCCACAACGACAGCATTCGCGGTGCCAGGGCCGGCATCACCAGGAACAGCAACACCAGAAAGCCCAGCAGCATGGTGATCGGAAAACCGACGGAGAACACGTTCATTTGAGGCGCTGCCCGCGTCATCACGCCCAACGCCAAGTTAGTGGTCAGCAACACGATGATGGAGGGCAGCGCGATCAGCAACGCGCCGGCGAACATCAGCGATCCCCAGCTCACCACCACCCACAAAGCGTCAGCTCCCACGCCGGCCGCTCCCACCGGCAAGGTGCGAAAACTCTCCGCAACCAGCTCGATCAGCATCAGATGCCCACCGAGGGCAAGGAACATCAGTGTTGCCACGATCTGCAAGAACTGGCTGACAATGGGCAGCGACGCGCCCCCCTGCGGATCGACCATGGTGGCGAATCCCAGCCCCATGCTCAGCGAAATGCTCTCGCCAGCGACAGCCGCAGCATTGAACGCTAAAGCGAGCAAAAAACCCACCGCCAAGCCGATCAACACTTGCTGGATCGCGATCAGCAGAGCCGGAAAGGATAACGGCTCAACCGCCGGAGTCGGCCCCACGGCAGGCATCACCGCCACCGTAAGCGCCAGCCCCAACAATATATGAATGCGGGGCGGGATCTGGATATTGGAGAACACGGGCGCGGCTAGCAGCATGGCACTGACTCGCAGCCACGGCCACAGAAAAGCTCCCAGCCAACCCCCGACTTCGGCGAATGTAAACTGCATCGCTACGCCCTTAACAGGACCGCGGCGAACTAACGCAGGGCACTACGCGCCACACCGCCATAAACGCGCTTGCAAGGCGCGAACGCGGCGGAGGATCCGTGCGGCGATACTGTCACCGGCACCTAACCGCCACCATAGCTGATGAACTCGGGGATACCGGTGAACAAAGCCCGCGTGAAGTCCAGCAAGGTCGACAGCATCCACGGCGAAGCGATAAAGAGCACCAAGGCCAGCACGCCCAGCTTGGGCACGAAGCTCAAGGTTTGCTCGTTGATTTGGGTAGCGGCCTGGAACATTCCGATGATCAGGCCCGCCCCCAGGGCCGACAACAGAATCGGCGCTGCCAGCAGCACCACCACCGTTAGCGCTCGGCTGCCAAGTTCGATAGCGAAATCAGGCGACATACCCCACCCCCCTTACTGCCGCGACCGGCATACAGTCGGACGCTTTCCGTTCCACGCCCGTCGGCAGGCCGCCGAGTAGTCGTTCCCGGCGCCGTCAGACAAAGAAGCTTGCGGCCAGCGTACCCATAATCAGCGACCAGCCGTCCACCAGCACGAACAACATGATCTTAAATGGCAAAGAGATGATCATCGGCGACAGCATGAGCATACCCATGGACATGAGCGTACTGGCCACCACCAGGTCGATCACCAGGAACGGGAGAAAAATGATGAATCCGATCTGAAAAGCCGTTTTCAACTCGCTGGTCATGAACGCCGGGATCAACACCGATAACGGCACATCCTCCGGCCCTTCGGCTTCGCGATTGGCAAGCCGGAGAAACAGCGCCAGATCCGGCTCCCGTGTCTGGCTGAACATAAACCGCCGAAACGGCTCCGCCGCCTTCGCCAGCGCGGCATCCGGCGCCAGCCCCTCGTTCAAGTAGGGCTGCAGCGCGGTCGTGTTCACCTCCTGGAACACCGGCATCATGACGAACAAGGTCAGGAATATGGCCAGCCCCAGCAGAATCTGGTTCGATGGCGTGGAGGCCGTGCCGAGCGCCGTGCGCAAGATGGCCAAGACGATGATTATGCGAGTGAATGCCGTCATCATCATGAACCCTGCCGGCAGCAGCGCCAGCAGTGTCATGATGACCAGTATCTGGAAGTTTACGCTGTAGGTCTGCCCATCGCCGGTGTCGGTGACGGTGAATGCCTCCACGCCCGGTGCGAACTGACCGAAAGCCGCGGCGGGCATCCACAACAGTAGCAGAACCGTCAACCGAAGCATTTAGCGTTTTCCATGCTGTTGTTGCATGGCGCGCCGCAGCCGCTCGGCAAAGGAAGCTGCTTGTGCCTCGCGGGCACGCGCATCGGTATCGTTGTCGCCGATAGGCTCGTCGAGTACCAGCAGTGTCTGCACCCTGCCCGGCGCAACGCCGAGCAACAACTGCCGATCGCCGACTTCCACCAGCACCATACGTTCCCGCCCGCCCAGCGCCATCGAGCCGAGTATGCGCATCTGTCCCCCGGCGGACATCGCGAAACCGCCGTAGCGGCGCAAGAACCAAGACAGCGCCACGATGACGATAATGACCAGGAACAAACCGCCGGTCAGGCGCAACAAGGCGCCGGTCTCCAACCCGGGATTGGCGGCCGGCGCGGCAGGCGCTGCCTGCGCCGCCGCCATCCCCACGACACTGATGAGCAGCACCGCGAGCAAGAAAGCCAACGGGCGCTTCAACAAGCCGGCTAAGCCTTGCGTATGCATGGCTTAGCGCAGCTTCCGCACGCGCTCCGTGGGGCTGACCACATCGGTCAACCGGATGCCGAAGCGCTCGTTAACGACCACCACCTCGCCGTGGGCGATCAAGGTACCGTTGACCATCACATCCATGGGCTCGCCGGCCAGCCGGTCGAGCTCGACCACCGAGCCTTGGTTGAGCTGTAAGAGGTTGCGGATACTGATCTTGGTCCGGCCGATCTCCATCGATAGCGTGACGGGAATATCGAGGATAACGTTGAGGTTGACGTCCGACTCGTCATCCTCCGGCGGGCCTACTTTCGGGTCGTTGCTGAAATCCTGCAGTTCCGCCGGCTTCACCTCATCGCCGCCCTGGCTCTGCGCTTGGCCGCCACCGGCCGCCTCCAGCAGCTCCTCCGTGTCGGGGCTGTCTTGCTTGATTTCGTCGCTCATCGCAGCATCCTTATGAACGGAACAGCTTTCTCATGATCGGGAGCGATTCACGCTCCGGTGCGGGAATGCGCGTCTGGATCTTGACCGCCACATTACCGTTGGCAACCCCGTATATGCCTCGCATGATCGGAATATCCTCCGCCAACAGCACCACCTGCTCCGGCATTTCGATGGGAATGATGTCGCCGGGTTTGAGCTGTTGCAGCTCACGCAAGGTTATCTGCGTCGTCGCGAGGATACTGGACAGCTCCACCTCCGCCGTCTCCATCTCCTCGCGCAGAAAGCGTGTCCAGCGCTCGTCCACTTCGTTGCGGTCACTCTGCAGACCGGTATCGAGAATGTCTCGAATCGGCTCGATCATGGTGTAGGGCAGAGTGATGTGAAAACCGCCGCCGCCGCCGTCCAGCTCGATGTGGAAACGGCTCACCACCACCACCTCGGTGGGGCTGACGATATTGGCGAACTGCGGGTTGACTTCCGAGCCGAGGTACTCGAAGTCCACCGGCAACACTGGCGTCCACGCGTCCTTGACGTCGCTGAACGCCTGATCCAAGACCAGGCGGATCACCCGCAATTCGGTGGCGGTAAACTCCCGACCTTCGATCTTGGTCGCGTAGCGGCCGTCCCCCCCGAAGAAGTTGTCCACCAGAATGAACACGAGCTTCGGGTCCACCACGAATAACGCCGTGCCGCGTAGCGGACTGACCTTCACCAAGTTCAAGCTAGTAGGCACGAACAAGCTGTGCACGTACTCGTTGAACTTCATCATCTCGACGCTGCTCACCGAAACCTCGGGAGTGCGCCGCAACATATTGAAGAGCCCGATACGGAACAAACGCGCGAAGCGCTCGTTAATCATCTCCAGTGTGGGCATTCGCCCACGGACGATGCGCTCCTGCGCGTTGAAGTTGTAGGGGCGGATCTCCCCGTCGAAGAGATCCTCCTCTTCCTCGATAACAGTGCCGCTGTCTATACCGTGCAGCAGCGCGTCGATTTCGTCCTGACTGAGGATGTCGTGGTTTGCCATGAGCTACTGCATCACGAAGCCGGTAAAATAAAGCTCTTCCAGTCTCCCCGTAGCGCCATTGGCTTCGAGGATAGAATTGATCTCGTCCAGCGCTTCCCGGCGCAGCCGCTCCCTGCCTTCCCTATGATCGATGTCGGACCAAGACTTGCTGCCGAACAACAACAGGAGATTGTTACGGATCACCGGGTTATGCATCTCCAGTGCTTCGGCAACTTTGGGCTCCCGCGTCATCACCTGAATCGTGATCTGGAGAAAGCCGCGCCGTCCCGGCCGCTCGAAGTTCACGATAAAGGGCGGCTCCAAAGGCAGGTAAACCGGCGGCGGCAGAGGCGCTTCGACGGCGCGCGCGCTGCGCGCCTCTCCGACGTTCACCGGCACGATACCGGTCAGAAATAACGCCAGCGTTGCGGCCGTGCCAAGCAACAATCCCACGGCTCCAATCAACAACATGACGAGCTTGTTCAAGTTGCCCGCCTTCTCCGCTGCCTGTTCCTTCGCCATCAGCGAACATTCTCCACGTTGTACTACAGTGATGCAGCAAGAGCCGTGCCAGCGCCTCGCTCACCGATCCTCTATGCGAGCCGCGAACGCGCGCTGGCGCGATGGCGTCATTGCTGGGCTTGCACACGCCGCGGAGCCTTTGACGGGAACCCTCGGCACTGCCGGTGCTGGCCTTGCCGAGCTAGCTCGCGGCCGCTACACATACGGCTGCGGCTCCGCTTCTTTCAATGACTTACATCATTGACGCAGTGGAGCGTCCTTGCACCGCGTGGAAACGCCGAACACACCGACGTTTCCTTGGACAGACGATGCCCGCGCCGGCCCGCGGCACTTGGATGCCAAAGCCATGCCGGACGAGGCCCCTGCATGGTATAGCGGCCGGCGTTCGACTTTCTGCAGCGCCCAGAGGGGCTGATTGCCGAACTGCCGGCATGATTGCGACACACCGGGCACCGACAAAAAACCGACACCGCAGCGACATCCAGACGGGCACATCTCGACAGCGTCAAAAACACGCCACCCGCTCCTGCAGGCATTGCGCAGCGCGCTACTACACGTAATGGTCGACCAACCCGCGCGGCCGCGCGTGAGCGGCCGGAGCGGAGCCGGCATCCGCCTCGCCAGCGGTATCGGTATCGAGCAACGCCGCGAATGCGCTATGCGGCGGCGCCCCCTCCCGCCCCCCCTGGTGTTGAGACACTCCAACATCCACAGCCGCGAAACCGCTCTCTCCCAACATGGCTCGCAAGCGCGGCATTTCCGCTTCCAGGGCTTCGCGAGTTACCGCGTGCTGCGCTGTGATGAGCACGCTAGCCTGGTCATCCTTCACCGCGATCGCGACTTCTATAGGACCGAGGTGCGCCGGATTGAGCTGAATTCTCGCCTGCTGCACGCCATCGCGCACCAACGCCGTCAAACGCTCACCGAATGCCTGCCCCCACTCGGGCTGGTTCATGGGCGTACCGACGGTAAACGTTGGCACACCGTCTTGACGGCGCGCCGATGCGGCTGCGCTTGCGGCCGATTCCGCTGCAACAGCCGCCGGCGTCAGCTCTGTGCCTGCCACAGCGTCTGGCTCAGCGACAGCCGATGCCGGTCGAGCCCGCCCGTGCTGCGCCGCATCGACTCCAGCCGCGCGCTTGCTGGCCTCGACCAGTGCCGCCTCGCGCAACGCGTCGGTTGCAGGCGACGAATTCTCGTCAGCGACCGCGGCCGCCCCTGGCGGCTGCTCGCTGGGCGCAGAGGCGCGTGTCGATACATTGACGCCCGCGGCTTGCGAAGTCGTGGCGGCAACTGCGACTTGCTTATCCTTCAGGGCTCCCAGCTCCGCGCCCGCCATCTCCTCTGCAGTGCCTGCGCCTGCGCTCTGGACCGCATCGGCTGCTAAGGCACGATCGGTCGGCTCCTCGCTTCGGTGCGCCGCCGCGTGAGCACGCACCGCATCCGCAATGGCGGGAGCTTGTGCGAGCAGCGCTTGCTCGAGCGTCATGCGACTCGACGCCGCCACAGGCTGATCGCTCCCAGTGGCTGCCTCGACGGCACCAGCCGCGGCTACCGTCGCTGGCACGTCCCCGGCGGCCAGTGCCGCTACCTGCTTCTGTAACGCAGCACGAATTGCGGGTGCCTCGATCCCTTCGCCTTGCAACCAGGCCACGAGCTGCTCGGGCTTGAGCTCCCCATTGGTCTGCGCCAGCAGCATCTCCAAAAAGCCCCCGCTGACTTCTTCCTGCTTGCTGCTGTCCAGGATCTCTCTCAGCGCGCCAAGAGCGCCCTGGCTTCCAGTGGGTGTTATCATCGTTTTCTGCTCCCAAGTATCGAGCCGCCGCGAAGTGCCTACGCGGCAGTCTTAGCTTCGCTCGCTCCCCAGCGGCTGGGTACGGCGCAATTGGGCGAGTTCGTCGAGCATGCGCTGCTCACGCTTGCTGGCAGCACGCCTTTCGTCCGCCTGCGCCCGTTCCACTACTGTGTCTATTGCCCGCGCTCGGCTCAACAAGTGCAACCATTGCGTCCGGCTACGCTCGGCCTCGCGCTCGCTGCGCCCCACAGCGTCCTTTTGTCGCAGGATCGCCGCATCGATGCGATCCATGAACGCGTTGTAATCCCGTAGCCGAAACGCATCGATGCCCTGCGCCCCGGCTGCGCGCAGCTTGTCTCGATACTCCTGCCGGTACGCCTCCAGCTGCGCGAGCCGCTGCTGCTGGTCGGCCACCTCGGCCCGTTGCTGGGCGAACACTTTAGCGGCTTGATCAGCCGATTCGTTCGCTAGCCGTTTCACTGGTTCGAGACGTTTGGAACGCGTCACCCCCCCTCCTACGCGTGCATCGTCACGCCACAACCATCCGACTCTCCGCCGCCCCGCCCCGCAACCTCTGTCGGGCCTCCGGCCGGGAACGGCTATGCAACCTCGCCCTCCTTAGCCCTGACAGCCTCTAACAAACCGTTGTTGCCTCTTCCCCCTGTGGCGGCCAGCCCGTCAAGCCTTTGTCTGCCCCTGCGCGGGAGCGCCGAGCAGGCGCAACAGAGCGTCGCGGCTACCCTCGAAAGTCTCGGCAACGTCGAAGTCCTGCCGAAGGAAATGCATCAGGCTTGGGTAGGCATCGATGGCGGCATCAACCCTGGGGTCGCTGCCGCGCTGATACGCGCCCACGTTGATCAGATCCTGATTCTGCCGATACGTCGAATACAGCTGTTTGAACTGCTGAACGTAAGAACGATGCTCCGGCGTCGTAATATTCAGCATGGCACGGCTAACCGAGGCCTCGATGTCGATCGCCGGATAATGTCCGGAATCGGCCAGCGCCCGGGAGAGCACGATGTGGCCGTCCAGGATACCGCGCGCGGCATCGGCAACCGGATCGTTGGTATCGTCCCCTTCGGTAAGCACCGTATAAAACGCCGTAATCGAACCGCCCCCCTCCTGACCGTTGCCGGCGCGCTCGACCAGCAGCGGCAGCTTGGCAAACACCGAAGGCGGGTACCCCTTGGTGGTCGGCGGCTCGCCGATCGCCAGCCCGATCTCTCGCTGCGCCTGCGCAAAACGGGTGAGCGAATCCATCAGCAGCAGCACCTGCAGCCCCTGATCGCGAAAGTACTCGGCGACACTGGTCGCCAGCATCGCGCCCTGCAGCCGCATCAGCGGCGAGGTATCCGCGGGTGCCGCCACCACCACGGCCCGGCGGCGCCCCTCCTCGCCAAGGACGTTTTCGATGAACTCCTTCACTTCGCGCCCGCGTTCGCCGATTAGTCCCACCACGACGACATCGGCGTTGGTGAAGCGAGTCATCATGCCAAGCAGCACGCTCTTACCCACGCCGGTACCGGCAAACAGCCCCATTCGCTGGCCGCGCCCCACCGTCAGCAGGGCATTGATGGCCCGAACTCCCACATCCAAAGGCTCTTTGATGGGCGCTCGCATTAACGGGTTGATCCGCCGTCCGACCAGCGGCATGCGTGCTTCGGCAACGACAGGACCGAGCCCGTCCAGCGGCTCGCCACCGCCGTCTATGACACGGCCGAGCAACGCCGGACCTACTCGCACTTCGGAGGCGCCGCCCAGCGGAATCACCCGTGCGTTCGGCGTCAAGCCGTGCAAATCGCCGATTGGCATCAGATAGAGCCGGCCGTTGCCGAAACCGACCACCTCGGCCTCTACTTCGTGCCCGCCGACGCCGCGCACGACGCACCGCGAACCGATAGGCGCCTCGCAGCCCTCTGCCTCCAGCGTCAGCCCCACCATTCGCCGTAGCGCGCCCTCGACAACCAGCTCCGGCGGCTTGACTCCCGCAGCATGCCTCTTCAGGCGTGCTGCCCAGCGTTGGCTGCGCCCCTCAACGGAGGAGTTCACGGCTGTACCTCCGCAGCATCCTCACCGCGGCTGCCGCCCAGCAGATCCCGCGCCAGCACGGCCAAGCGCCGCTCCAAGGTCGCATCGATGTGCGATGCGCTGCTCTCTACCCGGCAGCCTCCTCGGGAGAGCGCCGCATCCTCGACGATGCGCCAATTGCCGCCCTCTTCGTTAGGCGCAAGTGCCTCGCGCACGAACTGCGCATCGTCGGGGTGCAGATGAACGGTGACATCGCGACTGCCTACCGGCAGCAGCGCGAGCGCCTCGCGCACTACCGCGACCACCTCGCCCGGCTGCGTCTGCAGCTCGCGACGAATGATCTGTCGCGCCAGCACCAGCGACAGCTCCAGCAACTGCTGCTCGACCTCGTCGTCCAGTTGCGCCAGCGGCGCCGATAGACAATCGAGGACGTCACGCATCTGCCGAACCAGCTCCTGCGCTTGCATCTCGCCCGCCTTGTAGCCTTCGCTGCGTCCCTCTTCCAGTCCAATCTGGCGGCCTTCCATAAGGCCGCGTGTATAAGCTTCGTCATACGCCTGTTTCTTGAGCGCCTCGATTTCCTCCGGCGTAGGCAATGCCACCGGGGGCGTCTCGACCTCTTCGCTCTTCTGCGGCTCGCACTCGACAGGCTCCTGCTCCTCCTGCACCGGCCCGACGTTAGGTAACGTCCAGCGGCTTACGATGGCGCCGGGCGAGTCGCCGCGTATGATTCTGCTAACCGTCATCAGACGTACTCGTCACCAGCGCTGCTGAGCACAATCTCGCCCTCGTCGGCCAGCCGCTTGGCAATGGCGAGGATTTCCTTCTGCGCCGCATCGACTTCGCTGACGCGCACCGGCGCGTGCGTCGCCAAGTCCTCTTCCAGCATTTCGGCAGCGCGCTTGGAGAGGTTTTTCATGACCTTGGCCTTCATTCGATCGTCCGCGCCCTTGAGCGCAACGACCAGCGTGTCCGTGCTTACCTCGCGCAGCAGCGTCTGAATGCTGCGGTCGTCCAGATCGGCCAGGTCGCCGAACACGAACATCAGATCCTGGATACGTTCGCGCAGCTCGGAGTCGATCTCGTCGATGCTCTCCATAATCGAGCGTTCGATGGTGGAATCCAGGTTATTGAGGATGTTCGCCGCAGCATGCAGCCCGCCGATGGTCGACGACTTGAGTCGTTGCTTACCGGAAAATTGACGCTCGAGAATCTCGTCGAGCTCCTGCAGCGCTTGCGGCTGCACGCCGTCCAGCGTTGCAATGCGCATGATGATGTCGTGCCGCGTGCGAGCGGGCAGTTCCGCGAGCACCTGCGCCGACTGATCGCTGTCCAGATAAGCCAGCACAATCGCAATAATTTGGGGGTGCTCAAGCCGCAGCATTTCGGCAATGGTCTTTACATCCAACCACTTGAGCTGTTCCAGCCCCCGGCCGCTGCCGCCCATGAGGATGCGGTCGATGATGCCGCCGGCCTTCTCCTCGCCCAGCGCTTTGACCAGCACCTTGCGAATGTACTCGGTCGAGTTGATGCCCAGCGCTGTCTGCTCCGACACCGTCGAAACGAACTCGTGCAGAACCGTGGCGACCTGCTCGCGCGAGACGTTCCGCAATGAGGTCATGGCCTGCCCGAGCCGCTGAACCTCTTTCGGGCCAAGATGGCGCATTACGGCTGCGGCTTCATCCTCGCCCATGGACATCATGAAGATCGCGGCGCGATCGACGTTGGTGAAAGAAGTACTACTTGTCATCGTCGGACAACCAAGCCTTAACTACGCTAGCGGCCAGTTCTGGCTCCTGATTGACGATCTGACGGGCCGCCATCAGCGTATCCTCGTATGTAGTCATGCGGTGAACGGCAAGAGGCCCGCCTTCGAGGGGACTTCTCGGCCCCGGCAGCTGCTTGGGCCGTTCGGAGGCGGGCAGGGATTCGGCCTCTTCCTCATCTTCGTCCTCCTCCTCTTCGTCATCGACGCGCGTGCGCCCGAGCAAGCCGAAGATCAGCGGCCGAATAACCGTCATGATCAGCAGCAAGGTCAGCAGCAAGGCAAGCACAAGCTTGCCCATCTCCAGGACCCAGGGTTCCTGCAGCAGCTCGTAGATGGATAGCGGCTTTTCCTCATCATCCGCCGGCACGCGGAAGGCCGCGCTGATAACGTTGATAGTGTCGCCACGCGCCTCGTCCAGGCCGACGGCGTCGCGCACCAGCGCCGTCAACTGATCGAGCTCTTCCTGGCTCAACGGCTCGCGGACCAGCTCGCCCTCGGCGTTGACGACTTCTTTTTGGTCCACCAGCACCGCCACCGACAGCCGCTCGATGTTGCCGATCGGGCGGCGGACATGCCGGATCGTCTTGCTGACCTCGTAGTTGCGTGTAGCGCTTTGGGTGAGGTTAATCGTGTCATCCTCGGCTGCGGCAGTGCCCTGCGTGGGGTCGAGGACGCCGGGCCCCGGCGGCTGATTGGTCAAGGCTCCCGGTATGCCGATGGCCTCGCGCTCGCTCTGACGGCGGCGCTCCTCCATGGTCTGTTCGCTGCGCACGGCGCTGGCCGTCGGATCGAACACCTCCGCGGTGCTCTCCTCCATGGAGAAGTCGAGCCGCGCGCTGACCTGCGCTCGAACCCGCCCGGCGCCAACCACCGGAGTGAGCAGGTTCTCGATGCGTCGGGCATAGGTTTCTTCGAGCTGCTGCTTGTATTCGAATTGCGCGCCCGTCACCGATAGCGGTTCGGCGTCCGCGCCGGCGCCGGAGCCAGTGAGCAGGCGACCGCGCTGGTCCACCAGCGTCACGTCCTCCTCGGCAAGATCGGGAACGCTGCTAGCCACCAGATGGACAATGGCTGCGATCTGCCCCTGACTCAGCCAGCGTCCATGGAGAAGATTGACAACGACCGAAGCACGCGGTCGCCCCCTGTCGCGCACAAACACCGACTGGCGCGGGATCGCCAGATGTACGCGAGCGCTCTCCACGGCCTGCAAGGACGCGATCGAACGGGCGAGTTCGGTTTCCAGCGCATGCTGATAACGCGCGGTTTCCATGAACTGGCTGGTGCCGAAACTCTGGTCGCGCTGCAACAGCTCATATCCGACACCGCTGCCCCGCGGCAGTCCCTGCCCGGCCAGACGCAGCCGCACGCCATGAACTTCGCTGGCCGGCACCATGATCGTGCCGGTTCGCTCGTCAATGCGATGCGGGATATTGGACGCCTGCAAGGCCTCGAGCACCTGGGCAGCGTCTTGCTCGGTAAGATTGCCGTAGAGCGGCCGATACACCGGCTCCTGGGCCCAGAAGAAAAGACCGACGCCCACAGCGATCGCCGCCAGCAAACCGAGCAGCAAGCCACCCTGTCGCAGTAGCTTATCGTTACCGAAAAACTGCCCGAGCTTTGACGGGACCACCTCGGCCTTGTTCTCTGCCGCTGGCGCCGTCGTCTGCGTCTGCGTTGTCGCCAGCGCCTGCCCAGCCTCAGCCATTTATTCCCCCGATAATCTTGTTCGTTACCATCGGCATCCGAGCGCTATACCCGCTCAAGGCGCACCCGCGCAGCCCCCCTATGGGCTGCGCGGATCCGCGTCAGATCGGCATACGAGAGATTTCCCGGTACGCTTCGAGAAGGTGGTTGCGCACCGCTTTCACCGCCTCGAACGACACCTTTGCCTTCTGCATGGCAACCATTACATCGGTGAGCTGGACATCCTCACCGCGGGCGAAGGCGTTGCTGAGCTCGCTGGATTCGATCTGATGGCGATTAACCGTCTCGATCGCATCCTTAAGCATGTCGGCAAAGGCACTCTCTTCGGCCGGTGTCTTGGCGCCCTCAGCGCCATCGGCGCCGCTGGCCTTAGCGGCCATGACTCGCAGCTCGGCAAGAGCCTGCTGCATGTTCACCTCGTTCATAACCCCCCCAGTTGGTAAACCACGCCAGGTCTACGCATGCAGGTTTCGCGCCAAAGAGTGTCAAGAATCCGAAGGTAGCGGCTCTGCCCGAGCTTAATGGGCCTGCCGCACCGTTTCGACCGAGCGCTAACGGAGCGTTTGGCAAGGGAGCGTCAAGAAACAGTCGGCGATGGATACACAAAAATGCCATCGCTAGTCGGGCCCGGGTCCAGTCGCAGACTTTCGGTGAGTGTAGCGTCGCTACGGCAGGCGCCACACTGCACTCACGAAAGCATTCCTGGCGCGGGAGCTCAGCGCCCGCCCAGGACGAGGGGCTGCCCTGTGGGAGCACCCCCGGCGCGAACGCCGCGCGCCGACCGAAGTTCGACTGCGCTCCCTGTACTTACGCTTCGGCGCGTTGAATTCCATACTTGCGCAGCTTCTCCACCAACGTCGTGCGCCGCAACTTCAGCAGCTTAGCCGCCTGCGCCACCACGCCGTCGGCTTTCTCCAGCGCTCGCTTGATCAGCTGCGTTTCCAGATCGACCAAATGCTGCTTGAGATCGATCCCTTCTTCGCCCCAGTCGTCGCTGAACAATCCTCCGTTGGCACCGGCCGCCGCCGGTTGCGCGGGCACCGCTTCGCGAATCGACTCTCTGGCCATCAGCGAACTCATGGCATCGTCAGCGCTGACCGGCCCCATCGCATCGCTGACATCGCAGCGGACTTTCTCCGGCAGATCCTCGACGTCGACTTCGCCGTATGGGTACATGATTGCCAAGCGTTCTATGAGGTTGGCGAGCTCGCGCACGTTGCCTGGCCAGTGATACTGGCTGAGTGCCGACAGCGCCGCCGGAGTAAGCTTCACGGAGCCGCGACCGGCATCCTCAATGCGACGGATCATCTCCTCGACCAGCACCGGAATATCGCCGGGACGGGCACGCAAGGGCGGCATTTCGATGGGAAACACATTCAGGCGGTAGAACAGGTCCTCGCGGAACAGACCTTCGGCAATTTGCTGCTCCAGGTCCCGATGGGTAGCCGCGATGACTCGCACATCGACGTGAATCGTATTGTTCGATCCCACCCGTTCGAAGCAGCGCTCCTGCAACACTCTCAGCAGCTTGACCTGCATGTGCAGGCTCATGTCGCCGATTTCGTCGAGGAAAATCGTGCCGCCGTGCGCCATCTCAAAGCGCCCGGGCCGGGCACTGATCGCGCCGGTGAAAGCGCCTTTTTCGTGGCCGAACAGTTCGCTCTCGAGCAAGTCCGGCGGGATAGCGCCGCAATTGATAGGCACGAACGGCTTGTTGCGTCGCGGAGAACTATCGTGCAGCGCGCGCGCCGCCACTTCCTTGCCGGTGCCCGACTCCCCCAGGATGAGCACGCTGGCGTCCGTGGGCGCCACCTGCTCGATCAGCTGCTTGACCCGTTGCATGGCGCGGCTTTGCCCAACCAGCCGCGGAGCGCTGGCTCGCCGCCCGGCACCGGAACGGCTCTGGGCATTGTGGCTCAACGCCTGTTTGAGCGCGGCGCCGAGTTGGGCCTGCTTCAGCGGCAGCTCCAGCGTCCCCAGAATGCTGGCGCTCATGGCTGCCGGTTTGGCACGCGACGAGCCCTGCGGAGCCAACAGAAAAACCGGCAGTTCGGGCGCCAGTTCCCAAAGCAGCTCTTGGGCGTGCGTCACAAATGTGGCAGTGCCGGCGAGCAGGCACAGGGCTATGCCCTCGCGCTGCTCCAAGCGTAACGCCAGCCCCTCAACATCGCTGGCGACGACAATATCATGGTCCAGAAAGCGAATGACGGCTTCGATACCCGCGGCCCGCTCCCGATCCGCGTCAATAAGCAGGATCCTGACCAAACCCCCTTCCCCCGCAACGCGTTACGTGAGCAACCTCCTGTCGTTTCTTATTTTGGTCCGTCAAAAACCTGACGTTACTCGCACTAACCGGGTCCTGTCACGTTGCAGCGCAACAAAAGGCCAAAAATTAGACGACGGTAGACCCGGGCGGCGCGAAGAAAGTCAGAGAGAGACCGCAATCGCAGATAGCAATCTACGGGATCGGCAGCTGCTGCGACCAGGGTGCGCTCCTGCAGACGCAACCCCTACCCGCGGGAGAACCCGCCGTGGGACGAGCCACCGGTAGGAGCGCCCTCCCGGCCCCGAATCTTCACCCCACCTCGCGAAGCGGGAAAAACCTGCATGCCCACACAGACACACGCTGCCTGTGAGCAGGCGCCCTGTTATGTGTCATGCCAGGCAGAAAGAAAGGATAGGCTGGAGAAACGCAGCAAAAGGAGAAGCGTCGCCTGCCGATTCTTCGATGTTGAACGGCGGCCGGAAGATGGCACGCAGTCAGCCGGCGAAACGCCGATAAGCCGACGCGGCCTGTAAGCCCTTATTCGACTCCTGCAGACCATCGACAGCACGTTGCCGCTCGGCTTCCACCAGCGGCACGAGCTGCCCGTCCAGGCGCAGCACCTGGCGTACGCGCTCGGAGACCGTATCGGCCACCTCCGGCGGGATCGGCTCCGCAAACACAGCGTGCGCCAACTGCTGCCGTCGTTCCTGCATGCCCGCGAGCGATGACCACTCGCCGGCTTGGGCAAGCGCGAGCATTTCGCGGGTAAGCGCCAGCAGCTCCTCGGAGAGCCGAGCGGGATCGTGCGCCTCCACAACCCCTCCCCTACCTACCCGCGCGCGCCGACGGCGCTGGGGGCCGTTTGGCGCACCTCCAAGGGGATGGCGTCCCATGCACTCTTGATTTCGCCCATCAGCCTGGCCACTTCATCAAGCATGGCCACGTCGTCTTTCAAGTTGGCCTCGAGCAAGCGGCGCTGCATGTAGTCGTACAGATCGCGCAAATTGGCCGCGATCTCGCCTCCCCGCTCCAGATCCAGACACGCGGTCAGGCCTTCGAGAATACCGATGGCCTTGCCTATCCGCTCGCCCTTCTGCGCCACCTGTTTGGCCATCATGGCGCCTTTGGCCTGGGCGACGCGCTCAAGAAAACCCTCGAACAGCATCTGCGTGAGGCGATGCGGATCCGCATAGGCAGCTCCGGAGTAGGTCCCCATCTGCTTGTATTGGTTGATCCCGTAACTCATAACGACCTCACGAGTTGATACAGCGGACAGAAGACGCGTTGGAACTTACTTCTTCTGCGTATTGAGCATGGCGGAGAGCGAAGAGAGCTGGCTGCTCAGGAAGCTGCTCATGCTATTCATCTGCGCCACCAGAATATCCATGGCGGTAAACTGTGCCATGAAACGTTTGCGAACCTGCTCCATGCGCGCATCGAGCCGAGCCTGCGCGTCGTCCATCGCCTTCTGCTCGCGCTTGATACCTTCGGTCGCGGCATCGAGTGAACCGTCGCCGTCGAGGAATTCCCCCAGCAGATCGTCCAGCGTAGTCATCAGCCCCTGCGAGAAGGTGACCACACCGTAATCGCCAAGCTCGGTCCCGACGATTTTGAGCTTAAGCCCGTTGGCTGCGCCGGTGACCGCAGTCAGGTACTGGCCATCCCCTTCCGCAGCGACCCCATTGATGGTGCCTTGCACATCCAGTCCGGCCACGCCTTCGCCCGATAGGCCGGTAACCGTCGCAAAAGCCGCATCGACCGCCGTGACTTCTACAGTGGACTTGGAGCCATAGGTGGCAGAGTGGATGACGAACCCATTGCCGTCGTACTCGACCGTAACGCTCTTGCCCTCGTCGGCCAACTTGCGATCGCCGTTGATCTTTGCCTGCAGCTCTTGCGCCAACTCCTCCGGGGTATAGCTGCCCGCCGCAAGTTCGATACGATACGACTGCACGCCATCGACCTTGATGCGAAACGCCTTGTTGCTGTCGTCGATCGTAATCGGGCCAGTAACGGCCGATCCGTTCAAGGCTCCTCGCGTCGCCTGCTGGGTAATGCTGACTGCGTATTTCCCCGGCTGGGTGTACCCTTTCGCGCCGACGTACTCCACGCCACTGTTCTGTGGTAGTCCGACCGACGCGAACAACGCCCCTACCAGCTCGAAATTCTGATTCAGCGCCTTATCGAGCAGGTTGTTGTCGATCTCCAGCTTACCATCTTTGTTGGTGGTCAAGCCGATATCGACCAGTGAGCGTACCGCATCTCCCTCCAGCACGCCCAGAGTGTCCATCATGGTCCGCGTAAGGCTGCTGCTGATGTTGCGCAGCACGGCATCGCCCGTCAGCGGAGCGCTCTGGCGCGTCTCGGCATCGTATGCCGACAGTTTCTTGATTTCCTCACGCAGATCGTTGTACGCCTTAACGAAACCTTCGATCTGCTTTCTAACCGCGCCGTTGTCGCGCTCTACGTTGATAGTGACGCTGTTGCTAGTGGTTTTTTTCAGTTGCAGCGTAACGCCTTCGATAATGTCGTTAACGCTGTTTTTGGCACGCGTTAACGTCAGGCCATTGACTTCGAGTTCGGCATCCGAGCCAGCACGGGTGAGCGACATCGTGCTGGTGCCGTCGGTCATGGCCAACTCGCCGAGCGCACCCTCAGCGTCTTCCACCTCGATCGCGAACCCGTTGCTACGTCCGGTTTCATTGGCGGTAAGGATAAGGCGCTCGCCGGTGCCATCGTTGACGATGCTTGCGGTAACGCCTACACCCGCTTCGTTGATAGCGGCGCGGATATCCGCCAGCGTATTGCTGCTGGGGTCGATGACCACCGTCTTAGCCGGTCGATCCGCGTCCGGCGTGAATGTGCTCCCATCCTCCGACCATTCGCCGAAGCGGAACACCAGCTTGCCCGAGCCGACCGCACTGTTTCTATCCTCGAACGCCTTCGATGCGACGCTCTGACTCTGCGCGAGCTTGTTGACCTTGATGTCGAAACGGCCTGTCTGAGCACCGGCGGAAGGGCTGACGGAGATTGCCTCCTCCTCTGAGCTGGACGCCGTCATCGTCTGAAAGGCGGTAATCTTCGTCAGCTCTTTGACGGTGGAGCGGAACTTCGACAGCGCGCTCTTGAGACTGCCGTAGGCGGACAACTGCGTTTGCAGCTGCGACTGCTTGCGGTTGATGCGTGACTGTGCCGGCGCGCGCTCGGCGGCAACCAGTTGCTGAACCAGCGATTGCAGGTCCAGTCCTGAACCGACGCCCATCGAACTGATTCCGGTCATGTCTCACTCTCCGTATAACGCCAGTCGATACTCGGATCCGATCATCGTGAAGCCAAATTGGCTCAGCAAGGAACGGGCCAGGACTATCAAGCCTCCGCGGAAAGCAGAAGCCCTTTGAGCTCGTTCAGTCGGGCGGCTACATGCAGCACTTCTTCACTGGGAATTTGCCGCACCACCTCGTCGGTCTCGCCGTTCATTACCGTCACCACAGTACGGCCGGTTTCTTCATCGATTCGAAAGTGCAGGGTTCGCTGCGCGATCTGAAAAAACTCGTTGATCTGCTCAACGGCCTGTACCAGGCTGAGGCCCGTCTCAGCGGTTTCGGCGGCCCCGGCGCCCGCAAGACCGCTTTTCTGGGCTTCGCCGCCCCGCGGTGCCGCCCCCTTCTCGGCAGCGATTGCCGGCTGAATGACCGGACGGCTAACAATGCTTGGGTCAACCTTGTCAACCATCGTCCTTTCCCTCGTTTAGCTGCGAGAGAACGACCGCCCAGGCTGCAGCCTGGGCGGTCGCGTTTGGACTGTCGTTCTTAACCCAGCAACGACAGCACGTTCTGCGGAACCGCGTTCGCCTGAGCCAGCATGGCCGTGCCAGCCTGCTGCAGGATCTGCGCGCGCGTCAGCGCCGAGGTTTCAGCGGCGAAGTCGGCGTCGCGGATGCGGCTGCGAGCAGCGTCCAGGTTCTCCGCACTGGTAGCGAGGTTGGCGATGGTGGACTCGAAGCGGCTCTGCACCGCACCGAGCTCGGCACGCATGCCGTTGATCTGCTGCAGCGCGAAGTCCAGCGTACGCAAGGCCTTCTCAGCGCCAGCGCGGGTCGTCACGCTCACGTCGCTGAGCCGCTCGGTCACCGTGGTTACGGAGCCCACCTCCAGTCCGATGTTCTGGAGCTGGGTCGCATCGCCGCCGATCAGGATGTCCTTGCCAACGTCGGTGGCCAGGATGATGCCGGCTTCGTGCGTTTCCTCGGTAGCGCCGACATCGGAGAAGACGTCGTCAGCGTCCGCAACCTTGATCGCCGCGCCGTTCTGGTTCACCAGAACGATGCTGCTACCATTCAGCTCGGCCGTCACACCGATCTGGGCACCAACGGTGTTGATCGCGTCTACGGCATCCTCTGCGGTTGCGCCAGGCTGGATCGCGATGTCGCGACCGTTGATCGTGACCACCGCGGCACTCGCGCCGCCAGGCGTGGTGAAGGCACCCAGCGACACGCGGGTCGCTTCGAGCTGCGCGGTAACACCGGTAGCGGGCGACTTCTCGTTGATGGCGGCAACCAACTCCTTGCTGGTGGTCACACCCGCAACGTCGATAGCAATACCGTTGAGGCTCAAGCCGCTAAGCGCAGCCAGGTTAGCCGCATTGTAGCTACCGCCCTCGTAGATCTCCGCACCGAGTTGGCCGGCACGGGCATCCACGCCGTTCACGGAAATGGTTTGGCCCTTGTTGGCGCCGACCTGGAAAGTGAGATCCTTCAGGCTGCCATCAAGGATGTTCTGACCGTTGAACTGGGTCGCCTCGGCAATACGGGTCACCTCTGCGATCAGCTGGCTGACCTCGTTGTTGATCGCTTCGCGGTCGGACGACGAGTTGGTGTCGTTAACGGCCTGCACCGAGAGCTGACGGATACGCTGGATGGCGTTGCTCACCTCTTCCAGCGCGCCTTCGGCGGTCTGGGCGAAGGAGATACCGTCGTTAGCGTTGCGGATGGCCTGGTTCAAGCCACGAACCTGGGCACCAAAGCGCTCACTGATGGCGAGACCCGCGGCGTCGTCCTTGGCGCTGTTGATACGGAGGCCGGAAGACAGACGCTGCAACGAGATGCGCAAGTCGTTCTGGGAACGATCCAGATTGCGCTGGGCGTTCAGGGACGCCATATTCGTATTAATAACCTGAGGCATGTCAGTTCTCCTAGTGAGAGTCAACTCGAGCCTTGTCTGGCACCGCCCCGTAGAAGGCTCAGTTCCAGCGCTCAAAAGGGGTATCGGCGCGTTTTGTGATTCCTTTAGCCCCTTTCACATCTTTTTCTTGACTTCCGCACAACGACCAGAATGCGTTGCTGCAGGAAGAATTCAGGCAACTGGAAAGCTCTTAAACGGAGGCGCGAAAAACGCTTTAAGCATGCGCGCTCATGAAGCCTTTACGGCCTGGGGAGGGCGTTGCCACCAGAGCTAGTAGCTAGTCCCCTACCCGCGGGAGAGCTCCCCTGTGGGAGCGGCGCCCTCACCGCGAATCTCCGCGGCATCTATAAAAGCGGCATCCCGCCGCGAATCTTGATGCTCACGGTACGCCAGAAAGGCCTTTGCGGAGGAGTACGCTTCCAAAGGCATTGCCGCAGCGCACCGAACCACGACACAAACGACAAGGCGCCGCCCCGGCGGTCTCCAACCGCTGCGGAACGGCGCCCTGTCATGCCTTCGAAGGCGAGCAGGATCTAGCGGATATAGTTGAACAGCGAAAGCCCTTGCACTTTCACATAGCTTTGCTGCGCAGCTTGCAAGCCAACCAGTTGCAGGCTCAGCTGGCTCAGGGCCCAGGCGTAATCGAGGTCTTCCACTGCGGAGAGCGCCTGCTCCATATCGAGCATGGCGGCGGTATTGCTCTCGACTTCCGCCTCGATCGCGTTGATCCGCCCGCCCACTTCGGCGCGTACCCGCAGTATGTTCTCCAGCCCCAGATCGATCTCTTCCAGCGCCCGCCCCAGGGAGTTGTGCACGGCCGCCTTCTCGGACGGCGAGTCGCCGCCTTCCATCAGCGTCTTGACGACATTCTGCACGGTGGTGAACATCGACTGGCTGCGGCTGGGCGCGACCTCGAAAGCATCGCCCGGCGCCGGTTCGCCCCGCAGAACGATGGAGACGCCATTGAAAGTAATGGCTTGATCCGGCACGAACGTCGGCGCATCGTCCGGCACTATGGCCGGCAATGCCGGGATGACTTGATCGCCCGTTGTCACGTTGGTCACCGTGTAGGCGAGCTCGCCGGCAGCGTTGGTAACGAAATCGATCCTGTGAGTCTCGGGCTGGTAACTCACCGCATCGAGCACCGTGGTATTGACGATCTGCCCGGTGCCTTGGTTGGTCGCCAGGCCGTCGGCAACGAACGTGCCATTACCGTTCGGTATCTTCATGAAGACATCGAAACCGGAATGGCTCATGGAAAGTTGCCGGGCCGGTCCTGCCTGCACCATGCGCTCGGCCTGATCGCCCATGAACACGATCTCGCCGCCATCGCGCTCGAACGGACGGGTGCGCGAGCTCACGCCCGAGAACAGATACTCGCCCTTGCCATCGGAGCTGTTGGCGAGCTGGACCAGCTGCTCGAACAACTGCTCCACCTCGGCTCCGATCTGACGGCGGTTCTGGGCATCGTTAGTGGCGTTGTTTGCCTGCAGTGCAAGATCGCGCACACGTTGCAACAGGCTGCCTACCTGCTCGAGTACGCTCTCTTCGATTCCGAGCCGCAGCTTAGCCTGCTCGCCGTTGTAGATGTACTGTTCGAAATTGGCGACCGCTTTCGTCAAGTCCAGCGCCCGCGCGGCGCCGGCCGGATCGTCGGCCGGCGTCAGGATACGGCGGCCTGTGGAAACCTGCTGCTGCGTGCGCGACAGCTCGCTCTGCCGCTGCAGCATCGCGATTATGCTTTCGCGCTGAAACTGTGCCGTGGATATACGCATGCCAGTTATCTCCTCACCGCAGTGAGCAGCGTCTCGAAGAGCGAGTCGGCGACCGAAATCAGCTGCGCTGCAGCCTGGTAGGCCTGCATGTAGCGCATCAGATTGGCAGCCTCCTCGTCCAAGTTGACGCCCGACACCGCTTCGTGCGAGGCAATGGACTGATTGAGCAGAACTTCATGGGCATCGCGGTTGATGTTCACCCGCATCGTCGAGGCGCCGACGTCGCCCACAAGGCCGCTGTAGAACTCCTGATAGGTGGCGTTGCCATTCACCATGCCGGCCTTATCCTGCAACAAGCCAAGCTGCAACATGTTGCTGTTGTCGCCACGGCCATTCTGGTTGCTGGCGATAACGAACTCATCGCCCGCGTGCGGACTGCCTGCCAATGTGAAGCTGATTCCCGGATAACCGGGCAACGTTACCGTTTTGCCGTCCACGTCCGCCACCGGATCGTAAGCAATGGTGCCGAGCGTGACGCCATTTTGCTCCACCGTGAACGCGCCCGTGCCATCGAAGATCAGCCGGATAGGTTCGTCTACGTCCAATGGGAGTCCGGTGGCGTCGCTCACCAGCGCCGTACCGATCCGTCCGCTGCCGGTATTGATGCTCTGGCCGGTGCTATCCGTGGCTTCGCCGGTGATTACGGGCGAGGCGGCCGCAATCTGCTCGGGACGATCGATCGCCATGGAGAGTTGATCGACGACGTCGCGCGTAGGCTGGAGCAGGAAGCTATCGCCATCCTGCATGCCGGTAATCGTGCTGGTGTCGATGGTCAACCCGTCGACGCTGAATGTGTCCCCCGCGGCCGCGGTCCAGGACTGGCCATCGCTGAGCCTGCGCAAGGTCCAATCAGTACCGTCGAAGCTGAGCCGATAGTCCGCCCCCTTCAGCTGACCCAGATTGTCCAGATCGAACTCAACCGTCGGCGAGCCGGTGAGGCTGGCGGAATTGCTTTCGTGCGGCAGCACCCGAGGCGTAGCGACCGTGAAGAAATTGCCGCCCAGCTGCGGCGGGTTCGTATCGAAGCGCATGCCCAGGCTGTGCTGCCGGTTGAAATCCAGCGCGATAGTCGCCGCCAGCTGACCAAGCTGCTGGCGTGTGGTGTCCAGCATAGTGTGGCGAAACTCCAGCAGCCCGCCCATGGTGCCGCCGGTAATGCTATCCGTGATGTTGATCGTCGAGTGTGTGCCTACGAAAGAGACCTCAGGACGGCTCTTATCGTACGCGTTCATCGTAATCGTCAGCTTGTTGGCGGTATTACCCACCACCAGCGGCTGCCCCTTGCCGATGGACACGTTCATCGAGCCGTCATCTTCGATCACGACCTGGGTCGCTACTCGTTCGGACAGCTGCAGGAGCAGATGATCGCGCTTATCGAGCAGATCGTTGGGCGGCACGCCGCCGGCGTTACCGGTAGCCTTGGCGATTTCGTAGTTGAGCTGCGCGATGCCTTGCGCATATTCGTTGATCTCGGCGACCTGCACCTTCAGGCGCTGGCTTATATCGCGCTCGAGTTCGTTCAGCCGCCCTTCCAGGAACTTGAAACGGCTGACCAGGTTATTGCCCTCGTCGAGCAGAACTTGGCGCGAGGTCTGCGAGGCCGGATCGTTACTGACCGTCTGGATAGCATCGAACACGCCTTGCATGGCAGGAGACAAGCCTGCCGTCTTGTCCGCAAGCAGGTTATCGATACGGCCCGCCAACTCGGCAAAAGTATCCAGCCGGTAGAAGTCGGTGCTGTTGGTACGCACCGAAGCTTGCCGCGCACTTTCCACGACTCGGGTCACCGAGATCAGATTCACTCCGGCGCCGATCCAGGCGCCGCCGTACTGCTGCGGGATCCGCGTGCCTAGCTCTACACGCTGCCGGTTATACCCCGGGGTCGTAGAGTTGGAAATGTTATGGGAGGTGGTTGCCAGCGCCCGCTGAAAGGCCAGCAGCCCGGACAAACTGTTGCTAAGCAGGTTCGCCATCGCTAGAAGCTCCCTATTTATCTTCTGGGCGCTCCGTCCGAGCGTCCCGCTGCGTTATCTATCGGCCTGGCTCCGCGCTTCTTTAGGCGTATATGCAATCCGAACTGCGCGTTCGCGGCGATGGCTCAGGCCGACATATCAGACGCGTCTGCCGCCACCGCGGACAGCGTGGCGCTTTTCATGATCCGCGTAATTTTCTCCGCATAATCCGGATCGGTCGCATAGCCGGCTTCCTGCAGTGCTTGCACATACGCTTCCGGGTCATCGGCGACTTCCAACGCACGCTGATAGCGAGGGTGGCTATGCAGGAATTGCAGATAATCCTCGAAGCTCTCTTCTATAGAGCGGTAAGCGCGAAACTCCGCTACTTCGCGGCGCATGGCCCCGTTGCGAAATTCCAGCGTCGGAACTTTGACGGTATCGCCGCTCCAATCGCGGTGTGCCTTGATCCCAAAAAGGTTGAAAGTGCTGCTACCATCTGCCCGACGCATTACGTGCTGTCCCCAACCGGTCTCCAGCGCCGCCTGCGCCACTAACGCACGCGCGGACCCGCCGAAGCGTTTGGCGGTACGCTCGGCTGCCGCCCACACGGCCCGCACGAAATCCTCCGGCTTCTCGAACACCGGCCCCTTCTCTGCCTGCGAGGGCTTCTCCGTCACCGCTGGGGCTGCGGCGGCGTCAGGCGTTTGGCTTGCCGCGCGCCGGCTCGGCACCCGGTTCGCGTACCGATCCAGGCTGCGATCCAGCGCTGGCGGTTGCTCATCGCTGAGCCCGAGATTGGCCAATAACTGCCGCTCGATCATAGGCGCCAAGCCCAAACCGCGGCCGCGAGCGATATTCAGCGCCATCTGCTGATCGAACAGATCGCGGTACTGCTGCTCCTGCTTCCCGCCTAGCAGCGCATCGCCGCCGCTGGCCGAGCGCATGCTCTTGAGCATGGTCTGCACGAACAGGCTCTCGAACTGCTTGGCCACCTCGCGCACGCTGTCGCGATCCGGATTCTGCATTTTCGCGCGCAAGCGCGTCATTGCGGTGGTATCGAAGATGTTGCCAAAGTCGTTAGCCATCGTCCCCGTACCCAAACTGCTCCCACCGAGCTTCCCTACTTAACAGCGGGATTAGCGTGAAGGGAGATGTCCACCACACCCGCCCCCCAACGCCTCCCCTTTGCGGGAGGAAAATAGACCGCGCCCCCCCCCCTGACGCTCCTTCCCTCCGGACCAGCCCTTCTTAAGCCCCTCTCCCCTCGCGGGAGAGGGGGTGGGGTGAGGGGGGAGACCACGCCCCAGCCTCTCCCCGCGCCCTCGAACAAGACCCTCTTTAGCCCCTCTCCCCTCCGCGGGAGAGGGGGTGGGGTGAGGGGGAGGAAACCACGCCCCAGCCTCTCCCCGCGCCCTCGAACAAGACCCTCTTTAGCCCCTCTC